>NZ_JCASIC010000009.1:0-228871 GCF_059685695.1 Telluria sp. PB2R4 | reverse complement strand
GGGCGGCCAGCGTTTGCAGGCGCTGCGGCTGGTTGAGCGCAGGCAGTCGTGCGAACCATTTCTTGAAACTGGGTGCTTTCATGGCCGGCTCCCGTCGATGCAGACGGGTGTTCGACCATTAAGGAGCTCAGGAGTTCAATCCTCATCCATAGCTAAAGGTGACAGCGCCTAAAAAAAAGCCCGCTCGAGGCGGGCTTAAAACTATTTTCTTGGAGGAGAATAGTGGAGACAGGTGCAATTATGGTGCGCCGCCAAATATTCGTCCAATTTAGAATACGGATACCAGACATTGATAATTCGCATATCTGTCTAGCGAAGTTTCGAGTAGTGCAGTTTCACTCGCGTACCGGCACCGTATAGTTGAGCGCCATGCGGCCGCCATCCGCGTACAGCGTCTGGCCGGTCATGTACGACGCATCCTCGCTTGCCAGGAACGCACAGATAGCGGCCACTTCCTCCGGCTCGCCGCAACGTCCGAGCGGGGTGCGCGACAGGATCGTGTGGCGCGCTTCCGGGCTGCCGAGCACGGCCTTTTTCGCCAGCTCGGTCAGGATCGTTCCCGGGCCGATCGCGTTGACCCGGATGCCGTACCCGGCCAGGCCGATCGCTGCCACCCGCGTCAATTGGTTGACGCCGCCCTTCGACACCACATACGGCACCTGGTTCGGGATGGTCAACTCGGCGTTCACGCTGGACATATTGATGATGCAACCCGTCTGGCGCTTCACCATTTCGCGCGCGGCTGCCTGGCTGCACAGGAACATCGATTTCAGGTTGATGCGCAACACACGGTCGAAGTCGTCTTCCGTCAGGTCGAGAAAATCGGCCGCGTGGGTCACGCCTGCATTATTGACGAGGATATCGATCTGGCCGAATGCCGCCAGGGTGGCGGCGATCAGCGCGTCCACGTCGGCCTTCAGGCTGACGTCGGCCTGGTAAAAGCGCGCCGCCTCGCCCAGCGCTGCGGCGGCGTCACGGCCCTCCGGGCGGATATCGGCGAGCATGACACGTGCGCCTTCCTGCACCAGGCGGGTGGCGCAGGCCAGGCCGATGCCCTGGCTGGCGCCGGTAACGATCGCGATCTTGTTGGCTAGTCTCATGGCGGGCTTTCAAAAGGGGAAATACCGGCATTGTAACCAGCTGGAAAGAAATGGCCGGTGCTGCTATAGCGCGCCTGGAAACAGACGCGCGACCACGAAGACCAGCAACATGTTATGCAAGGCATGCGCGGAAAACGCGGCAAGAAAGCCGGGGCCGATTCCGGCCCGGCGCGCGGCCACATAGGCCCAGGCCAGGAACAGCCCCCCGAAGAAGGTGCTGATTCCATGAACAAGTCCGCCACTGACATAATGCCCGCCGCCGAACACGAGCGCACTCAACAGGACGCAGACAAGCGGATGTGCGCCGAGCCGCCGGGCGAACTCCACTGGGACGAGTTGACCGAGCAGGGTTTCGATCAGGGGCGCCCAGATGACGGCCAGGGCGAAGACCGCGCCCTGGCCGAGCCCGTCCAGGCTGGATGCGGCAGAATTTCCCCATTGCTCGGGCGGCAGGAGGCGCAGCAAGATGGGCAGCAGCAGGACGGAAGACAGGGTGTTCAGGATGCCCAGGCAAGCGCCGAGCGCGGCCGCGGAGACGAAAGGGCGCTTTTCCAGGCGGGAGCGCCAGCAGGCCAATCGGGGCGGAATGGTCGTGATCCGGTTTGCCAAGGCGTTCTGCTTCATCGGTCTGGAGGGGACTCCAGGCTAGCGGCGCTTCGGCGCCCGACGCCAGACCTGCCTCAAACGCGTCACAGCATCAGCGGCTGGTCCGGCAATTCGTTGGCGCGGCTGCCATTGGCGGGGAAATGCTGGCGCAGCAGTTCGTTGACCTGCCCGATGGCGGTCAGCGTCGCATCGTGGAAACGTCCTTCCCTGAAGCCATCGGTCATGGTACGGCACACGCCCTGCCAGGTGGCGCTGTCGATCTTGCGGTCGATGCCGCGGTCGGCCACGATGTCCACCTTGTGCTCGGCCAGGTTGATGTAGATGAGCACGCCACAGTTGTCCTCGGTGTCCCACACGCCGTAGTCCGCGAACAGGGCCAGTGCGCGCTGGCGGTTGCTCACGCCGTCCCAGGCTTCGTCGAAAGGCAGCGCCTTTTCGACGATCAGCCGCAGCTCGCCGCGGTGGGTCTGCTCGCCCGCCGTGATGGCCTCGCTGATCGCGCTCAGCGTTGTTTCCGGGAAGGCGCGTTTGGCGTCGCCGCTGCTGCTGCCCAGGTGGCGCCACGCGCGCTTGACGCGCTGGCTGAATCCGATCTCGCTGCTCATTACCAATCTCCCGAGGCGCCGCCGCCGTCGAAGCTGCCGCCGCCGCCCGAAAAGCCGCCGCCGCCGAATCCGCCGCCGCCGCCGCCGAAACCGCCGCCCCCGCGTCCCATGCCGCTCATGATGTTGCCGAGGATGATGCCTGTCGCAACATTGCCCAGGCCGCTGCTGCGGCCGTGGCCCCAGTGGTTCGGCGAGAGCCGGCTGCGGCGCGGACGGAAGATCGAACGCAGCAGGGTAAAGCCGATGACCAGCGCCAGGATGCCGAAGATCGAGAAGCCGCCGCCGCTGTCCTGTTGGACCTGCCGCTGCGGCACTTGCTGCTGCTGCGGTGCCGGGAAGCTTTCCTTGTTCAGCAGGGTGGCGATGGCGCCGACGCCGGCCACCAGGCCTTCGTAATAGTGATTCTGCCGAAAGTGCGGTGCAATCACATCCTGCAGGATGCGTTTCGACTGGGCGTCGGTCAGCACCCCCTGTACGCCGCGCCCGGCCTCGATGCGCAGCCTGCGCAGCGCACTCGGGTTGTCGCGCGCCACCATCAAGAGCACGCCGTCGTCGATGCCCTTGCGTCCCAGCTTCCAGGCATCGGTGACGCGGATGCTGAACTGCTCGATCGCCTCGGGCTCGGTCGACTTGACCAGCAAGACGGCGATCTGGCTCCCGGTGCGCGCCTCGTAGTCGGCCAGCACCGCCGTGAGGCGCTCGCGCTGGGCGGCGTCGAGCATCCCGGCTTCGTCGACCACGCGCCCGCTCAGCGCCGGCACCGGCTTGAGCTGGGCGAATGCCGAATTGGCCCCCACCACGGCCAGCATGCAGGCCAGCAGCAGGGCCCACACGTGACGTTTGATACGGCCTTGGATCAGCGCGGGCATCGTGGTCGCGTCCTTATTTGCCGAAGTCGACCGTCGGCGCCGTCGAGATCGCCTTTTCGTTCTCGACCGTGAACGACGGCTTGGTGTCGTAGCCGAATACCATGGCGGTCAGGTTGTTCGGGAACTTGCGCACGGTGACGTTATAGTCCTGCACCGACGCGATGTAGCGCTGGCGCGCCACGGTAATGCGGTTCTCGGTGCCTTCGAGCTGCGAGGCCAGGTCGCGGAAGCTGGCGTCGGCCTTCAGGTCCGGATATTTTTCCGACACCATCATCAGGCGCGAGAGCGCGCCGGACAGTTCGCCCTGCACCTGCTGGAACTTCTGGAATGCCGCCGGGTCGTTCAGCACTTCCGGCGTGATCTGGAAACTGGTGGCGGCGGCGCGGGCGCGCGTCACGGACTCGAGCGTCTCGCGCTCGTGCGAGGCATAGCCCTTGACGGTATTGACCAGGTTCGGGATCAGGTCGGCGCGGCGCTGGTACTGGTTCACCACCTCGCTCCAGGCCGCCTTGGTTGCCTCGTCCTTGGTCTGGAACTCGTTGTAGCCGCAGCCGGACAGCAGTGAACCCGTGAGGATGGCCAGGGCCAGGGTACGGATCCAGCGCGAGAAGAGGGAAGGTGTCATGATCATTCCATGGCAAGTTGTCGAATGGTCAAAATATACATGATGTAAAGATATTTTGGCGCATCATCCGGGCCACCCGATGCTGCGTCGGCCGCCTTCCTGGCTGGCAGGTACAATATTGGGTTTGCCATCATCGACTGCCAAGGGCCCCAAAGTGACATTCATCGACAAACTTACCGCTGCATGGACCCGCAACAATTCCCTGCTGTGCGTCGGACTCGACCCCGACCTGGCGCGTTTTCCGGCCCACTTGCAAGGGCAGCCGGATGCCATCGTCCAGTTCTGCAAGGCGATCATCGACGCAACGGCCGACCTGGCCTGCGCCTTCAAGCCGCAGATCGCCTACTTCGCCGCGCTCGGCGCCGAGGCGCAGCTCGAGGAAATCTGCAGCTACCTGCGCAGCAACTACCCACATATTCCGCTGGTGCTCGACGCCAAGCGCGGCGACATCGGCGCCACCGCGCACCAGTACGCGCGCGAAGCCTTCGAGCGCTACGGCGCGGACGCCGTCACGGTCAACCCCTACATGGGCTTCGATTCGGTCGAGCCCTACCTGGCATGGTCGGAGCGCGGCGTGATCGTGCTGTGCCGCACCTCGAACGCGGGCGGATCGGACCTGCAGTTCCTGGACGTCGGCGGCCGCCCGCTGTACCAGCACGTGGCCCAACTGGTGGCCGAGAAATGGAACCGCAACGGCCAGCTGGCGCTGGTGGTGGGCGCGACCTTCCCGGAAGAGATCGCGCAGGTGCGCAAGCTGGTCGGCGACATGCCGCTCCTGATCCCGGGCGTGGGAGCTCAGGGTGGGGATGTGGAAGCGACCGTGAAGGCGGGGCGCACCGCGGATGGCGCCGGCATGATGATCAATTCTTCGCGGGCGATCCTGTACGCGGCGCCGCAAGCGGGTGAAGATTTCGCGGCGGCGGCGCGGCGGGTCGCACAGGAAACGCGGGACGCGATCAACGCGGCGCGAGCATAATCGGCGCTTGGGGTCATGGTTCGCCCCACCCGTAGGCGGGAACCATGACCCCTCTTCAATACCTGCTCGGGGCGATCATCTCCGCATAGTCGTACAGCGCGCCAAGGATCTCCTCGGCCCGCTCGTCCGCGGTCTCGGACAGGGCGTCGATCTCCATGAACAGCTGGTCCACGGTACGCGCTCCGCCCGCACCCTCGAACAGGCGCGCGGCCCGATGGTCTTCCCACTGCTGCATCTCTGCTTCCGACAAGGTCTGCGGGAAATTGCGCGCGCGGTAGCGGAAGAACAGCTCGCCAAGGCGCTCGTCTTCGAACGAGGGGCGCATGCCGGCCAGCGCTTCCGGCTTTTCGTGGCGCAGCGATTCCAGCTTGCGGCGGTCGCCGTTGCCGACGAAGCCGCCGTACAGGTCTTCGTCAACATCCACTTCGTCGACCGGGGCCGGTTTCTTGAACACCTCGGCCCAGATCGCGCTCATGTTGCGTCCACCGGCAGCCAGTGCTGCATGCGCGCGCGCCTGGTCGACGTCGATGCCCCAGCGCGCCGCCATCGCCGGCTGCAGGGTTTTCAGATTCCCGACCAGCATCGGCGACTTGTTCAGGTGGACGCTCTTGATCGGCAGGCGGGTCATCCCTTCCGGCATGTCGGCGCTGCGGGTGAACAGGCGGGTGCGGATCGTCTCGGCGTCCAGGTCGAACAGCTCGGACGGATCGTGGCGGCAGTCCCAGACCAGGATCTCGTTCTTGTTGGTCGGATGCTGCCCCAGTGGCCACACCAGGCCCAGGCAGCCGTTCTCGACCGGGAACATGCCGGACACGTGCAGGAAGGGCTGGCGCTGGCCCGGGTCCAGGTGCAGGCCCATCTCGGCGGCGACGCGGTCCTTGCGGCGCAGTTCCAGGCAGAAGTCGAACAGCTTCGGCTGCTTTTGTCGGATCAGCCTGGCCAGGGCGATGGTGGCGCGCACGTCCGACAGCGCGTCGTGGGCCGCATCGTGCGCCAGGCCATTCGCGGACGTCAGGTGTTCCAGGCGGAAGCTCGGCTTGCCGTCTTCCTTGCGTGGCCATTCGATGCCGTCCGGACGCAGCGCATGGGTCATGCGCACCACGTCCAGCAAGTCCCAGCGGCCGCAGCCGTTCTGCCACTCGCGCGCATACGGGTCGATCAGGTTGCGCCAGAACAGGTGGCGGGTGACCTCGTCATCGAAGCGGATCGTGTTGTAGCCGACGCCGATCGTGCCGGGCTCGCTGAAGGCGGCCTCGATGCGGCGGGCGAATTCGTGTTCCGGCACACCATGTTCCAGGCAGTGTTGGGGCGTGATGCCGGTGATCAGGCAGGATTGCGGGTCGGGCAGGAAGTCCGGCGCCGGCCGGCAATACAGCATGACCGGTTCGCCGATCTCGTTGAGCTCGGCGTCCGTCCTGATGGCGGCGAACTGGGCCGGGCGGTCGCGGCGCGGGGTCGCGCCGAAGGTTTCATAGTCGTGCCAGAGGAAGGTATGCGTGCTCATGTAGTGCTCATGTCGTTTGTATAGCGGCGGGCAGGCGCCATGGTGGCACAGATCAGGCTGCGCGTCAGCCGTCGGGCTCCGCCTGGACGGCCTTGCTCAAACGCTGACGCGGTCGCGTCCGGCCAGCTTGGCGCGATACAGTGCGGCGTCGGCCGCAGCCACCAGGGCATGCTCGTCGCCCCCCGGTTCCAGGCAGGCCACGCCGAAGGAGCCGGTGACATGGGGCAGGGGCAAGCGCATGTCCGGGAAGACCATTGCCGTGCGCAGGCGCTCGGCCAGGCGTTCGGCCACCATTTCGGCCAGGCCGGGCGGGGTATCCGGCAGCACGGCCATCAGTTCTTCGCCGCCATAGCGCACCGCGAAGTCCGAGGGGCGCAGCGATTCCCGGATCACGTTGGCGGCGCTGGACAAGGCGGCGTCGCCGGCGAGGTGGCCGTGGGTGTCGTTGAAGCGCTTGAAGTGGTCGAGGTCGATCATGATGACCGACAGCGGGCTGCCGTCCTGGCGCGCGCGCGCGGCCAGCTTGGGCAGCATGTCGTTGAGCCAGGCCCGGTTGTACAGGCCGGTGAGGCCGTCGTTGAGCGAGAGCTGGCGGTAGAATTCGCCCAGCTTCTGGCGCCGCTTGAGCTGGGCATTGGCCGCACGCACGCGGAAAGACAGCAGGCGCAACAGGTTACGCGCCAGCACATTGGAGCGGTCGATCAGCTGCCACACCAGGTCCGCTTCGATGACCAGCAGCGTGCAATCGTCCAGCGCCGTCATCGCGGCCAGGTTCACGGCGTCATCCAGTACCGCCTGCTCGCCCACGCTTTCGCCGGACCGCACATGGCTGACGCCACTGTCCTCGTTGCCGCTATGGGCGTCCGGCGCCACTTCCAGCGTGCCCGACAGCACGATGTACAGGCGCGCGCGCAGGCCGTCTTCCACCCGCTGTCCGGCCGCCACCCGGACCACCGCGCACGGGGAGAGCGCTAGCGCGACGAGCGGATCGTCGGCGTCGCGGAACAGCTGCAGGTCGCGCGTGGTGTAAGGGGAAGCACCAAAGGTGCCGATCTGGTTCACAGGGGTTCTCAGGCGGAAATTGTCGTTACGACCTGGAATGATAACTCATGCAACTCGCCTTATCGCAACTCATGAGCGCGCTGGCGTTCCAGAAACAACAGTGGTCAAATGACGGCCATGACGAATCCTGTTCACCTGGTCGACGCAGTCGGCCGCCAACATGTTCCCGCACCCGACGCCCGCATCGTGTCGCTGGTGCCCTCGATTACCGAACTGCTGTGCGATCTCGGCCTGGCCGCGCAACTGGTTGGCCGTACGGGCTTCTGCATCCATCCGCGCGAGGCCGTGGAAGCGATCCCGAAGGTCGGCGGTACCAAGGACGTCAACATCGAGAAGATCCGCAAGCTGGCGCCGACCCACCTCGTGGTCAACATCGACGAGAACGAAAAGCCGACCGTGGAGCAGCTGGCGCAATTTGTCCCCAACATCGTCGTCACCCATCCGCTCGCGCCGCGCGACAACCTGGCGCTGGCGACCCTGATGGGAAGCATCTTTGGGACGGAAGACAAGGCGCAGCGCTGGTGCGCGGCCTTCGAGCAGGAATATGCGGCCTTGCGCACGCTGCGCGCATCGGCTGTTGCAGCGCCGCGCACCGTTCTGTACTGCATCTGGCAGGATCCGTGGATGAGCGTGTCGAAAGACACGTATATCGCCGCGATGCTGGCCGAGCTCGGCTGGCAGGTGCCGTCCCTGGGCGAGGCCCGCTACCCGTGCTTCGCGTGGTCGGAAGCGCTGGTGCACGGGCTCGATGCCGTGCTGCTGTCCACCGAACCCTACCGCTTCACGGAAGCGCACGCGGACGCGCTCGAGAAGCAGCTCGGCATCCCGGTTTTTTTGGTCGATGGGGAAATGATGTCGTGGTACGGCAGCCGCGCGCTGGCGGGCCTGCGCTACTTGCGCGAACTGAGGGCGATGCTGGAGGGAAGGGCGGGCTGAAAACGCACGCCCAGGAGCAGGGCGTGCGTCCGGCAAGACCGGTCAGGAATCGGTCAGGTGCTTGTCCGACAAAGGATCCTCGACGACCGGAGCGGTATGCTTGTTCTTGTCCTGCAGGCGGCCAAGGGCGCTGTCGAGGGCGCGTGCCAGCTTGCTGCCGGCGTTCTTGATCGACTGGTGCAATTCTTCGGCGTGCTCGTGAACGACCACCGGCTGGTAGCCGCGTACACGCGCTTCCATCATGCAGGAATTGCCGCCGTCGGCATGCTTTTCACGGTTTTCGTTGCTCAGGTGGACTTCGACACTGGTGAGATGGTCATTGAAACGGCCGATCGCGCCGTTGACCACCGCGTGCACGTGTTCTTCCAGACCTGGGCTCTTGCTGATAGTACGGTCGGTATTAACATTAATTTGCATAGATTCGCTCCTGTTGTCATAACGATTACATCTTACCTGCAGCGCGATTTCAGCCGCGTCCCGTTATGACAAGTGGGGCCGGTCCGGCAACTTGCAAGGCCGACCACATCCGCTTCCGGTTCAGCGCCGGTGGCGGCTGAAGAACTGCCACATGAGCTCGTTCGCGTCGACGTCGCGTGTCGTTTTTCCGATCGGCAAGCCCACGTTGAACGGATCGGCCCCGGGCCAGGTATGGCCGCCGTCCCTGACCGTCACCAGGGCCACGCGGGTGTCGGCGTCGCCCTGCTCGATATAGCTGACCTCGGTACCGTCGCCGCGGTCGGTGTCGATCGTGCGCGCCGGTCCGGGCGCCGTCTCGAACCCGTTACGCCTGGCCCAATAGCGCTGGCTCTCGCTGGCGGACAGGTAGCCGCCGGCCTTGCCGTCATAAGCGACCACCTTGTCGGCGCTGCCATGGATCAGCATCACGCCGACCTTGCCGGTTTTCGTGTGGTGCTGCACCAGCGGCTCGGGCGTCGGCCCGCCCACCGAGGCCACCGCCGCGAAGCGCTCGGGCAGGTCGGCGGCCAGGCGCAGCGCGAAGAAGCCGCCGCGCGACAGGCCGGTGGCGTAGACGCGCGTGGCGTCGACCCGGTAATCCTTCTTGAGCTTGGCCAGCAGGGCCTCGGTGAAGCCGACGTCGTCGGTGCCGCCGAGCCAGGGCATGTCGAAGCCGACGTTCCAGTCTCCCTTGATGCCGAGCGGGTAGACCACGATGAAGCGGTGGCGGTCGGCGGCGCGGTTCATGCCGGTGTACAGCATTTGCTCGGCCATGCTCATGCCGCCGCCGTGGAAGTTGAACACGACCGGATACGGCTGCTGCGCTTCGCTATGGTACGACGGTGGGGTGTAGACGATGTAGCGGCGCTTCTCTTCCTTGTGGACCAGGCTGCTCACCTGGGCAAGGGCGGTGCTGCAGGCGCTGGACAGGACCAGCAGGGCGATCAGGATTTTCATGGCGTGCTCCAAGTGATGGAGCACCCAGCGTAAGGGGGCGGTGGTGAAATCGCGGTGAAATCCGCCGGCTTTTCACGATGCGGCGCGGGGCACGATCTCGACCCGGTACGCCGATTCGCCCGGATGGAAGGCGATCTCCCAGCCCATGCTGGCGGCCACCCGCGCCAGCAGGTTCTGTCCGTGCGCGAAGCCCTGTATCCGGCGCACCTGCGCCGCGTCCACGGTATTGGCGATGCCGAGCCGGCCGTCGGCCCAGCGGATCGTGAGCCTGGCCTGCGGCCCGCCATGGAACAGGGCGTTGCCTACGCAGTTGGCGACCAGCAGCGCGGCGAGGTGCCGGTTGCCTACTACCTGCAAGCGGTCCGGAAGGTCCAGCACCAGGCGCTCCTCGTCCCATTCTTCCGCCCCGGGCAGGCGCAGCAGCGCCCCCTCGATGCAGTCGCGCAGGTCGAACACCGCGTGCCCGAGGTGCTCGGCGCGCGCCAGTGCGAACAGGACGTCGATAGTGGCGCGCAGCTCGTCCACCCCGGCCTGCAGCTGGCCGAGTTCGTGCCGCTCGAGCGGGCGCGAAGCCGCCAAAGCCAGCGTGTTGTTCATGACGGTGAGCGGCGTGCGCAGTTCGTGGCCGACGTCGCGCGTGAAGTCGTGCTCGCGCCGCAGGGCCGCCTGCAGCGCGCTGAAACTGCTCTCCAGGCGTTCGGCGAGAATGCCGATTTCGTCCCGCCGGTGGCGCGCGCTGAAGCCGGCCGTGCCGCCGGGCCGCAAGGCTTGCGCCTCCTGCGCCAGCGCCTGCAGCGGCTGGACCAGGCGCCGCGCCAGCACCCAGGCCAGCAGCAGGGCCAGTGCGATCAACGCCACCGCGACGAAGACCAGCACCCCGCCCACGTCCTGCACCACTTTCGAGACCACCAGCACGGGCGCCACGTCGGCCAGTATATGGATGCGGCGCTTGCCGGCCTCACTGGACAGCTCACGCACCATCAGGTGATAGTGCTGGCCGGTCTCCGTGAACACCTCGGCGCGCAGGTCGAAGGGCGAGGTCGCCGCGCGCACCGCCGCCGGTAGCGTATCGCGGCTGGCGTGGAGGGTGATGAGGTCGGTGCTGGGCCGGGGCAGGGCGCCATCGCGGGCCATGTGCGCTTCGATGGCGGCAGCTTCCCGTTCCAGCAGCCGTCCGACCAGCATGTCTTCGGTGACGTAGGCGATCACCACCGCCAGCCCGGTGTAGCACAGGCAGATCAGGACGGTGAAGCCGGCCAGCGCGGCGAACAGGCTGCGGCGGATGGACTTAGTCATCGCCATCGCCAGGGGCTTCCAGGTCGAGCCGGTAGCCCAGCTGCAGGATGGTGGCCAGCAGCTTGCGTCCGGACGCCGCTTCGAGCGTCTTGCGCAAGGTGTAGATGTGCGACTTCAGGGCATCGCTGCCGGGCGGATTGGCGCCCCACAGGTGCTGGACCAGCGCCGCGCGCGAGACCGGATGCGGGTGCTCCCGGCACAGCAGGAGCAGGATGTTGAAGCCGAGCTGGGTCAGGACCAGCGGCCGGCCCTCGTGGAAGGCGCGCTTCTCGCGGGCCAGCAGGGTGAATGGCCCGACGCGCATTTCGTGGTGCTGGTGCAGGGCGCCGCGCCGCGCCAGCGCTTCGCAGCGCAGCGCCACCTCGCGCAGGTCGAAGGGCTTGGCCAGGTAATCGTCGGCGCCTTCGCGAAAGCCTTGCGCCTTGTCCTCGAAAGCGTCGCGCGCGGTCAGCATCAGGACCGGCACGTTGCTCGGGGCGCCCGCCTTGATCGCGCGGCAGACCTGCAGTCCGTCCAGGTCGGGCAGGTTAAGGTCGAGCAGCACCACGTCGTAGGGCTGCTGCGTGGCCAGCTGGATGGCCAGCTTGCCGGTGCCGGCATGGTCGAGCTGCCAGCCCAGGCCAGCGAGGAAATCGACCAGCTGGCGGGCGATGGTCGGGTGGTCTTCGACCACCAGCACGCTCAGCACCGGCCGGTTCATGCCTTTTCCTTTTCATTTTCCTTTTCATGGTGCGGGAAGCGGTCCATGCGCGACAGCACCGGGAACAGCACGGCCCACAGGCCGGTAACAAGCAGCGTGGCCGCGCCGCCCAGCAGGATCGCGCGGGTCAGGCCGAGCCAGCCGGCGGTGACGCCCGATTCGAATTCGCCCAGTTCGTTCGAGGCGCCGATGAAGACCGAATTCACCGCACTGACGCGTCCGCGGATGTCGTCCGGCGTTTCGTATTGCACCAGCAGGTGGCGGATGTACACGCTCACCATGTCGCCCGCGCCGAGCAGGAACAGGGCGCCCAGCGCCACCGGGAAGCTGTTGGTCGAGCCCATCACCAGCGTGCACAGGCCGAACACGGCCACGCCGCCGAACATCCACAGGCCGACCAGGCGCGTGATCGGGAAGAAGGCGAGCAGGATCGAGCACAGCGCCGCCCCCAGGCCGGGCGCGCTGCGCAGCCAGCCCAGCGCGGCCGGCCCGGCCTGCAGCACATCGTGCGCGTAGGCCGGCAGCAGGGCGGTGGCGCCGCCGAACAGCACTGCGAACAGGTCGAGCGAGATCGCGCCCAGCACGATCGGGCGCGACTTCACGAAGCGCAGGCCCTCGAGCAGCGACGCCAGGCTCACCGGGCCCTGGCTGCGCGCCTGCGGCGCGGCGCGGGTGCGCGACATGCACAGCACGGCGACCGTGAGCAGGCTGGCGGCGACCAGGTGCACGGTCATCGGACCGAAGACATACAGCAGGCCGCCGACGACCGGGCCGGCGATCACGGCCACGTGGAAGGTCGAGGAACTCAGGGCCACGGCCTGGCTGAAGTCGCGGTCCGGCACCAGGTTCTTGAGCACCGCCTGCGAGGCCGGCATCATGAAGGCGCGCGCGGAGCCGAACAGCACCAGGATCGCGAACACCGGCCACACGATGCTGGTCCCGCTGGCCGTAAACCCCACCAGCAGCAGGCTGCACAGCAGTTGCACGGCCATGCACAGCAGGACGATGTTGCGGCGGTTGTGGCGGTCGGCCACGTGGCCGGCCCACAGGATCAGCACCAGGAAAGGCGCGAACTGCGCCAGGCCGATCAGGCCGAGGTCGAACAGGCTCTTGGTGATCTGGTAGACCTGCCAGCCGATGGCGACGCTCTGCATCTGCACCGCGAGGGTGCCCAGGAAACGGGCGGAGAGGTAGTAGGCGAGATTGCGGTTGCGCAGGACGGACAGGCCGCTGGAAGAGGACAGCAGGGACATGAAGGGCTTTCGGGGACGGTGCAGGAAACGCTAGTTGCCATTGTGCCCCAAATATGCCTCTACCGTAGGGTGGGCGGGTCTCCCGCCCACGCGTTCAACCAGCTGATGATCGATCGCACCGCCTCGAATCAAACCAACCAGCTGATGATCGTTCGCACCGCCTCGAATCAAACCAACCAGCTGATGATCGATCGCACCGCCTCGAATCAAACCAACCAGCTGATGATCGATCGCACCGCCTCGAATCAAACCAACCAGCTGATGATCGATCGCACCGCCTCGAATCAAACGTAATTTGAACGCGTGGGCGGCAAAGCCGCCCACCCTACGCGAGATCCGCTTCGCTGGTGAAGGCGTCGGCGAAGAACTCGTCTTCCGGCAGCCCGCACTGCGCCACGTAGTCGCGCCGCGCCGAATCGACCATGACCGGCGCGCCGCAGGCATACACCTGGTGGCCCGAGAGGTCGGGAAGATCCTGCATCACGGCCGCATGCACATAGCCGGTGCGGCCCTGCCAGGCGTCTTCCGGCAGCGCGTCCGAAATCACCGGCACGTACTGGAAGTCCGGCAAGGTGGTTTCCCAGGCGCGGCACAGTTCGTCCATGTACAGGTCCTGCGGGCGGCGGCCGCCCCAGTACAGGCGCACGGGGCGCGTCGACTTCAGGTGCATCAGGTGCTCGACCAGCGCCTTCACGGGCGCGAAGCCGGTGCCGGAGGCCAGCAGCACGATCGGCTTGCTCGATTCTTCGCGCAGGAAGAAGGTGCCGAGCGGGCCTTCGAAGCGCAGGATGTCGCGCTCCTTCATGGCGCCGAAGACGTGGTCGGTGAACAGGCCGCCCGCCAGGTGGCGGATGTGCAGCTCGAGCGGGCCGCTGAACGAGGGCGCGCAGGCGATGCTGTAGGCGCGGCGCTTGCCGTCCTTGAGCAGGAATTCGATGTACTGGCCGGCGCGGTAGGCCAGCGCTTCGTTGGCCGGCAGCTGCAGCGTGACGATGGCGACGTCGGGCGCGGCCTTCCTGACGCCGGCTATCCGGGTCGGCATCTTGCGCACCGGGTACTCCGAACTGCCGCCCACTTCGCGCGCTTCGATCACCAGGTCCTGCTGCGGCACGGCGCAGCAGAACAGCGACATGCCCTGGGTCTTTTCGATATCGGTGAGGGCGCGCTGCTGGTGCGGCTTGTGGGCGACTTCGCCGATGGCCACCCGGCCCTTGCACGAACCGCAGGCGCCGTTCTTGCAGCCGTAGGGCAGGCCGATGCCGGCGCGAATGGCGGCGGACAGGACGGTTTCGTCGGCTTCGCAGGTGAACTGGTGGCCACTGGGCTGGACGGTGATCTGGAAAGTCATGCAGTATCTGAGTTTGACGATATTTGTTGGGCGGTATTCTACACCGCGGCCCCCGGGGCCGTGAAACGCCAGGACGGGGCTGTGCTAGAGTGGCAGGCTTTCATCCGCATCGCACCCCTGTTTCCTCTCCTACTGCGCCGCCATGATCCAGCCTCCCGCTTTCCACCGTCCGCGCCTGCTCATCGTCGGCTGCGGCGACGTCGGCATGCGCCTGCTGCCGCTGCTCGCCGGGCGTTTCCGCGTGTTCGCCCTCACCAGCCAGCCGGAGCGCCGGGCCGAGCTGCGGGCGGGCGGGGCGGTGCCGGTGGTGGCGGACCTCGACCGTCCCGCGACGCTGGGCCGCCTGTGCGGGCTGGCCGACTGGGTCGTGCACCTCGCCCCGCCGCAGCCGGAAGGCGATCTCGATCGCCGCACGCGCCACCTGGTGGCGGCGCTGGGCAAGGCCAGGCGCCTGGTGTATGTGAGCACCAGCGGCGTATATGGCGATTGCGGCGGCGCGCTGGTACGCGAGACGCGGCCGGTGGCGCCGCGCAACGCACGCGCGCAGCGGCGCGTCGACGCCGAACGGGTGCTGCGCGCCTGGGCGCTGGCCACCGGCACCGGCTTGTCGATCTTGCGCGTGCCGGGCATCTATGCCGCCAACCGCCTGCCGCGCAAGCGGCTGGAGCAGGGCACGCCGGCCCTGCGGCCGGAAGACGACGTGTACACCAACCACATCCACGCCGACGACCTGGCGCGCATCGTGGCACTGGCACTGTTCCGGGCCCGCGGCGCGGGGCGGGTGCTGCATGCGGTGGACGACACGCGCATGATGATGGGCGAGTATTTCGACGCGGTGGCCGACGCCCTGGCGCTGGCGCGGCCGCCGCGCCTTCCGCGCGCCGAGCTGCAGGCGCTGGTGTCGCCGACGCTGCTTTCCTTCATGTCCGAATCGCGGCGCCTCGACAACACGCGCCTCAAGCGCGAGCTGCGCCTGCGCCTGCGCTACCCGGACGTGCCGGCGGCGCTGGCGTACCTGGGCGCGACTCCCGTACAATCGGGCACCCAGAATGAGAGGCCAGCATGACCTATGAAGAATACCTCGACGAAGTGACCACGCTGATCGTCGAAAAATACGGCGTCACCGACGCCGCCGCGATCAGGATCGTGGTCGCCGCGCAGGACAAGGAATATTTCGTGGCGCACGACGACAAGCCCGAGATGCGCACGGTCGAACGTGCCCACACCGACGCGCGCGCCCTCTACCAGGCCAGCGGCCTGGCCAAGGCCGCGCCAGGCAAGAAAAAGTAAGTCCCGCACCCCCAGCCCGCATCCCGGGCGGCTCCACTGCTCGACGTTGCTTCCGGTTCGCCGGAGGCATGATGGTCAAGACTGAAGTAGACGGGCGCGCGCTCGCTGCCTGAAAGAAAACGGCCGGTAGGCGACTGTCGCCCTACCGGCCGCAGACTGAGGGGAGTCAGGCCGCTTGCACCAGCTCCTTGCCTGGTGCAGCGCAGTAGGCGTACGCGGAGCTGGCGGCCGCGCCCGGCTTGCCCGGCGCGGCGCAGTAAGCGTATACGGCGTTGGCGGCTGTGCCCGGCTTGCCCGGCGCGGCGCAGTAGGCGTATGCAGTGTTGGCCGCCTCGAGGGGCCTGCCCGGCGCTGCGCAGTAAGCGTATGCGGCGTTGGCGGCTTCGAGGGGCTTGCCCGGCGCGGCGCAGTATGCGTATGCGTCGTTGGCGGCTTCGCGTGGCTTGCCCGGCCCGGCGCAGTAAGCATACTTGGCGCTGGAGCTGGCGGCTTCGCGCGGCTTGCCCGGCCCGGCGCAGTAAGTATACTTGGCGTTGGCGCCTTCGTGCGGCTCGTCCGATGAGGAGCAGAAAGCGTATGCGGCGTTGGCGGCAGCCATGGCGCCGAATTCCGCCTCGTAGATCTCGCGCATGCGCTGGCCCCCGGCAGCGTGGTCGCCTTCATTCGCACCCGCGCCAATGCCGACGTACGGATAGTGGTGCAGGAAGTAGCCGAACAGCGCTTCGCAATCGCGGGCGTACTTCAGCGTGTCGAGGATGTGATAGTGCCAGAAGGTGTCGACGTCAACGGTCGGCGAGGCGTCCGCATCGGGGTATTTCTTCATCAGGAACAGGAAGCGCCGGTACTCCGTTTCCACCGCGTCGGCGCGCACTGCGGACCAGCCTTCGCCAGATTCCACGTGCATCAGTTTCATTTTGATCGGGGCAAGATCAAGCGTTTCAAACGCTGCAAATTCTTTGGTCGACATGTTTATCACCTTTTGTTTTGAACAGTTTATGTAGGCATTTCTATTGTTATCCCTAGCTTGAAGCGGTACTCGAGAATGTCCTCCTGAGTGATCGGTTTGCGTTAATCGGTAGCCAAGAAAAGCGTCTTGACCGGTGGCAGTGATAACCAGTGTCCTGCGATCGGTCACGCTTGGCGTTGAGTTCAATCAAGCAATAAACTGCTGTGCAGAAACGCGACAACATCCAAGCTCAGGCCAGTACCGACACCGCGGAATTGCTGGCGCGGCCGGTGATGGTGGACGGGTCCGGCATGTGCCCGTGCAAGGGGATGGTGACGACGATGGCGGTGCCGGTATCGGGTCCGCTGCTGATCGAGAAGCTGCCACCGAGGATGTTGACGCGCTCCTCGATGCCGACCAGTCCGAAGGAGCCACTACGGGTGCGGCTGCCCGGCTGCATGCCCACGCCGTTGTCGCGGATCGTCATCGTCAGCATGTCGGCATGCTGGTGCAGGTCGATGCGCACCCTGGTCGCGCGCGCGTGCCGCGCCACGTTGTTGAGCGACTCCTGGAGGATGCGGAAGAAGGCGGTGGCGCAATGGTCGTCGAGGTGGTGCTCGGTCTCGTCCTCGACCAGTTCGCATTCGATCCCGGTGCGGCGCGCGAAATCGGCCACCTGCCAGTCCACTGCCGCGTTCAGGCCCAGGTCGAGCACGTTCGGGCGCAGGTCGTTGATGATGTGGCGCACGCTGCGGATGGTCAGGTCGATCTGGCGCACCGTCGCCGCGGCGCGCTCGTACAGGCGGCCGTGGCTGTTGCGCGTGCGGTTGGCGAGGATCTCGGCCTCGATCTTCAGCGCCAGCAAATTCTGTGCAAGCTCGTCGTGGATTTCGCGCGCGATGCGCTTGCGCTCGCCCTCCTTGATCTGTTCGGCGTGTGCCGCCAACTGGCGCAGTTTCTCGTTGGTAGCCTGCAGCTTGGCCTGGCTGGCACGCAGTTCGCGCGTCATGTCCTCGGCCATGCGCAGCGCGTTGCGGCGCGCCGAGGCCATGGTCTGGAACAGCGCGTAGAGGAGGGCGGTGCTAAGCGAGCCGGCAACTGCGGCCAGCCAGGGATAATAAGAGTCGAAACGCGTATACAAGGCGGAACTGGCGATGCTGAAATCGGCGCGCCAACGGCGCTTCTTGAATTCGATCGGCAGGCTGGCCCGCAGCAGGTTCGCCTCGTCGAGCACTGTTCGGGTTTTCGTCGTCCAATGGCTGTCGTAGAGCACCGCGTTGGGCCTGGACTCGCCCGGTTCCAGAGGCACATCGTCGAGGTCGGTGATTACCAGGCGCACGCCATCGGCCGGGAATCCCGCGAGTGCGCCGTTGACCATCATGTTGACCCCGAAACCGATGCCGACGGTGCCAATGTAGGCGGCGCGGCGTTGCAGGATGGTATCGGTCGGCATGCGACTGCGGTACACGGGCAGGCGCATCGCGAGGATGTTCTGATAGGGGCCCGAGCCCGGCAACACGTTAACGCGGAGACCCGATGAAGTGAAGGAATTGTTGTCGCGTGCCGCTTCCACTGTGCGGCGGATGTAGGGCCGTGCTTCCAGGTCGAGGCCGAGCTTGTCGAGCGATTCCGGGATGGGAGGTTCCATGTAGACGATGACTGTGTAGCTGTCCCGGCCGGGCACGGGCTGCAGTTTCCTGGCAGGCTCGGGCCTGCCGTAGGCGCGCAGGCGGCGGCGCACGTCCGCGTCCACCGCCGTCAATTCAGCGGGGCCGACATTGCGCGCATAGTTCATGGCATGCAGGCCAGGGAAATTGCGGGGCGTGTCGAGCTGCTCGACGTAGTGGCGGAAATCGTCGGCGCTGGCATCCGGGTTGGCGTGGAACAGCCCGGCCATGCCGCGCAGGACGTCGGTATAGCTCTTGATGCGGGCATCGATCGCGAACTGGGCGGTGCGCGCCATGCCGCGAAAGCGCGTCTGGGCATCGCTTTCGATCGCCTTGGCGGTGGCCAGGTGCAGCGTGGCGCCGACAGAAACGGACAGCAATGTCCCGATCAGCATCGTCGTCGGCAATACGACATGATGATGGGAGGAACGGCGGGGTGACATAGTCCGAATCTCGCTTGCAAGGTGAAGTCGTCGCGCTAATGCGACATACATGCCTACGCTAAGCTTCTTTACGGAGCGAAGAACCTATCAGGTTTGTCAGGTATAGCAAATATGCAACGAAATGATCAGGATGGAAACGTTTCGAAAGCATGACAAAAAAATAGGGGAAGGGCGCCAGGCACCTTTCCCCCATTTCTCGAGCGCGTTTGAAACTTATTTACCCCAGCTGTCCTTCAGCGTCGTCACGCGGTTGAACACCGGCTTGCCCGGCTGTGTATCCACGCGGTCCGCCACGAAGTAGCCGTGGCGCTCGAACTGGAAGCGCTGGTCGGCCACCGCATCCTTCATGCCCGGCTCCAGGTAGGCCGTGACGGTCTCGAGGGCGTTCGGGTTGAGCGCGGCCTTGAAGTCCTTGCCGCCGGCATCCGGCTGCGCCTCGGTGAACAGGCGGTCGTACAGGCGCACTTCGGCCGCCAGGGCGGTGGCCGCGCTGACCCAGGTGATATTGCCCTTGACCTTGTAGTTGTCCGCACCCGGCGTACCCGACTTCGAGTCTTCGAAATACTTCACGTGCACGGCCGTTACCTTGCCGTCGGCATCCTTGTCGAAGCCCGTGCACTCGACCACGTAACCGTACTTCAGGCGCACGCGCGAACCCGGCTGGTCGCCGCTCGGCGGCGTGAAGCGGTGGTAGCCCTTGGTCGGGACTTCCATGAAATCGTCCTGTTCGATCCACAGCTCGCGGGTGAAGGGGAAGCGGCGCAGGCCCATGTCGGGGTGGTGCGGGTGGACCGGTGAAGTGCACTCGACCGACTCGCCTTCGGGGAAGTTGTCGACGATGAGGCGCAAGGGACGCAGCACCGCGATGGCGCGCGGCGCCTTCGGATCGAGGTCGTCGCGCAGCGCGCCTTCCAGCGTGCTCATGTCGATCCAGCCGTCGGCTTTCGACACGCCGATGCGCTCGCAGAACAGCTGGATCGATTCCGGCGTGTAGCCGCGGCGGCGCAGGCCGACGATGGTCGGCATACGCGGATCGTCCCAGCCGGTGACCACACCTTCGTCGACCAACTGGCGCAGCTTGCGCTTGGAGGTGACCACATAGGTCAGGTTCAGGCGCGCCATCTCGTACTGGCGCGGCACCGGGCGCGGGAAGAAGCCGCCGTCGGCCAGCGTGTCCACCAGCCAGTCGTACATCGGGCGGTGGTCCTGGAACTCGAGCGTGCAGATCGAATGGGTGATGTTTTCCAGCGCGTCCGAGATCGGATGCGTGTAGTCGTACATCGGGTAGATGCACCAGTCGTCACCGGTGCGGTGGTGGTGCGCATGGCGGATACGGTACAGCGCCGGATCGCGGTTGGTCATGTTCGGCGAGGCCATCGCGTCTTCCGACATCTTGGCGCGCAGGATGTGCTCGCCATCCTTGTACTTGCCTGCCTTCATGTCGCGGAACAGCTGCAGCGATTCCTCGACCGGGCGGTTGCGGAAAGGCGAGTTGGTGCCCGGCGTGCCGAAGTTGCCGCGGTTTTTCGCCATGTCGGCGGCACTCTGGCTGTCCACATAGGCCTTGCCTTCGCGGATCAGGTACTCGGCCATCTCGTACAGCTTGTCGAAGTAATCGCTGGCGTAGTGCAGGTATTCGCCGTCGCCCTGTTCCCAGCTGAAGCCGAGCCATTTCACGGAATCCATGATGGTGTCGACGTATTCCTGGTCTTCCTTCTCCGGATTGGTATCGTCGAAGCGCAGGTGGCAGCGGCCGTTGTAGTCGCGCGCCAGGCCGAAGTTCAGGCAGATCGACTTGGCGTGGCCTACGTGCAGGTAACCGTTCGGCTCCGGCGGAAAACGGGTGATCACGGGTGGCATGCCTTCGCGCGCATGCGTGCCTGCCGCCAGGTCGCTTTCGATAATGGCGCGCAGGAAGTTGGACGAAGGGGGCGCAGGGTTTCCAGCCTTCGCAGCCGCCGGGGTATTCATTTCGTTGCTCATGGAAAAAAGTTGAATAGGTTATGACGGACATTTTACCGTAAGGCAGGGGGGAGCCGGACCGGTATGTGGTGGAGCGCACGGTACAACGCATTCAAACGATACATACTTGGGGCATGCAGATCCATTCGCAAGGCTCAACCATGAAAACCCTCGCCACCCATCCGGAACTGGTCCGCGCCTGGCTGCTGGCCCTGGCCGGCATGCCGCTGCCCCCGTCCCCCACGCTGCAAGCGGCCCGTCCGCAGGCCACGCCGCCGGCCCAGCCTGGCCGCCGCTGAACGGCGCCGAAGCGTCCGCCTCGCCAGCTTATCGCTTTATATAGGATAATCCCGGTTTGGCCGTTACGCGGGAGTGTTTTTTGGAAAATCTATACGCGATTCTCGGCGTCGCCCCGAACGCCGCCGACGACGAGATCAAGAAGGTCTATCGCTCGCTGGCGATGCGCTACCACCCGGACCGTAACCAGGCGCCGGGCGCCGAAGCACGCTTCAAGGCTGTCACGAAGGCCTATGAAATCCTGTCCGATCCGGTCAAGCGCGCCGAATACAACCAGAGCGTCAACCACCGCATCGTGCTCGATGCCGAGGCCGAAGCCTTCGAGCTGTGGCGCTCGCTGTTCGCGCTCAACGGCGTGAATCTACCCAACTGACCGGGGCGACGCTCGCCTGCAGGCCCGAGAGGCTGGCCCACCGTGGCCGCCGGCCCAACAATGAATCAACAGGACACACAATGAAAAACGTACATCCCGAATTCTCGTTCCAGTCGCGCGAACTGGAAGGACAGATCGAGGGCACGCTGGGCGATCCGCCCAACAAGAAGAACTACGACATGATGGTCAGTGCGCTGGTCTCCGAATACGCCAGCGGATCGGGCCTGGACGACGTCAACCTGATGGCCTTCGCACTCGTTGATTGCATCAAGTTCAAGGATCCGAAAGGCCTGATGCGCGAGGCCGCCGACTACGAGGGCAGCGGCCCGGACGGCGTATTCGCGATGGCCGAGTGCAGCGGCGAGCAGGGCGGCGCCATGTACGAGGCGATGTGCGCGAATTATCCCGAGCTGGCGCGCCAGGCCATCATCACGGCCTTCCTGTACAAGAACCAGGGCCGCTGGGAAGACGAAGACCGTGACTTCGCGCGTCTCGGCGAAGGCGACGAAGGCGACGACGACGACATGGAAGACTCGGCCGCCACCGACGACTTCACCCAGCTGTTCGATGCGGATGGAGAGCGCGAATGAGTGACGAAGGCAAACAAGCCAATCTGCCGGCATTGACCAGGCAGGTCAGCGAACTGGTGCTGGCCGGTTCGCTCGAGCACGCCGAAGAGGCGTTCTCGCAGGCGGCCGACGAGCACGGCGACTACGCCGTGGCCGAAGTGCTGGCGACGCTGCCGCCGCAGGTCACCGCGCTGCACCTGTCCGGCTTCGACGGCGCCAAGACCTCGCTGGCCACCATGCTGGTGCCGCCCAGGGCCTGGGCCGAAAGCCTGGCCTACATCGCCGCCACCTGGCCGGACAACCTCATCGAAGACGACCCCGAGCGCATCGCCGAGAACCTGTTCAACCACGTGCACGGCATCGTCTACGCCAACGACGACGACGAGCGCCGCCACGAACTGCTGCAGGAAGCATCAAGCACCGACCATGGCGCCACCGTGTTCGCGATCCTGTGGTCGCTGGCGCCGAAGGAAATCCTCGAAGTCGCCGGCGAAATCCTGTCGAAAGGCCGCTACGTCACCGCCCAGACCAGCGGCGACAGCGACATCGCGCCGCTGGCGGTCGACCTGGCCAAGGCCAGCGAGGACGGCTGGGAGCGTTCGCTGCTCGAGCTGTTCCCGGAGTTCCGCCATAGTGCCGAGATGGCCGACGTCGAGTTGCCGGACGACCCGGACGAAGAATCGCCCTTCATGCAGCGCAGCACGCGCGAACTGCTGTACCGCCTGCGCAAGCAGGTGCCGTCGGTGCGCAGCATGCCGCGTCGCGGCAACCGCCGCAGCATGGGCACGGACATCTTCTCGTGAGCGGGGCGCCTGCGACCATGCTGCCCGCCATCGTCATCGAGAAGCTGCCGCGCCTGGTGCGTGCGATCAAGCTGCTGCCAGGCGAGGCCACCGACGAGGAGGCCACGGTGCTGGCCGACGAACTGGCCGGCATCACCGCCATGGTGGCCGAGAAGTTCACCAATGACCGCACCGCCGAAGGCATCCAGCGCGCCCTGCTGCTGACCGTGGGCGGCGTCTCGCTCGGCCTCGAGCACCTGCTCGACACCGAGGACGACCTCGACGCGCTCGATATCCTGATCGAGGAGGGCGCCGAGCTGGTATTCCAGCAAGGCTTCCGCATGGTGAAGGAACTGTCCGCGCTGCCCGAGGACAGCCTGGTGGGCGAGTACGACGTCGACCCGATCTATTCCCAGCGGCGCCTGAAGGAACTGTTCGTCGACCTGTGCACGGCCGATCCGGGCGAGAGCTGGTCCGGCTACGAACGTTACCTGTCCCAGCTGAAGGAGCGCCAGGGCGTGCAGGCGATCGTGCGCGCGGCGCAGTGGATCCGCCGCCACCATTACGAAGGCCCGATCAACGACCCCGACCTGAACGCCGAAGGCGTGATCGCGCTGGCGGTCATCTTCGCGGTCGAGGGGGGCGGGCGCATCACGGCGCGCACCGGACAGAAGGAGTTCGAGCGCCTGGTGAAATCGGTGCGCAAGAACAAACCGGACTTCGAAGCCGGCTGGGCCGCGCTGATGGAAAAGATCCCGGCGGCGCACCAATCCGTCATCGCCGATCGCATCGCCACCTACCGCGCGCACTGCACGGTGCTGCAGCACATCGACACCCGCGCGAGCATGAAGCAGCTCTTCACCGAGCTGGAGAACTACGCCGGGTCCGAACTCGACGCGGACCTGCCGTAAGCCAGCCATGAACGGTGCGCGCGGAACGATCGCGGCCGGAAGCCCAGCCTTCCGCCGCATCAACCGCGCAATGGCCTTTGGCGGCTTTTCCGTCTTTGCGCTGCTGTACTGCGTCCAGCCGCTGATGCCGCTGCTGGCGCAGGATTTTTCCCTCACTCCCGCACAAAGCAGCCTGGCGCTGTCGGTGTCGACCGCGGCGCTGGCGGTGGCGCTGTTGGTCTCCGGCAGCGTGGCCGACCGCATCGGCCGCAAGCAGCTGATGGTGGCCTCGATGGTCGGCGGCGCGCTGCTCACCCTGTTGTCCGCCTTCGCGCTCGACTACATCCAGCTGGTCGGCGTGCGCGTGCTGCTCGGCCTGGTGCTGGGCGGCCTGCCGGCGGTGGCCATGGCCTACCTCAGCGACGAGATCGAAGCGACCTCGCTCGGCCTGTCGATGGGCATGTACATCAGCGGCTCCGCGTTTGGGGGCATGAGCGGGCGGGTGCTGTCTTCGGTGATCAGCGACGTCGTCTCATGGCGCATCGCGGTCGGGCTGCTGGGGGTGGCCGGGCTGTATGCGGCCTGGGAATTCTCGCGCAGCCTGCCGCCCTCGCGCCATGGCGAGACCAGGCGGGCGCGGGGACCGGGCTTCGTCGACGGCCTGCGCATCCACCTGGCGGACGAAGGCCTGCCCTGGCTGTTCGTGCTGCCTTTTCTCTTGATGGGCGTGTTCGTGAGCCTGTACAACTACATCAGCTACCGGCTGCTCGCGCCGCCCTTCGGCCTGAGCCAGAGTGCGGTGGGCGCGGTGTCGCTGCTGTATTTGCTGGGCATGTTCAGCTCGATGTGGGCCGGCAAGCTCGCGGACCGGCTCGGGCGCCGTAACGTGCTGTGGCTGTTCATGGGCGTGATGATCGCGGGGCTGCTGGTGACGCTGCACGATTCCGTCATCGCCATCGTGCTCGGCACCGGGGTGGCGACCTTCGGCTTCTTTGCCTCGCATTCGGTGACCAGCAGCTGGGTCGGCCGGCGCGCGCGGCCGCCGCAGGCGCTGGCATCGGGCATCTACCTGTTCTGCTACTACCTGGGCTCCAGCGTGGTGGGCTGGTTCACCGGCTATGTGTGGGCAGGCTGGGGCTGGCCGGGCGTGGTGGCCGTGCTGGGCGCGCTGCTCGGCGCAGCGATGGGCATCGCGCTGCGCTTGCGGCGGCTCGCGCCGGCCCCCATGCCGGCATCAGGCCGGCAATGACGTGTTCAGTTCGCGGACCCTCAGCCACAGCCGCAGGATCGAATACGGCATGACCATCAGGTAGACCGCCAGGGCGCCGCCGTAGGCCACCAGGAAAGGCATGGACAGCTGGGGCAGCTTGCTCGGCATGTCCAGGACGAAAAAGGTGACGAAGAGGGGCATGGCGGCGGCTACGAACAGGACGAGCCTTTGCCTGAACTTGTTGGCCTTCGATGCATTGTCGGTGAACAGTGCCGGCGCCTTGCCCTTGACGGCCTGCGTACGCCAGTAATGCCAGCCTACGGTCTGCGCGGCCAGGGCCCAGCCGGCATCCTCCATCAGTTGCCGGAAGCCGGCGTCGTGGCTGGCGTTGGGAAAGTCGACCCGATACACGATGTCGGCCGGTTCGCCGCGGCGGAAGGTCCAGAAGCAGAATGGGCTCACCTTCACCAGGTGCAGGCCTTGTTGCGCCTTGGACCGCAGCCAGGCTTCCTGCTGCTCGTCCTCGTGCGCCCAGAACAATTTGAAAATCCGTACCGTCGTGCTCACGCCGCTTCTCCCTTGTTCGAATGTGAAAGTGCAAACTGCCCGTTGCGCACCATGATGGCGAGCCGTCGTACCTGCTCGGCCAGCACCAGGCGGCCCTTGTCCGTCAATCCATACGTCTTGCGCCGCTCGACTTCGCTGACTTTTTCGATCAGTCCCGCTTTTTCCAGGGAGGCAAAGGCGCCATAGAGCGTGCCAGGCCCGATGACCACCTTGCCTTCGCTCATCGCGTCGACTTTCTGCATCAGCGCATAGCCGTGCAGCGGTTCCTGCAGGGCTGCCAGCACGTAGAACGTGGCTTCCGATAGCGGCAGGTATTTCGCGTAATTGACGTCCACGTCGGCTCCCGGTTTGTGTCGTTGCCCGCTATATCGGATGGCGACATATCGAATGTCGATATAGTAGCAGCAGTGCCATGGGTGTCAACATATTTATGGATACCGCGGCTCAGCGGTACTCCAGGATCGCGTTCAGCTCCGCCAGACGCTGCCTGGTCAGCGCCACTGCGATCGCATCCCGGCTCGCGCCCGAGGATAACTGCGCCCGCAAGGCGAGGAAGGCGTCGCGGTAGGCGATCCAGCGCCGTTCGGCTTCGCGCACTTCCGCGCGCGTAATGGTCGACAGGCCGATGCGCTCCGGTTGCCCGGATTCGGACGGCGCCGGCGCCATCAGCTGCCGGTAGACGGCGTTGAGCTTCTTGTCGATGCGGGCCAGGTCCTGCGGCGATGCGGAGGGCAATGCATTGTCCAGCACCCTGGCCAGCGTCTCGACGAACTGGGCCTGGAGCTTGCCTTCGCGTGCGATTGCCAGGCCCGGCGCCGCGGTGCCCTGCATGTCGTTCTCGGCTGCGGCTGCATAACGGTCGGCCGCGGCATGCAGTTGCGTGAGTGCGCGCCGTGCGGATGGCGGCAGCGTCGCCGCATGGCGATCCAGGCGCGCCTTGCGGATGCGCTCGGCCTGGCCTTCGCGGATGCCGGCGCAGACGGTTCCCATATAGCCGCTGGTGATGTCGTCGCACTGGTCGAACACGGCGCCGGCAGGCTGTGGACCGCTGAGGTGGGCGATGCGTGCTTCCATCTCCGCTTTCGCGATGAACTCGAGCTTGCAGGCATGGTGGATGGCGATGTCGCTGTCCCTCGGCACGCCGAAGCCGTTCGCGTACAGCATCATGAGCACGGCATCGTCTTCCTGCGCCAGCGCGCATTCGCGCACCTGCCGCCATTCCGCATCCGACGTGGCAGCCTGGCTGCGCTTGTCGTAGTAGAGATCGCCGGCATTGCCGCGCTGTGCCGGAGTCTGGCTGCCCAGGCCGGGCGCGCTACGTCCTTCGACCCGCATGCACTGGCGGTACCAGGATTCGTCCCGGGAAAAAGGAACGCCGAAGTTGCTGGTGTTCGGGTAAGGCACAGCCTGTGCCAGGCCGGCCAGCAGGACAGTGCCGAACAGCATGGGATGGAATGGTCCGGACATGGTGAAAAGTTAGCAAAGTGGATGGCGGCCCTACCTTAGCGCATTTCGCTTGCTGGAAATCCTTGGATTCTCACGCAAGCTGAATGTTGTTCCAGAGTTGACGCGCGCACGGCTGAAATGCGTGCTTGAAATCCCTACCGGGAGGACTAAAGTGGTTGATTCCAGCGGCGTGACCGCATTACTTTCAGGAGGTCAATCATGTTGCAACCTGCCGAAATTCAACAGCGTTTCACCCAGATCCAGCAGACGATCAACCAGGCCGAAGAAGTGACCCGCAACGACCAGGGTGCACCGGAAGACATCCGTGATTGCATCCAGAAGATCGCCCACGAAATGCCGGAAGCCCAGCGCGTGATGCAGTCGAACGACCAGTCCAATATCATCCAGTGCATCGACCGGCTGGAAGAAATGGGTGACGAAGCCAAGCGGATGTGCCGTACCTCGCAGCCGTCGCCGCAGGTGGCGTCGGTGGTGACGCGGGTGCATGACGTGCTGTCGGAGCTGAAGCACCAGCTGCATTGACATGCCGTCCGTCGCGTGGGCGGGAAGACCCGTCCACGCGACGAGATCAGACGATCCCTTTGCCGCGCAGCGCGGCAATCTCTGCCTCGCCAAGCCCCAGCACGTCGTGCAGCACCTCGTCGGTATGCTGCCCCAGCAGCGGCGGCGCCTTGTCGCTGGTCGCGGGCGTGGCCGACATCCGGATCGGATTGCGCACCAGTTTCACTTTACCGGCGGTCGGGTGCGGCAATTCGATGGCGACCTCGCGCGCCTGCACCTGCTCGTTGGCGAACACTTCCTTGAGGTCGTTGATCGGCCCGCAGGGCACGCCTCGTGACTCCAGCAGGGCGATCCACTCGTCGCGCTTCTTCTCCTTTACCATCCCGGCCAGGAGCGGCACCAGCTGGTCGCGGTTCTGCACGCGCAGCGGATTGGTGGCGAAGCGCGGATCGTTAGCCAGCTGCGGCCTGCCGCCGGCTTCGACGAATTTCTGGTACTGCCCGTCGTTGCCGGTGGCGACGATGAGGTGGCCGTCCGCACAGGCGAAGGTCTGGTAAGGCACGATGTTGGCGTGCGCATTGCCCCAGCGTTTCGGCGGCTTGCCGGTGTTGAGGTAATTGCTGCCCATGTTGGCCAGCATCGCCACCTGGGTGTCGAGCAGGGCCATGTCGATGTGCTGGCCCTCGCCGGTGCGGTCGCGGTGGGTCAGCGCGGCCAGCACCGCCACCGTCGCGTACATGCCGGTCATCAGGTCGGTCAGCGCCACGCCCGCCTTTTGCGGGCCGCCGCCCGGCAGGTCGTCGCGTTCGCCGGTGACCGACATCAGCCCGCCCATGCCCTGGATCAGGAAGTCGTAGCCGGCACGGTGCGCATACGGGCCGTCCTGGCCGAAACCGGTGATCGAGCAATAGACCAGGTCGGACTTGATGGCTTTCAGGCTGGCGTAATCGAGGCCGTAGCGCTTCAGGTGGCCCACCTTGAAGTTCTCCAGTACAACGTCGCAATGCTTGACCAGTTCGCGCAGCAGGCTTTGTCCCTCGCTGCTGGCGATGTCCACCGTGACCGAGCGCTTGCCGCGGTTGGCCGACAGGTAGTAGGCGGCTTCGCCGGTATCGCGGCCTTGCTCGTCCTTCGCATAGGGCGGTCCCCAGGCGCGGGTGTCGTCGCCGTTGCCGGGGCGCTCGATCTTGATCACGTCGGCGCCGAGGTCGGCCAGGTTTTGCGAGCACCACGGGCCGGCGAGCACGCGCGACAGGTCGAGCACGCGGATGTGGCCGAGCGCCTTCGGCAGCGCGGCGGAAGGAAGTCCGGATTGCGTCATTCTGTTCCTGGAGGGTAGTCGGGACGAGGCAGGATTATAGCTGCCTGCCAGGACAGCGAACCCACGGATGCGTGAAAAGCGGCGCTTCGTCGCGCCCGGCCAGGATTCGTCGCAAAGCCGGTGCAGTGCCGCGCGTTGGAGCGAATACTGGCATTTTCTTTTCCAAGGAATGCCATGCCCAAGCTCCTGCCCCCGCTGTTCCTGCTTTGCCTTCCCTTGACAGCGATTGCAGCTCCGGAGGCATGCCGGCTGGCCGATGCAGCGGGCGCGAACTTCGCGGTGCAGGTTCCGTTCGAGGTCGTCGACGGACGCATCTACGTGCAAGCGCGCGTCAACGACGGCGGTCCTTTCAGGTTCGCCGTCGATACGGGAGCGAGCGGGATCGGGCGGGCGGATACGACGCTGGTGAACGTGCTGGGCCTGAAGCCGCAGGGCCAGGCCAGCACCTCGGACGGCGTGCAGACGGCCACGGTCGATACGGTGCAGCTCGACGCGCTGGCAGTGGGCGGCCTGGTGCGAAAAAACGTGGAAGTCATCACCCGCGATTACGGCGGCCGGATGCGGGCCGAGGCGCGCTTTCACGGCATCATCGCCCGCGATTTTTTCGCGGATGGCCTGCTGGTGCTGGACTATCCAAATAAAACCCTGTCATTCAGCCGGACGCTGGCCCTGCCTGCCACGGGACACGGCACCATCGGCTATGAACGCGCATTCCGCATTCCCGTTTCCGTCGGCGCTGTCCGGACCGAGGCCAACCTGGACACCGGCGCCAACGTCGGCTTCGTCATGCCCAAGGCCTTGTACGCGCAGCTTGCGCAGGCCCCGTTGGAACCGGCCGGGGCGGCAACCCTCACCAATACCCGAATCGAGACCTGGCGCGGGATGCTGCCCGGTCCTGTCACGATCGGCGCCGCCACGCTGCCGGACGTGGAGGTGCGGGTAGCGGACAGGTTCCCCGAAATGCTCGTCGGGGCGCATGTCCTGCAAAACTTCGTGGTGCTGATCGACCAGCGCGCGAAGCGCATTGCGCTGTGCGATCGATGAGCCAGTGTGACCGTCAGCCGGCCCGTCAGCCTGGCGTCACGCCGGACGCCTCCGGTTCCAGCAGCCTGGCGGTCACCAGGTCGCGCTCATGGTCGACGATCCCGTCCACCGTGCGCTCGTCCAGCCCCATCGCTTCCAGCACGAAGGCCGACAGCTGCAGGCTGGCTTCCAGCGTTTCCGGCACCACCACGCTGGCGCCGGCCAGGCGCAGGGCGCGCGCATGCTTCTCGTCGCGCGAGCGCACGAACAGGCGCGCATGCGGGAACTCGCGGCGGATGCCGCGCACCGCCTGCATGCTGGATGCCGGATGGTCCATGGTCAGCACGATCGCCGGCGCCTCGTCGGCATGTACGCGGCGCAGCAGTTCGGGGCGCGAGGCGTTGCCGAAGTAGACCGGCTTGCCTTCCGCGTGCAGCTTCGAGACCAGTTTGGCGTCGCATTCGAAGGCCACGAAGGGGATGTTCTGCTCGCCCAGCAGCTTGGCCAGCTGCTGGCCCACGCGGCCGAAGCCGGCGATGATGACGCGGCCGCGCGCCGAGGCCAGCGCGCGGCCGTCCGCGTCCGCAGCCAGTTCGTGCTGCGCGTGCTCATCGCGGTCGCCGATCAGGCGGCCCAGGCGCGCCAGCATCGGCGTGATGAACAGCGACAGCCCGACCACCAGCATGACCTGCGCGCCGAGCGCGGGCGCGAGCACCTGCGACGTCATGGCATAGCCGACCGCCACGAAGGCGAACTCGCCGCCCTGGCCCAGCAGCAGGCCGCCCTCGAGCGCACGGCTCCACGGCTGGCCGCCGATCCGCAGCAGAACTGCCACCACCAGCGCCTTGAGCAGCACCAGGCCGGCCGCCAGGGCCGCCAGCAACAGCGGCGCATCGACGATCTGGCGGGTGTCGATGCTCATCCCGACCGTCATGAAGAACAGGCCCATGAGCAGGCCCTTGAACGGCTCGACCGTCAGTTCGACCTCGTGCTTGAACTCGGTCTCGGCCAGCAGCAGGCCGGCGATCAGGGCGCCCAGCGCCATCGACAGGCCTGCCGCCGCGGACAGGCCGGCGATGCCGAAGGTGCTGAGCAGGATCAGCGCCATGAAGACGTCCGGCTGGCGGTGCGCGGCGAAGGAGCGGAACAGCTTGCGGACGATGCGCCCGCCGACCAGGTAGATCAGCCCGATGGCAATGGTGGCCTTGACCAGCGTGGTGAGCGCCACGAGGGCGACGCTGTCGCCGCTGCCGGCGCTGCTTCCCGCATTGTCCCCGCCGAGGGCGCCGATCAGGAGCAGGATCGGCACCACGGCAAGGTCTTGCAGCATCAGGATGGCAAAGGCGGCCTGGCCGAGTGGAGTGCCGGTGGCCTGCTGCTGGGCCAGCAATTGCATCACGACGGCCGTGGACGACAGCGACAGCACCAGTCCCACGATCAGGGCGGACTGGGTGTCGAGCCCGTAGAAGAGGAGCAGGGCGCCGCCGATCAGCGTGGCGCTGAGGATGACCTGCGCCGTGCCGGCGCCGAATACCCAGCGCCGCATCGCCCACAGGCGCGCCGCCGACAGTTCGAGGCCGATCATGAACATCAGGAACAGCACGCCGATCTCGGCCAGCGCCGCGATGCCCTGGTCGCGCGGGAAAGTGAGAAAGGCCAGCCAGGGGACGTCAGCGGCCAGCAGGCCCAGGCCGAAGGGGCCGACCAGGGTGCCGACCGCGAGGAAGCCCACCACCTGGTTGATGCGCAGGCGCTGGAGCAGGGGGATCAGGATGCCGGAGAGGATCAGGAAAAGCAGGATCTCCCGCAGGAAGGGGAAGGCGTGTTGCTCTTGCACGGTGGTGGCCGGTGGTGGTTGTTGGCCGATTGTAACGTGGGAGCGGGACTGTCAGGCTAGTGGCATCACTGCGGCCTTCGCGGGAAGTCGTATGCGCCGGTGGCGCGTACCACGGCTCTCAGGTTGCGTGTCGATAGCCGGGCCATCATTACCTATCGTCGAAGACCGTCGTCCCCGCGAAGGCGGGGACCCAATTTGACGTGATCAACGCCTCAGCAATTCCCCGCCTGCACCGCCTCCGGCGGCGTCTCTTCCTGCTGGCGGTGGCCGCTGGCCACCGGCTGGCGGCTTTCGGCGGTGTGCTGGAGTTCTTCGATCTCCGGATCGTGCACGTTGCGCAGTTCGAGGTAGCGGTCGAGGGCCTGGTCGAGGCGCGGCAGCAGGATGCCGCGCTCGCTGCTCAAGGCGCAATACGCAGGGCGCACCGCGGCGAAGGCGATCGGACGCGCTTCCAGCCGGCTGGCATCGATGCCGGCCCGCTCGGCCGCCTTCAGCGCCAGCTCGGCCCAGGTCAGCTCGCCGCCGTTGGACAGGTGCCAGATACCGGCCTCGCGGTCGATCGCCAGGTCCAGGCAGGCGTGCACCAGGTCCGGCACGTAGGTCGGCGTGATGATCAGGTCGTTCGAGGCCGTGAAGGACTCGCCGCGCTCCAGCGCGCCGAGCGCCTGGGTGACGAAGTTGTACTGGTCCCAGGGCCCGAAGAAGGCGCTGGTGCGCACCACCAGCGCGCTAGGGTCCTCGTCCAGCACCGCCACTTCGGCCTCGGCCTTGCTGCGGCCGTAGACATTCAGCGGCGCCACCGGGTCCGACTCCACATAGGGCCGGCTTTGCTGGCCGTCGAATACCAGGTCGCTCGAGAAGGTGGTGAGGTGGATGCGGTGGCGCGCGCAGGCCGCGGCCAGGATTGCCGCACCGGCCGTGTTCTCGCGCAGGCAGCGTTCGACCTCGTTCTCGGCATCGTCCACACGCACGTAGCCGCAGGTATTGATGACCGCCCAGGGCTGGTGCACGGCCAGGGCACGCTCGACCGAGCCGGCGTCGGCGATGTCCATGTCCTTGCGCGACAGCAGGCGATACGACAGGTTGCGCTTGCGGCAGACGCGCGCAAAGGCGCGGCCCAGGGTGCCGCTTGCGCCCAGGATCAGGATCGGGGCCGCGCCCGTGCCCACCAGGCGGTGGCCGTCGGCCGAGATCGAGGTGAGCGCCTTGGGCGTGGCCACCGGCGGATGGCACAGGAAGCGGCCCTGGCGGCGCCACCAGCCCTGGCCGCGCAGCACCGGGTGCGACAGGGCAGAACCGGAAGACAGCTCCTTCATCATCTTCGCCAGCGCGGTCGGGCGCGGGGTAGGGGAGCGCACGTCGAAGGGGCCGGGCTCGTAGTAGCCCTTGTTCTGGGTGACCAGGCTGTTCCAGTCGAAGGAGCCGAGCAGCGACCAGACCGTGACCGCGCGCACGTCGACGCCGTTCTGCTGCGACTGCTGGGCCGCTTCCCAGATCTCGAGCAGCCAGCGCAGCTGGTCTTCGCGGTTGGCGTCGATGTGGGCTTCGGTGATGGCCAGCGGGATGCCGTAGCGGTCCCAGATTTCACTCAGCAGCGGGGCGATGCCCGGCGTCGGCGTGGCCAGCACGCGCGCGGCTTCGATGTCGGCGCAGGGAATGCCGTCGGCCATGCCGCGGTGGTGTTCCGGGAAGCGCTCGGGACGGTGGTCGAGCCAGCGCTCGGAGGTGACGTAGTAATTGACGCCGATGATGTCGGGCGGGCAGGGATTGTCGCGGAACCAAAGGATGTCGGCGGCATCGACCCCGGTCTTGAGCAGGTATTTCCACAGCGCGTGCCCTTCGTCGACCATGCCGCACAGCAGGTCCCAGGCCAGCCAGCGGCGCTCGTTGTAGAACTCGGCGACATGGGCGAGCTCCGGGGTGCCGTAGGTCTTGCCGAGGTCGTCGGTCTGGACCAGCTTGGCGTCCGGGTTGACGGCGCGGATCGCGCGCATCGACAGCACCACGGCGCGGCACTGCACCAGCAGCGCTTCGATGAAGGTGCGGTCGTCGCGGCCGTGCGGATACCAGACGCCGTACAGGCCGGCGAAGCGGGCGGTGGTGCAGGGCTCGTTGACCGGGGTGTAGTACTCGATCCAGGGGTAGCGCGCCGCCACCGCGCCGGCATACTCGGCCAGCTGCTCGGCGAACAGCGGGTCGACCAGGCTGGTATGGCGCGGACCGCTGCCGTGGTGCACCAGGCCGGCGATCGGCGTGACACCGGCGTCGCGCAGCGCGTTCAGGCGCTCGTCGGGCCAGCTCCAGTCGGCCTTGTCCACGCCTTCGGGCGCGGTACGTTCCCATAGTACGGGGTAGCGGATTGCGCGGATGCCGGTGGACGCGAAGCGCCCGATGTCGCAGGCGCGCCCGGCATGGCCGTTGCGCTCCATCTGGCTGAAGTAGTCGTCGCGGACGCGGTTGACCGTGCATTCGAGGCCGCCCCAGAGTTCGAGGGGGCGGATTTGGCTGTTCGTGCTCTTTTGTGGATTCATCAGTTTCACCCAATATTAGTTTTCTAACAACAATTTCCCTACAGCTTGGCGTCCCGGACTTGAAAGTGTGAAGAGGGGAGCCGGTCAGGCGGACCAATGCGGCCATGAGGCGAGGTAGCGGTTGACATCCTTGCGCCAACCTGCAACCATGCGGTCCATGAATTTTCCGAAAGCACATCATCTTTTCTTGACCTGGTGGCGCCGCACCTAGCGCGCGGCCACAGGAAATGATCTGCATTTCGACTAACGCCGCCTCGATCCGGGTGGCGTTTTTGTTTCTGGCGCAGGAGGATCGGGGCAATAACAAGGAAACCCGATGAGCTCCCCAACCCCTTCCACAACCGCACCAGTCATCCTGACCGGCGACCGTCCTACCGGTCCGCTGCACCTCGGCCACTTCGTGGGCAGCCTGCGCAACCGTGTCGCTTACCAGGACACCTACCGCCAATTCGTGATGCTGGCCGACGCCCAGGCGCTGACCGACAACATGGATGACATCGGTAAGGTACACCGGAACGTGGTCGAAGTGGCGCTCGATTACCTCGCCTGCGGCATCGATCCGGCCCGCACGACCATCCTGATCCAGTCGCAGATCCCGGAACTGACCGAGCTCACCTTCTATTACCTGAACCTGGTGACCGTGGCGCGCCTCGAGCGCAACCCGACCGTGAAACAGGAAATCATCCTGCGCGGCTTCGAGCGCGACATCCCGGCCGGCTTCCTGACCTATCCGGCCAGCCAGGCCGCCGACATCACCGCCTTCAAGGCCAGCGTGGTGCCGGTGGGCGAGGACCAGATCCCGATGATCGAGCAGTGCAACGAGATCGTGCGCAGGTTCAACCGCACCTACAGCCCGGAAAAGGACATCCTGGTCGAGTGCAAGGCGATCGTGCCGGAAGTGGGCCGCCTGCCGGGCATCGACGGCCGCGCCAAGATGAGCAAGTCGCTCGGCAACACCATCAACCTGGGCGCCAGCGCCGACGAGATCCGCGCCGCGGTCAAGCAGGTCTATACCGATCCGCTGCACCTGAAAGTGTCCGACCCGGGTCACCTGGAAGGCAACGTGGCCTTCATCTACCTCGACGCGTTCGACACCGACAAGGAAGGCCTGGCCGAGATGAAGGCGCACTACACCCGCGGCGGGCTGGGCGACAGCGTGGTCAAGAAGCGCCTGGAAGGCATCTTGCAGGACCTGCTGGCGCCGATCCGTGAGCGTCGTGAAGAGTTCGCCAAGGACCGTGGGCAGGTGATGCAAATCCTCAAGGAAGGCACCATGCGCGCGCGCGAAGTGGCGGCGCAGACCACCGACGAAGTCAAGAAGGCGCTGGGGCTCTCCTACTTCTGATTGCGGTTCACGCGGTAGCGCTGGCCGCTACTGCGCGTCTCGCGACGTGCTGCCTTTGCGTTTGAGGGTGGTAGGCAATGTATTTCGATGGCAAGCTGTCGCCTTTCAGTGATTGGGGGTCCGCGGCATGAGCAAAGGTTTGCGCCTTACCGAGAAGTGGCTGCAGCGCGGGCTGTGGCTGGTCGCGTTGGCCTTCGCCGCCTTCCTGATCGGCCTTGGCGGCAAAGTTGTCGAAAACTTGTGGGATGTCGAGCAGCCCCTGAGTGTCGAGCAGTTCATGGACCCGGCGCAGGTCGCATCCCTGCGTGCGGAGGAAGAGCAAGCCGAGCGTCGGCACGAGAATGCCCGCCTGGCGCTGGAAAATGCGAACCAGGCCCATGGCGTGGCGCAGGCGAATACCCGCTCGGCGCGCGAAAGCTTTGATAACTGGCTGGCAACGCGTCGGGCGACCGCCCGGCCAGAGCAGGATCCTGAACTGCTGGAGCGCACCCGCGCATTGGATAAGCTGGTGGCTGCCGAGCGTACAGCATTGGCGGACGTCGAGGCCCAGCAGAGGACATTGCTCGAGGCCACTCAGGTGCTCGAACGCGCCAGGGTGCGTTGGCGCAGCATGGAAGGTCCGGCGCACGAAGCGTTCAGGGACGCCGCGACCGCCAAGGAGCTGCGCGTCTTCCTGTACCGACTCGCGCTGACCCTGCCGCTGCTGGTGCTGGCCGGCTGGCTGTTCGCGCGCAAGCGCCAGAGCCCCTACTGGCCCTTCGTGTGGGGATTCATCTACTTCGCACTGTTCGCGTTCTTCTTCGAACTCGTGCCTTACCTGCCGAGCTACGGCGGATATGTGCGCTACCTGGTCGGTATTGCCCTCACCGTGCTGGTGGGCCGCTACGCAATCCAGTCGCTGCAGCGCTACCTGGCGCGACAGCGGCAGGCCGAAGCGCTGCCGGACGTGCAGCGCCGCCAGACGCTGCGCTACGATGCCGCCCTGGCCCGGCTGGGCAAGGGCGTGTGTCCCGGCTGCGAGCGGCCGGTCGACCTGAAGGATACGGCCGTCGACTTCTGCCCGCACTGCGGCATCGGCCTGTTCGACCGCTGCGGCTGCTGCAGCAGCCGCAAGAACGCCTTCGCCCGCTTCTGCTTTTCCTGCGGGACGGCGGCGAATACCTCGCTGGCCGACTAGATCAGTCGCGCAGTTCAGTCACGCGAATCAGTCACGCAAATCAGCCGGCACCTTGCCGCCGTTGGCCGCGAGCTTGTTCATGACCTGGCGGTGCAGCCAGATATTCATCGAGGCCGAGTCGCCCGTGTCGCCGGTGTAGTGCAGTTCGGCGGCCAGCTCCTTGCGCGCCTGCAGGCTGCTGTCCAGGCCGAGCAGCTTGAGCAGGTCGACGATCGAGGTGCGCCAGTTCAGCTGCTGGCCGCTCGAAGCCTGCATCTTGGTCAGGATTTCCTCGACGTCGACCTGGTCCATTGCAGCAGGGGCGGCTTGCGCCTGGGGTTGGGGCGCCGCCTGCGGGGCGGCTTGCGGAGCAGCCTGTGGGGCCGCCTGCGGGGCCTGGGCCTGCGGCTGGGTCGCCGGTCCTTTATTGGCTGCGTGTGCTTTCGGGAAGATCTTGCTGAAGATATTGCTCAGGATGCCCATATCATTTCCTTCGTGAAGTGTGGATTGAGAACGCATGCGTTGCGCCACGTGGCCAAGCGCCAGCGCCAGCGCGGCCCCCCCCATTGCTTTGACCAGGGTCGGGTGTTCGGCATAGAACGCGCTCATGCGGTCGACGATACCGGGATTCTGCTGCTCGGCCCGTTCGGCCAGCTCGCGTACCTGCTCGGGGGATACCTGGGACGCCTGTTCAGGCGTCACCTTCCCGCCACCAAACAGCTTGCCGAACACACCGCCCGCGACCGACGACAGCATCGCGGGATTCAGCGAACCCAGCAACTGGTTCAGCATGCCGGCGCGCCCGTTCGCATCGCTTTGCCCGAACAGCTGGCTGACGACCTGCGGAAACGGGGGAGTCTGGTCGGAGCGCAGGGCGCTGGCGACGCCATCGGCAAGCGTTGCACGCGGGGTGTTCTGGGCCACGCGGTCGAAATCGTCTGCTGCCTTGTCCTGGTTGCCGCCTCCGAGGTACTGCGACAACAAATTGCCCAAATCAAATGCCATCTGATGCTCCTTGCTTCGACATGGTGGAAGGTCGAGCGTAGGCGTTTCGACCTCGCGTTCTCTGTTCGGTATTCAACGGACGAGGATGAAAAGCGGTATTTACTTTCCATGTAGACATCTACGCGCCGACCGGGGTAAGCTGCCTGTATATCGAAACCAACGGCTACCTGATTCCCGCGCAAAGGAGATGGGCATGTGGCGATACCCTCGGATCCTGGCCCATCGCGGCGGGGGCACCCTGGCGCCCGAAAATACCTTCGCCGGCCTGCGGCGCGGCATCGATTTCGGTTTCCGCGCCATCGAGTTCGACGTCATGCTGGCGCGCGACGGCGTGCCGGTGGTGATGCACGACCCCTATCTTGGCCGCACCGTGAGCGGTGCCGGCCATGTGTTCGACTACGATGCCGACGAGCTGGCGCGGATGGACGCCGGCAGCTGGTTCGGCGCCGGCTACGGCGGCGAGCCGGTGCCGCTGTTCGTCGAATTCGCCCAGTTCTGCAAGGCCCACGGCATCTGGATGAACATCGAAGTCAAGCCGGCCCGCGGTTTCGACCGCGAAACCGGCGAGACCGTCGCGCGAATCACGCGCGCCATGTTCGCGGACGAGATCGCGGCCGGCGAACTGGACCGGGTGCCGCTGCTGTCCTCGTTTAGCCTGGCCGCCCTGGAGGCTGCGCGCGACGCCGCCCCCGACCTGCCGCGCGCCTTCCTGATGAGCGAGCTGCCGCCCGGCTGGGAGCCGCTGGCGCGCTCGGTCGAGGCGGTCGCGATCCACGCCAACCACAAGCACCTGACCCCGGCGATGGCGAAGACGGTGCGCGACGCCGGTTTCGGGTTGTTCTGCTACACGGTCAACGAGCCGGTACGGGCGCGCGAGCTGCTGGACTGGGGCGTCGAGGCCTTCTGCACCGACCGCATCGATTTGATCAGCCCACATATGGGCTAGCTGCATATAAATATTTCAAGATCGCCCTTCAGAAAATTGACCGGTTGTCGATAAGTTCTGACAACTGCCGAAACGGATGACTTCATGTCATTGTCAATCAATAACAATTCACTGTCGCTCAGCGCCCAGCGCAGCCTGAGCAAGCACGTGACTGCCCAGGAGACGCTGATCAACCGTCTCACCGCCGGCACCCGCATCAACCGGGCCGCCGACGATCCGGCCGGCCAGGCCATTGCCGCGCGCATGGATGCGGGCCTGCGCGGCGTGAGCGAAGCGATGCGCGCCATCAGCGACGGCGCCTCGATGCTGCAGGTGGCTGACGGCGCGCTGGCGAACGTGGCCGACAGCCTGCAGCGCCTGCGCGAGCTGGCGGTGGCCTCCGGTAACGGCAGTTACGGCAGCAGCGACCGCGACAAGCTGCAGCAGGAAGCGATGCAAATCCTGAGCCACATCAACCAGGTCGGCGCCCAGACCCAGTTCAACGGCGAGGCGGTGTTTTCCCAGGAACGCGTCAGCATCGGCGGCGACGAGAAAAAACGGACGGTGATCGACGGCCTCAAGACCGGCTGGCTGAGTTCTTCCGAAAAGATGCTCAAGGATTTATTTGGCCTCAGTGCCGACGGCGTCAAGCTGACGGTCAACCTCGACCAGACGCCCTGGGATCCGGGCGTGCTGGCCTCGGTATCCGGCCTGGTGAACGGCGACGGCAAATTCCACAATGTGCACCTGAACATCAACATGGATTACTTCGGCACCGCGGCAACCCCTGACGGTGGCGGCGCGCCGATGTACAGCGACCGCATCATCGCGCACGAGATGGCGCACGCGGTCATGTCGCGCTCGATGAACTTCACCGACCTGCCGCAATGGTTCATCGAAGGCAGCGCGGAGCTGATCCACGGTGCGGACGAGCGGGTGGCCGGCGCCATCGGCGGCGGTAGCGCCGCCGCCATGGTCAACAACATCGCGACCGGCGGCTTCAGCTACGAAGGCGGCTACGTCGCCACGCGCTACATGCACGACAAGCTGAAGGAATTCGGCGTGGAAGGCGGCATCAAGGGCGTCATGCGCTACCTGACCCAGCACCAGAACGACGACCTCGGTGACGCGCTGACCGCGGTCACGGGCGGCCGGATCGCCGGCACGGCGGCCTTCCTGAGCGATTTCGGCGCCAACGGCGCGGCCTTTGTCGCCACGAAGATGAACCTGACCAACGCAGACACCGGCGCCATCGGCGGCCTCGATGCCGACGGCAAGGCATCCCTGAATGCGCGCGCGGTCGTGGCCGACAGCGGCGACAACAATGCCAGCGACGGCCTGGGCGGATTCCAGGTGATCTACCCGGAACTGGGTGGCCACACCGGCGTGCGCCGGGTGCAGGTGCAGGCCGGCGACCAGGCGGGCGACCTGATCGAACTGGAGTTCAGCGCCATCAATGCGTCTTCGCTCGGGCTGGCGACGCTCGACATGCAGCGCGGCGCAGTGGCGCTGCTGCACGTGGAGCAGGCGCTGGAGTTCGTGAACCAGCAGCGCGTGGTGGCGGGCGCCTCCGGCAACCGCCTCGATATGGCGGCCAACAGCCTGCAGACCAGTTCCGTCAACATGGCGGCGGCCAAGGAGAGGATCGTGGGCATCGACTATGCCGGCGCCGCGGCCGGGCTGACGCGTTCGCAGATCCTGCAGCAGGCGGCGTCGGCGATGCTGGCGCAGGCGAACAGCCAGCCGCGCGCCGTCCTGTCCCTGCTGCGCTGATTCCTCGGTAAATAAGGGCCAGGCCGATAAGCCCGTGCCCAGCTACGCTATAATCGATTTTTTATAGCGCATGCTCCCTCATTCCGCCCCTACGACATGAAATCCTCCGAAATCCGCGAAAAGTTCCTCAAGTTCTTCGAGTCCAAAGGCCACACCATCGTCCGTTCCAGCCCCCTGGTGCCGGGCAATGACCCGACCATGCTGCTGACGAACAGCGGAATGGTGCAGTTCAAGGATGTGTTCCTGGGCCTGGATACGCGCCCGTACTCGCGCGCCACCACCGTGCAGCGCTGCGTGCGCGCCGGCGGCAAGCACAACGACCTGGAAAACGTCGGCTACACCGCGCGCCACCACACCTTCTTCGAAATGCTGGGTAACTTCAGCTTCGGCGACTACTTCAAGCGCGACGCGATCAACTACTGCTGGGAGCTGCTGACCAAGGTCTACCAGCTGCCCGCCGAAAAGCTCACCGTCACCGTCTATTTCGAGGACGACGAGGCCTACGACATCTGGGCCAATGAAATCGGCGTGCCGAAAGAGCGCATCATCCGCATCGGCGACAACAAGGGCGCGCGCTACGCATCGGACAACTTCTGGCAGATGGCCGACACCGGCCCCTGCGGTCCGTGCACCGAAGTGTTCTACGACCACGGCGCCGACATCTGGGGCGGTCCTCCGGGATCGCCGGAAGAAGACGGCGACCGCTTCATCGAGATCTGGAACCTCGTGTTCATGCAGTTCAACCGCGACGAGTCGGGCACCCTGACCCCGCTGCCGAAGCCGTCGATCGACACCGGCATGGGCATGGAGCGCCTGGCCGCCGTGCTGCAGCACGTGCACAGCAACTACGAGATCGACCTGTTCCAGGCCCTCATCAAGGCCGCCGCGCGCGAAACCGGTACCACCGACCTGGAGAACAACTCGCTCAAGGTCATCGCCGACCACATCCGCGCGGCCTCGTTCATGATCGTCGACGGCATCATCCCTAGCAGCGAAGGCCACGGCTACGTCCTGCGCCGCATCATCCGCCGCGCGCTGCGCCACGGCCACAAGCTGGGCCAGACGAAGCCGTTCTTCCACAAGCTGGTGGCCGATCTCGACATCGAGATGGGCACGGCCTATCCGGAACTGCACGACGCAGCAGGGCGCGTGGCCCAGGTGCTCAAGACCGAAGAAGAACGCTTCGGCGAAACGCTCGAAAACGGCATGAAAATCCTGGAAGCGCAGCTGGCCAAGGACGCGAAGAACCTCGACGGCGCCACCGCCTTCACGCTGTACGACACCTACGGCTTCCCGCTCGACCTCACCGCCGACATCTGCCGCGAGCGCGGCATCACCCTGGACGAAGAGGGCTTCACTGCCGCCATGGAGCAGCAGAAGAAGACGGCGCGCGCCGCCGGCAAGTTCAAGATGGCCGCCAAGGTCGAGTACGCGGGCGAGAAGACCAAGTTCGTCGGCTACGAATCGCTGACCCACAACACCCACGTGCTGGCCTTGTACGCCGACGGCGTGTCGGTCCAGGAACTGAAGGCCGGCCAGGACGGCATCGTGGTGCTCGACACCACCCCGTTCTATGCCGAGTCGGGCGGCCAGGTGGGCGACCAGGGCGTGATTGGCGATGGCGCCAACGTGTTCGAAGTCGAGGACACCCTGAAGATCCAGGCCGAAGTCTTCGGCCACCACGGCGTGCTGCGTGAAGGTTCGCTGAAGGTGGGCGACACCGTCGATGCAAAAGTGGACACCGTCAAGCGTGCACGCACCATCCGCAACCACTCTGCGACCCACCTGATGCACAAGGCCCTGCGCGAAGTGCTGGGCAGCCACGTGCAGCAGAAAGGCTCGCTGGTCGATCCGGACAAGACCCGCTTCGACTTCAGCCACGGCGCACCGCTCACCGCGGAAGAAATCGCCAAGGTCGAAGCCATCGTCAACCGCGAGATCCTGGAAAACCACGCCACCCAGGCCCAGAACATGTCCTTCGACGACGCCGTGAAGCACGGCGCCATGGCGCTGTTCGGCGAGAAGTACGGCGACAGCGTGCGCGTGCTGGACATCGGTTCGTCGAAAGAGCTGTGCGGCGGCGTGCACGTCACCCGCACCGGCGACATCGGCCTGTTCAAGATCGTGTCGGAAGGCGGCGTCGCCGCCGGCATCCGCCGCGTCGAAGCCGTGACCGGCGAGGGCGCGCTGGCGCTGGTGCAGTCGATCAACCGCAAGCTGCAGGAAGCCGCCGGCGCGCTGAAAACCAGCCCGGACGAGCTGCCGTCGCGCATCGCCCAGGTGCAGGACCAGGTCAAAATGCTGGAAAAGGAAGTGGCCGCGCTCAAGTCGAAGCTGGCCGCAGGGCAGGGCGACGAGCTGCTGACCAAGGCTGTGGACGTGAACGGCATCAAGGTGCTGGCCGCGACCATGGAAGGCGCCGACGTCACCGCACTGCGCGAAACCATGGACAAGCTGAAGGACAAGCTGGGCACCGCGGCCATCGTGCTGGCCAGCGTCCTTGAAGGCAAGGTCAGCCTGATCGCCGGCGTCACCAAGGACGCCACCGGCAAGGTCAAGGCGGGCGAGCTGGTGAACTTCGTCGCCCAGCAGGTGGGCGGCAAGGGCGGCGGCCGTCCGGACATGGCGCAGGCCGGCGGTACCGACCCGTCGGGCTTGCCGCAGGCGCTGGCCGGCGTGGCCGGCTGGGTGGGCGAACGCGCGTAAGCGGTTCGCGCTTCCGTGAACAACGCCGTCCCACTGGGCGGCGTTTTTAATTTAGAGCCCAGAATGTCCTTGCACTATTCCTGCCCATTCCCGCTACCAATCTGACTCGAGCCAGTGCACATGCATGTTCCATTTCACAATCGGTTGCAGTGCTGCAACAATGTGTGACTATTTTGGTGCGCTGCGTCATACTGCCTGAAAAGGAGTAGTATTCGATTTCCGAGCACTCCCTACTTAGCAGGCATGCGATGAGCGTCACCACTATCGACATTGACACCATGGAATTCCAGAAAGACCTGGACGCACGCGGACTGAATTGTCCCTTGCCCATCCTGAAAGCCAAGAAGGCACTCGCCGAGATGGAAAGCGGCCAGGTGCTGCGCATCGTCGCCACCGACACCGGTTCCGTGCGCGACTTCCAGGCTTTCGCCAAGCAGACCGGCAACGCCCTGCTGGCGCACACCGCCGAGAACGGCGAATTCACGTTCTGGATGCAGCGAAAATAAGTTAATGCACTCCATGGGTAGGTTCTTCGCGCTTCCGTGAAGGACCTTTTTTTTGCGTCAAGGAATGTGTCATGCATAAATGCGCGATCGTCCTGCTTGCCGCCTGCGCCAGCGCACCCGCCACGGCAGCCAATGACACGCTGGCCAAACTGGGCTGGCTTCAGGGGTGCTGGAAAGCCGACGGGGCCGAGAGCGGCTCCGGCGAGCACTGGATAGCGCCGGCCGGCGGCAGCATGCTCGGCATGAGCCGCACCGTGCGCAAGGGACGCACGGCCGAATTCGAATTCATGCGCATCGCCCCCGGTGCAGACGGCAGGCTCGCCTTCATTGCCCAGCCCTCGGGCCAGGCCCCGGCCAGCTTCCCGCTGGTGCAAGCGGACAGCGACTCCGTCGTGTTCGACAATCCAGCCCACGATTTCCCGCAGCGAATCATCTACCGCCGCGTCGGCGCTACCCGCCTGCAGGCGCGGATCGAAGGCAAGGGCAGGGGCATCGACTTCCCCATGACGCGCACCGACTGCGCCGTAAAATAAAGCCGTTCCCCGGGGTGTCGCCTGTGGCAAAATCGACACTTTCGAGCCTATCGGTTTCCCGCATGCGCCATCTGGTCCGCTCCATCCCCGTCCGCCGTCTCGGTACACTTGCGCTTTCGCTGGCGCTGGTCGGCGCCTGCACGGTCGCGCCGCCGGCGGTCATCGATCGCAGCGCCAGGGCGCCGCTGCTGGACGGCTATGGCGAGGCCAGCCTGCAGCCCTCGCGCGCCAACGAGGCCGCGCGGCGCCTGTTCGCGCAGGGCATGGCGCAAGCCTATGCCTTCAACCGGCCGGAAGCCATCCGCGCCTTCAAGGCCGCGCTGGCGCAAGACCCGTCCTGCGCCATGTGCGCCTGGGCGGTCGCCTGGCAGCTGGGCCCCAACATCAACAATCCCAAGCGCGGCGACCTCACGCAAGCGGTCCGCCACGTCGACTACGCCCTGAAGCACACAGACGGCATCTCCAGCCGCGACCGCGCCCTGATCGACGCCCTGGCCCTGCGCTATGGCCATGCCAGCGCAGGGGGCGCCGTGCTGCCCGCCGTCGAGATCTGCCGCGCGCCCGGCGCCAACGCGCGCAGCGAGCCGGCCGATCCGCGCGACATCGCCTACGCGGCGCGCCTGCGCGAGATCCTTGCCGGCCATCCGCAGGACCCCGACGTGCTCACCCTGTATGCGGAAGCCGAACTGGTCGCGACCGACCAGGAATGGTGGGCCGAGGCGAGCGGCAAACCCTCCGGGCGGGTAGGTGAAGTGGCCGACCTGATCGAGGCGGCGCTGGCGCGCAGGCCGGATCACGTCGGGCTGAACCACTACATGATCCATGCCGTCGACGCGGTGCCGGTGGCGGCGCGCGCCGTGCCCGCCGCGGACCGCCTCGGCCGCCTGGCGCCGAAGTCGCCGCACCTGCTGCACATGCCCTCGCACACCTATGCCCACGTCGGGCGCTACGCCGACGCCACCCGCGTCAACGGACTGGCCGTGGCCGCCGACGAGGCCTTGATGGCCGACCTGGGGCGCCAGGGCTTTTCGGTCACCTTCGACTGGCGCGGCCACAATACCCATTTCCAGTGGTTCGGCGCGCTGATGGAAGGACGGGGCGAGCTGGCGCTCGCCACCGCGCGCGCCGCCGCCGGCCGCGCCAAGGGCACCCATGCCTATGCCGAATACACGCGCAGCCTGCCACTCCTGACCCTGCTGCACCTGCAGCGCTGGGACGCGCTGCTGCGCGAGCCGACGCCGCCTGGCGGCCAGGGCCTGGCGCCCGTGCTGGCCGATGCCGCACGCGGGATCGCCATGGTGCGCACCAGGGACCTGGCGGGTGCGCGCGCGGCGCTGGCGCGGGTTCGGCCGCAGGCCGACGCCCTGGCGGCGAAGCATCCGGGCAAGGATTATTTCCCGCGCATGCTGCGCAGCCTGGCCGGCAGCGCCGCGAAGGAACTGGCGGCCGAACTGGCCTTTGCCGAGGGCCGGGTCGATGCGGCGCTGGCGCTGCAGGCCGGGGCGGTAGAGGCGGCGCTCGATGCGAACCGCACCGAGCCGCCGATGCTGGCCAGCGGCCCGCGCCTGCGCCTGGGCGCGATGCAGCTGCGCGCCGGCCGCCATGCTGAAGCGGAGCGGATCTTCCGCGCCGACCTGGCGCGCCATCCCGGCAGCGGCTGGGCCCTGCATGGACTCGGCAAGGCGCTGGCTGCCCAGGGCAAAACCGATCCCGCCGCACAGCGGCAGCTGGCGGAGAGCTGGGCCCGTGCCGAAGCCGAAGTGCGCGCCCTCATGTAGGGCGGGGCTTGTGCCGTCGCAAGTTTAGGAGAAAACCTCTAGCGGTAAATCGCACGATCGTGCTTTAATTTCGACCTGAGGCTGAATTTCTCATATAATCTAGGCCATTTCGTCTGTCACCCATTCCATTTTCTAAAGGCACCCTATGAAAGTCCTGGTACCCGTCAAACGCGTGGTCGACTACAACGTCAAGGTCCGCGTCAAATCCGACGGCAGCGGCGTGGATATCGCCAACGTCAAAATGTCGATGAACCCGTTCGACGAGATCGCGCTGGAAGAAGCCACGCGCCTGAAGGAATCCGGCAAGGTCACCGAAGTCGTGGCAGTCTCGGTGGGTGTGACCCAGTGCCAGGAAACCCTGCGTACCGGTATGGCCATCGGCGCCGACCGCGGCATCCTGGTCGAAACGGGCGGCGAGACCGAGCCGCTGGCCGTGGCCAAGATCATGAAGGCGCTGGCGGATAAAGAGCAGCCCCAGCTGATCATCTTGGGCAAGCAGGCGATCGACGACGATTCGAACCAGACCGGCCAGATGCTGGCTGCGCTGCTGGGCTGGCCGCAAGCCACCTTCGCCTCGAAAGTGGTGCTGGAAGACGGCAAAGTGACCGTGACCCGCGAAGTCGACGGCGGCCTGGAAACCGTGGCCCTGACCCTGCCGGCCATCATCACCACCGACCTGCGCCTGAACGAGCCGCGCTACGTGACGCTGCCGAACATCATGAAGGCCAAGAAGAAGCCGCTGGACATCGTCAAGCCGGAAGACCTGGGCGTCGACGTGAGCCCGCGCCTCAAGACCCTGAAGGTCGTCGAGCCGGCCAAGCGCTCGGCCGGTGTCTTGGTGCCGGACGTTGCCACCCTGGTGCAGAAGCTGCGCCTTGAGGCCAAAGTCATCTAAATATACTGAGGAAAAGAACATGGTCGCACTCGTCATCGCAGAACACGACAATGGCTCCCTCAAGGGCGCTACCCACCACACCGTGACCGCCGCCGCCCAATGTGGCGAAGGTGGTGCAAATGAGGTCCACATCCTGGTCGCCGGCTCCGGCTGCGGCGCCGCCGCCGAAGCCGCCGCGCAGATCGCCGGCGTGAGCAAAGTGCTGGTCGCCGACGCGCCGCACTTCGCCGACGGCCTGGCCGAGAACGTCGCCGAGCAGATCCTGGCGATCGCCGGCAGCTACTCGCACATCCTGGCGCCGGCCACCGCCTACGGCAAGAACATCCTGCCGCGCGTGGCCGCCCGCCTGGACGTGGCCCAGATCTCGGAAATCACCAAGGTCGAGTCGCCGGACACCTTCGAGCGTCCGATCTACGCCGGTAACGCCATCGCCACCGTGCAATCGAGCGACAGCGTGAAGGTCATCACGGTGCGCGGCACCGCTTTTGATTCCGCCGCAAGCGGCGGTTCGGCTGCCGTCGAGCAGATCGCAGCAAGCGGCGACTTCGGCAAATCGGCGTTTGTCGGCCGCGAACTGGCCAAGTCGGATCGTCCGGAACTGACGGCCGCCAAGATCATCGTGTCGGGCGGCCGCGGCATCGGCTCGGCCGAGAACTTCAAGCTGCTCGAGCCGCTGGCCGACAAGCTGGGCGCCGCCATGGGCGCCTCGCGCGCCGCGGTCGACGCCGGCTTCGTGCCCAACGACTGGCAGGTCGGCCAGACCGGCAAGATCGTCGCCCCGACCCTGTACATCGCGGTCGGCATCTCGGGCGCGATCCAGCACCTGGCCGGCATGAAGGACTCGAAGACCATCGTCGCCATCAACAAGGATCCGGAAGCGCCGATCTTCTCGGTGGCCGACTACGGCCTGGTGGGCGACCTGTTCGAGGTCGTGCCGGCGCTGGTCAAGGAACTGGGCTAATTACCCCTTAGCCGATCTACCGTCGTTCCCGCGTGCCTATCCGGCGCGCCGGAACGGCGTTTTCACATCAGGAGACAAAGGTGAGCTACCAAGCCCCGCTGAAAGACATGCAGTTCGTGCTGAACGAACTGGCCAACCTGCTTGAAGTCAACCAACTGCCGGGCTGCGAAGACGCGACCCCGGACACCGTGGATGCCGTGCTCGAAGAGAGCGCGAAGTTCTGTGGCGAAGTCATCGCCCCGCTGAACCATGCGGGCGACAAGGAGCCGAGCTTCTGGCGCGACGGCAGCGTCACCACCTCGAAGGGTTTCAAGGAAGCTTTTCGCGCCTTTGGCGAAGGCGGCTGGCAGGGCATCCAGCACCCGAGCGAATTCGGCGGCCAGGGCCTGCCGAAGCTGGTTGCCACGCCATGCATCGAGATGCTGCATGCGGCCAACCTGTCGTTCGCGCTGGCCCCGCTGCTGACCGACGGCGCCATCGAGGCGCTGCTGACGGCCGGTTCCGATGAGCAGAAAAAGCTGTTCCTCGAGCCGCTCATCAGCGGCAAGTGGACCGGCACTATGAACCTGACCGAGCCGCAGGCCGGTTCCGACCTGGCCGCCGTGCGCACCCGCGCCGAGCCGCAGGGCGACGGTACGTTCAAGGTCTTCGGCACCAAGATCTTCATCACCTACGGCGAGCACGACATGGCGGAGAACATCGTCCACCTCGTGCTGGCGCGCACCCCGGACGCTCCAGCGGGCGTGAAGGGCATCTCGCTGTTCATCGTGCCGAAGTTCCTGGTCAATGCCGACGGCTCGCTGGGCGCGCGCAACGATGCGCACTGCGTCTCGATCGAGCACAAGCTGGGCATCAAGGCATCGCCGACCGCCGTGCTGCAGTTCGGCGACCACGGCGGCGCCATCGGCACCCTGGTGGGCGAAGAGAACCGCGGCCTCGAGTACATGTTCATCATGATGAACGCGGCCCGCTTCGGCGTCGGCATGCAGGGCGTCGGCCTGGCCGACCGCGCCTACCAGCAGGCAGTGGCCTTCGCCAAGGACCGCGTGCAGTCGCGCGAAGTGGCCGGTTCGCCTGGCCCGGTGGCCATCATCCACCATCCGGACGTGCGCCGCATGCTGATGTCGATGCGCTCGCAGACCGAGGCGGCGCGCGCGCTGGCCTACGTCGGCGCGGCTTTGTCCGACCTGGCGCACAGCCACCCCGACGAGGCGACCCGCAAGGCGAACCTTGCCGTGTACGAGTACCTGGTCCCGATCATCAAGGGCTGGTCGACCGAGATGAGCGAGAACGTGGCGCGCGACGGCGTGCAGGTGCATGGCGGCATGGGTTTCATCGAAGAGACCGGCGCGGCCCAGCATTACCGCGACGCCAAGATCCTGACCATCTACGAAGGCACCACCGCGATCCAGGCCAACGACCTGGTCGGCCGCAAGACCGTGCGTGACGGCGGCGCCGTGGCCAGGTCGCTGATCGAGCAGGTGCGCGCGGTCGAAGCGCAACTGGGTGAGCTGCAAGGTGAGGAATTTGCGGCGATCCGCCGCCAGCTGGCGCTGGGTTCCACGGCGCTGGAACAGGTGGTGGACTTCGTCGTGGCCAACGCCAAATCGAACGTGCGCGCCGTGTTCGCGGGCAGTGTGCTGTACCTGAAGCTGGCCGGCATCGTGCTGGGTGGCTGGCAGATGGCGCGTGCGGCCCTGGTGGCGCAATCGAAGCTGGCGGCAGGCGAGGGCGATGTGTCCTTCCTGCGCGCCAAGATCGCCACCGCGCGCTTCTTCGCCGATCACGTGCTCTCGAGCGCACCTGGCCTGTGCACCGCCATCGTCGAAGGCGCGCCGGGCGTGCTGGCGCTGGAAGTCGATCAGTTCTGACAGCGCCCCGGCTGTCTTGGGAAGCGGCCTGCGGGCCGCTTTTTTAATGCAAACATTATTTGCATGCAGGCTTCGCGATGCAAATAATGTTTGCAGCAGCCGTACGCGGGCCGCGGCACGTCAGCCGTAGGAGCCGCCCGTGTACAGCAAGTCGAACACCCGGGCGATCGTCCCGATCAGCACGATCGCTCCCACTCCCAAAATCAGCACCAGCAGCAGCGCCAGCAGCCAGTTCGAGCGCGAGTGCTTGCCGCTGCCCTTGTTGTGCTGCGCATCCCAGGCTTCGTCCGGCGTAAGCCCGAGCACCAGCCCTTCGATGAAGCCTGCAATATATGACAACAGCAGTGGCAGCAGCACGTAGAAGGGATGGGGCTGCACCGCGCCGTACAGGATGCCGGTGACGGGCAGGGCGCACAGGTGCAGCAGGCCAAGGCGGTCGGTGGCGCCCTTCAGGTAGAAACGGTGGGCGCCGACGCCGCCGAGCAGCAGGGCGAGCAGGGTTGCAAAGGTCTTGTTCTTGTGCCGGACAGCCATGAGCGTTGCCAAAAGTTCAGGAAAGCAGGAGTATGGTGCAAATTGACAAGGAAGGCACGCATTGCGTGAAGCCACGATGCTCGAGACGCGCTCCTACCTCGCCGAAGTCCAGCTCAAGCCGGGCGCGCCGATCGAGCCGCCGGTGTTTCCGTTTACCTTGCCGGCAATCCGTTCGCTCGCACGCCTGCCGCTGCATCCGAATGTCACCTTCCTGGTCGGCGAGAACGGCTCGGGCAAGTCGACGTTGCTCGAGGCGATCGCGGTCGGCATGGGCTTCAATGCCGAAGGCGGCAGCCGCAACTTCAACTTCGCCACGCGCGCATCGCATTCGAACCTGCATGAGCACTTGCGCTTCGTGCGCGGCATCGAGCGGCCACGCGACGGCTTCTTCCTGCGCGCGGAGAGCTTCTATAACGTCAGCACCGAGATCGAGCGCTTGGATGAGGTGCCGAACGGGAGATTGATGATGTCCTATGGCGGCGGCAGGTCGCTGCACGACCAGTCGCACGGCGAGGCCTTCCTGAGCCTGTTCATGAATCGCTTCGGCAAGGACAGCTTCTACGCACTGGACGAGCCCGAGGCCGCGCTGTCGCCCCAGCGCCAGCTTGCCCTGCTGAGCCGCCTGCACGACCTGGTCGGCCAGCGCTGCCAGTTCGTCATCGCCACCCACTCGCCCATCCTGATGGCCTACCCGAACGCCCTCATCTACGAATGCGGCGAGCACGGTGTTCGCGAGATTGCCTACGAAGAAACGGAACACTACCGCGTCACCCGCGACTTCCTTGCCAATCCGGCACGTATGCTGCGCATCCTGATGGGGGAAGCGTAGCCGGCAAAGGCCAACGGTGGCCTTGTCGCGAAAAATAAGCGATAATGCGCGTTTGGCCGAACTGCACGAAGCGTGTCCGCCGTGTTGCTATTACCGCTTGCCCCTATCTAGGCATGCGCGCTATAATCGTCGGCTTTCTCCGTCCAATACAACTTTTTGGAAATATTATGGTCGTTATCCGTTTGGCTCGTGGCGGCGCAAAAAAGCGCCCGTTCTACAACATCGTTGCAACCGATTCGCGCAACCGTCGCGATGGCCGTTTCATCGAGCGCATCGGTTTCTACAACCCGATGGCGTCGGGCGCTGAAGTCGGCCTGCGTATTGCTGCTGACCGTCTGGCTCACTGGCAAGGCGTTGGCGCGCAACTGTCGCCGACCGTCGCTCGCCTGGTTGCTAACCAGCAGCCTGCAGCCTAAGTAGGGCATTCCAGGTTTGACCGATTCGGCAGCATCCGGGGTGCAAGTCCCCGACGACCTGGTTCAGGTCGGTTATGTGTCCGGCGCATTCGGGATCGTGGGTGGACTTCGCGTTACCCCGTTCTCGGTGGATGCCGACGCGCTGCTGAGCGTCAAGACCTGGTGGTTCGACAAGCCGGCCCTGCGTCCCGTTTCGGTACGCACGGCAAAGATGCATGGCGGCGACGTGGTCGCCACCCTGGTCGGCATGCGCGATCGCAACGACGCCGAAGCGCTCAAGGGCGCCGCGGTCTCGGTATCGCGCAGCGAGTTCCCGAAACTCGAAGAAGACGAATTCTACTGGTCCGACCTGATCGGGCTGGATGTGGTCAACCTCGAAGGCGAAGCCCTCGGCAAGGTGACCGACATGATGCACAACGGCGCGCAGTCGATCCTCAGGATCACGCCGGCGGCATCCGAAGATACCGGTGCTCCAGACGCGAAAGTGTCGGAGCGCCTCGTGCCGTTCGTCGACCAGTTCGTCAAGAACGTCGATCTCGGCGCGAAACGGATTACCCTGGACTGGGGTCTGGATTATTGACCTGCGTAGCAGCGCCGATGTGAAGCGGGGTCCCGATGCAGTTTGACGTCGTGAGCTTGTTTCCGGAAATGTTCGCAGCCTTGACGGAGTCCGGTGTGACCCGGCGCGGCATCGAGCAGGGACGCTGGGGCCTCAAGATCTGGAACCCGCGCGATTTCACGCAAGACCGCCACCGCACCGTGGATGACCGCCCTTACGGCGGCGGCCCCGGGATGGTGATGCTGGCCAAGCCGCTTGAAGCCGCGCTCGCCGCTGCGAAGGCGCGCCAGGTCGAGCTGGGCTTGCCGGCGCCGCGCGTGGTGTTCATGTCGCCGCAGGGCAAGCCGCTGACCCACGAACGCGTGGTGGCGCTGAAGGACGAGCCGGGACTGGTCGTGCTGTGCGGACGCTACGAAGGCGTGGACCAGCGTTTGCTGGACCGCTGCGTCGACGAGGAAATCTCGCTGGGCGACTTCGTGCTCTCGGGCGGCGAATTGCCGGCGATGGCGCTGATGGATGCGGTGGTGCGCTTGCTGCCCGGCGTGCTGGGCGACGAAGCATCGGCAGTCGAAGACAGTTTCGTCAACGGTCTGCTCGATTCGCCGCACTACACGCGTCCGGAAGTCTACGAAGGCGACGCGGTGCCGCCAGTGCTCATGGGCGGCAACCACGCCGAGATCATGAAGTGGCGCCGCCAGCGCATGCTGGAGGCGACCTTGAAGAAACGGCCGGACCAGCTGGAGCGTGCGCGTGCCGCCGGCCAGTTGACGAAGGCCGATGAAAAGTTTCTGGCAGAGCTGGATAAGCCTGCCGAGTAGGAATGTACGGGGAATACCTCGGTACATGTAACGGCGGGCATGTTGCCCGCATGTTCAACCCCATCCTCTACCGGGCAAGCTGTACAGCGCCGGCAAGATGGTTTTTGGAGCAATAAAAATGGATCTGATCCAGCAACTCGAGCAAGAAGAAATTGCGCGCCTCGGCCGCAGCATCCCTGATTTCGCACCGGGCGACACCGTGGTTGTCAGCGTCAACGTCGTCGAAGGCAACCGCAAGCGCGCCCAGGCATACGAAGGCGTCGTCATCTCGCGTCGTAACCGCGGCCTGAACTCGAACTTCATCGTTCGCAAGATCTCGTCGGGCGAAGGCGTCGAGCGTACTTTCCAGCTGTATTCGCCGCTGATCGCTTCGATCGAAGTGAAGCGTCGTGGTGACGTGCGTCGTGCCAAGCTGTACTACCTGCGCGAGCGTTCGGGCAAGTCGGCACGTATCAAAGAAAAGCTGCCACAGCGTAAAGTCAAGACTGCAGCAGCAGCTGAGTAATAGCGTCTGTGTCTTGGAAAAAGGCATCCGCAAGGATGCCTTTTTCTTTATGCGCGCGAGTTTTTGCTTTTAGGAATGTAATTGACCAACGTCCTGTTCGATCCCACAGCAATGCCTGTCGAAGGCCTTGCCGGTGAAGCGCCGCTCGCCCCCGAGGTGCTGAGCGTGGAGGCGGTGCGCGCCCGTTTTGCGCGCACGCTGCCGTGGGACCCGGAAGCTTCCGATGAGGCACTGCTCGCGCCCGCGCTGCGCCTGCGCCGCGCCGCCGTGCTGGTGGCGCTGGTCGAGCGTCCCGCAGGCCTGACCGTGCTGCTGACCAAGCGCACCGACCACCTGAGCAGCCATGCCGGCCAGGTCAGTTTTCCCGGCGGCCGCGCCGAAGAGCTCGATTCCTCGCCAATCGAAACCGCGCTGCGCGAGACCGAAGAGGAGATCGGGCTGCACCGCCGCCACGTCGAGATCGTCGGCGTGCTGCCCGAGCACGTCACCATCAGCGCCTACCGCGTCACGCCGGTGGTGGCGATCGTGACGCCGCCGTTCGCGCTCAATGCCGATCCGGGCGAGGTGGCGGATATTTTCGAGGTGCCCCTCAGCTTCCTGATGTCGGGCGCCAACCACCAGCGCCGTTCGCTGGCGCTGCCGGAGGGGAAGGGCACGCGCAGCTTCTATGCGATGCCTTACCAGGATTATTTCATCTGGGGGGCGACGGCGGCGATGCTGCGCAACCTCTACCACTTCCTGCGTGCCTGAGAGTAACGATCGTAGGGTGGGCGGCTCGTGATTCGGTCCACTGGACCGAATCACCCCACGCGTTCAAACGGTGCAGGCTTAGCCGATACGACTGCGCCACCACCGACTATCACCGTGCGGGCGGGAGACCCACCCACCCTATGAACCCGAGCTGCCCGTGATTTGGTCCACCGGACCAAATCACTTTCCCGATTTGATTCCAGCCCACTTCTCCGCTATCGTAGCGGCAGCATGGTATTGCCAGAACAAAAAAGGATTCCTGAATGACATTTTTCTCCATCCTCGTCGCGCTGATCATCGAGCAGCTCAAGCCGCTGCGCGCCGACAACCAGGTCTATGGTGGCATCAAGGGGTTCGCGATGCGCATCGAGGGCTGGTTCAATGCGGGCGAGCAGAAGAATGGCCGCATGGGCTGGATCCTGATGATGCTGGCGCTGATGCTGCCGACCTGGCTCGTCTACTGGGTGTTCATGCGCTACAACCTGGTGCTGCTGGCCTTCGCGTGGAACGTGCTGATCGTCTACCTGACGCTGGGTTTCCGCCATTACAGCCACTATTTCACCTCGATCCAGCTGGCCCTGAACCAGGGCGACGACGCCACCGCGCGCCAGCTGCTGGCCGAGTGGGCCCGGATCGACACGGTGGGCATGGACAGCACCGAAATCACCCGCCTGGCGGTCGAAAAATCGCTGGTGACGACGCACCGCAACGTATTCGGCGTATTCTTCTGGTTCCTGATGCCACTCGGGCCAGCGGGCGCGGTGATGTACCGCGTGTCGGAATACCTGGCGCGCGCCTGGAACGAACCCGATCACATGCGCAACGAGGCCTTCGGCCAGTTCGCCGCCAAGGCCTTTTACTGGATCGACTGGCTCCCGGTGCGCCTGACGGCGGTGGCCTTTGCCGTGGTCGGCAATTTTGAAGACGCGATCTACGCCTGGCGTAATTTCGCCGGCCGCTGGGCCGACGAATCGAAGGGCATCATCCTGGCCGCGGGCGGCGGAGCGATGGGGGTGCGCCTGGGGACGCCGAACGAGAATGCCCCCCGGCTGCTGCCGCCGGATGCCGCCACGGTCGACCTGGGCGACAGCGAATCCGAGGTGCTGCCGGGCGAGGAACCGAACCTGCGCGCGATGCAGAGCACGGTCGGGCTGGTGTGGCGGGCGCTGATCCTGTGGATGATCCTGCTGCTCCTGCTGTCGAGCGTGGTGTGGCTCGGCTAAGGCATATCGCACGGCAGGTCTCGTCCGGCAGTCTTCTATAAGATATAATACTGCGCTGAGGTTGTTCTCATCCACGCAGTATCCTTGTTTCAGCAAGCAGCACTATGGCCGAGTTACCGCAGACCCCGGAGTCGACACTCAAGGACGAGTTTTTTATCCTGGGCATTACCAGCACCGGCAGGCAGTTCCGTCCCAGCGACTGGGCCGAGCGCCTGTGCGGGGTCATGTCGTGCTTCGCGCCCGGCGCCGCCGGCCGCGATTCCCACCTGCAGTTCTCTCCCTGGGTCCACCCGACCAACGTCAATGGCGTGAAGGCCGTGGTCGTCAGCCGCGAGCTGCAGAAGATCGAGCCCCTGGCCTACCACTTCGTGCTGAACTTTGCCAAGGATAACGATTTGCAGGTGGCGGACGCCTGCTTCGTGCCGCCGCCGGACGAGAAGAAGGCCGCGGTATAAGACCCTTCCGGATTCAGGAACTGGCGCTATGATGAAAGTCATAGCGCCAGTGTCATTTGGGGCCCGCAGGCCCCAGCATTGAATAGGGGGATACCATGCACATCCGCGATATCTGCACCAGCGCAGCCGCCCACTGCGCCCGCGACGAAACCGTGCAGGGCGCGGCCCTCATGATGCGCCGCCTGCACGTGGGCGACATCATTGTCGTCGAGCAGTTCGACGGCGCCAACGTCCCGGTCGGCATCCTGACCGACCGCGACATCGTGGTGTCCGTCATCGCTCCCGGCCTCGACCCGGCCAGCCTGCAGGTCGGCGACATCATGGCCGACGACTTGCTCACGGCGCGCGAGACCGACGACGTCTACGAGACCATCGAGCGCATGCGCCTGCGCGGCATCCGCCGCGTGCCCGTCATCGATGCGGCCGGCAGCCTGGCCGGTATCGTCAGCGCCGACGATCTACTCGAATTCCTGGCCGAGGAGATGGGAGAATTGTCTCGCATTAGCCCATATCAACAAGCGCATGAACGCCGGGCCCGCCAGTAACTAGCCCCTCTGTTACCATCCTGCATTGTTCACTAACATGCAGGATGGAAAGTCCTGCCAATATGACAGGACACCATGGACAAGAAGATCATATTCGCAGGAAGCCTCTGCTTCGTGATGGCCAGCGCCGCCTGGAGCGCACCGGCGCCGGCGGCAGCGCAGAAGGAGGCGACGGCGCCGAAGAGCGCGTCCTTGCCCAAGGGCGTCACCCTGGGCCCCTCGGCCGAGGGCATCACTGAATACCGCCTGGCCAACGGCCTGAAGGTGCTGCTGTTTCCCGACGCCTCGCGCCCGACCGTGACCGTGAACGTCACCTACCTGGTGGGCTCGCGCCACGAGAACTACGGCGAAACCGGCATGGCCCACCTGCTCGAACACCTGCTGTTCAAGGGCACGGAGAAGAATCCCGACATCACCGGCCAGTTCGCGCGTCGCGGCATGGATTTCAACGGCACCACGTCGCTCGACCGCACCAATTACTACGAGGTGTTCCAGGCATCCCCGGACAACCTGAACTGGGCGCTGCAGATGGAAGCCGACCGGATGGTCAACTCGCCGGTGGCGCAGAAGGATCTCGCCTCGGAAATGACGGTCGTGCGCAACGAGTTCGAGAGCGGCGAGAACTCGCCCGGCCAGGTGCTGTTCAAGCGCATGCAGAGCGTCGCCTACGACTGGCACAGCTACGGCCGCTCGACCATCGGCAACCGCAGCGACATCGAGAACGTGAAGATCGCCAACCTGCAGGCCTTCTACCGGACGTATTACCAGCCCGACAACGCGGTGCTGCTGGTGGCCGGCAAGTTCGACCCGGATGCCACGCTGGCCACGATCAAGCGCCTGTTCGGCGCGATCCCGAAACCGAAGCGCGCGCTGCCGCAGTTCTGGACCGTCGAGCCGACCCAGGACGGCGAGCGCAGCTTCGCCGTGCGGCGCCAGGGCGACGTACAGATCGTCGCGGTCGGCTACAAGATCCCGTCCGACCTGCAGGACGACGCCGAAGCGCTCGGCTTCGCCTCCGAGATCCTGGGCGACGCGCCCAACGGCCGCCTGCACAAGCTGCTGGTGGAAACCGGCAAGGCCAGCCAGGTGTTCAGCTTCGGCCAGACCGGCTACGCGCCCGGCCTGCAATTCTACGGCGCGGTGGTGAAGAAGGGCGAGCCGATCGAACCGGTGCGCGAAGCGCTCACCGAAGCCGTGGAGGGCTTCGCCAGGCGTCCGCCCACCGGCGAGGAAATGGAGCGCGTGCGCCGCGGCTGGCTCAATACCATCGAACGCAGCCTGAACGACGCCCAGGGCTTCGGCGTGGCGCTGTCGGAAGCCATCGCGCTCGGCGACTGGCGCCTGTACTTCCTGGGCCGCGAGCGCATCAAGGAAGTCCAGGGCGAGCAGGTGGCCGCCAGCGCGGGCCGCTACTTCGTGCGCAGCAACCGCGTCAGCGGCACCTTCGTGCCCGAAGAAGCACCGGTGCGGGCGGCGATCCCGGCAGCGCCCAGCGTCGAGACCGTGATGAAGGACTACAAGCCGTCCGCATCGAGCCTGGTGTCCGAGGACTTCGAGCCGAGCCAGGCCAACATCATGAAGCGCACCACGCTCACGACCGCCGGTGGCGTCAAGCTGGCGCTGCTGCCGAAGAAGAACCGCGGCGAGACCGTCACCGTGCACCTCTACCAGCACCTGGGCGACGAGAAGAACCTGTTCGGCAAAGGCATGGTCTCCAGCCTGTCTTCCGCCATGCTGATGCGCGGCACGGCGAAATACAGCCGCGCCGAACTGGCCGACGCTTTCGACAAGCTGAAGATGGCGGGCGGCCCGGCCAGCTTCCAGACCACGCGCGAGCATCTGGCGGAGGCCATCAAGCTGGCGGCCCACGTGCTGAAGGAGCCGGCCTTCCCGGCGCAGGAATTCGAGCAGCTGCGCCGGCAGATCCTGGTCGGCCTGGAAGCCAGCCGCGCCGAACCGCAGAGCGTGGCCTCGCGCGCACTGTCCACGCACTTCAACCAGTACCCGCGCGGCGACATCCGCCATGCCAACACGCTCGAGGAAGACCTCGAGGACGTCAAGGCCGCGCGCCTGGAAGACGTCACCGCCTTCCACCGCGCATACTACAACGCCAGTCCGGCCGAGATGGCGATCGTCGGCGACTTCGATCCGAAGGAGATCGTGCCGCTGGTCGACAGCCTGTTCGGCAATTGGAAGGCGTCCGCCAACGTGGCGCCGGTACTGCGCAAGCATGCCGAGGTGGGGCCATTGAACAAGACCCTGGATACGCCGGACAAGGAGAACGGTTTCTTCCTGGCGCGCATGAACCTCGACCTGAACATCGACGACGCGGACTACCCGGCCCTGATGCTGGCCAATTACATCTTCGGCGAGGGCGGCCTGAAATCGCGCCTGATGGACCGCATCCGCCAGAAAGAGGGCCTGTCCTACGGCGGCGGCTCCGACCTGTCGGCCGGGGACCTCGACCGCGCCGGCGGTTTCTCGATCAGTGCCATCGCGGCGCCGCAGAACCTGCGCAAGCTCGACGCCGCGGTACGCGACGAACTGGAGCGCGCGGTCAAGGACGGCTTTACGGCGCAGGAGCTGGCCGATGCGAAATCGGGCCTGATGCAGCAGCGCGTGCAGAACCGTACCAGCGACGCCGCGCTGGCATCGGGCTGGACTTCCTACCTGTACCGCGGCCGCACCTACGAGTGGTCGGCCCAGTTCGAAGACAAGCTGATGGCGGTCACGCTGCCCCAGCTGAACGCGGCCTTCCGCAAGGCGATCGATCCTTCCAAACTGTCGGTGGTGATGGCGGGGGACCAGCGCAAGGCCGGTGCTGCTGCGAAAGCACCCTAGATGCAACAACTGTTGTCCCGATTGTGACAAGACACCGGATGCTGCGTTAAAATGTTGCCCTTGGGAAGCATTGATTGCACAGCATCAGGGGTATCATGAAAGCACTATCAAAATCGCACGTTTCGAATGACTTGCCGTTCGCCGGCAAGGTGGCCTTGGTCACCGGCGCGGCCAGCGGTATCGGACGCGCCACGGCGCTGGCCTTCGGCCGTGCCGGCGCCCAGGTCGTGGTCGCCGACACCGCGGTCGACGGCGGCCATGCGACCGCCGCGATGATCGTGGAAAACGGCGGCAAGGCGTTGTTCGTGCGCAGCGACCTCACCCGGTCGAGCGATGTCGAGGCGCTGGTCGAGAAGACCATCAACCACTACGGACGCCTGGACATCGCGGTCAACAACGCCGCCGTCGACGAAGAGTGCGCGACGCTGGCCGAGGGTAACGAAGAGCAGTTCGACCGCATCATGGGCGCCAACGTCAAGAGCGTGTGGCTGTGCATGAAGTACCAGCTGCGCCAGATGCTCAGCCAGGGCGGCGGGGCGATCGTCAACGTGTCCTGCGTGTCGGGCATGGTGGGCGCGCCGAACCGCGCGATCTACGCGGCCAGCAAGCACGCCGTGGTCGGCCTGACCAAGAGCGCGGCCGCCGAATACGCGCGCGAAGGCATCCGCATCAACGCGCTGTGTCCGGGCGCCGTCAAGACCCCGATGCTGGCCCGTGCGGTCGAGCGCGAACCGTCGCGCGAGAAGAAGCTCAAGGCGGCGCATCCGATGGGCCGCTTTGCCGAGACCCTGGAAATCGCGAATGCGGCGCTGTGGCTGGCGTCGGAGCAGGCTTCCTACGTCAATGGGCATGAGATGGTGGTGGACGGCGGGTTCACGGCGATCTGAACCGGCAAACCGGGTCCGTAGGGTGGGCGGCTATGCCGCCCACGCGGTGATAGTTTGAATATGAGTAGCCGCGCAAGCAGCATTACCTTGGTTTGAACGCGTGGGCGGGAGACCCGCCCACCCTACGCGTTCAGCTCCGCCACGAAGTCATACATGTCGCCCCTGAAATAAGAGCGGCAGAATTCCACCGCCCGCCCATCGCGGGCAAATCCCAGCCTTTCCACGCACAGCCCCGCGTCGCCTTCGCGCGCCGCTAGCTGCCGCGCCTGTTCCGCGTTCAGCAGCAGCGCCGACAGCCGCTGCAGCGCGCGCACCGGCCGCTTGCCGGTGGCGGCCAGCGCCTCGTACATCGAATCGCCCACCGCGTCCAGCGCGGTCAGGGCGAAGGCGGGGATGGTCGCGTACTCGAGGCACATCGGCACCTCGTCGGCATAGCGGATGCGGTGGAAGCGGTAGACCGGCGTGCCCGGCGAGAGCCGCAGGCGCAGCGCTTCCTCGGGCGTCACCAGGCCTTCCGAACGCTTGAGCCACTCGGTGCGGGGAATGCGGCCGCGCGCCCGCATGTCTTCGGAAAAAGAGCTGAGCTTGGCGAAGTTCTTTTCGATGCGGGTGTTGATGAAGTTGCCCGCGCCGGCGCGCCGCACCAGCAGGCCTTCCTCGACCAGCGCGTCGATCGCCTTGCGCACCGTGATGCGGGAAATGCCGAGGGCCGAGGCCAGTTGGCGTTCCGCCGGCAGGGCCGCGGCGCCGCCCCAGGCGCCTTCGTCGATGGCGCGGCGCAGAGCGTGCTGCAATTGCTGGTACAGCGGGAGCTTGCCGCCAGCGGCGGCGGCAGACTGCATCAATTCGGCAAGTGCGTTCATCCCCGCATTCTAGCGCCTACTTGGGCCGCGGGTCCCGGAGCCGGTGCTGCGACACGGCGACCCGACCGGCGCGGATTTCGCGCACCGCGCCGGCCACCGCGCGCGCCACGTTGCGCACTTCTTCCTGCACCGCGGTATCGCGGTCGAGGGTGGCGTGGCTGTCGGCATAGGACTCGTAGTAGCCGATGTAGCGGTCGAGCTGGGCGAAGCTGCCGGCGTCGACGAAATCCATCCAGCCGAACCAGTCGGCCAGCGAACGGCGCGTGCCTTCGATGCCGGCCACGTCGCCGTGCACCACCAGTCCGAAGGCGCGTCCCGCCAGATGCTTGGGATAATCCCAGCCGGCCAGCTCGATCTCCTTGGCCTGCTCGGCCTTCTTGCCGTGGGTAGAGGTGGGGTCGGGATTGCCGCCGTCGGCGCACACCAGGCGGTCGATCATGAGCTTGAGGGGGCTGGGCGACTGGTACCAGTAGACCGGGGTGACGATGATGACGCCGTGTGCCAGCACCCAGCGCTCGTAGATCTCGTTCATCCAGTCATTGACCTGGCGTTCGGCGTGGTTGGGGTAGCAGCTGCAGGGCCAGTGGCATAGCGGCATGGCGGTCGAGACGCAGCCCTTGCACGGGTGGATGTGGCGGTCGTAGTCGGAGGTGAGCAGGCTCAGGTCGAGCACGTCGACCTCGACGCCCTCGGCCTCCAGGACCTCGCGCGCCAGCATGGTCATGCGCCAGCTCTTGGAGATCTCGCCGGGGCAGGTGCCGTCGTTGCGGGCGGAACCGTTGATCAGGAGGACGCGGTTGCGCGAGGCGGGGTCCTTCTGGCGCTGCTCGGCCCCCAAGAGGCGGTCGCGCGTTTCCTTCCACTCGACCGACAGGTCGTAGCCAGGGTCGGCGAAGCCGGGTCCGGCCTTGACGGTGCGCGGCGCCTTGCGGCCTTCGTCATACGCTTCCCAGGCGACCTGCTCGATGGCGTCCAGTTCGCGCGCCACGCCGTCGTAGGCGGGGTCGAAGAAGGCCTGGCGGAAGCGGAGATGGAATTCGTTGCGTCCCAGCTTGGCTGGCGCCTGTCCCTTGCGTACCTCTGTCATGCCGCCTCCCTTCGTCGTTGTGCAAGAAATTATCAGCCTTGCAAGGACTCGCCAATGTTCGCGCGCGCACATAGCGCCGCAAAAGCCAGGACAAAGGTGAACGAAAAGCGAGACGAAAAAAACCGGGCGCGTGGCCCGGTCCGGTGTGCGGGAAGCGGCCAACCGGGCTAACCCGGGCCGCAACCGCGTATCAGGCTTGCTGTTGCAGCAGGAGCACCCAGTACTTGGCCAGGTCGGCGGCGCCGCCCTTGCCGGTGATGCCCTGGAAGGTCTGGATCGCTTCGGCCTTCTTGCCGGCGCGAACCTGCGCCATGCCCAGGCGCAGCTTGGCTTCGTCCGGCGCCTTCAGGCCGCCCTTGGCGATACCCTGCTGGATGAAACCGATGCCCTTGTCGGCCTGGTCCATGGTGGCGTAGGCCCAGCCCAGGTTGACGAGGCCGGCGCCGGTCTTGGCCTTGGCCGCGCTCGCTTCGCCCGAGGCGATGGTCTTGGCGTCGTCGGCGGCCTGCCTGGTCGCCTTGCTGCGCAGCGCGGTGTGGGTCTTGGCATCGCTGCCCTTGCCCAGGACGCCGGCGGCGAAGCCAGCATCCAGCACGCTCTTGGCTTCGGCCGGGAAGCCGTCGCGCAGCGCGACTTCCGCCAGGTAGGTGTAGTGCTCCGGCGGCATCTGCTTCACGGCAGCCATTTCCAGGCGCAGCATGGCGGCGCCGTAGGTGGCTTCGTCGAAACCGGCCTTGCGGCCGACGCCGCGGTTGAGCAGGTCGATCCAGAAGTCGTCGTTCGGGTAGTACTGGACCAGGTTCTCCAGCGCGAACATGTAGCCTTCGGTGTCCTTGGCCTTGTTGGCTTCCTGGCCCAGCAGGCGCAGGTCGTTCTCGCTCGGCTTCTGGCCGGCCTTCTTGGCGTCGTTGATGTTGGACAGCAGCAGTTCCTTGGCGCCGCCAAAGTTACCGCTGTTGACCTGGGCGCGCGACAGGGCGGTGCGCACCTTGGCCGGATCGCCGCCTTCTTTCTGGAAGCGGGTGTACCACTCCACGGCCTTGGCATAGTTCTTGGCGTTGAAGTTGGCGTCGCCCAGAGCCTGGTAGTAGGTCAATTGTTCGGCCGGGGTCAGGCGGCCGGAGGCCAGGATCGCTTCCATGACCGGCATGGCGGCGGCGTTGTTTTCCGAACCCAGGGCCAGCGACAGCTTCATGCGGTTGATGACGTAGTCTTCGTACGGGGTGCGGTTCGGCATCGCTTCTGCCTGCGTGATGCGATTCTGCACTTCAGTAAAGTTCTTCGCATCGATCAGCGGCTTGATGCCGGCCGGGTCGAGCAACTTGTACATGTCCGGACGGACGGTGTCCTTTGCCGCCGCCTGGGCGGCAGCCGCCGCGGCATCAGTCTTCTCCTGCGCATAGGCGCTGGACACCAGCGCCGGGGCGGAAACGCCGATCGCGGCGAGCATCAGGCAGAGGCGGGCAAGACGGAATTGGGCCATGAAAAATCCTTCAATCAAGTCGATAGGGGTAAAGCGATAATGGTGGAGACATGCATATCCTGCAATATAGCGAGAATGCTATCCCGGCAAAATGTGCATTGTCCCATAAATCTGCCGTTTTCAGGCTCGGCAATTGTGCCCTAGCGTGCGCGGGAGTGGGGGCGTCGTTACATAGCGTTACCTCATGCTTTTAAGCAAGCGGTGAGCTAAGATTTTGTAGCGTGGGCGGCTCGTGATTCGGTCCAGTGGACCGATTCACCCCACGCGTTCAACGCACGGATGCGCTGTGACTACGCATGATCTGGCTGAACGCGTGGGCGGAAGACCCGCCCACCCTACGATGCAAATCCGGGTACCGGGCAGCGACCCGGCGCCTCGATCTCGCCGGCCAGCCAGTCGATGACGGCGTCCACGGCGGGCGCCGCGAAGCCATAGGTCATCAGGGCCGGGGCATCGAAGTCGAGGGCCTGGTAGGGGTTCCACAGCGCCAGGTGCAGGTCGGGCCGCCAGGTGGCGCGCGCATGCGGGCCATAGCGGCGGCGCGAGGTCGAGGCCAGGATCGTGAAGCGGCCGTCCTGCGGCAGCGCGCTCCAGTCGAAGGCCTCGGCGTCGGCGAAGGTGAGCAGTTCGACCTCGTACAGGCGGCCCAGCGCGGCGGCGATGCTGGCTGCCGGCACGCCGGCTTCCGATACGCCGTCGCTCACCACGTCGGCGCGCGCCACCAGGCGCACCTGGCTGCCCCTGGCGGGGCGTCGTGGTTCGCCGAGCGCGCTCAGGCCGGCGCGCCATGCGCGCGCCATCAGCGCCCGGTCGTCAGGCTCGCTCATGTAGCTCACCGGTCCGGCCGGGTGCGCAGCCGCCAGCCTCGAGAGGCGCGCCAGGCGCGCCTCGACTTCCGCCAACGGCAGCACGCCGTCGCGGATCGCCGCGGCGATCGCGTGCACCGTCTCTTCTTGTGTCTCGCGCGTGCCGATCGCCATCACCATGTCGGCGCCCGCCACCAGCGCATTCACGGCCGCTTCGCCGGCGCCGTAGCGGTGCGCGATGGCGTGCATGTCCATGCCGTCGGTGATGATCACGCCCTCGTAGCCGAAGCGCTCGCGCAGGATGCCGGTCAGGATCGGGCGCGACATCGTCGCAGGGTAGACCGGGTCGAGCGCCGGGTAGACGATGTGGGCGGTCATCATCGCGGAGGCGGCATGTTCACCCTGGGCCGCGATGCGGAACGGGGCGAACTCGAAGCGTTCCAGTTCCGCCAGCGGCTTGTCCACCGTCGGCAGGTCGCGGTGCGAGTCGACGTGGGTGTCGCCGTGGCCGGGGAAGTGCTTGACGCAGCAGGCCACGCCTTCGCTTTCCGAGCCTTCCATCCAGGCCATGGCGAGGCGCGCTGCGGTTTCCGGATCGGCGCCGAAGGAGCGCTCGGCGATCACCGGGTTGTGCGGGTTGTTGTTCAGGTCCAGTACCGGCGCGAAGTTCCAGTTGAAGCCGAGCGCGCGCACCGCGCGCGCCACCGCGGCGCCGACCGCGCGTGCCAGCGCCGGATCGTTGGCCGCGCCCAGCGCCATGGCGCTCGGCGGCGCCGGCACCCAGGTCGCGCGCACCACGGCGCCGCCTTCCTGGTCGAGGGCGATCAGGGCTTCCGGCCCCATCGCTTCGCGCAGCGCGCCGGTGAAGCGCGTCAGCTGGGCCGCGTCCTGCATGTTCTGGCGGAACAGGCAGGCGCCGCGCACCTTGTACTGGCGCAGGAAAGCGTCGGTCTCGGGATCGAGTTCGGTGCCGAACAGCCGCACCATGATCAGCTGGCCGGCGAGACTCAGGTAGTCACCCTTGTAGTCGGTCATTGTCGGTTAACCCCGTTCGCTTAGTTGGTCTTTGTGACTTTGCTCAGGTGGCGCGGCTGGTCCGGATCGAGGCCGCGCGCTTCCGACAGCTGCGCCGCCATCATGTAAAAGGCCTGGATCGCGGCGATCGGGTCGAGGTCGGGCGTTGCCGCAGTCGGCAGCGTCAGGTCGCGGCTGGCGATGTCCTGCGGGGCCGCGAGCATTACGCGCGCGCCGCGGCCGCGCATCTCTTCGGCCAGCGCCACCAGGCCCGCCTGCGTCGGGCCGCGGGTGGCGAAGATCAGGAGCGGGTAGCCTTCTTCGATCAGGGCCATCGGGCCGTGCTTGATCTCGGCGCCGCTGAACGCTTCGGCCTGCAGGGCCGAGGTTTCCTTGAATTTCAGCGCCGACTCCAGCGCCACCGGGAAGCTGATGCCGCGTCCGACCACCATGATGTTGCGGGCCGGGGCCAGCACCTCGATCGCGGCCGACCAGTCGGCTTTGGCTGCGGCGCGCAGGGCGTCGGGCAGGGCGGCAATGCCGTCCTTCAGTTCGGCGTCGCCCTGCCATTCGGCCACCAGGCGCGCGCCGGCGACCATGCTGGCGATGAAGCTCTTGGTGGCGGCCACGCTCTGTTCTTTACCGGCGTGCAGGGGCATGGTCCATTCGGCTGCCCTGGCCAGCGGAGATTCCGCATCGTTCACCAGCGCCACGGTGGTGGCGCCGCCGTCGCGGAAATAGCGGATCGGCTCGACCACGTCCGGGCTCTGGCCCGACTGCGAGATCGACAGTGCCAGGGTGTCGCGCGTGTTCAGCGGCGATTTATAGAGCGTGATGAGGGACATCGGCAGCGACGTCACCAGGCGGCCCATGCGCGCCATGATCAGGTAGGCCAGGTAGCTCGAGGCGTGGTCCGAACTGCCGCGCGCGACCGTCACCGCGCTGTGGAAGCTGGTGGCGCGCAGCGCCCGGCCCAGCTCGGCGTAGCGGTCGACGTCCTGGGCCAGTTGGTGCGCCACGCAGTCCCCGGCGGACAGCGCTTCCTGGTACATGAGCGAGGTAGGAATGTTGGCGGTCACTGGGCTTCTCCTTCGATATAAACGGCTTTGATATTCAGGTCGCGGTCGAGCACGACGAAATCGGCATGGCAGCCCGGCGCCAGGCGGCCGCGCTGGGTTTCGCCGAGGTAGTCGGCGGCGTTGGTGGAGACGCGCAAGCTGGCTTCGCGCAGCGACAGGCCGATCTTCACCAGGTTGCGCAGCGCCTGGTCCATCGTCAGGGTGCTGCCGGCCAGGGTGCCGTCGGCCAGGCGCACGCCGCCCATGCACTTGTGGACGACCTGGCGGCCCAGCATGTATTCGCCATCCGGCATGCCGGCGGCGGCAGTGGAGTCGGTCACGCAGAACAGCTTCGGGATGCAGCGCAGCGCGGTCTTGATCGCGCCCGGGTGCACGTGCAGCAGGTCGGGGATGATCTCGGCATATTCGGCGTGCGCCAGCGCGGCGCCGACCATGCCGGGGTCGCGGTGGTGCAGGCCCGGCATGGCGTTGAACAGGTGGGTGAAGCCGGCCGCGCCGTGCGCCAGGGCCTGCACGCCGTCTTCGTAGGTGCCGCTGGTATGGCCGATCTGGACGCGGATGCCGGCGTCGGCGATCGCGCGCAGCAGGTCCATGTGGCCGTCGATCTCGGGCGCCACCGTGATCAGGCGCATCGGCGCGGCGTCGTTGAAGCGATGGACTTCGTCCAGCGTGGCTTCGCGCGCGTAGGGCGGCTGCGCGCCCAACTTGCCCGAATTGATATAGGGGCCTTCCAGGTGCACGCCGAGGATGCGCGCCTCGCCCTTGCCGCGGGCCTTGATGGCGGCGCCGATGGCGGCCAATGCGCGCTCGATGTCTTCGCTGGGGGCGGTCATGGTGGTGGCCAGCAGGGCGGTGGTGCCGTGCTTGGCGTGCAGGGCGGCGATCGAGTGCGGCGCGTCGCCGCCTTCCATCATGTCGCGTCCGCCGCCGCCGTGCACGTGCACGTCGATGAAGCCGGGCAGGATGTAGTCGTCGTTATTCGCGGACGGATCGACTTCGTGGCCGTCGACGGTCTCGATGAATGCGCCATGGCGCAGTTCGCCGTGGATCCAGCCGCCCGGCGTCAGGATATTGCCTTTCATTGTGCTGCTCCTTGTAGTTGGCGCGCGACCATGCGCAGCGCACCTGCGGCCGAATCGCCCTGCGCCGGCACGCAGCGCGCCAGCGTCGCGGCCGGCAGCCAGGCGCGCAGGGCCTCGCCCAGGCCACCGCACAGGGCCAGCGGCAGGCTTGCACTGCGGTCGAGCGCGTCGGCGATGCTGGCCACTTCACGGCCCGCGTGTTCGAGGATGGTGCGCGCCACCGGGTCGGTCTCGCCGTGCGCGACCACGAAGCGCGCCAGGCCGGCGTAGGCGGTCTGGTTGGCGCGCCCCAGCCAGACCTGCACCGCGTCGCGCGAGCCGCCGCAGAAGGCGATGACGTCGCGCGCAAAGGCGTGGCCTTCGACCCGGCCGTCGAGCACCTGTTCGATGTGGTTCAGCGCGCGCAGGCCCATCCAGGCGCCGCTCGCTTCGTCGCCAGCCGGGAAGCCCCAGCCGCCGACTTCGACCTTGCTGCCATCGTGCAGCATGGCTTCACCGACGCTGCCGGTGCCGATCGCGACGATCGCACCGGGACGGCCGCCATGGGCGCCCATCAGGGTAGTGAAGCCGTCGGTATCGAGCGCCAGCGCGGCGTAGCCGGGATTGGCGGCGATGAACCGGGCCGCCCATTCCTTGTTGTGCACGCCCGCCAGGCCGAGGCCGATACCGCAGGAGGACATGGGAACAGGATCGATGCCGAGGGTGGCGAAGGCCTGGGCAACGACCCCGTTGATGGTGGTCCAGGCATTGTCGATGCCGCGCGACAGGGCCGAAGGGCCGCCGCTGGCCTGCGCTAGTTCTTGCAGTTCGGCGCCGTCGGTCCGGGCCAGGCGCACGCGGGTGCCAGTGCCGCCGCCATCGACGCCGATGAGATAGTCGGTCATGTTGAAAGTGTTCTGCCGGGGAGGTCAGCGCACTATAGGCAGGCGGTACCGTGATGTCAACAGGTATTTAACTGGTATGCAAATTTCCTGTGCAGATATACTTCCATGACCGTAGGTTATTTGCATAAGACCTTGATTATGCAAATCTTTCTATTGGTACTGGAATTGGTATTGTTTAGCCGGACGGTTCCGCTGGTATGACGAAGTCTGTTACTCCACGCGGCGGCTGCCCCTGCGGTCCACCAGCAGGAGCTCGCCGTGGCCGCCGTGGCGGCTCGCCTTGACTCCGGTGACGTTCACTGTGGCATTGGCGGGACCGGTAACGGCAATGTCCGCGCGTCCGGCGCTCAAGCCGCGGCCTTCGAGCCCGCCCGAACCGCTGAGCCGGGCCTTGACCAGCCCGACCTTCCCCTTGAGCTTGGCGGCGCCGGGGCCGCTGATCTCGAGCAGCAGTCGCTTGCCGTCGATCTCCGCATCCAGCCCGCCCGAGCCGTGCAGCCTCGCGTCCAGCGTGTCGGACACCTTCGCCAGTTCGATCCCGCCGGGACCGTCCGCCCTGAGCGTTGCGCGCCGCACGATCAGTTCGCCCGCGTCCAGGTCGCCCGAACCGTTTACCTCGGCGCTGAGTTCGCCGACGCTTCCGCTCAGCGTGGCGCTGCCGGGACCGTCCAGGCGGACGACGGCGATGGCCGCCTGCAGGCCGCTGGCGCGCAGGTCGCCCGAGCCGCCGACCGTCGCGTCGAAGCGCTTGATGATGCCGGCCACGCAGGCGCTGCCGGGGCCGTGCTGCACGGTCGAGGCCGCCTCGACCGCCAGCGCGCAGGCCTCGAAGTCGCCCGAGCCGCCGATCTCGGCACGCAGCTCGCGCGCACTGCCCGATAGTGTCATGCCGCCCGGGCCGCTCATGCGCGCATCCAGGCGCGCCAGGCGCAGCGCGTCGGCCTCGAGGTCGCCCGAGCCGCTGAGCGTCGCGGCCAGCACATTGCCGACGCCGGACAGGCGCACGTCGCCCGGCCCCGACATGTTCAGGTCGACGTTGGCGGCTTTTACCCGGTGCAGGTCGAGGTCGCCGCTGCCGCTGGCGCGCACCGCCAGTTCACGCACCGCGCCCGCGGCCCGCAGGTCGCCCGGTCCGTCGACGCTGACCGAGAAACGCTCGCCCGTCAGTTGCGCCAGGTCGACGTCGCCGCTGCCCGACATCGCCAGGCGCTTGAGCTGGCTGGCCGTGATGTGGATGACGACCGGTGGGCGCTTGCCCCAGCTGAAATGGAAACCGTTGCGCTCCACCGGCCGCACCACCAGGGTGTCGCCGCGCACCAGGGTTTCGATCTCGTCGAGCTGCTTGCGCTCGCCCGACAGCGAGACCGCCTGGCGCCCCTGGGCGCGCACCACGACCTCGTACGGGACCGCGAGTTCGATGGCGCTGAAGGCGGCCACGTTGCGCTGCTGCGTGACCGGTGCGCCGGGCGCTTCGGCATGGCTCGACCGGGTGGCGAAGAAGCCGGCGCCGATGGCGGCGGCCAGCAGGAGGGGCTTCAGGGAACTGTGCATATTCATGTTCTTGTGCTGGCGGGTTCTGGACGGATGTATCGGGAGCCTGGACGATAAGCCAGCGTGGCGCGCGGCGCATGCGGAAAGCGACGGATCCGCGAAAACAGGGAGCAGAGTGCATATTCAGGAGATGAGCGAATAACCTGCAGGGCGTGCCTCCATCCATGGCAACATGACAACTGGGGACCGGTCCGGATGTGGCTCGACCGCAACAGCCATGCATATCGGGCGGTACGCAGCACCGCGCCTTGACCTGCGCCGGGCCTGGCGCGTGGCCGGGCGGGGCCGTGCGGTGTCATAATGCGCGCATGGAAGGAGAACTGCCGTGATTCGCTATATGGGCACCCGCAAGACCGACGACGGGGCCGCCGTCTATGTCTTCCTCGTCAATGGCATGCAGAAGGAAGTGCGCGAGCACGCGCTCAAGCAGCACCCTGGCTGCTTTGAGGCCCTGCCGGCTGCGGTGAAGGCCCAGATCGCGGCCAACCGCGCCTGGCTGTCCAGGCTGTAAGCGGCCGTGCGGTTCATCCGACTGGCGCCCGCCGCCATGCTTCTGGCTGCCCTGGCAAGTTCGCCAGCGGCCCAGGCCATGCCCTCGACCTTCAGCCAGGTCGTCGGCAATGCATTGCTGTGCCGCAGCCATCTCGACAACCGCTATTTCCACGACTACCTCACCACCTCCTTCGGTCCGGCCTACAAGCGCGAAGGCGGCGCCTGGTGGTTCAAGGTCGAGGCCACGCTGTGGGGCGCCGAAGTGAAAGAGGTCATGGTCAGCGACGATACGGCCGAGCTGGTCTTCATCGCCGCCCAGACCGAGAGCACGCCGGAAGAACTGCAAGGCGCGATCCGCAGCGTCACCGGCGCCGCATTCCGCACCGTCGACGCATCGGCCTTTCCCTTGCGCGTGTCGGAGGCGGGCAGTACGATCGCTTACATGAATGACAAAAGCAAGATATATTGCAAGAAGTTCAAATCGCTGCCGGCCCGCTAGCCGGGCCCGCATGGTCGTCACGCAGTTTTGTACATGTATAACCATTATTTCCAGCTGAAGGGCGCGCCGTTCTCGATCGCTCCCGATCCGCGTTACCTGTTCATGAGCGAACGCCACCGCGAGGCGCTGGCGCACCTGCTGTATGGCATCGGCAGCGGCGGCGGCTTCGTCCTGCTCACCGGCGAGATCGGCGCCGGCAAGACCACGGTGTGCCGCTGCTTCATCGAGCAGATTCCCGAGAACTGCCGCCTGGCCTATATCTTCAACCCGCGCCTGAGCGTCGAGGAATTGCTGCTGAGCGTGTGCGACGAATTCCGCATCGACCTGCCGCCGGCCGGCACGCCGCTGGGATTGAAAGGCTATGTCGACGCCATCAACCGCTACCTGCTGGAATCGCACGCCCAGGGCCTGAACAATGTACTGGTCATCGACGAGGCCCAGAACCTGTCGGCCGAGGTGCTGGAACAGCTGCGCCTGCTGACCAACCTCGAGACCAGCGAGCGCAAGCTGCTGCAGATCATCCTGATCGGCCAGCCCGAGCTGCGCACGCTGCTGGCGCGTCCGGAGCTGGAGCAGCTGGCCCAGCGCGTGATCGCGCGCTATCACCTGGGGCCGCTGTCCGAACCGGAGACCGGCGCCTACGTCGCGCACCGGATGGCGGTGGCTGGCGCCGTCGGAACGCCGTTCCCGCCGGCGCTCACGCCATCCATCCACGCGCTGACGCACGGGGTGCCGCGCCGCATCAACCTGCTGTGCGACCGCGCGCTGCTCGGCGCCTACGTCGAGAACAGTCCGCAGGTCACGCGGCAGATCCTCAAGAAAGCGGCGGCCGAGGTGTTCGCCGGCGAGCCGGCCGCGGCGCGCCGCCTGCGCATGCCGCTGGTGGCCGGCGGCGTGCTGGCGGCCATGGCCGTCAGTGCGGCGGCCTGGCAGGCGCTGCCGGCACGCGCGCCGGCAGCCGAGCCCGTGGCGCATGCCGCTGCGCCGGCCAGGGCAGGGGCGGCGAAGGCGACGCCAGCGTCCAGTGTGCCGCCGGTGCAGGCCGACCAGGACAACGCCTTGCGCGAGCTGGCCGCGCTGTGGGGCCAGCCGCTGGAGGGGGCCAAGCCCTGCGAGGCGGCGCTGCGCCTCGAACTGCGCTGCCACCAGGGTCGCGGCGGCCTGTACGAACTGCGCCTGCTCGACCGGCCGGCCGTGGTCACCCTGCACGAGGGCCCGCGCACCGGCTATGCCGTGCTGTCCGCGCTGGACGGCGACAGCGTCACCCTGAGCGCCGGCGCGCGGCGCGAGAAAATCGACCTGGCCAGCTTCGTGGCCCGCTTCGGCGGCGAATTCACCACCTTCTGGCGCATGCCGCGCGGTTTCCGCGAGGAGCTGGCCGAAGGCGCCCGCGGCCCCGACGTGGACTGGCTGGCCGGCCGGTTGGCCGGGCTGGACGGCGCCCCTGCGCCCCAGGCAGGACGCCCGCTGGACGCCGCCGCGCGCAAAACGCTGCAGCGCTTCCAGGCCGCGCAGAACCTCAAGGCGGACGGCCTGGCCGGTCCGCGCACCTACATGCGCCTGAACCAGCTCTCCGGCGTGCCGGAACCGCGCCTGCTGGCCCGCGCCGCGACGGACAAACCACAATAAGCATGTCGTACATCCTCGAAGCCCTCAAGAAGGCACAGGCGGAACGCCAGCTCGGCAATGCGCCGACCATCCACGCGCCGCCGTCCAGCTATCCGGCGGCGCCGAGCCGCACGACGCGCAATCCGGTGATCATCGGCGCGATTGCCGGCACCATCGTGGTGGCGATGGGCGCCGTGTTCCTGCTGCGCCAGCCGGCGCCCGCGCCGGCGGTGCAGGTGGCGAGTGCGCCGGCGCCGGTTGCGGCGGTTGTCGCCACGCCGGCAGCGCCACCGGCCGCTGTACCGTCGACGCCAGTGCAGCCTGTCGCGCCAGAGCCGGTTACGCAAGCCGTGAAGCCGGAAGCGCCGGCCAAGCTTACTAAAGCGGAGACCAAACCGCCGGCGCCTGCCGCAAAACCAGAACCCGCACCGCGCGCCGAACCGGTCGAGGCCGTGGCTGAGACCAGGGCCGAGCCATCGCGTCCGGTGGTGATGGCTGCCCCGGCCGCCGAGGACAGCATCGGCCCGCTGGGCTCGCTGCCGGAACCGGTGCAGCGCGAGATCCCGAAAGTGGCCTTCGGCGGCTACATCTACTCGCCGAACCCGGCCGAGCGCCTGCTGCTGGTCGACAAGATGCTGCGCCGCGAAGGCGAGGAAGTCGCCCCCGGGCTGGTACTCGAACGCCTGCTGCCGAAGGCAGCGATCATGAACTTCCGCGGCCACCGCTACCGTGTCGCTTACTGACCTGCGGGGGCCTGGCGGCGGCCCGGTGCTGGGCGTGGTGGGCTGGTCCGGCAGCGGCAAGACCTCGCTGCTCGAGGGGCTCATCGCGCGCCTGGCCGGCCGCGGCCTGCGCGTCAACATCGTCAAGCACAGCCACCACGACGTCGAGCTCGAGCCGCCGCGCAAGGACAGCGCGCGCCTGCGCATGGCCGGGGCAGCCGAGGTGATGCTGGCTTCCCCCTACCGCGTCGCCATCCTGCGCGAACTGCGCGGGGCGCCCGAGCCATCGCTGGCCGAGCACCTGGGACGCCTGGCGCCGGCCGACCTGACCCTGGTGGAAGGCTACAAGTGGGAGCGGATGCCCAAGCTGGAAGTGTTCCGGCCCAGCCTGGGCAGGCCGGCGCTGTATCCGGACGATCCCGATATCCTGGCGGTGGCGTCGGATGGGCCGCGGCCGCATGGAGAGGACGGGGAGGGCGGACCGGCATGGCTGGACCTGAATGATACGGATCAGGTGCTGGCCTGGCTGGAAAAGTGGTTGCGCTGAAGTGTAGACGAACAATAAGACCGCGGCGGACCGGGTTACACCAGTCGCTTGCAACAATTGAGTTTGCCTCAGCGCTAAGGGCAGGTCTGTGCGCGACAGTGCGTTTTCGACCCGAAGCAGCCCTTCCTTTAACGCGGCTTCAGTCCGTGAAACCGAGGATGCCCGACGGAATGGTCGAGAGCCTGCTGCGGCGCTTATGGCACCCGGGCGCCCTGTTTCTCGGCTTCGTCGACAACATTTATTTTTTTTTGAGATTTGGCAGCGGTGGAGTGCCGATCAGCTTCTGTACTTCATTACGATTCGAGTCTCCGGGCACTGCCAAAACGCGTAGCGCTTCTGGATCGATTAACCCCCCCGTTCTCAAGATCCTTGCAGCTCGATCCGCCGTAATGTACCTGAAAAATAACGAGAGGTCGCGAAGTGTCGTGAGTCAGACATTGGCCACCGACGAAGTCAACTCCTCGATAACGAAATATGGTCTCTCGGCGCCAATCCGCTCCAACATACTGTCATCGGCTCCAAAAAAGTTTGAAGATTGCGATCAAGATTATCAAGGAAGAGCAGGCAATTGCAAGGATCCCGTCCCGATTACCGGATCGACACAAACGCCAAAAGTATCCTGAGTCGCCTTTAACCCGTCGTCCAGACTTCTGATGCCGCATGGAAATATTGAGATTAACTAGAAGGCAGACAATCATGACGATCGAGAGGAGATTGTGATTTTCTCTTGCCCATTCAAGAAGGTGCATTTTCGCTCATTTACGCAATAGTTTTTAACGTCCGGACGAGCAAACGCCGACGGTGATTATTGGTGGTGTTTGCATACGGCCTCCCGTCGCTGAAAACGGCCATTGAGCCAGCATGGCGGGACGTCAGGAAGGAATACTCACGCATTTTTACGACCGGCTGCATCCGAACATAGCAGACTTTGCCTTCAATCTCCATTTTCAGTTATGGCTGAGCTTAAACCTGGCCCACCGAGGCATCGGGACTCCCCGCTTCACGCCGCCGTCGCGCGCGTCGCACTGCTGGAATCGATGCCAGCGGCAGTCCAGCGTGGATCACGATCAACCACCATAAGCTATGCGTCATTGCATATGCGATAGTGAAAACGAAAGCGGAGACAATCGAGGCGAGTAACTGTTTTGGATTCGTGTAGCCATGACCAATGCCATACGCAAGAGCAGAGATAGCAATAGCGAGTGGCAGGCCAGTGTTTGGCGTCAGCAACAGCAGAATGAAACCACGGTAGAGGATTTCCCATGTGGCAGTCATGATCGACATGCTCACGATAAAAGCCAGCGTTTCGCTACCGCTTCGCGGCCAGGGGAAAGACGAATCCAGCACCTCGCGTTCGCTTTCGGCACGGGCCTCGGGCGTCTTGCGCCGCTCGATGACCTTGGCCACTAGCCAAAGGCCGCCAAGAAGCAGCACAGCAAAGCATAGGCCCCAGACGCCTGCCCTGGACAGGGGGATATCAAATCCGAGATCTCGTAACGTATAGCCAGCCTGCCACGAACCGGTCCACAGGACGGCCAATAAGACTAGCGGCTGCCAGCTCATTGACCAGTAACGAAGCATCAGGGAACGGGGCGGTTTGTTGCTCTTCGGACTTAAACTACGCCATAAGTTAAATGCGGGAAAGACAATCAGCAGATAGGCGGCGAGCAGGATGTTTAACATGGCAGGGGGCAGAATTGGGCGTTTGGCAAACACCAGGCGCGTCATACGTCAGCGCAAGAATAACATTGGCACACGCATAGGAAAGTCAACAATTACCACGGCGGCAAACGGCCGTTTTTGGCCGATAGCAGCTGTCGGTATGGTTCAGTGGTCGGCTTCGTTGCCACCTGAACAAGTTATCGGGCGTCGGCGTACTGCCGAGGCTCCTTTGGCAAACTTTAATGTTTTGTGGCAAATTGTTTGTCCATGACATTGAAGGCCTAAAGTTCTCGCCAGTTATGCCGTAAAGGGTGGATACGCCTGAATGGGCCTCAATGGGAGAACGACATGGACGTGTCCAGCATTGCCAAGCTGTCCACCAGCATCGCCGAAACCGGCAACCGCCAGGAAGTGAGCCTGGCCGTGTTCAAGAAGGCGCAGCAGATCCAGGAAGCGACCGCCACCCAGCTGCTCGAAGCGCTGCCGGCGGTGCAGCCGGCGAACCTGCCGGCGCATCTGGGAACCAGGATCAATACGACCGCCTGACAGGCCAGCCGCAGCAGCCGCGGGCACGCCGCCCCGGCTTGCATCTTTCCTCCGCCTGAACAATACTGGCGCCTTCACCAGCCAGGAGATTCCGCATGACCCATCGCCACGCCCTGATCGCCGCCGCCCTTGCCGGCGTATGCGCCCATGCCGCCGCCCAGGACACGATGGGCACGCCGAAGGCCGACCAGGAAACCTGCTACGGCGTCGCCAAGGCCGGTCAGAACGATTGCGGCACCGCCACCCACGGCTGTGCCGGCGTCGCCAAGGCCGACAACGATCCGAACGAATGGAAGTTCGTGGCCAAGGGCACCTGCACCAAGCTTGGCGGTTCACTGGAAGCCGGTCGGGTCGCGCAAGACAAGCCTGCGCAAGCCAAGCCTGCCCAGGACCAGGGCGAGCCGGCCAAGGCCGAACCCGGGAAGTAATCCATGTCCGCCCCGGGCGCGGTGGCCGTCGGCATCGGTCTGCGCACGCCGCACTACCGCGCCTTCCTCGACCAGCGCCCGCGGGTCGGCTTCATCGAAGTCCACAGCGAAAACTACCTTGCCCGCGCCGGCTGGGACTGGCACGTGCTCGGCGAGCTGCGCCGCGACTATCCGGTCAGCCTGCACGGGGTCGGGCTCGGGCTCGGCTCGGCGCGCGGTTTTTCCGATGCCCACCTCGAGCGGGTGCGCGCGCTGGTCGATGCGGTCGACCCTTTCCTCGTTTCCGAACACCTGAGCTGGGGCGCGCTGGCCGACCGCCAGCTCAACGACCTGCTGCCCATGCGCCTCGACGCCGCCGCCCTGGCGCTGCTGTGCGAGCGGGTCGACCGGGTCCAGGCGCGCCTGAAACGGCGTTTACTGGTCGAGAACGTCTCGACCTATGTGCGCTTCCGCGCCGATACGATGAGCGAGGCCGAATTCCTGGCTGAACTGGCGTGCCGTACCGGTTGCGGCATCCTGCTCGACGTGAACAACCTCTACGTCAACCAGCACAACCACGGCGAAGACGCGCGCGCCGCGATCGCCGCGCTCCCTATCGGCAGCGTCGGCGAGATCCACCTTGCCGGGCACCTGGAAACGCCGCTGGCGCTGGTCGACCACCACGGCGCGGCGGTGGCCGAACCGGTCTGGGACCTGTACCGCGCCGCGCTGCGGCGCTTCGGCCGCGTGCCCGCCCTGGTCGAATGGGATGCCGACCTGCCGCCGCTCGAGGGCCTGCTGGCCGAGGCGTTGAAGGCCGAGGCGATCGCAGGGGACTACTCGCCGCCGCCCGTCATGGCTACGCCGGCGCGTCCTGCGGCGCCGCTGGCGCAAGTCGCGGCGCCGGTCCCAGATTCGGGGCTTGCCGAGCTCCAGCAGCGCTTCGGCGAGGCCTTGTTCGACCGCCAGCACGAAGCGGCCCTGCAATCCTCCCTCAGCGAAGGCGGGGCAGGGCGGCTTACACTGTACCGCGGCAACCTGAGCGCGGGTTGGGAGCGCGCACTGGGCGAGGCGTATCCGGTGCTGCGCGAGCTGGTGGGCGACGAATTCTTCGCGGGCCTGGCGCGCGCCTACGGCAAGGCCGTGCCCTCGCAGGATCCGGACCTGGCAGCCTTTGGTGCAGGCTTCGCCGATTTCCTCGGTGGCTTCGCGCCGGCTGCGCCGTATCCCTACCTGCCTGACGCAGCCCGCCTCGAGTGGGCGGTTCACCGTGCCCACCTCGCGCCTGATGCGCCGCCGCTCGGCCTCGACGCCCTGGCCACGATGGCGCCGGCAAGCCTGGACGCCGCCCGCTTCATCCTGCAGCCGTCGGTGGCACTGGTCGATAGCTGGTGGGCCGTCGCCGCGCTGTGGCAGGCGCACCAGCCGGGCGGCCCGGCGCTGCCCGCGCGCGTGGACGCGCCATGCAGCGCGCTGGTCGTGCGGCGCGGCTGGCGGGTGGAGGTGGTGGAACTGGGCGCGCCGGAAGCGGCGGCCCTGGTGCAGCTGGCGGCGGGCGCCAGCTTCGGCGAGGCGGTCGACGCGCTGCTTGCCGCCGCCCCGGCGGATGCGCCCGCGCCGGACATCGGCGCCATGCTGCGCAGCTGGTTCGGACGCGGCGTGGTGAGCGCGATCGCGACGGACGGACCGTCGCGTACTCTACAGACTTAGTGGAAAGCGCGCAGGATGCGCTGTTCGCCGGTGTAGTCGCAGAAGCGTTCGTTGGCGGCGCGGGTGGCGGCCATCATGCGCTCGAGCTGGGCGTCTTCGAAGCGCGCCAGCTCTTCGTTGGCCGCTTCCAGCGCCAGCGCCAGCTTGGCGCGCGCGTTCTGGTACAGCGCGCTGCTGTAATGGTCGGTATTCTTCAGCAGCTCTTCCGCATTCTCGATGACGAGACGCAGGTCTCCGATGAGCTGCTCCTGGGACTGGGCGCGGTTTGGGGTTTCCATGGCTTCACCTGTGGCCGGTTGATTTAAGTCGATCCTGACGACTTAAAATATAAACAAGGAAGCCCCGTCCTGTTTGTTAGCGCGCAAACATAAGCCCGCTGTTTTACGCCATGTTTCCTGCGTGATTACTGGACCCGGATCTGCAGGTCGCCGATGGTGACGGTCTGGCCGCTGCGGATTTTCGCGGTCTTGCGCAGTTCCTGCTTGCCGTCGACCGACACCGCGCCGCTGGCAACCATGTTCTTGCCGGCGCCGCCGCTGTCGACCAGGCCGACCAGCTTCATCAGCTGGTTGAGTTCGACGAACTCCGCTGTCAAATCGAATACTATTTTTTGCATGCTTTTCTCGGGTAGGGGGGTAGAGCGCCTAACAAAACCCCTAGGGCAAGGCGCATCGTCGCAGACAGTACGCTAGTACGGCAAGACGATGCAACGCCGCCATAGGGGGAATTGTCAGGCGCTCTTAGTCGATTGGATCGGGCCGGGTCATATCGATCGGCACGATCCACGCATCGAACTGCTGCTCGGTGACGAAACCCGACTGCAGCGCGGCCTGGCGCAGGGTCAGGCCGTCGTGCGACGCGGTCTTGGCGATCTGCGCGGCGCGATCATACCCGATGTGCGGCGCCAGCGCGGTCACCAGCATCAGCGATTTTTCCATCAGCTCGGCGATGCGTGCGGCGTTCGGCTCGATGCCCTGGGCGCAGTGCGCGTCAAACGAGCGCATGCCGTCGGCCAGCAGGCGCGCGCTCTGCAGGAAGTTGTGGGCGATCATGGGCTTGAACACGTTGAGCTCGAAGTTGCCCTGCGAGCCGCCGACCGTGATCGCGACGTCGTTGCCGAACACCTGGCAGCACAGCATCGTCAGCGCCTCGCACTGGGTCGGATTGACCTTGCCCGGCATGATCGAGCTGCCCGGTTCGTTTTCCGGAATCGTGATCTCGCCCAGGCCCGAGCGCGGGCCCGAGGCCATCCAGCGCACGTCGTTGGCGATCTTCATCAGCGCCGCGGCCAGGGTCTTGAAGGCGCCGTGCGCGTACACCATGGCTTCGTGCCCGGCCAGCGCCATGAACTTGTTGGGCGCGCTCTTGAAGGCCAGGCCCGTGAGCGAGCTCAGTTCGGCCGCGATGCGGGGCGCGAAGTCCGGATGCGCGTTCAGGCCGGTGCCCACCGCGGTGCCGCCAGCGGCCAGCGCCAGCAGGCCGGGCAGGGTGGCGCGGATCGCGCTTTCGCAGAAATCGAGCTGGGCGACGTAGCCGGAGAATTCCTGGCCCAGCGTCAGCGGCGTGGCGTCCTGCAGGTGGGTGCGGCCGATCTTGACGATGTCCTCGAAGTCGCGCGACTTGCGCAGCAGGGTGGAGCGCAGTTTGCCAAGCGACGGTAACAGGTTCTGCGCCACGGCGACCGCGGCCGCCACGTGCATGGCGGTCGGGAAGATGTCGTTCGACGACTGGCCCATGTTGACGTGGTCGTTCGGGTGCAGCAGGCGCTTCTCGCCGCGCTCGCCCTGCATGAGCTCGGAACCGCGGTTGGCCAGCACCTCGTTCATGTTCATGTTGCTCTGGGTGCCGGACCCGGTCTGCCACACCGCCAGCGGGAATTCATCCGGGTGCCGGCCCTCCAGCACTTCGTCGGCGGCGCGGATGATGGCCTCGGCCTTGTCGGCAGGGAGCTTGCCGAGCGAGCGGTTGACGGCGGCGGCGGCGCGCTTGACCTGGGCCAGGGCGGCGACCAGCTCCGGCGCCATGCGCTCGGTCGAGATGTGGAAATGGTGGAGCGAGCGCTGGGTCTGGGCGCCCCAGAGGCGGTCCGCGGCGACCTCGATCGGTCCGAAACTGTCCTTCTCAATCCTGTTGTCCATGGGGTTTCCTGTCGAATGCGGGGCTGTTACTAAAGAGTTTAGCCGATTGGCCGTTAAAGACGCTCAGGCTTCAATTTCATCTTCCTTATGGCGTGCCGCCTTCCACTGTTATTTAGTTGCGTCCTGCTGGCCGGCGCTGTCCAGGCGGCCGAGCTCGGCGAACTACGCGTCAGCTCCTTCATCGGCCAGCCGCTGGTGGCCGACATCGAGCTCACCATGCTGGAAGACGCCGCCACGAAGGTCGGGGTGCGCCTGGCGCATCCGGAGGTCTACCGCGGCGCCAGCATCGGCATGCCGGCGGTGCTGTCGACGCTCAGGATGTCGGTGATGCAGCGCGACGGCCGCCAGTTCCTGCACGTGACATCCACCGGCCCGGTGGTGTCGGAACACCTGCACCTGTACCTGGAACTGGCCGACGGTGCGCAGCGCACCGTGCGGCTGGCCACGCTGTGGCTGTCGCGCGACCCGAACCCGGTCTCGCCCGCGCCAGCGCCGTTGCCGGCGCCGGCACCTGTGGCAGCTCCGTTGCTTGCCATGGCGGCGGAGCCCGCTCCGACACCGGCGCCTGCGCCTGCACCGGTGCAGGAAGCCAGACCGAAGCCTGTTCCAGTCGTCGTCAAAGCAAGGCCGGCTGCCGCACCCCCCAAGCCGGGCAAGCCTGCGCCGCCGAAACCGGAGCCGGTCATGGCCGGCGCAGCCTGCGTCCCGCAACCCCAGCGCCAGGTCGACGCCTGCGCCGTGCTGGATGCCAAGAATGCCATGCTGCGCGAACAGCTGGGGCTGCTGGAGGGCAAGGTGCAGCTGCTGCAGGTGGCGGCGGGCGCCCCGGGGGCCCCGGCCGTTCATCCGGTCAAGGTGCACAAGCCGAAGAAGAAAAAGCCGGAGCCGCCACCGGAACAGGGGACGCCGTGGCTGTTGCTGGGCGCCGGCGCCGCGCTACTGGCGCTGTTGGGCGGCCTGGTGTTCGCCCTGCGCCGCAAGCGGGCGGCAAAGCGCGCGGCCAAGCCGGCGGGCGGACTGGGTGCGCGCCTGAAGGAGCGGTTCGGACGCCAGGCGGGGCCGGCTGGAGCGGTCGAACCGACGCTGGAAGAGGCCGCACACGAGTCGTCTACACAAGTTTGATTTTTACGTTATACTCATTTCGTGGTCGCGAGATCACGAACGGCACAGAGGCCTGGCGCAGCCACCACCGATTGCGTGGCGCGGAAAGCAGGCAGACGTTGAAGAAACGCCTGTGTCCGGAAGCAGTTCGTGCGCCAACTGCGGCAGCGAACGCCGGATGCAACCGGCAAGAGGCGACGCCAGGAGATACCTGGTGCTCGCACTCTCCCTATTCCGTGCCAGAGCCTCCGCTCGGCACACCAAAGGCGCCTGCGGGCGCTTTTGTCGTTTCTGGCCGCCGCAGCGCAGAGCAGGGGCGGTCCATGCTCTTTGCATGGTTCGACCTCCCGCCAGGCCACGGACACGCTACAATCTCGCTGCAGTACCAACCCTGGCGAGTCATGAAAAACTGGATCAATCGTTTGTTGAGCGGAGCGGAAGCCCAGGCGGCCACGCCTTCGGCCGCCGCTGCGCAGCCAGGCAGCGGGGCAGGGGGAAGCGGGGCGGAGCCAGCCACCGCCAGTGCCGCCACCGACGCCCTCTATTACCGCTGGCTGGCGGGGCCGGCTACGTTCGAGGCGCCGTTTGAGACCGAGCGCCTGATCCTCGAGCAGGTGCACACGCTGGCGCAGAACCCGGCCGTCGCGGCCGACCTGGTGCCGCGCGTCCCCGAACTGATTCCCAGGCTGCTGCGCAGCCTGCGCGACGACAGCGTCAGCACGAACGAACTGGCCGGCCAGGTGGCCGAGGACGTGGTGCTGGTCGCGGAAGTCCTGCGCGAGGCGAACAGCGCGTATTACCGGCCCGTCACCCCGATCAAGACCCTGGACGCGGCGATCATGCTGCTCGGCCAGAACGGCTTGCGCATGCTGCTGGCGCGGGTCGCCTTCCGGCCCATTATCAAGCTGCACGAGGCCGGCTTTGCCCGCCGCGCCGCGCCGCTGGTATGGAACCACTCCGAAAAATGCGCCGTCGCCGCCAGCCTGATGGCTTCCGCGGTGGGGGCCGACCTGTTCGAATCCTGTCTGGCCGGGCTGATGCAGGACGTCGGACTGGTCGTTGCCTTCCGCCTGGCCGATCGCGTCTGCCATAACGGCAAGATACCGGCGTCCAGCGACTTCGGCGTGGAACTGCTGGCGCGCAGCCGGCAGCTGTCGGCGGTCATCGCCAGGCACTGGGAGTTCCCCGACAAGGTAGCCGAGGCGATCGCCCGCGCCGGCCAGCCGGACGGCTCGAGCCTGGCGCAAGCGCTGGCGCAGGGGGATCACATCGCCAAGCTGCGGCTGCTGATCGACGCCGGGCGCCTGGGCGAGGACGATGCGCTGGTCACGGAAGGGCTCAACAGCTTCCAGCGGCGCTGCTTGGGCAAGCTGAGCAACCTGGACGCATAACCCATCAAAACAAAAGGCACCCGCAGGTGCCTTTGATCGTGAATCCTTACTGAATCAATGCGCGCACATTGCGCGGTCCAGCTGGCCCATCCACGGTTCGGTCACGTCGCGGATCGCGCGGTCATTGGCCATCAGTTGCTTGAGCAGGTCGATCTTGCGCTGACGCATATTGCCCTCCAGTGCAGGCACGCCGCCGATCGCCGCACCCGCCGCCACACTGGCCTGCACGTTCAGCTTGTCGAATCCGGTCCAGTCGCCCGCCTCGGCGGCGCCCTTCATCTGGCTGCTGAGGCCAGCGAGGTTTTCGTACATCGAGAGGACATCGTTCGAGGTCATGTTAGCACCGAGACAAGTACGCCGGCCGGATTGCCGGGTATCTAAGCCATTTACGGATGGGCTTTCGGGAACTTTAGGGTGTTTTTGAAAAAAACTCGAAATTTTTTCCATTGGATACAAATATTGTCAGTCATGCATGTTCAAGGCATTCGGCATGCTCCAGAATGCCCCCGCCAATCCCCGGTTTCAGCAGCCTGCCCCTGTTTTTTGCAGTCTGTCGCAATCCTGGCGCAGGTGCAGCCCGGCTTACTTACAGTGCGTGCTGGGTTGCTGCGCCGTCGGGCGCAGCGATCCGCCAATAAAAACAGATTCGAGAGAGAGACTTATGAGAGACATGCCAGTCGCCCGGGCTCGCACAGCCGCGTTCGCGCTTATCTCTGCGCTGGTGCTTGCGCCGGGCGCCGCCACCGCGCAGGCCGAGGCGCCATTTTCCTTCGCGGCCACGCCGGGCAAGCTGCCAAAAGACGTGGTGCCGCTGCAGTACACGGCCCACATCATGCCGGACGTCGCCGCAAATACCTTCCGCGGCACGCAGACGGTCGAGATCGAGGTCTTGAAGCCGACTTCGACCATCATGCTCAATGCCGACAACCTGCAGATCGAGGCCGCCACGCTCAGCGGCGACGGCCTGGGCAAGTTGAAGCTCGACCCCATCCTCGACAAACAGGAGCAGACCCTGCGTTTCGAGCTGGCCCGGCCGCTGGCGCCGGGTAAATACGCGCTGGCGCTGGCGTTTCGCGGCCAGATCAACCGCGAAGGGCGGGGCCTGTTCTACGTCAACTACAAGGCCGGCGGCCGCGACAAGAAACTGATCGCCACCACCATGGCGCCGACCGACGCGCGCCGCATGCTGCCCACCTGGGACGAGCCGGTCTTCCGCGCCCGCTTCAAGCTGACCGTCGATGTGCCGGGCAACTTCAAGGCCTATTCCACCACCCCGATCGAAAAGCGCGAAGACCTCCCAGGTGGCATGCAGCGCATCAGCTTCGGCAATACCCCGAAGATGCCGAGCTACCTGGTGGTGCTGGTGGCGGGCGAACTCGAGCGTATCTCCGCCAGGCAGGACGGCGTCGACATCGGCATCGTCACCACCGAAGGCAAGCTCGGCTCCGCCACCTTCCCGCTGGCCGCCACGCGCGACCTGCTGCGTTACTTCAACAACTACTTCGGCATCCCGTACCCGCTGCCCAAGCTGGACCAGATCGCGATCCCGGGCGGCTTCAACGGCGCCATGGAAAACTGGGGGGCGGTCGTCTACAACGAGCCGACCCTGCTGTACGACCCGAAGAAAAGCCCGGAGCGGGTCAAGAAATTCACCTTCAACATCAACGCCCATGAGGTGGCGCACCAATGGTTCGGCAACCTGGTGACCATGGCCTGGTGGGACAACCTGTGGCTCAACGAAGGCTTCGCCTCGTGGATGGCGGCCAAGGCGACCCATCACTTCCATCCGGAATGGCGTCCCTACCTGGACGCGATGGCCGAGCGCGAATACGTGATGAACCTGGACGCGCGCAAGACCACGCACCCGATCCAGACCCCGATCCGGACCGAGGAGCAGGCCGCCGCTGCGTTCGACGCGATCACCTACATGAAGGGCCAGGCCTTCCTGCGCATGCTCGAGGCCTACCTGGGCGAAGACAGCTTCCGCAAGGGCATGCGCGCCTACATGGCGAAACACCAGTATTCGAATACCACCTCGAGCGACCTGTGGGCGGCATTGGAGAAGGCTTCCGGCAAGCCGGTCGAGAAGCTGGCCTCGGACTGGACCCTGCAGCCGGGCTTCCCCCTGATCCGGGTCGAGCAGGCTTGCGACGAGGGCAAGCGCAAGGTCACGCTGTCGCAGGAACAGTACCGGCTGGACGAGCCTGCGAGCGAAAAACGCCTGTGGAACGTGCCGCTGCAGGTTGGCACCGTCAACGGCAAGGCCTGGACCACGCTGTTGTCCGGCCCCGGCACCACCATCAACCAGGGCAGCTGCGACGGCACCCTGGTGGTCGATCCGCACAGCGTCGGCTACTTCCGCGTGCAGTACGACCCGGCCAGCTTCCGCGCCCTGGCCGAGCAGGCGCCGCGCCTGCCGGACAGCACCCGCCTGAAGCTGCTGAGCGACACCTGGAGCTTCGCTTCCAACGGCCGCATGGGCCTGGACGGCTACCTCGACCTGGTGCGCAAGTACGGTAACGAGCCGCGCGTGGCGGTGTGGGAGTCGATGTTGTCGAACCTGCGCACGCTGGACTCGCTGGCGCGCGGCGAGCCGGAGCAGGCCCTGATCCGCCGCTTCCTGATCGACTTCGCGCGTCCGAAATTCGAGCGGCTCGGCTGGGACGAAAAGCCGGGCGAAACCGCCGAGGACACCCAGCTGCGCGGCATGCTGGCCACCGCGCTGGCGCGCGCCGGCGACCCCCAGGCCATCGCCGAGGGCAAGGCCAGGTTTGCGCGCTACCTGGACGACCCGTCCTCGGTGCCGCCCTCGATGATCGATTTCGTCATCGGCACCGCCGGGCGCTACGCCGACAAGGCCACCTACGGACTGCTTGCCGCGCGGCTCGCCGGCGCCGCCACCAGTGAGGAGCGCAACCGCTTCGGCCGCGCCTTGAGCGCCGTCCAGGACCCACAGCTGGCCGCGCGCACCCTGGAGTCGCTCTTGTTACCGCAGACCCCGCCCGACCTGGTGCCTTACCTCCTGGGCGGCGTCGCCAATGAACACCTCGACCAGACCTGGGACTTTGCCATCGCCAACCGCGCAGCCCTGCTGGACAACATGGAAGCGCTGGGCCGCCACAGCCTGTTCGCCGGCATCGTGGGCTCATCGAGCAACCCTGCGCATGCGGCGATGATGGAAGCCTATATGCGCAAGAACTTCGGCGCGGATGGCGTTGTCGAAGCCGAGCGCGTCGCCAACGGCGTGCGCATCCGCGCCGCCCAGAAAGCGCGCCTGCTGCCGCAGGTGCGCACCGCCCTGCAATAACTCGTACCTGGACACTACAAAGAAGGGAAGTCATGAAAACCAGCTGGACTCCGATCAAGACCGCGGTCACCCTGGCGCTGTGCGGTGCCGCATTCGCGTTTGTACCGGCCCATGGGGCAGGGCAGGCCACCGGCGCTGCGGCGCCGGCGCCGGCGAAGGCCGCCGGCGCCGTCATGCTGCCGGGCGACGATTTCTATGCCTACGCCAACGGCGAATGGATGACCAGGACCGAGATCCCGGCCGACCGCGGTTCATGGGGCGCGATGTATGCGCTCGCCGAGGACACCAATGCCCGCATCGTCAAGCTGATCGAGGACGCCGCGGCGAACAAGTCCGCCAGCCTGGATGCGCGCAAGGCCGCCGATTTCTACACCGCCTGGATGAACGAAGCGGCGATCGAATCGGCCGGCCTGGCGGCGCTCAAGCCGCGCCTGGCGAAGATCGAGGCGATCCAGGACCGCGCCGCCCTGGCGCGCGTGCTTGGCGAATTCCTGCGCGCCGACGTCGACCCGCTCAACGCAACCAACTTCAACACCCCGAACCTGTTCGGCGCGTGGTTCAACCAGAGTCTGACCGACCCGTCGCGCAACGTACCCTACCTGCTGCAGGGCGGCATCGGCCTGCCGGACCGCGCCTACTACCTCGACGACAGCCCGAAGATGGCCGAGCTGCGCACCAAGTACCAGCAGTACATCGGCGCGGTGCTCGAGCTGGCCGGCATGGAGAATGCCGAGGCGCGCGCCGCCAGGATCTTCGCGCTGGAGTCGAGACTGGCCGAGAGCCATGCCACCCGTGAAGAATCGAGCGACATCCAGAAGGCCAACAATACCTGGACCATGAAGGACTTCGCCACCAAGGCGCCCGGCATGGACTGGAAAGCCTTCATGCAGGGCGCGCAGCTTTCGGGCCAGGATCGCTTCATCGCCTACCATCCGGGCGCACTCAAGGGCGCCGCGGAACAGGTGCGCGCCGCCGACCTGGCAACCTGGAAGGATTACCTGGCCTTCCACAGCCTGAACCAGTTCGCCAGCACATTGCCCAAGGCGTATTCCGACCTGCGCTTCGAGTTCTACGGCAAGGGCCTGACCGGCTCGCCGCAGCAGTCGCCGCGCTGGAAGCGCGCGCTGGCCGCCACCAACGGCGCCATGGACGAAGCGGTCGGCAAGATGTACGTCGACAAGTACTTCCCGGCGCAGGACAAGGCGCGCATCCTGAAGATGGTCGACGAGATCAAGGGCGCGTTTGCGCGCCGCATCGACAAGCTCGACTGGATGGCGCCCTCGACCCGCGCCCAGGCCAAGGAAAAAGTGCGCACCATGTACTTGGGCGTGGGCTATCCGGATAACTGGAAATCCTACGATAGCCTGCAGGTGTCGCCTGGCGACGCGCTGGGCAACGTCATGCGCGCACAGGAATTCCACTACAAGCAGCAGCTTGCCAAGCTCAAGCAGAAGCCGAAGAAGACCGACTGGGCCATGCCGCCGCAGCTGGTCAATGCGGTCAACCTGCCCTTGCAGAACGCGCTGAACTTCCCGGCCGCGATCCTGCAGCCGCCGTTCTACGACCCCAAGGCCTCGGACGCGCACAACTACGGCGCGATCGGTTCGGTGATCGGCCACGAGATCAGCCACAGCTTCGACGATATGGGCGCCCAGTTCGACGCCCAGGGCCGCCTGCGCGACTGGTGGACCAAGGAAGACATGGCGCACTTCAAGACGGCTTCGCAAAAGCTGGTGCAGCAGTACAACGCCTACAAGCCTTTCGACGACCTGGCGCTCAACGGCCAGCTGACGCTGAGCGAGAACCTGTCCGACCTGGCCGGCCTGGCCGCGGCCTATGACGCGTTCAAGGCCTCGCCGAAGGGCAAGGGCACGGGCATCGAGGCCGACCGCGCCTTCTTCACCGGCTTCGCCCAGAGCTGGCGTACCAAGATGCGCGAAACCTCGCTGCGCCGCGTGGTGCTGACCGACGGCCACTCGCCGGGCCAGTACCGCACCTACACCGTGCGCAACCTGGATGCCTGGTACAAGGCCTTCGACGTGCAGCCTGGGCAGAAACTGTACCTGGCGCCGGAGCAGCGCGTACGCGTCTGGTAAGCCGGTAGGGCAGGCGAGCCTCCATGGCTCGCCTGCCTGCGCCATAATGCGGGCATGAACTCCGACGACATCTCACAGCGCACCCTGGCGCACTACAATCAGAACGCCGACGCCTTTTTCGCCGGCACCATCGACCACGACGTCAGCCAGAACATCGACGCCCTGCTCGGCGCGATCCAGGCCCCCGCGCCATGGACGATTCTCGACCTGGGATGCGGTCCGGGCCGCGACCTCAAGACATTCAGCGAACTCGGCCACAAAGCCATCGGCCTGGACGGCAGCAGCCGTTTCGCCGACATGGCGCGTGCCTACAGCGGCTGCGAGGTCTGGCACCAGGATTTCCTCCATCTCGACTTGCCGCCCGCCATGTTCGACGGCATCTTTGCCAACGCTTCGCTGTTCCATGTTCCCAGCGCGGAACTGCCAGGCGTGCTCGCCAGGCTCTTCGCTACCTTGAAACCCGGCGGCGTCCTGTTCAGCTCCAACCCGCGCGGCGACAACCGTGAAGGCTGGAACGGCCCGCGTTACGGCAGCTACCATGACTACGACACGTGGGAACGCTACCTCGGCACTGCAGGTTTTACTCCGCTGCATCATTACTACCGTCCCGCAGGCTTGCCGCGCGAACAGCAACCCTGGCTGGCCAGCGTCTGGCGCAAGCCGGTATGTTAATTGGCGAACAGAGCCCTTGGGATAACGCGCCTAAGGTGGGACCTCGCATCACAACCCAAGAGGTGACTGACATGAATGACGATCAAATCAAGGGCAAGGCCAAGGACATCGGCGGCAAGGTCCAGGAAAAGGTCGGCGAAGCCGTCGGCAACCGCCAGCAACAGCGTGAAGGGGTGTCCAACCAGGTCGAAGGCAAGGTGCAGGAAAAGGCCGGCGACGTGAAAGACATCGTCAAGGGCAACCGTTAGGGCCCTGAGAATCCATCAATGACCTGAAAAAGCCGCGCACTGCGCGGCTTTTTCGTTCCAGCATCACCGTTCAACTTCGCTTCTGCGTCGGCCTGTCGCCCAGCACATCCTCGATGTAGAGCATCTTGACCAGTACCGCCAGCGCAGCCGCAAGCGGGGTCGCCAGCGCCACCCCGGCAAAGCCGAACAGGGTGCCGAAAATCAGCTGCATCACAATCACGAGCGCAGGGGGGAGGTCGGCCGCCTTTGCCTCGATCAGGGGCTGCAGGCCATAGCCTTCGATCAGCTGGATGCCGATGAACAGCAGCACCGTGTACAGGGCCAGGTCGGGACTGATCGACAGCGCCAGCAGCACCGCGGGAATGCCCGCCATGATCGGGCCGAGGTAGGGAATGAAATCGAGCAGGCCGGCGATGATGCCGAGGATGAGCGCCAGCGGTACGCCCAGCAGGCTCAGGCCGATCGCCGTGGCGGCGCCGACGATCAGCATCGACGCGCCCTTGCCGAGCAGCCAGCTGGCCAGCGTATCTCCCAGTTCCTGCTGCACTTCGCGAGCCCGGCTGCGCTTACCTTTCGGAACGAGCCGGATGAAGCCGGTCGTGTAGGTATGCGGGCTGGCGGCGAAATAAATGCCGACGAACAGGATGATGACGACATTGCCCAGTGCGCCGAGGACGCCGCCGAAGAACAGGCCGGCGTTCGGCACCAGGTCGCCCATCTGCTTGACGATCTGCTCGGGCGGCGGCAATTCGGCGACGACGCGTTTCAGCAGTGGATGCTGCTCGACCTCCGACTTCAGCCGTTTGGCGGCTGCGGGAACCTCTTCGGCCAACTTGGTGGACTGCTCCGAAATCTGCGGCGCCATGGCCCAGCCCCCGATGCCGACGATTGCCAGTAATAGCAGCACCACGATGCCGAGCGCGAACTTGCGCTTGATGTGCAGGCGGCGCGCCGCGATGTCGCTCAGCTTGTAGAGCAGGATGGCGCACAGGATGCAGGCAAACACCAGCAGCAGGGCATCGGCAGCCAGCACAACGGCGGCCGCCAGCGCAATGAACAGGATCGCCAGGCCGTTGATCATCGACACACGCTTGGCGAGGCGTCGCTGAGTGGCAGGCGGGTCGGAAGCGTGGTCTGGATGTGGTTCGGTCATTGCGTCAGCCTTTCACGCGGCATGGTCATGTTGACAACAGATTAGCACCGCCATTGTTTTCTGGGCGCACACATGCTGACATTTGTGCAATGTGAGAACGCGAACAGAAGTGGCGTTCGCGTTTTCGTATTCTGTACCCAATGCATGGCCATCCGGACATGTGAACTCAAGGAGAAGACCATGATTAACAAAAACCAAGTTGAAGGCAAACTGAAGGAAATCGGTGGCAAGATCCAAGAAGAGTTTGGTGATGCGATCGACAGCCCGACCCAGGAAGCCAAGGGCAAGGCGACCAAAGTCGAAGGCAAGACGCAGAAGGCTGCCGGCGACGTCCAGGAACACGTGGAAGACAAGCTGGACAACGCTGCGCGCCGTCCGCACTGATTCGCTTTTCACGCTCTTGCGAACAGCCGCCTGCGCGCGGCTGTTCTGTTTTGGGACGCTGAAATGACACAGCCGCCCTCGGGCGGCTGTTTGCATTGGAAAAACCGCCGGCTTACTTCGCCGCCGTCCCGCCCAGGTGCTTCTTGTAGAAGGCCTCGATCATGCCGTACACATGGCGCTGGTTGACCTTGCCTGAAATGCCGTGCTTGGCGCCCGGATAGGTCATCAGTTCGAACTGCACGTTGCGCTTCACCAGCTCGTCGATCAGGCGCGTGGTGTTGGTGAACAGCACATTGTCATCGGCCATGCCGTGGATCAGGAGCAGGGGCGACTTCATGCCGTCCAGGTGCGCGAACACGCCGCTGCGCTTGTAGGCTTCCGGATCCGACTTCGGCGTGCCGCCGACGTAGCGCTCGGTGTAGTGGGTGTCGTACAGCGCCCAGTCGGTCACCGGGGCCACCGACACGCCCATCGCGATCTTGTCGGATGCCGCTGCCAGCAGGCGCAGCGTCATGAAGCCGCCGTAGCTCCAGCCGAACACGCCGATGCGCTTCGGATCGACAAAGCTCTGCTGCGCCAGCCAGTCGATGCCGGCCACCTGGTCTTCCACCTCGACCGAGCCGAGCTTGTTGTAGAGAGCGTCGGTGAAGGCGCGCTCGCGGCGGCCCGAGCCGCGGTTATCCAGGCGGAACACCACGAAGCCCTGCTGCGCCATGTACTGGTCAAAATAATTCCCCCAGGCGCGGGTCACGCGCTGCGAGTGCGGGCCGCCGTAAGTGAACAGGAACACCGGGTAGCGCTTGCTCGCGTCGAAACCGGCAGGCTTGATGATCGAATAATGCAGGGTCTGGCCATCCTTGGCCTTCATGCTGCCGTATTCGGTCGGCAGGTGGTCAGCGATGTACTTGCCGTAGGGGTGGTTCGCATTCAGCTCGTTCTTCTCGAGCCATTCCACCATGCTGCCGTCGGCGCGGCGAATCGACACCTGCGGCGGGGTCTTCGGGTTCGAGTAGGTGTCCACGAAGATCTTGCCGTTACTGGCGAAGGCAGCGTCGTGCCAGCCGTCGCCGGTCGTGATGCGGTCCGGCTTGCCGGCGTTGCTGCCGTCCAGCTTGAGCGCATAGGTCTGCTTGTCGATGATCGCATCCTTGCCCGACGAGATGTACACCTTGCCGCCGGCTTCGTCGACCGCCAGGATGTTGTCCACGCCCCATTCGCCTTGCGACAGTGGGAACTGCAGCTTGCCGTCCAGGCCATACAGGTAGAGGTGCTTGCGGCCGCTGCGCTCCGAGGCCCAGATGAAGGCCTTCTTGTTCTTCAGGAAACGCAGGTCGTTATGGATCTCGACCCAGGTCTTCGAGGTTTCAGTCAAGAGCGGGCGCTGGGCCAGGGTGTCGACGTCCACGGCCACCAGGTCGAGGCGCTTCTGGTCGCGCGTCTGGCGCTGGTAGACCAGGGTCCTGGCGTCGGCGCTGAAGTCGGCGCGCACCAGGTAGATGTCCTTATCAAGGCCCAGGTCGACCTTGCGCTGCTGGCCGGTGGCCGGATTCACGATCATCAGCTCGATCAGCACGTTCGGATCGCCCGCGGCCGGGTAGTGCTGGTCGATCACTTCGGTGCGGTCGGCGAAGATCTCGAAGCGGCGCACCACCGGCACCGGCGCTTCGTCATAGCGGCGGTAGGCGATCGCGGAATCGTCCGGCGCCCAGTAGTAGCCGGTGTGCTGGTCCATCTCTTCCTGCGCGACGAATTCGGCTTCGCCGTTGTGGATCGTGCCCTTGCCGTCCGTGGTCAGCTGGCGCTCGGCGCCGGTCTGCAGGTCGATCACGACCAGGTTCTGGTTGCGCACGAAGGAAACGTAGCGGCCCTTCGGCGAAATCTTCGGGTCGGTGACGTTACCCGAGGCCACCTTGCGCGGCGCGTCCGGTTTCGCGGCATCGACCAGGAACAGGTCGCCACCGATCGGCACCAGCAGTTGCTTGCCGTCCGGCGACCAGAAATACGTCAGGATGCCCGACAGGCCGGCGGTACGGGCGCGCTCGCGGCGCGCCTTTTCTTCGAGCGACAGCTCTTCGTTCGGCACCAGGCGCTTGGAATCGACCAGGCGCTGGGTGCTCTTGGTCTTCATGTTGTATTCCCACAGGTCCTGCTGGTACTGGTTGTCGCTGCGGCCGCGCAGGAAGGTGACGCGTTCGCCGTCCGGCGACACGCGCAGGTTCTTGACGCTGGCGCCGGCCAGGGCCGGGTCGCCGTAGATACGGTCCAGCGTCAGGCGTTCAGCCGAGGCGGGAGCGGCCGCCAGGGCGGCGAGTAGGAGCAGAAAAGGGCGCATGAAATGTCTCTGGTATAAGTTAATTTACGACAACGGCGGAACGATACCAGAGTCAGCCTCCAAAAGCTGTAATTACGTCGCCAAGACAGGCTGCTTTCCCCCTTCGCGAATGCGCTGGCGCGCCAGCTTCTCGAACGACCAGGTCAGCAGCACCGCCGCCACCGTCAGCGCCACCACCAGCCCGATCCAGAAACCGGTGGTCGACATCGGCGCGCTTGGGGTCCACGGGAACCAGGCGGGCGCCAAGCCCAGGATGCAGCCGAGCGGCAGCGACACGCCCCAGAACGCGAGCAGCTGGATGATCATCGGCGGGCGCGTCACCTGGTAGCCGCGGATCGCGGAAGCGGTGGCCACCTGGGTTGCGTCGGACAGCTGGAACAAGGCCGCGAACAGCAGCAGGTGGGCGCAGGCGGCCTGCACCGCGGGGTCGGAGGTATAGGCCGCAGCGATCTCCCAGCGGAAGATGGCGATGAACAGCGCCGACAGCGCGCCGAACACCACCGACATGCCCACGCCGACCCAGCCGACGAAGCGGGCGCGCGTCGGATCGCCTTCGCCCATGGCCTGGCCAACGCGGGTCATCATGCCGATCGAGAAGCTGAGCGGCACCATGAACACCAGCGACGCAAAATTGAGCGCGATCTGGTGCGAGGACACCGCCACCACGCCGAAGCGCGCCACCAGCAGGCTGATCAAACCAAAAGCGGAGACCTCGGCGAAATAGGTGACGCCGATCGGCAGGCCGAGGCGCAGCATCGCGCCGATTTCTTTCCGATCCGGTCCTTCCCATCCGGTGAAGGGATAGGTCATGCGGTAGGCAGGCGCCACCTTGATCCAGAAGATCATGGCGCCCAGCATCAGCCACATGCCCGCTGCCGTCGCGACCGCGCAGCCGACCGCGCCGAGTTGTGGGAAGCCCAGCTTGCCATACACCAGTACCCAGTTACCGAAGACGTTGAAGAGGAAGCCGATGATGGCGATCCACATGATCGGCTTGGTCTGGTTGATGCTCGTGCTGTAGCCGTATAGGGCGCGAAAGCAGGCGAAGGCGGGCATGCCGATACTGACCACGTGCAAGTACATGGCGGCGCGATCCGCCACTTGCCGGTCGAGTCCGACGTGATCGAACAAGAGCGTACACAGGTTGGCGAACAGGCAGGCCACCAGGCCGACCAGCAGGCCTTTCCATAGCGCCTGGCGCACCGAATGCGGGATCTGGTCGTAGCGCGCCGCGCCGATCTCGTGGGCGACCACGGTGTTGATCGCCATCATCGTGCCCATCACGGTGACCAGCACGATCGACCACACCGAGGTGCCCAGCGAGACCGCGGCCAGCTCATCGGCGCTGACGTGGCCGGTCATCGCCACGTCCGCCACGCCCATGCCCACGGTGGCCAGCTGGCCGACCAGCATCGGCCAGGACAGGCGCCACAGGGTGGAAATCTCTTTGCGCACGGGCGAAGCGGTGCCGGAGGAGGCGGTAGCGGTGGTCATGACGGTCGCGGGTGATGCTGGAAAGTCCGCCATTTTACTGACTAAGTGGCAAGCCCGCGTCACCTGCGGCCTTCCCATGCATTCCGGGTAATTACTGCTCATCCGTTATTGATAGGCCGCAAGGTCTTGTGCGCAAAACTGCACGACCTTTAGAGCTTGGAGAGGAGAGCCTTATGGAAGAGCTGTTGCCCTACTACGAGCGTGAGCTGGTCTACCTGAACACGGTCGGACGCGAGCTGGCGCACCAGTATCCGCGCCTGGCGAGCGAACTGGGCCTGGGCGCCGAAGGGCTGGAAGACCCGCACATCCGCCGCCTGATCCAGGCTTGTGCCCTGCTCAACGCCCGCACGGCGCGCAAGCTGGACGACGACTATCCGGAATTCACCGAGGCGCTGCTCGGCAGCCTGTACCCGTACTTCCTGCAGGGCATCCCATCCTGCTCGATCGCCCGTTTCGGCAGCGGGCATGGCGCACAGCTGCCTGGCAAGTTCGAGCGGGTCGAGACGGTGCCGCGTGGCACCGAAATGAGCGCGCTCCACGGCAAGGGCACGGTCTGCCGCTTCCGCACCGCCAGTCCCCTGATGCTGGCGCCGGTCGGGATCGTGCGGGCGCGCTACGAGCCGGTGGTCCATGTGCCCGCGCAGGTGCGGCTGCCGGCGCGCGCCACCGGCCAGGTGGCGATCACGATCGAGAGCGCCGCGCCGGCACGCCTGCTGCGCCAGCTCGGCATGCCGCGCCTGCGCCTGTATGTGGATGCCGATCCGCTGCTGGCAGCAAGCCTGATCGACACCCTGTTCCTGCACGTCGGCACCAGCTACCTCGAGATCGGCGAGGGCGGGCCGTGGCGCCAGCTCGAGCGCTTGCCGCTGGCCCTCGGCGGTTTCGGCGACGACGACGCGCTGGTGCCGCTGCGCCCGAGCGAGCATGCCGCCTACCGGCTGCTGAGCGAGTACTTCGCTTTCCAGGAAAAGTTCCACTTCATCGACGTCGACCTCGGCAAGCTGGCGCCGATGCTGCCCGCGGCGGCGCAGCGCTTCACCCTGCACCTGATCGTGAATGGCTTGCACGGCGACAGCGGGGCCGCCCGCCTGCTGGGAACCCTGGAGGCGTCGCACCTGGTGCCCGGCTGCGCGCCGGTGGTCAACCTGTTCCACCAGGCTGCCATGCCGGTGCGCATCACGCACCGCACCGCCATGTACGACGTGATGCCGGGACGGCACGAAGAAGACGTGGAGGTCTACAGCATCGACACCGTGAACGTGCTGCGCACGGCGGAGGGCAGGGTGCAGTCGATCGCTTACCGGCCGTATTACGGCCTGCGCCATGGCGAAGGCGGCGAAGACAGCAGACTACGCGAGCGCTACTGGTTCGCGCGCCGCGACGACCGTGGCGTGCACCGCCACCGCATCAAGATCGGCTTCACCGATGCCGGCTTCAGCCTGGGCCCGGATGAACAGTGCGTGGCGTCGATCGATCTGACCTGTACCAACGGCGCACATGCGACGGGTGCCGGTTTCGGCGCGCCGGATGGCGATCTCACCAGCGAGACCGCCGCCGGCGGGCTGCCGATCCACCTGCTGCGCCGGCCGACGCTGCCGCACCGCTTTCCGTCCTCGGGTGGGGCGCACTGGCGCCTGGTGGCCCAGCTCGCGCTCAACCACCGTTCGCTGGGCGACATCGACGCATTCCGCGAAGTGCTGACCCTGTACGACGTGTCGCGCTCGGCGGCAACGCAGCGCCAGATCGCCGGCATCGCCGCGATGGAGACCCTGCCGTCCACGGCCTGGATGCGCAGCAAGATCGGCGCCTCGCTGGTCCACGGCCTCGAAGTACGCATGACGGTGGACGAAGAAGCCTTCGCGGGCAGCAGCCTGTATGTGTTTGCGGAAGTGGTGAACAGGTTCTTCGGCCTGTACGTGCACATCAACAGTTTCACGCGGCTGGTGGTGTGTTCGGCGCAGACCGACAGGGAGCTCCTGCGATGCGAGCCGCGCAACGGCAAGCTGACGCTGGTGTAGGCGTGGGAAACAGCGTGGGGAAAGGCGCGGGCGTGATCGAGCAGCTGCTGGCCGAGCCCTGGCGCTTCGAACTGTTCCAGGCCGTTCGCCTCCTGTCGCGCTGGCTGCGCCGTTACGGTGTCAGCCCTGACACCGCGATCCGCTTCGAGAACAGCCTGTCGCTGGCTTTTCCGGGCAGCGACATCGATGCACTGCAACTCGATACGGCCGGCGACGGCGCGATGCATCTGCGGGTGCGCACTGCGGTGATGGGCCTGCTCGGCGTGAACGGCGCGCTGCCGCTGCACTACACCGAGCGCATCGCCGCCTGGGAACACGCCACGCATGACGAAGGCGCGCGCGCCTTCTACGACGCGTTTTCGAGCCGCCAGGTGGCGCTGTTCTACCGCGCCTGGCGCAAGTACCGGGTGCGCGGCGGCCCGGACGAGCACAACCGCGACCGCTTCCTGGCCCAGCTCGCGGCGCTGGGCGGTGCGGGGTGGCAAAGACCTGAGCCGGCGCGGCAGAATGCGGGGGACGGCCTGGCCTATGAAAGCCTGGCTTACTTCAGCGCCCAGCTGCGCAGCCGGGTGGTGCCGGCCCACCTGATCGAAGGCGTGCTGGGCGAGTACCTGCAGGTGCCGGTCGCGGTGGAACAGTTCGCAGGCCGCTGGGACCCGCTCGGCACGGCCGACCGCAGCCGGCTGGGCGAGAACAACTGCGACGTCGGCCTGGGCGCCACCCTTGGCGAACGCCTGCTGCGCCCGGAACTCGGCATCCGCATCCGCGTCGGGCCGGTGCCGTCGCACGTGTTCGAGCGCTTCCTGCCGGGGGCAAGCGGCGCACGGGCGCTGGCGGCGCTGCTCGACCGTTTCGCGATCGAGGTGCCCTACCGCGAGCTGCAGGTCATCCTGCGCGGCGACCAGGTCGACGGCGCCAGCCTGGACGGCACGGCCCGGCTCGGTCTGGACGGCTTCCTGTGCACGCAGCCGGACCGGCGCGATCGCGACGACGTCTGCTACCTGCTGCCCTGACCGTCACCTCCGCCTGCCATCCGCGCGACGCCTGCCATGGCGGCGTCCTACAATCGAACCGACAAATGAACAAACCAGACAGGAGTGCGTATGGAAAATATTGTGAATGCAGGCGATCACCTGGACCTGGTGAGCGAGAAGGACCTGGTCGGCAGGCGGGTCGCCGTCCTGATGACCGACGGCGTGGAACAGGTCGAATACACCGAGCCGCGCCGCTTCCTCGAAGGCAAGGGTGTACGCGTGACGCTGATTTCGCCCAAGGGTGCGGGCGAGGCAGTGCAGGGCATGAACCACGACCAGCCGGGCGACACATTCAAGGTGGAACTGAGCCTGTCGCAGGCGAACGAATCCGACTTCGATGCGCTGCTGCTGCCGGGCGGCGAAGAGAACCCGAAGAAGCTGCGCCAGATTCCGGAGGCGATTGCCTTCATCAAGGCCTTCGATGACGCGGACAAGCCGATCGCGGCAATCTGCCACGGGCCGTGGCCGCTGATCGAGGCCGGGATTGCGGAATCGAAGCACCTGACCAGCTACCCGGCAATCCAGGACGACCTGAAGGCCGCCGGCGCGGAGTGGACCGATGACGAAGTGGTGGTGGACGGCAAGCTGATCACGAGCCGCAAGCCGGAGGATATTCCGGCGTTCAATGATGCATTGATGAAGGAGCTGATGGTGCTCCAGCAGGCGGGGGCGGATCCAGGGCCGACGTCGTAAGTCGGGAAGATGCAGTTCATCACAACGGTAGACATGACCGGCGGCTGACGCGATTGAGACGCGTCAGCGCGTCAGTCCCCGCAGTTGATTTGTTCCGCAATACACGTCGATTGTCTGGACCTGGCCCAGCGGCCAGAACCATACCTCGCGCGACAACCAGTAGGAGCCGGTTGACTCTCCATCAATCATTTCCGCACCGAATATGCCGACCCCAGCGATCGGTCGACACGATGGCGATATGCAGCACGTCGCCGCGAGCGCTGAATGCGACAGCAGGTCAATGAGGTGAAATGACAAAGCGCTGACAAATCAGAGGCTTCGTGAAGTTGGCGTAAAGAGCACAAGCGCTACGCGCTTGCTTGAATGGACGAATCGGAGAGGCCTTGCGCTTGCAAGCGCAAGGCCGCTACGCCGGCTCGCCGCGGTGCGGCGAGAAACCCCGGCTCCGCCCCGCGTCCGTGCCGGTCGAGGATCCGATTCCTGCGGCCCGAACGCAGTATTCAAAAACAAAGCCCGCCTGACTTGCGCCAAGCGGGCTTTATTTTTGAATACTGGTGGAGGCGGCGGGAATCGAACCCGCGTCCGCAAGCACTCTACAGACAGTTCTACATACTTAGCACTATCAATTAATTTAACCTGGACAACGGGGATGTGCACCCTTTGTACAAGCGAGTCACCTATTTTTTAACAGTCGACCAAGTGACCCGGCCTACTGCGAGCCCCTGTAAATGACTCTACTGCCTTGCGGCCACCCCAGGGGCGAGGTGTTGTAGAGCTAGCAGCAATTAAGCTGCGAGTGCGTACGAGTTATCGTTTGCAGTTATTGATTTCTGGATGTATTTACGAGGTAACCAGTCCTCGGTATGCCCTGCGCTGCTTCGCAACCCACGTCGAAACCAGGTCGCCCCCAACGAAAGAAACTTCATTGTACTCCAATTTGCCGGCAAGTGCAGCGTAACTGCCTGGACCGCGCTTCATGTCAAGTAGGCCAAGAAGATATGTGCCCGGCATGCCGAAATTGCAATATCATGTTTTGGCTACACCGTCCGCATCACGTCTTTCGACAAGGAATGGAAATGGTTTGTATCGTCTGCGGTAACACCCAAACGGCGGGGCTCGCATCGTGGCACGCGACCTGTTCGGCATGTCATTACGAAAGCGCGGCGCTTTCCGTCGCGATCAACAAGCACACCGAAGTACAGATCGACGAAGCCGGGCGCGAGGCCGCGCTCAAGGCCCTGCGGCTCGAGAACTTCCGCGCCATTGTCCAGTACGCAAGGCGGCATGTCCGGCCGGGCGCGCGCAGCCTGCTCGACGTGGGCAGTGCCCACGGCTGGTTCCTGGAAACCGCGCGCGCAGATTTCGAGGTGCTCGGGATCGAGCCCGACGCGGTGGTCGGGGGCCGTGCCGCAGCCCGCGGCCTGCCGGTACGGGCCGGTTTTTTTCCGGATGTACTGAAGGATGACGAACGTTTCGACGCGATCGTGTTCAACGACGTCATCGAGCATATCCCGGATATCCGCAGCGCCCTCGACGCCTGCGGCCGGCACCTGAATCCCGACGGCGTCCTGATCCTCAACCTGCCGAACAGCCGCGGCTTCTTTTACCGCGTCTCGAAGCTCAGCGCCCGCCTGGGCTGGCGCATGCCTTTCGAGCGGCTGTGGCAAAAAGACATGCCGTCGCCGCACGTGCATTACTTCAGTACCGGCAACCTGGCCAGGCTGGTAGCGCGCCACGGCTTCGAGCTGGTCGACAGCGCCGAGCTGCCGGCCCTGCGCGCCAAGGGCCTGCGCGAGCGGCTGAGCTATGCCGGCGATGTGCCACGGCTGGCGCTCTGGCTGCAATATCTGGCCGTCATGTGCGCGATTCCCGTACTGCGCATTTTTCCGAGCGACATCATCGTCGGCATTTTCCGAAAAAAAACCGCTGGCTGAGGGCCTGCGGTTTTTCGTGGAGAGAGTGATGACTGCTTAGCGGTTGCGGTTGGCGATCTCGTTGCCGAGCATGCCGCCGCCGATGATGCCGGCCACGGTAGCGAGCTTCTTGCCATTGCCGCCGCCGATCTGGTTGCCGATCAGGCCGCCGATCACGGCGCCGGTGCCGATGCCGACATAGTTGGGCTGGGCGGGCGCCGGTGCCGGCTGCTGGTAATAGCGCGGCGCGCTCGGCTTGGCGTGCACCACCCGGGTCTTCTCGACCACTTTCACCACCGGCTTTTCACGAATTACTTCCTTGATCACGACCGGCGCTGGAGCCGGCTGAGCGTAGGCGACTGGCTGGGCGTAGGCGACTGGCATCATCTGCGGACCGGCTGCCAGCTGGCTCGCCAGTTGCGGCGTCACCGGAGTCGCCGACAGTGGGGTGGTGGCCTGACCCTGAACTGCGGCGGCCGGCACCAACACAACCTGGCCTTGCGCAGTAGTCACCGGCACAAGGCTCGGCTGTTGCAGCGCTGGCTGTTGCATCGGCTGCTGCAGTGCGTAGGGCGAAGCGGCTGCCAGGTGGGCGGACGGCAGGCTTGGCTCGCTGTTCGAGTTCGGCAGCATGCCGGAGATCGCGGCGGCGCCGGTGAGGCTGACAATCACGACCGACACGGCGGCAGCGGCCATCAGGGGATGAATGCGCGAGGTGATGACGTTCTGGCGGGTAGTTTCCATGTTCTGCTCCGTAAAAGACGTTGTGTTGTCGTATGGGAGTAGATTACCGGCGAGTCCGGTACAGAACTAGACGGAAGCCTGTATCAATCGTAAAGACTTGTAAGCAGGAGAGCGCTCCGGCGGCCAGCCGGAGCGCGAGGGGCCTCAGGCAGCCGACCTCGCCGCGCGTGCGCTTTCCACCACGGTGCGCAGGGTTTGCAGCAGGTCGGTCGGGGTATCGAGCAGGTAATCGGCGCCCCAGGTGGACGGTTCGATGGCGCCGCAATAGCCCCAGTTGCAGGCCACCGTCACCATGCCCGCGGCGTGGCCTGCTTCGACGTCGCGCTTGTCGTCGCCCACGTACCAGCAGTGCTCCGGATCGACGCCGAGGCGGCGTGCGCCTTCGAGCAGGGGGGCAGGGTGGGGCTTCGGGAAGCCGGTGGTGTCGCCCGACACCACGCAGCCCGCATGCGACAGGCCGATCTGCGGAATCAGCGGATCGGTGAAGCGTGCCGGCTTGTTGGTGACGATGCCCCAGGCCATGCCCGCCTGTTCGATCCCGACCAGCAGTTCGGTGATGCCGCCAAACAGCGAGCTGTGCACCGCCATGGTTTCCTGGTAGCGGTCGAACCACTGCAGGCGCAGTTCTTCGTAGCCCTCGTCGCCCGGCGCCAGTCCGAAGGCCGCGCCGATCATGCCGCGCGCACCGGCGGAGGCGGTGGGGCGCAGCACCGAATACGGGGTCGGCGGCAGGCCGCGCTCGGTGCGCAGCCAGTTGACGGCCGCCGCGAGGTCGGGCGCGGTGTCGGCCAGCGTGCCATCGAGGTCGAACAGGATGGCACGCGGTGCCGGCAGGACGGTCGGGAGAGTCATGGAAAGAGTCGGTCAGGGCGCGAGGTTCAAAGCGGCTTGGTGCACGCCACCATGTAATTCACATCGGTGTCGTTGTTGAGCGAGTAGATCTTGGTGAGCGGATTGTAAGTCAGGCCTTTGAGGCCGTCGACCTGCAGGCCCGCCAGCCGTGCGAACTGCGACAGCTCGGCCGGCGTGATGAATTTGGCGTAGTCGTGGGTTCCGCGCGGCAGCATGCGCAGGATATATTCCGCGCCGATGACGGCGAACAGGTAGGACTTCGGATTGCGGTTGAGCGTCGAGAAGAACACGTGGCCGCCCGGCTTCACCAGGGTGGCCGCGGCCTGCACGATCGAGGCCGGGTCCGGCACGTGCTCGAGCATTTCCATGCAGGTGACGACGTCGAACTGGCCGGCTTCCTCCGCCGCCATTTCTTCGGCCGCGATGTGCTTGTAGCGCACCTCCACGCCCGATTCCAGGCTGTGCAGGTCGGCGACCTTCAGCGCCTTCTTCGACAGGTCGATGCCGGTCACCTTGGCGCCCTTGCGCGCCATGGCTTCGGACAGCACGCCGCCGCCGCAGCCGATGTCGATCACGTTCTTGCCCAGCAGCGGGGCGCGGGCGTTGATCCACTCGAGGCGCAGCGGATTGATTTCATGCAGCGGGCGGAATTCGGACGTCGGATCCCACCAGCGGTGGGCCAGCTCGCTGAATTTCTGGATTTCTAATGGATCTGCGTTCGTAGTCATACGCGGATGATACTGGAAATGAGGATGTTCACGGAATGCCGCACGGAAAATATGTAATGGCCTGCTCAAGCATCACGCTAGCGCCTGCACTCGCCAAACACGAAAAAAAACCCCGCCGCAGCGGGGTTCCTTGGGCAACAAGGCTTATTTGTTGACGGTACGGGTACCGACGACTTCGATTTCCACGCGGCGGTTCTTGGCGCGTCCAGCCGAGCTCTTGTTGTCGGCTTCCGGCTGCTTCTCGCCCTTGCCTTCGGTGTAGATGCGGTTTTCTTCCACGCCCTTACCCTTCAGGTAGGCCTTGACGGCTTCGGCGCGGCGGATCGACAGCTTCTGGTTGTAGGCATCGGTGCCGATCGAGTCGGTGTGGCCGACGGCGATGATGACTTCCAGGTTCATGTCGCCCAGCTTCGAGACCAGGTCGTCGAGCGCTGCCTTGCCGGCCGGCTTCAGGACGGCCTTGTCGAAGTCGAAGAAGGCGTCAGCCGAGTAGGACACTTTTTCCGAGGTCGGGACCGGGGCCGGCGCCGGGGCCGGTGCCGGGGCAGGCGCCTCGACCACTGGCGGCGGCGGGGGCGGCGGAGCGACGCACTTGCCGTTTTCCAGCTTCTCTGGCGGCACGCACAACGGCGCGTCGCAGCCCGGGACAGCGTCTGCCGGGGTCCAGTACCCGGTGCGCCAGCACAGGCCGAAAGGATTGCGGGCGATCACGCCGCGGCTGTCCTGCACATAGGCGCTGTATGGGGTACGCGCCTGGATGTCGGTGGTCAGCGGTGCATACGGCGCATCGCTCTGGGCATGGACGTTGCCCGCGATCGCGGCGATAGCAGCGAACACGACGGTTACCAGTTTATTCATATTCTTTTTCCTTTCGGGTAAGTGCCTAGCCAAACTCAGCGGGGCCGTTGTAGTCAAGATACTAACACGTCCAGGGAAGGGGGCCGATCCCGCATTGTGAAACAAACAATTAATTTCCTGTCCATTTTGCCACACGCACCAAAAACGCACGACTGCGCCTAAATCAAATGCAATGCATATTTTTCCTGACGTTGTTTAAGCGCAACATTTGGGTGGGCGTACTGGGCCGGCATCGAGAATCGTGGAAGGGTCAGCCTCAAGAAACGGAATTGTGCTGGTGCCAAGTAGCCCATGGTAGAATCGTCCGTTGTACTCAAGGGAACCCCCAAAACCTGCTGCGCGTTGCATCGTCGGCTTCCGGTGCTCGCTGTACTTCTCGTACAGCTCCGCGCCTCAGCCAACGCTGCTGCCGCTCGCGACGGTTTTCGAGGTCCCCTCAATAATCATTAGCCTGAAAGCAGTCGACCCGCCCAATGGATCAATTCGCAAAAGAAACAGTTCCCATTTCCCTAGAAGAAGAAATGCGCAAGAGCTACCTCGACTACGCGATGAGCGTGATCGTGGGCCGTGCTCTGCCGGACGTGCGCGACGGCCTCAAGCCGGTGCACCGCCGCGTGCTGTACTCCATGCACGAGAGTAATTACGCGCATAACCGTCCGTACGTGAAATGCGCGCGCGTGGTCGGCGACACCATGGGTAAGTACCACCCGCACGGCGACTCGTCGATCTACGACACGCTGGTGCGCATGGCGCAGGACTTCTCGCTGCGCTATACCCTGGTCGACGGCCAGGGCAACTTCGGCTCGATCGACGGCGACTCCGCCGCGGCGATGCGTTACACCGAGTGCCGCCTGGACAAGATCGCCAGCGAGCTGCTGGCCGACATCGACAAGGACACCGTCGACTACCAGCCGAACTATGACGGCAAGGAAAAAGAACCGACCGTCCTGCCGACCAAGATCCCGAACCTGCTCATCAACGGTTCCTCGGGCATCGCGGTGGGCATGGCCACCAATATCCCGCCGCACAACCTGTCCGAAGTCATCAACGGCGCCCAGCACCTGCTGCGCAACCCGGACTGCACGATCGACGAGCTGATCGAGCTGATCCCGGCGCCGGACTTCCCGACCGCTGGCATCATCTACGGCGTCTCGGGCGTGCGCGACGGTTACCGCACCGGCCGCGGCCGCGTGGTGATGCGCGCCAAGACCCACTTCGAGGAATACGGCAAGGACGGCGGCCGCGTCGCGATCATCATCGACGAGCTCCCGTACCAGGTGAACAAGAAGTCGCTGCTCGAGCGCATCGCCGAGAACGTGCGCGAGAAGAAGCTGGAAGGCATCAGCGACATCCGCGACGAGTCCGACAAGTCGGGCATGCGCGTGGTGATCGAACTGAAGCGTGGCGAAGTGCCGGAAGTGGTGCTGAACAACCTGTACAAGCAGACCCAGCTGCAGGATACCTTCGGCATGAACATGGTGGCGCTGGTCAATGGCCAGCCGAAGCTGCTGAACCTCAAGCAGATGCTCGAGTGCTTCCTGTCGCACCGTCGCGAAGTGGTCACCCGCCGCACCGTGTTCGAGCTGCGCAAGGCGCGCGAGCGCGGCCACATGCTGGAAGGCCTGGCCGTGGCACTGGCCAACATCGACGACTTTATCGCGATCATCAAGGCCGCGCCGACGCCGCCGATCGCCAAGGTCGAGCTGATGCAGAAAGCCTGGGATTCGTCCTTGGTGCGCGAGATGCTGAACCGTACCGAGATGGGTGCGTCCGGCGGTATCGAGGCATTCCGCCCGGAGCACCTGCCGAAGCACTACGGCATGCAGCAGGACGGCCTGTACAAGCTGTCCGACGAGCAGGCCCAGGAAATCCTGCAGATGCGCCTGCAGCGCCTGACGGGTCTCGAGCAGGACAAGATCATCAACGAGTACAAGGAAGTGATGGACCACATCGCCGACCTGCTCGACATCCTGTCCAAGCCGGAGCGCGTCACCACCATCATCAGCGACGAGATGGTGCAGATCAAGACCGACTATGCAGACAACGGCAAGGACACCCGCCGCTCGGTCATCGAACACAATGCCAGCGACCTCGAAACCGAAGACCTGATCACCCCGCAGGACATGGTGGTCACGCTGTCGCACACCGGCTACATGAAGTCGCAGCCGATCGCCGAATACCGCGCCCAGAAGCGCGGCGGCCGCGGCAAGCAGGCGATGGCGACCAAGGACGAAGACTGGATCGACCAGCTGTTCATCGCCAACACCCACGACTACATGCTGTGCTTCTCGAACCGCGGCCGGATGTACTGGCTGAAGGTGTGGGAAGTGCCGCAGGGTTCGCGCAACTCGCGCGGCAAGCCGATCGTCAACATGTTCCCGCTGCAGGACGGCGAGAAGATCACCGTGATCCTGCCGCTGTCGGGCGAGAACCGCACCTTCCCGGAAGACCACTACGTGTTCATGGCGACCTCGCTGGGCACGGTCAAGAAGACGCCGCTGCGCGACTTCAGCAACCCGCGCAAGGCCGGCATCATCGCGGTCGACCTCGACGATGGCGACGTGCTGGTGGGCGCCGCACTGACCGACGGCCAGCACGACGTGATGCTGTTCTCGGACGGCGGCAAGGCGGTGCGCTTCGACGAGAACGACGTGCGTCCGATGGGCCGCACCGCGCGCGGCGTGCGCGGCATGAACCTGGAAGAAGGGCAGCAGGTCATCGCCCTGCTGGTGGCCGAGAACGAGCAGCAGTCGGTGCTCACGGCCACCGAGAACGGCTTCGGCAAGCGTACCCCGATCACGGAGTACACCCGCCACGGCCGCGGCACCAAGGGCATGATCGCGATCCAGACCTCCGAGCGTAATGGCAAGGTGGTGGCCGCGACCCTGGTCGACACCACCGACGAGATCATGCTGATCACGACCGGCGGCGTCTTGATCCGCACCCGCGTGTCCGAGATCCGCGAGATGGGCCGTGCGACCCAGGGCGTGACCCTGATCGCGGTGGAAGACGGCACCAAGCTGTCCGGCCTGCAACGCATCGTCGAGACCGACCTGGAAGAGGTCGAGATCGAACAGGCGCCGCAGTAAGCTACCCGACGGGCCGCCCTTGCGCGGCCCGTTTTTTTTGGAAGACCGCATGAAGAAGTTCGTCCTCGCCCTGGCCACCGCCGCCGCTTTCGCGGTCCCCTCGTTTGCCTCGGCTGCGCCGGGCGCCGATCCGCAGGCCACCGCCGCCGTCAAGGCCATGTTCGATGCGATCGACATGCACGAGACCTTGTCCGCCAGCTTCGCGGAAATGCAGAAGACGATGCCGGCCATGATGCGCCAGCAGATCGCCGCCATGATTCAGGCTGATCCGCAGCTGAACGAGGCACAGAAGAAGGAAGCCATGGCGCGGATGGAGCGCCTGCTGCCGGGCATGATCGGGGCGATGGCCAAGACCTTCAGCGATCCGACCCTGATCGATGCGATGATCGTGGAGATGACGCCGCTGTACACCAATAACTACACGGTCGACGAGATCAGGCAGCTGACGGCCTTCTACCAGACGCCGCTTGGCCGCAAAATGATGACGCTCACGCCGCGGCTGTCGTCTGAAAGCATGGCGGTTGGCCAGCGTATCATGATGCCGCGGATCGGCAAGATGATGCAGAACCTGATGCAGGAACTGCAGAAACAGTAACGGAGAAAGGACCGCATGACGACCCAGGTATTCAATTTTTCGGCCGGCCCGGCCGTCCTCCCGAAGGAAGTGCTGCAGCAGGCCGCCAGCGAGATGCTGGACTGGCACGGCAGCGGCATGTCGGTCATGGAGATGAGCCACCGCGGTCCGGAATTCATCTCCATCTACAAGCAGGCCGAAGCCGACCTGCGCGAGCTGCTGGCGGTGCCGCCCAACTACAAGATTTTGTTCATGCAGGGCGGGGGACTGGGCCAGAACGCCATCATCCCGATGAACCTGGCCGGATGCTGCGCCCAGCCCGCCACGATCGATTTCGTCCACACCGGTTCGTGGTCGGGCAAGTCGATCAAGGAGGCGAAGCGCTACGCGCACGCCAACGTGGCGGCCAGCAGCGAAACGACCGGCTTCACCGGCGTACCGCCGCAGGCTGCGTGGAACCTGAGCCCCGGCGCCGCCTATCTGCACATCTGCACCAACGAAACCATCGACGGCGTCGAGTACAACTTCGTGCCCGAGGTCGATCCGCGCCTGCCGATCGTGGCCGACATGTCCTCGCACATCCTGTCGCGGCAAATCGACGTGTCGAAATATGGCGTGATCTTCGCCGGCGCCCAGAAGAACATCGGTCCGGCCGGGCTCACCCTGGTGATCGTGCGCGACGACCTGCTGGACGACGCACTGCCGATCTGCCCGTCGGCCTTCCACTTCAAGACCCTGGCCGAGCACGACTCGATGTACAACACGCCGCCGACCTACGCGATCTACATCGCCGGACTGGTGTTCGCCCACCTCAAGCAGCAGGGTGGGGTGGCGGCGATGGAGCAGCGTAATATTGAAAAAGCGCGCCTGCTGTATGCGGCGCTGGACGCGGACGACTTCTACCAGAATCGCGTCTCGCACGAATTCCGTTCGCGCATGAACGTACCGTTCTTCCTGCGCGACGAATCCCTGAACGACAAATTCCTGGCCGGCGCTAAAGCGCGCGGGCTGCTGCAACTGAAGGGCCACAAGTCCGTCGGCGGCATGCGGGCATCGATCTACAACGCGATGCCGCTCGAGGGTGTGCAGGCCCTCGTCGATTATTTGAACGAATTCGCAGGCCGTTGATCATGTGTTCAACCGGCCGGCGCGGCAACGCATCGGCCGGTTGAACGCGTGGGCGGGGACCCGCCCACCCTACGAAAACCACGGTAACGTAGGGTGGGCAGGTATCCTGCCCACGCGTTCAACAGAAGCATGGACAGCCGCGAATCGCTTAACGCCCGATTTTTGGTTAGCAGATATGTCAGACAAACTTCTCCCCCTGCGCGAGCAGATCGACGCGATCGACGCGCAAATCCTGGAACTCCTGGGCCGCCGCGGCCATATCGCCCAGCAGGTCGGCCACGTGAAGGCCGAAACCAATGCCCCGGTATTCCGTCCCGAACGCGAAGCGCAGGTGCTGCGCGGCGTGGCCGAGCGTAACCCCGGTCCGCTGAAGGACCGCGACGTCCAGACCATCTTCCGCGAGATCATGTCCGCCTGCCGCGCGCTGGAAAAGCGCGTCACGGTGGCCTATCTCGGCCCGTCCGGCACCTTCAGCGAGCAGGCCGTGTTCCAGCAGTTCGGCACGGCCATCGAGACGCTGCCCTGCGTCTCGATCGACGAGGTGTTCCGCGCCACCGAGGCCGGCACCGCCGACTTCGGCGTGGTGCCGGTCGAGAATTCGTCGGAGGGCGCGATCAACCGCACCCTCGACCTGATGCTGGCCACCACCACCGTCATCAGCGGCGAGATCTCGATCCCGGTGCACCACAGCCTGATGAGCAAGACCGGCAGCATGGATGGCGTCACCGTGGTGTGCGCCCATTCGCAGGCGCTGGCCCAGTGCCAGGTGTGGCTCAACCTGCACCATCCCGGCATCGAGCGCCGCGCGGTGGCCTCGAATGCCGAAGCGGCGATCCTGGCCAGCCAGGACCCGACCGTGGCGGCCATCGCCAGCGAGATGGCGGGCGAGCAGTACCAGCTCGGCGTGGTGCAGGCCCACATCCAGGACGACCCGCACAACCGCACCCGCTTCGCCGTGATCGGCAGCCTGGAAACCGGCCCGTCCGGCCGCGACCATACCTCGATCGTGCTGGCCGTGCCGAACAAGGCGGGCGCCGTCTACAACCTGCTGGCGCCGCTGGCGAAGCACGACGTCTCGATGACGCGCTTCGAGTCGCGCCCGGCGCGCATCGGCACCTGGGAATATTACTTCTATGTCGATATCGAAGGCCATGTGCGCGACGCCGGTGTCGCCCGCGCCCTCGAGGAACTGAAGGACAATGCCGCCTTCTTCAAGGTGCTCGGTTCCTATCCCCAGAGCCTCTGATTTCCACTTTTATTGAGAACAAACATGTCGAAATTCGGTCCAGATTACGTCCGCGCCATCGCCCCTTACCAGGCCGGCAAACCCATCGCTGAAGTCGCCCGCGAGTTCGGCCTCGACGAAAGCAAGATCGTCAAGCTGGCGTCCAACGAGAACCCCTTCGGCGTCCCTGAATCGAGCCGTGCCGCGATGGCGCAGGCAGCCGCCGACCTCGGCCGCTACCCGGATGCCAACGGCTTCGAGCTGAAGGCCGCGCTCTCGGCGCGCTACGATGTCCCGGCCGACTGGATCACGCTGGGCAACGGCAGCAACGACATCCTGGAAATCGCCGCCCATGCTTTCGTGCAGAAGGGCGAATCGGTCGTGTACGCGCAGTACTCGTTCGCCGTGTACGCGCTGGCCACCCAGGGCGTGGGCGGACGCGCCATCGTGGTCCCAGCCGTGGACTACGGCCATGACCTGGATGCGATGGCTGCCGCTATTCAAAGCGACACCCGCCTGGTCTACGTCGCCAACCCGAACAACCCGACCGGCACCTTCATCCCGGCCGCCGAAATCGAAGCCTTCCTGCAGAAGGTCCCAAGCAACGTGGTCGTGGTGCTGGACGAGGCCTACAACGAATACCTGGCGCCAGAGCACCAGTTCGAATCGAGCGGCTGGGTGCGCAAGTACCCGAACCTGGTCGTCTCGCGCACCTTCTCCAAGGCCTACGGCCTGGCCGGCCTGCGCGTCGGCTTCGCGATCGCCCAGCCGGCCGTGACCGACCTGATGAACCGCATCCGCCAGCCCTTCAACGTCAATTCACTGGCGCAGGCCGCCGCAATCGCCGCGCTGAACGACAAGGACTTTCTGGAGAAGGGCGCGCGCAACAACGCCGAAGGCTACCGGCAGCTCACCGCAGCGTTCGATGCGCTGGGCCTGCAGTATGTGCCGTCGTTCGGCAACTTCGTGCTGGTGAGGGTGGGCGACGACGACCAGGCCGGCGCGCGCGTCAACCTGGCGCTGCTCCAGCAGGGCGTGATCGTGCGCCCGGTCGGCAACTACGGCCTGCACCAGTGGCTGCGCGTCTCGATCGGCCTGCCGGAAGAGAATGCCGCCTTCATCGCCGCGCTCACGAAAGTGCTCGGCCGATGATCGACCGGCTCGTCGTCGTCGGCGTCGGCCTGATCGGCGGCTCCTTCGCGCTGGCGCTCAAGGAGGCCGGCGCCGTACGCACCGTGGCAGGGCTGGGCCGTGAGCCGGAAGCGATGGCGCGTGCGCTGGCGCTGGGCATCGTCGACGAAATCTGCGCCACGCCCGAGCAAGCGATGCTGGGCGCCGACCTGGTGCTGCTGGCCGCGCCGGTCGGACAGACCGGGGCGATCCTCGCGTCGCTGCTGCCCTGGCTCGAGCCACAGACCGTCGTCACCGACGCCGGCAGCACCAAATGCGACGTGGTGGCAAGCGCGCGCATGGCGTTGGGCGAGCGCGTCAGGCAGTTCGTTCCCGGCCACCCGATCGCCGGCAGCGAATCCAACGGTCCGGATGCGGCGCGTGCGGCGCTTTACCGCGGCAAGAAGGCCGTGCTCACGCCGCTGCGGGAAAACGACCCGCTCGACATCGAACGCGTCGCGGACGCGTGGCGCCACTGCGGTGCGCTCATCCATACGCTGAGCCCCACGGACCACGACCGCGTATTCGCCGCCGTCAGCCACCTGCCGCACCTGCTGGCCTACGCGCTGGTGGACGACATCGCCGCCAAGCCGCACGCCAGCATGCTGTTCCAGTACGCCGCCAGCGGCTTTCGCGACTTCACCCGGATTGCCGGCTCCTCGCCCGAAATGTGGCGCGACATCAGCCTGGCCAACCGCGAGGCCTTGCTCACCGAGCTCGATGCATATCTGGCACAATTGACTTCATTGCGGGCGCGGCTCGCCGCCGCCGACGGACGCGGCCTCGAAACGGTATTCGCCAACGCGCAGCGTGCGCGGCGCGAATGGATCGAGGCCATCGAGGCCGGCTCGCCGCCACCTCCGCAGAACCAGGATACAGAATGACGCCGTCCAAACCGCATCAAAAACACTACCCGCAGCACATCGACCTCGAGCCCGTGATCCACGTCGAGGGCAGCGTGCGCCTGCCGGGCTCCAAGAGCATCTCGAACCGCACGCTGCTGCTGGCGGCACTGTCCGAGGGCACGACGACCATCCACGACCTGTTGGCCTCGGACGACACCATGGTGATGCTGGGCGCGCTGCGCTCCCTCGGCATCCAGTGGGATGAAGTCGACGAGCGTACCGTGGTCGTGCACGGCAAAGGCGGCGCCTTGCCGCAGCACGAGGCCGACCTGTTCATGGGGAATGCCGGCACCGCGATCCGTCCGCTGACGGCGGCGCTGGCCGTGATCGGCGGCGACTACACCCTGCACGGCGTGTCGCGCATGCACGAGCGCCCGATCGGCGACCTGGTCGACGCGCTGAACGAAGTCGGCGCCCAGATCGAGTACACGGGCGAGCCGGGCTTCCCGCCGCTGCGCATCCGCCGCGGCCACATCCACGCCAACCGGATCTCCGTGCGCGGCAACGTCTCGAGCCAGTTCCTGACCGCGCTCCTGATGGCGGCGCCGCTGATGGCGGTGAGCCATGCGGTGTCGATCGACGTGGTCGGCGAGCTGATTTCCAAGCCCTACATCGAGATCACCCTGAACCTGATGCGCCGCTTCGGCGTGACGGTCGAGCAGAACGGCTGGGCCTCGTTCACCGTGCACCCGGGCCAGCGCTATACCTCGCCGGGCAGCATCCACGTCGAGGGCGACGCGTCGTCGGCATCCTACTTCCTGGCGGCCGGTGCGATCGCCGGCGGGCCGGTGCGGGTGGAAGGCGTGGGCGAGAACAGCATCCAGGGCGATGTGCGCTTTGCCGACGCGCTCGAGCGGATGGGCGCCATCGTGACCCGCGGCGAGAACTGGATCGAGGCGCGCTCGAACGGCGTATTAAAAGCGATCGATGCCGACTTCAACCACATCCCGGACGCCGCCATGACCATCGCCGTGGCCGCGCTGTACGCGGACGGCCCCAGCACCCTGCGCAACATCGCCAGCTGGCGGGTCAAGGAGACCGACCGCCTGGCCGCGATGGCGACCGAACTGCGCAAGCTGGGCGCCGAGGTGGAGGAGGGCCCGGACTACATCCGCATTACCCCGCCGGAGCAGCTCAAGCCAGCCACCATCGACACCTACGACGACCACCGGATGGCGATGTGCTTCTCGCTTGCCTCGCTCGACGGCAAGGCGCGGCGCGGGAACGCCATGCGCATCAACGACCCGAAATGCGTGGCCAAGACCTTCCCGGAATATTTTGAAGCCTTTGCCGGTATCGCGAAGAACGAACTGTTTTAATTTTATGAGGCTCGGGCGGCATGGCCGCCCACACACACAACCATGCCGAACAATCCCATTCCCGTCATTGCCATCGATGGCCCGACCGCTTCCGGCAAAGGGACGGTGGCGGCCAAAGTCGCCGAGCGGCTCGGTTTCCACCTGCTCGACTCCGGCGCCCTGTACCGCCTGACCGCGCTGCAGGCGATCCGTCGCGGCCTCGAGTTGCGCGACGAGCATGGCGTCGCCAAGCTGGCGGAGCACTTGCCGGCCCGCTTCGTGGGCGGCGACATTTTTCTCAATAACGAGAACGTCACGGGTGCGATCCGCGCCGAGGAAGTAGGCAACATGGCGTCGAAGATCGCCGCGCTGCCGACGGTGCGCCAGGCCCTGTACGGCTTGCAGCTAGGCTTTCGCGAGACCCCCGGCCTGGTGGCCGACGGACGCGACATGGGCACCGTGATCTTTCCCGGCGCGAAATTAAAAGTTTTCTTGACCGCAAGCGTCGAGGCAAGGGCGCAACGCCGGTATAAGCAATTGATTGACAAAGGAATTTCTGCTAATATGGACGATCTCCTGTCGGATTTGACGGAGCGAGACGAGCGCGACACCAAGCGCGCGATCGCTCCCCTGGTCCCGGCAGCGGATGCGCACCTGCTCGATACCTCGAACATGACTGCTGCGGAAGCGGTCGAACAGGTGTTGGCGTGGTATGCGCATGCATGAGTTTCAGATGGTGGGAGTCGGGTGTTGTTTGCCTGAAAACCGCCATCGCATGACGACTCGTTAGCCCAAGAGTCGTCATTTCCGCGCTGGCGGTAACCCAAGTTCGTTGCGCACCGTTGGCTCGAGTCATCGCCGTGGTACGCACCCAAAATTGGGTCCCCGCCTTCGCGGGGACGACGTGCGAAGGCATGTTGTCCTTGTAGGTGCCTGCGAAAGCAATGTTGCCTTCGCAGGTGTGTTTCAACCTAACCCCAGTTCAGTCCGCACTATCGCCGGCCTGCTGGGCTCACTCGAGTATTAACCTTTATGTCTACTGCAACCAATCAAGATACCGGCATGGAAAGCTTCGCCGCCCTGTTCGAAGAATCGCTGTCGCGTCAAGACATGCGTTCGGGCGAAGTCATCTCGGCTGAAGTCGTGCGCCTGGATCACAACTTCGTGATCGTCAACGCCGGCCTGAAGTCGGAAGCCTTCATTCCGGTCGAAGAATTCAAGAATGACCAGGGCGAGCTGGAAGTCCAGATCGGCGACTTCGTCTCCGTGGCCATCGAATCGCTGGAAAACGGTTTCGGCGATACCATCCTGTCGCGCGACAAGGCCAAGCGCCTGGCATCGTGGCTGGCTCTGGAAAAAGCAATGGAATCGGGCGAGATCGTCACCGGTACCGTCAACGGTAAAGTCAAGGGCGGCCTGACCGTCCTGACCAACGGCATCCGCGCATTCCTGCCGGGTTCGCTGGTCGACACCCGTCCGGTCAAGGACACCACCCCGTTCGAAGGCAAGACCCTGGAATTCAAGGTCATCAAGCTGGACCGCAAGCGTAACAACGTCGTGCTGTCGCGCCGTGCCGTCATCGAAGCTTCGATGGGCGAAGAGCGCCAGAAGCTGATGGAAACCCTGAAAGAAGGCACCGTGGTGACCGGCGTCGTCAAGAACATCACCGACTACGGCGCGTTCGTGGATCTGGGTGGCATCGACGGCCTGCTGCACATCACCGACCTGGCATGGCGTCGTGTGCGTCACCCGTCGGAAGTCCTGTCGGTTGGCCAAGAGATCACCGCCAAGGTCCTCAAGTACGATCAGGAAAAGAACCGCGTCTCGCTGGGCGTCAAGCAGCTGGGCGACGATCCTTGGACCGGTCTGTCGCGTCGTTACCCGCAAGGCACCCGCCTGTTCGGTAAAGTCACGAACCTCACCGACTACGGCGCGTTCGTCGAAGTCGAGCAGGGTATCGAAGGCCTGGTCCACGTGTCGGAAATGGACTGGACCAACAAGAACGTGGCGCCGAACAAAGTTGTCCAGCTGGGCGACGAAGTGGAAGTCATGGTTCTGGAAATCGACGAAGAGCGTCGCCGTATTTCGCTGGGCATGAAGCAGTGCAAGGCGAACCCATGGGACGACTTCGGCATGACCCACAAGAAGGGCGACAAGGTCAAGGGTTCGATCAAGTCGATCACCGACTTCGGCGTGTTCATCGGCCTGCCGGGCAACATCGACGGCCTGGTGCACCTGTCGGACCTTTCCTGGACCGAAGCCGGCGAAGAAGCCGTGCGTCGCTTCAAGAAGGGCGACGAGCTGGAAGCCGTCGTGCTGGCAATCGACGTCGAGCGCGAGCGTGTCTCGCTGGGCGTGAAGCAGCTGGAAGGCGACCCGTTCAACAACTTCTCGTCGCTGAACGACAAGGGTACCCTGGTCACCGGCACCGTGAAATCGGTTGAGCCGAAGGGCGCCGTGATCGCGCTGAGCGAAGAAGTCGAAGGCTACCTGCGCGCTTCGGAAATCTCGCGTGACCGCGTGGAAGACGCCGGCACCCACCTGAAAGTGGGCGACAAGGTCGAAGCCCTGGTCATCAACATCGATCGCAAGGCTCGCAGCATCCAGCTGTCGATCAAGGCGAAAGACAATGTCGACACCCAGGAAGCAATGAGCAAGCTGGCCAACGACAACAGCGCTGCTTCGGGCACCACCAGCCTGGGTGCACTGCTGAAGGCCAAGTTCGACAACAAGAACTAAAGCTTCATTCCTGACCGGGAGCTAGCAGATGACCAAGTCCGAGCTGATCAACCGCCTGGCTGAGCGTTATTCTCAGCTGGTGGCGAAAGATGCGGAGTTCGCTGTCAAGACCATCCTCGATGCGATGACCAACGCCCTGGCGACCGGGCAACGCATCGAGATCCGCGGTTTCGGCAGCTTCGCGCTGAACAGCCGGCCCCCGCGCATCGGCCGCAACCCGAAGTCCGGCGACAAGGTGATGGTGCCCGAAAAACGGGTGCCGCACTTCAAGCCTGGCAAACAGTTGCGCGAGCGGGTGGACGCGATGGTGGGGCAACCCATTATCGAAGACTGAAGTCGACTGCCCCGGCAGAAAAAACGGCGTCCCCTCGGGGATGCCGTTTTTTTTCGCCGGCTCGGCTTTTGAAATATCATGTTGGATATGCGACACTTCGCCTTTGTTCACTCAACCAGCGGACTCTGCTGATGAAATTTGTTTCGACCATCGCCGGCATCATCCTGTTCGTCCTGTTCTTCGGCTTCGCCCTGAAGAACACCCAGGAAGTCGACCTGCATTTCTTCCTCAATTACGAATTGCGCGGTCCGCTCGTGCTGATGCTGCTGGCCTTCTTCATCGCCGGCGCCGCACTCGGCATCCTGGCCCTGACACCGACCGTGTTCCGCCAGCGCCGCCAGACCTCGCAGCACAAGAACACCATCCAGGCCCTGCAGAGCGCCGCCGGCACCGGCGTGGCGAACCTTCAGCCGCAGCCGGATGCCGTCAACCCGGCACCGAAAATGGCCCCATAAGCTTCCCTGGCGCCTTCACACAGAACAAGAACACATGGAATTCGACATCTGGATGCTGCTTGGCATCCCCTTCTTCTTCGGCCTGGGCTGGATCGCCGCCCGGGTCGACATTCGTGAACTGGTCTCCGAATCGCGCAGCCTCCCGCGCGGCTATTTCAAGGGCCTGAACCACCTGCTCAACGACCAGCCCGACAAAGCCATCGATTCCTTCATCGAGATCGTCAAGCTCGACCCCGAATCGGCCGACATGCACTTTGCCCTCGGCAACCTGTTTCGCCGCCGCGGCGAGACCGAACGCGCCATCCGCGTCCACCAGAACCTGCTGGCGCGCCCGGACCTGCCGAGCGAGCAGAAGGCCCACGCCGGGTACGAACTCGGCATGGACTACCTGAAAGCCGGCCTGCTCGACCGCGCCGAGGAAAGCTTCAACCTGCTCGTCGATACGCCGTTCGAGGTGCAGGCGCGCCGCGCGCTGCTCGAGATCTACCAGCGCGAAAAGGAATGGCGCCGCGCGATCGACGTCGCCGTTGGCCTGCAGGAATCCGGCGCCGGTGCGCGCCAGAAGGAAATCGCGCAGTTCTACTGCGAGCTGGCCCAGGATGCGCTGGTGCATCTGCAGCCGAGCGACGCCATGGCGCTGCTGGACAAGGCCTTGCTGGCCGACCGCTCCAGCGTGCGCGCCACCATTCTGATCGGCGACGCCCAGCTGGCCCAGGGCGACACCGAGGCGGCCCTGGCCACCTGGCGCCGGGTCGAGCACCAGAGCGTGCCGCACGTGGCCCTGGTGGCGGGACGCCTGATGGACGGCTACCGCAAGGTGGGCAGGCCGCAGGAGGGCGTCAACCTGCTGCGCGCCTACCTGGCGGAAGCGTCGTCCGTTGACCTGATCGAGGTGGTGTTCAAGGCCGTGATCGAACTCGACGGCGTGGAAGCTGCCAAACAGCTGGTGATCGAAGAGCTGCGCCGCAATCCGACGCTGCTCGGCCTGGACAAATTGCTGGAAGCGCGCCTGATGGACGCGCCGGCCCATGTCTGGGAAGAGCTGTCGATGGTGAAGAACCTGGTGCAGCGCTACACCCAGAAGCTGGCGCGCTACCAGTGCAGCCACTGCGGCTTCAAGGCGCGCCAGTTCTACTGGCAGTGCCCGGGCTGCAGCCGCTGGGAAACCTATCCGCCGCGCCGTACCGAAGAACTGAACGTGATGAACTGACGCAGCCTTGCCCATGACCGACACGACCCCAAGCCGCCTGCTGGCGGCAGACAGCTTCCGCCGCGACGCGGCCCCCGAACTCTCCAGCGTGCGCCTGCTCGTGGTAGGCGACGTCATGCTCGACCGCTACTGGTTCGGCGAGGTCTCGCGCATCTCGCCGGAAGCGCCGGTGCCGGTAGTACGCATCGAGCGCCGCGAAGAGCGCCTGGGCGGCGCCGCCAACGTGGCGCGCAACGCCGCCGCGCTCGGCGCGCACACGGGCCTGCTCGGCATCACCGGCCAGGACGAAGCGGGCGAGGAAGTCGAGAAGCTCCTGCGCGAAGCATCGATCCATAGCTACATGAAGCGCGACGATGCGATCTCCACCATCATCAAGCTGCGCGTCATCGGCCGCCAGCAGCAGATGGTGCGCATCGACTTCGAGGAAGCCCCGACCGAAACCGTGCTGCGCGACAAGCTCGACCAGTTCCGCGCGCTGCTGCCCAGTTACGACGTGGTGATCCTGTCCGACTACAACAAGGGCGCGCTGGTCAACGTGGCCGAGATGGTCAAGGAGGCGCGTGCCGCCGGCAAGATCGTGCTGGTGGACCCGAAGGGCGACGATTTCACCCCTTACCGCGGCGCCACCATCCTGACCCCGAACCGTTCCGAGCTGCAGCGCGTGGTCGGTAGCTGGAAGACCGAGGAGCAGCTGACCGCCAAGGCGCAGAACCTGCGTGCGGAACTGGGCTTGAGCGCCTTGCTGGTGACCCGTTCGGAAGAGGGCATGAGCCTGTATAGCGAGAACGAGGTGCTGCACGTCCACGCCGATGCGCGCGAGGTGTTCGACGTCTCGGGCGCCGGCGACACCGTGATCGCCACGCTGGCCGCCATGCTGGGCACCGGCGCAGCGCTGGACGAAGCCCTGGCCACCGCGAACCGCGCCGGCGGCATCGTGGTCGGCAAGCTGGGCACGGCCACTGTCACCCGGGAAGAACTTTTCCCCGGCTGAGTTCAGCTTGAGCTCGCTCAAGCCCGGCCCGTCAACGGCGGCCGGGCAGCTCCGTTAGTGCGTGGATGGGCGGCGTCGCTGTCCATCGACCGACAAACTACGGAGAACATTCAATGATTAGGAAACTGAGCAAGAAACTGGTATTCGCTGTTGCCGCACTGCTCGCTTCGACCGGGATCGCCTTTGCCCAGGTCGACGTCAACAAGGCCGATGCGGCCGCGCTCGACGGCGTCAAGGGCGTGGGCCCGAGCATGTCGAAGATGATCCTCGACGAGCGCGCCAAGGGCGAATTCAAGGACTGGGCCGACTTCCAGCAGCGCGTCAAAGGCGTCGGCGACAAAAAGGCGATGAAGCTGTCCGAGGCCGGACTGGTGGTGAACGGCAAGGCGATGGAGGCGGGCGCGGCCAAACCTGCCAAGGCGGAGAAGACCTCGGCCAAGGCTGACGCCAAAGCCACGCCGGCCGGGCAGAAAGCCGCAATGTAATCGCACCTGCCCGCGGCGACGCGGTCATGCCGTTCAGTAAAGCCTTGCGAAGACTGTTGCAGGGTGCGGTGCATGCGTCCGCCATCCGCGCGCATACCTGGACTGAGCGGCATGAACTCGGTATGCGATGCCTGGAACCTGTTTCGACAGGGAACGATCTGGTTCTTTGTCCTGGTATCCAGGCGTTCATTCGCAGACAAATCCGTCATATACAGGATTGAACCGCTCCCCATCCGGCGTTAATTGACAAATCTGAGCAATGACAGCACCCGTTGTGATATAGTAGTTGCAGTTAGGAAATACTTGTTATTTTCTTGTTAAGCTCCTCTGCGACACGCACATACACTCATGAAAACAAAGTCTCTCACCATCGGCGCGCGCCTGACTATCGGCTATGGCGCCGTGTTTTTGCTGATGATCGTCCTGACGGTCCTGGCGATCAGCCGGGTCGGCGACATCGACACGATCCTCAAGCACATCAACGACGTCAACAACGTCAAGCAGCGCTACGCGATCAATTTCCGCGGCAGCGTCCATGACCGCGCGATCGCGCTGCGCGACGTGGTGCTGGCGGCCCATCCGGCTGGCGCCGCGGCGCCGGTCAAGCTCATCGGCGTGCTGGACGAGAATTATGCGCGTTCGGCCGAGCCCATGGATAAGTTGTTCCAGACGCTGGACGACATCAAGCCGGCCGAAAAGGATGCGCTGGCTGCCATCAAGGAGCAGGAGCGCCGTACCAAGCCCCTGATCGAGCGCGTGGTGGCCTTGCATGCCGCGGGCCAGGTACAGGAGGCAACGGCCCTGCTGTCGCAGCAGGCCGCGCCTGCATTCGTCGACTGGCTGGCCAGCATCAATGTTTTCATCGATATGCAGGAACAACAGAACAATGAAGAAGCGGCCGGCGCCCGCACGATGGCGTCGGGCTTCTTCGCCTGGATGGCCCTGCTGTGCCTGGGTGCGATTTCCGTTGGCGCAGCGGGAGCGTGGATCATCACGCGCGGCCTGCTGCGCCAGCTCGGCGGCCAGCCGGATTATGCCGCGTCGATCGTCGGCGCCATCGCTGCGGGCGACCTGGGTGTCAAGATCGAGACCGCGCCGGGCGATCGCAGCAGCCTGCTGTTCGCCATGAAGGGCATGCGCGACAGTCTCGTCTCTATCGTCACGCAAGTGCGCAATGGCACGCTGAGCATGGCGAGCGTCTCCACCGAGATTGCGAACGGCAACCGCGACCTGTCACAGCGCACCGAACGCCAGTCCGGGACGCTGGACGCCACCACCGCCTCGGTCGAGCAGCTGACCGTGACCGTGCGCCAGAACGCCGACAGTGCCCGCCAGGCGAACGCGCTGGCCGAATCGGCATCGGAGGTGGCCCTGCGCGGCGGCGCCGTGGTGTCCCAGGTGGTCGAGACGATGGCGTCCATCAACGATTCTTCGAAGAAGATTGTCGATATTATCGGCGTCATCGACGGTATCGCATTCCAGACCAATATCCTGGCACTGAATGCGGCGGTGGAAGCGGCACGCGCGGGGGAGCAGGGCCGCGGCTTTGCCGTCGTGGCGACCGAAGTGCGTAGCCTGGCACAGCGCTCGGCGGCCGCAGCCCAGGAGATCAAGGGGCTGATCGGCAGCTCGGTCGAGCGCGTCGATGCCGGTGCGCGCCTGGTGGACGAGGCTGGTAGCACGATGAACGACATCGTGGACTCGGTACGCCGCGTCACCGACATCATGGCCGAGATCACCCGCGCCAGCGCCGAGCAGAGCGCCGGTATCGGCCAGGTCAACGATGCCATCGGCCAGATGGACGAGGCCACCCGCCAGAACGCGGCCCTGGTGCAGCAGGCAACGGCGGCAGCGGCTTCACTCGAAGACGAGGCGGAGCGCCTGGCGCAGGTCGTGGGCGTGTTCCGACTGGAGACTGCGGCCGAGGGCCTGCACCCGCGGCCAGCGCGGCTGGCCATCGCCGCCGGCTGACTTGCACGGTGTATTGACTGACACCAAGCAATCCGCATGAGAAGATGTGCATGTCATCTGCACTTCATCTTCCAGAAAGGTTCTCATGCCTCACGCCCGCATCTCTTCGTCCCTGCTGGCCGCACTGCTCGCCATTACCACTGGCGCTGCATGGGCACGGCCTGCAGCGGCCGCCACCCCGGCCCCTGCAGCCCCGGCCGCGCCCGACTTCAAGCGCCAGCAGCCGCAAATCAACAAGATCCTGGCTGACATCTCGCCCAAGCGCATGGAAGGCTATGTCGCCAAGCTGGTCAGCTTCGGCACCCGCCACACGATGTCGGAAACCGAATCGGAGACGCGCGGCATCGGCGCCGCACGCCGCTGGATCAAGAGCGAACTGGAACGCTGCGGCGCGGGCACCGGCCTGCAGGTCGCCTTCGACAGCCATATCGCTCCGGTCTCCGCGCGCATTTCGCGCCCGACCGAGATCGTCAACGTGGTCGCCACGCTGCCGGGCACCCAGGCAGCCTCGAAGGACCGCATCTACGTGGTCAGCGGCCACTACGATTCGCGCGTCAGCGACGTGATGAACTACACCGCCGACGCGCCGGGCGCCAACGACGACGCCTCCGGCACCGCCGCCACCATGGAACTGGCCTGCGTGATGGCCAAGCACAAGTTCGACGCCACCATCGTCTTCATGGCGGTGGCCGCCGAAGAGCAGGGCCTGCTGGGCGCGCGCCACTGGGCCACCCAGGCGCGCCAGAAGAACCTGAACATCGCCGGCATGTACACCAACGACATCATCGGCAGCTCGCGCGCCGACAATGGCAAGGTGGATAACAAGCAGGTGCGCCTGTTCTCGCAGAGCATTCCGGCCACCAAGGAAATGAGCGAGTCCGTGCGCCAGCTGGTGGCCACCGGCGGCGACAGCGATTCGCTCTCGCGCCAGCTGGCCCGCCATACCAAGGAGCAGGGCGAGCGCTACGTGAAGGGCTTCAAGGTCTCGGTCATCCACCGCGCCGACCGCTACCTGCGCGGCGGCGACCACATGCCCTTCCTGGAGCAGGGCTACGCCGCGCTGCGCTTCACCGAGCCGGCCGAGGACTTCGCGCACCAGCACCAGGACCTGCGTACCGAAAATGGCAAGGTATACGGCGACCTGATCGAGTTCAATGATTACGACTACATCGCCAAGGTGACCAAGGTGAACGCGGCGGCCCTGGCCTCGCTGGCGCTGGCGCCGGCCGCGCCGCAGGAGGTCAAGCTGCGCACCGACAAGCTGACCAACGATTCGACCCTGGTGTGGCAGGCCAATCCCGAGCCGGACCTCGCGGGTTACCGCATCGTCTGGCGCGAGACCACCGCCTCCGACTGGCAGGGGTCCAAGTGGGTCGGCAACGTCACCGAAGCGACGGTCGACCTGTCGAAGGACAATGTGTTCTTCGGTGTGCAGGCAGTCGACAAGGATGGCAACGTCAGCGTCGCCACCTATCCGCTGCCGAAGCGCTGATGTTGTAGGGTGGTGCGGCTGCACCGCATGTGTCGATTCATCGGGGACGTCAACGACGCCCACGCGTTCAAGCGCGATTCGAGCAGCCCTTGCGACTGACCAGGAAGAAGTTGAACGCGTGGGCGGCGCACACGACACGGTCGGATCATGACGCGCAGTAGAGCCGCGCCACCCTACGGTTCCCGGTCCGCCCAATACGCCACCTTGCTGTCCGGATTAGAATAGCGGTTTAGGAAATCGCGAGAGAGCAAGGAATGGCTTACAAGACCATCGAAGATACGATCGGCAACACCCCGCTGGTGCAGCTGGTGCGCCTGCCAGGTAGCGATGCCGCCGCGCGCAACAACATCATCCTCGGCAAGCTTGAAGGCAATAACCCGGCTGGGTCGGTGAAAGACCGCGCCGCCATGTCGATGCTGCGCGGCGCCGAGCAGCGCGGCCAGATCAAGCCGGGCGACACCCTGATCGAAGCCACCAGCGGCAACACCGGCATCGCGCTGGCGATGGCGGCCGCCATCCGCGGCTACAAGATGCTGCTCCTGATGCCCGACAACCTGTCGATCGAGCGCCGCCAGAGCATGGCGGCCTACGGCGCCAGGATCATCCTCACACCCAAGTCGGGCGGCATGGAATACGCGCGCGACATGGCCGAACAAATGCAGAAGAACGGCGAGGGCATCATCCTCGACCAGTTCGGCAACCAGGACAACCCGCGCGCCCACTATGACAGCACCGGCCCGGAAATCTGGCGCGACACCGAAGGCCGCGTGACGCACTTCGTCAGCGCCATGGGCACCACCGGCACCATCATGGGCGTGTCGCGCTACCTGAAGGAACAGAACCCGGCGGTGCGCATCATCGGCGCCCAGCCGGAAGAAGGTTCGTCGATCCCGGGCATCCGCAAGTGGCCGGAAGCCTACCTGCCGACGATCTACGACAAGGCGCGCGTGGACCAGGTCGAGTCGGTGGGCCAGGCCGCAGCCGAACAGATGGCGCGCCGACTGGCGACCGAAGAGGGCATCTTCTGCGGCATCTCGGCGGCGGGCGCCTGCGAAGTGGCGCTGCGCGTCTCGCAGACCGTGGAGAACGCGACCATCGTATTCGTGGTCTGCGACCGCGGTGACCGCTATCTCTCCACCGGCGTGTTCCCGGCTTAAAGGTCTGGCACCAATGAAAAAGCCATCCTGACGGATGGCTTTTTATTTGCTGCAACTCTATGGGCGCGCCGGTCAGCGACGCCCATGCAGCGTTCAGCATCCGCCCTGAGGGCAGACCGGAGCACGCGGCCCCGCGGCATCACGCCTCTTTCGGCGCGCCTTCTTTTGGCTTGAACTGCTTGTCGCTGATGCGGAACTTGGCGCGGCGGTCGCCCATGAGGTAGCGCAGGTCGCGGATCGACAGGTCGCTGACTTCATGCATGCGGATCAGCAGCGAAGCGCCGACCGGCAGGCGGTGATGGCGGATCTTCGAGATCACCGGCGGTGCGACTTCCAGCGCGCGCGACAGGGCCGCATCGTTTTTCAGGCGCAGGTTTTCGATCAGGGTGTCGAGCAGGCGGTTCGGGTTGTACTGCAGGAGCTCATCGGACTCCGAATCGCTATTCATATCAATGCCGACTTGGTTTGTCATGATTCAATATCCTATTTTGGGTTGGACGGAGCCCCATGCGGCGCTCGGCTCCAGGCTTCATTATTTCGTAATTTTCTATTCAATTGTACAACTAATTTCTAATCTGATACTCAATAGCAATAAAAATCAGACGAAGTTATTCAGAATTGTTGTCTCATCGCAACAATAGCTGCAATGCAATTCTCTCATAAAGTCACGGAAATAATAATTGTTTTTTAATTAATCACTAGTGTAGTGGCTAACGGGATTTGATGCAGCACGGTATGAAAAATACTGTCAGATCACTAAGAAAAGCGGGGGTATGACGCGAGGAGGGATGTTTCTGCGGAGAATCTGCAGGAACGAGGTGCATACCCCCAGGGAGTATGAGGACGGGAAGACGGGAAATCAGGCGTGGAAAGGCGGGAGCCCAGTTACAAACTGATACAAAGTTTCCCGCCGAGCAACGCTCAGCCGCCGCGTGAAGCGCGCACGGCGCGGCCCAGATCAAGGACCGACATGGCATAGAAATAACTACGGTTGTACTTGGTGATGGCAAAGAAGTTATCGTTCGCCGCCCAGTACTCGGTCGCTTCGGCGCCGTTCTGCAGATCGACCAGGCCGTACAGGCGCTCGGCGGGCAGGGCGGATGCGGTGACGACGCCGGCCGCGCGCAGCTCTTCCGGACGCAGGGTCGCCTGCAGGCCGCGCTCGAGCAGCGGCTCCCAGGCGTGGTTCGGCGACACGTCGGCCTGGTAGACCGGGCTGTCGCGGTATTCCGGCTTCCAGCCGTGCTGGATCAGGAAGTTGGCCACGCTGCCGATCGCGTCTTCCGGCGACTCGCGCAGGTCGATCTGGCCGTCGCCATTGAAGTCCACGCCGAACTTCAGGATACTGCCCGGCATGAACTGCGGCATCCCGACCGCGCCGGCAAAGGAGCCCAGCAGCGAGAACGGCTCGAGCTTGTGCTCGCGCGCGAAGATCAGGGTATTCGACAGCTCGCTGCGGAAGAAGGCCATGCGGCTGGCGCGGTTCGGCGTTTCCGGATAGGCGAAAGCGAGCGTGGCAAGGGTGTCGAGCACGCGGAACTTGCCGGTGTCGCGGCCATAGATGGTCTCGACGCCGATGATGCCGACGATGATTTCGGCCGGCACCCCATAGGCCGCCTCGGCGCGCGCCAGCGTTTCGGCGTGCTCGTTCCAGAAGCGCACGCCGGCCGCGATCCGGATCGGCTCGATGAAGCGGTCACGATAGGCTTGCCAATTCTTCGGCTTGCCCGGCGGCGCCGGCTTGACCAGCCGCACCGCCGAATCGATGAAGCGCGCCTGGCCGAACAGCGATTCCAGGTAGCTGCGCTCGAAGCCGTGCTGATTGGCCATCTCGTCGATGAACTCGCGCACCGCCTGCCATTCGAGGAAGTTGTGGTGCTCGCCGTCATAGTCGATCGCGGCCGCCGCGGGGACGGCCTTCAATACTTTGCTCGAGCGGATCGAGACGCGCTTGCCGGCCTTGCCGGCTGCCTTGGCTTTTTTCGGCTTGGCTTTCGCTTTCGCTTTCGCTTTGGCCTTGGCGGAGGCGGTGCGGACTTGCGGGTCTTTTGCGCTGACTGCGGCCTGGCCGGTGGGGGCAAAGGCGATTGCCAGTGCGGCAAACAGGGGAACGATCGATTTCATCTGACTTGCGACAGTAGTCTTTTCAAGGTAGCGGCCAGCTGCCGGGGACGCAATGGACCCGGTCCGGGCTGGGGCGGCGCATAGCGCCAGGCGCTATAGCGGCGCAAGAATTCGGCGGCGGCGTCAAGGGAGGGCGGCGCCAGCTGCCGCGTGGCCGCGATCCGGGCCGCATAGGCGCTGGGCCCTTCGTCCGCTGCACGTGCCAGGCTTGGGTGGAGATGGGCGAGGCGCTTGCATAGGGAGGAGTATACCCCCTCGATCGGATCTGTCTCCTTACGCAGATATAAAATTCTGCCCAGAAGCAACACTCCGGCGCCCAGCATGATCAAACCGGCAACGCGCCAGCTGGCCAGGTTCGCACCCAGGCTTTGCAGGAAGCCGCGCTGGCGTTCCGGCGTGTAGTTGAGTACCCACTGGTTCCAGCCGTTGTTGACGGCCCCGAGCGCGTTGCGCAGGCGGGCCACCAGCGAGTCGCCGCCGCCGAACATCGACAGGCCGCGCAGGGCGTCGATGCCGAACGGCGCCGGCGGCTCGACCGCGGCCGCGAGGTTGCGGTTCACCCGTTCCGGCGCCACGGCGGCGGTCGGGTCCACCCGCACCCAGCCGCGCCCGCGCAGCCAGACCTCGGCCCAGGCATGGGCGTCGGACTGGCGCACCGTGACGTAGCCGTCGATCGGGTTCAGTTCGCCGCCCTGGTAGCCGGTGACCACGCGCGCCGGGATGCCGGCCGCGCGCATCAGGAACACGAAGGCGCCGGAATAGTGCTCGCAGAAGCCGGCCCGGGTCCCGTACAAAAACTCGTCCACCGAATGGCGGCCCAGCAGCGGCGGCTCCAGCGTGTAGCTGTAGGGCTGCTCGCGGAAGCGCCGCAGCACCTGCTCGATGCGGCGCGCCGGCACCGGCTCCTTGCGCAATGCCAGCCCGGCGGCCAGCGCCTGCGGGTTATAGCCGTAGGGGAGCAGCAGCCACTGGTTTGGATCGTCGAGCGCCTCGCGTCCGTCGAGGGCGTAGTCCGGATAGGAGATCATCGGGTAGCGCACCCGCCCGGCCAACGGGCGGTCGGTAGCCAGCTCTAGCTGGTGCGATACCTGCACCGCGTAGCCCGGCACTTCCGGCATGTGGCCGGCCATCTCGAGCGTGAACAGCCAGGTCGTGTCCGACGGCTCCAGCGTCACCTCGTAGCGCTGCGCCTGTCCGCGTACCCGCAGCGAGGTGCCGGAGCGGGTCGCGATCGAACCGCCGCGGGTCCAGGCAGTGCCGTCGAAAGCATCCAGCACCAGGCCGCGCCAGTACAGCTGGGCCTTGGGCGGCACCGGCCCTTCGAAGCGCACCAGGAAGGCCGGCTCATTCGACATGGCGAGGTTCGACATCTGTCCCGGCGCCATGCGGTCCGACAGGCCCGACTTGCCGCCGCCGCCGCCGGCCCCGCCCGGCATGCCCCACAGCGGGCCGCCCAGGCGCGGGAACACGAAGAACAGCACCACCGCGATCGGCGCCGCGAACAGCAGCATCCTGGCCCCCATCGCCAGGCGCGTTCCCAGCTTCGGCACGGCGCCGGTGAACTGGAACGAGAGCTGGGTGGTGAGCAGGGCCAGCACCGCGGCCACCATCAGCAGCGCGCTGCCGATGCCGTGGGCGTAGAAGAAGTTGGTCAGCACCAGGAAGAAGCACAGGAAGATCACCACGTACAGGTCGCGGCGGGCGTGCATCTCGAGCATCTTGAAGGCGACCAGCAGGACCAGCATGGCGACGCCGGCGTCGCGCCCGAGCAGGGTCTTGTAGCTGAACTGGATGCCGGCCATCGCCGCGACCGCGATCGGCAGCAGCAGCAGGGCCGGGGGCATGCGCTTGCCGCGCAGCGTGATCGCGCCGCGCCAGGCCAGCGTGGCCGCGCACAGCAGCGACACCCACAGCGGCAGGTGCGCCGTGTGCGGCGCCAGCACCAGCACCGCGCTGCCCAGCAGCAGCAGGGTGTCGGCTTTGTCCCTCGGCAGGGACTCCCGTGGCAGCGCGTCCAGGACCTTCATCCCGCCTCCTGCATGCCGTACAGCGCCAGCGCGCGCAGGCAGGCCGCCTGGTGGGCGGCGCCATTGCCGGCGTCGTAGTGGATGGCGCCCAGCCGGAAGGCGTAGGGCAGGGCGCGCTGTTCGGCATCGAGCACCCAGCGCGTCATGCGCGACAGGCGCAGCTCGAGGTCGAGCTGGACCGGCAGGAGTGCGAAGTCGAGCACCAGCTCGTCGCCTACGCCGCCTTCGAAATGCTTGGTGACGAGCTGGCCGCCGAGCGCCGGATCGAGCCGCGCGATCTGGCGCCAGGCCAACTGGCGTAGCGAATCGCCGGCCTGGTAATTGCGCACGCCGGCGAAGTCGTCGTGGCCTCCGGCGCGGCCGCTGCCCAGCGCATTGCCGCTCACGGGCAGCGGCGGCGCGCCTTCTTCCGGGCGCGGATAGACCAGCGCACGGGCCGCGGGACGCCAGTAGCTCCAGGCGCGGAACAGGCCGAGCGGGAAGCGGGTGGACAGCACCACCCGCGCCGGCTGCAGCCAGCCGCGCGCGAGGGTCGCCACGCCCAGCTGCACGGCGGCGCTGCCGTGGGCGGCGATGTCGGTGACGTGGCGCGGCTCGGCCTTGTTGGCGGCATCCGAAAAATCGATCCACACGCCATAGCGCGCCAGCCCGGTGCGGTTGGCGATGTGCAGTGTGAACTGCGCTTCCTGGCCGGCGAAGACGCTGGGCACCCGGCCCTGCTGCAAGGCCAGGTGGGCCAGGTTACGGTAGGTGAAGACCATGTCGACCAGCGCGCAGGACAGCGCCAGGAAGGTCAGGGCGAAGCCCAGGCCCAGCGTGTAGTTGATGGAGCCGATCAGGAGCACCAGCAGCAGCACGGCGAAACCGATGCCGGCGCGGGTGGGCAGGATGAACACGCGGCGCTGGCTCAGCACCACTTCGCCGGCATCCAGGGTGCCGCGGCGCGGCAGCCACTTGCCGGTACTGCGCCTGAGCCAGCCGCGCACGCCGCCTGCCGCTCCTGCCATTTCCGCCATCTAGACCGGCACCGATTTCTGCAGTTGCAACACGAGGTCGCGGCTGGCCAGCGCCATGCCTTGCGCCGACCGCAAAGGGCGCAGGCGGTGCGCGCAGACCGGCACCAGCACGGCCTGGATGTCCTCGGGGATCACGTGGTCGCGTCCTTCGAGGGCCGCCCAGGCGCGGCCGGCCTGCAGCAGTGCGATCGCGGCGCGCGGCGACAGGCCCTCGGCGAACAGGCCGTTCTGGCGCGAGGCCTGGGCCAGCGCCTGCACGTAGGTCACCAGGGCAGGCGAGGCGTGGATCTCTTTCAGCGCGCGCTGGGCCTGGGCCAGCTGCTCGGGCTGCATCGCCGGCTGCAAGCCGCGCAGCATGGCGCGGCGGTCTTCGCCCAGCAGCAGCGCGCGCTCGGCGGCGGCATCCGGATAGCCCAGCGTCAGGCACATCAGGAAGCGGTCGAGCTGGGATTCGGGCAGCGGGAAGGTGCCGACCTGGTTGGCCGGGTTCTGGGTGGCGATCACGAAGAAGGGCTCGGGCAGGGCGCGGGTGACGCCGTCGGCGCTGACCTGGCGCTCTTCCATGGCTTCGAGCAGCCCGGACTGGGTCTTGGGCGTGGCGCGGTTGATCTCGTCGGCCAGCAGCACCTGGGTGAAGATCGGGCCGGGGTGGAACACGAAACCGCCCCCGCCCCCGCCCGCTGCGCGCTCGTACACCGAGATGCCGGCCACGTCGGCCGGCAGCAGGTCGCTGGTGAACTGCACCCGGTTGAACTTCAGACCGAGCGAGATCGCCAGCGCATGCGCCAGCGTGGTCTTGCCGACGCCGGGCAGGTCTTCGAGCAGCAGGTGGCCGCCCGCCAGCAGGCAGGTCAGGGCCAGGCGGACCTGCTGTTCCTTGCCGACCACGACCTGGCTGACCTGGCGTGCGGCGGCATGTAGTTGATTGAACATGGTTGGATTCCGGTGAACGGTTCGGAGCGAGGCGGGGTGCTCCCATGGTAGATTAGTGCCATTGGCAACCTTGATACACCCTCGGCAACAAGCCTTTGCACCGATTCTATGCGAGAACGGCCGCAAAGGTGTGCCATGGATGAGCATCCCCACGATGAGCACAGCAATCTACAGCCACCCCGACTGCCTGCGACACGAGATGGGCGACTGGCATCCCGAATCGCCGTCCCGGCTGCAGGCAATCGACGACCAGCTGATCCTGGCGCGCCTCGACGGCCTGCTCGAGCAGCGCAGCGCGCCACTGGCCGACCTGGCCGACATCCTGCGCAACCACACACCGGGCGCGCTGGCGCTGGTGCGCGACCATGTGCCGGCCGCGGGCGACTACTACCCGCTCGACGGTGATACCATCCTCTGCCATGACAGCTACCGGGCGGCGCTGCGCGCGGCCGGCGCGGCGGTGGCGGCGACCGACGCCGTGATCGCGGGCGAGGTGGATAACGCGTTCTGCTCGGTACGCCCGCCCGGCCACCATGCGACGCCAGGCACGCCGATGGGTTTTTGTTTTTTCAATAACGTCGCGATCGCGGCGCGCCGTGCGATGGAGGTGCACGGGCTGGAGCGCATCGCCATCGTCGACTTCGACGTCCACCACGGCAACGGCACCGCCGACTCCTTCCGCCACGACCCGCGGGTACTGATGGCGGGCCTGTTCCAGCATCCGTTCTATCCCTACTGCGACCCGGAGCCGGTCACGGCCACCAACGTCAACCTGCCGGTGCCGGCCATGGCCGACGGCGAGACCGTGCGCAAGCTGGTGCAGGAGTACTGGCTGCCTGCGCTGCACGCGCACAAGCCGCAGATGATCTTCGTGTCGGCCGGCTTCGACGGCCACCGCGAGGACGACATGGGCGGCATCGGCCTGGTGGAGGCCGACTATGCGTGGATCACGCGCCAGCTGATGGCGGTCGCGCGCCTGTATGCGCAGGGGCGCATCGTCAGCTGCCTCGAGGGTGGCTATGCATTGTCGGCCCTCGGGCGCAGCGTGGCGGCGCACCTGAAAGTGCTCGCAGAGCTCGAGTAGCACGCCGGCACGCTGCGGAACGCAAGGCGCGATTGCGCATCTAAGGTCTTCAATACCCATCCAAGGAGAAGACCGTGAAACCGATCCGCACCCTGTTTGCGCTATGCCTGTTGCTTGCTTCAAGCATGGCGGCGGCCGCCAACTACACGCTCTGGATCAACGGCCGCGCCGGCAACGGACCCGAAGGCGCACCCGGCAACTACAACGACTTCAGCTACTGGGGCCCATCCTCGACCCCGGCCGGGGTCAACAAGAAAGCCGTCAACTGGGATGGCCGCAGCAGCATCGCCTCGCAGAGCGGCAGGGTGCGCGATGCGCTCGACTGTTTCTGCACCGGCGACAACTGGTGCTACATCGTCACCTACAGCGCGGGCGACCTGATGATGGGCTACACGCTGGCCAACTATGGCGGCTCGGCGCGCCCGATCAAGAACGCCAGCCCGAACACCAGCGGTGTCTGCGGCAACAGCGGTGGCAACGGCGGCGGCAGCCAGACCGGCTGGAACATCAAGTGGGTACGCGCGGCGGCCGGCGCGGCCGGCGGCACCGAGCTGTCGAACATCGGCGCCTGGACCACCTCGGAGCCGCTGGTGCAAGACCTGAAAACCTCCACGGCACGCGCCATGTACAACCACAACGACACGCGCAACATCTGGTTCTACATGTACGCCGGCGCCCGGGGCACGCTCTACTCCGGCCTGCTGCCGGGCCAGGACGACGAGGTGGTGGCCTACCACAGCGCCGGTGGCGTGGCCGGCAACGGCGGCCGTTCGCTGTGCAATCCCGGCGACTGGTTCTGCGACGACCTGCGGCTCGGCACCGAGAACAACCAGGGCGGCAGCGTGAAGTGGGGCTACCACTCGGTCGCGTTCCGCGACGATGGCGAAGATTTCGATCACTACGCCCGCGGCAACTGGGCCGGCGTCGTCGGGGTCGTGCGCGAGGCTGTCGCGAACACGGCGCAGTAGCTGTTGACGCGGCGCAAAAGGTTGTCAAGCGCTTGCGCGTGCGCTGTCCGACACGTCTGTGTGCGGGGCATACTGTCGCGCTCAGCGTATCCCATGGTGAACCGTGCCCTCCAGACCGCCACCCCCTGGTGCGCCGCGCTGGCGGCGCTACGCCTGGCTCGCCGGACTGGGCGCCGCGCTGCTGGCCGTGCTTTGGCTCTGGCTTGCGCACTGGTTCGGACGCGGCGAGCCAGATGCGGCCATCGCGGCGGCCCCTGCGCCGCCGGCCGGGCCGCGCTTCTTCGACCCGGTGGCCTCAAGCGGCAGCCTGCCGATGCCGGGCGAGCGCGCCGGGCGCCGCCGCCTGCTGGTCGAGCAAGTCCAGCTCACCGACCATACCTACTGCAGCTACCTCGCCGGCAGCAAGTACCCGACGGAGTCGCGCCCGGCAGCCCAGAACCCGGACCAGCTGCATCCGAACCAGCCCATCGCCGAGATGAACCCGATGCGGCTCGAGGGCGGCGGCCTTGATGCAAACGTGTTCCTGCAGACCTCGCAGTCGCGCGTGTATCTGGCCGCCGGCGAAGCCGCGGCCTTCTCGCTGCGCGCGGTGACGGCCCGGGGCGAGAACGTGCCGCTGGTGATCACGCGCGCGGTGGCGCAGGGCATGACCTACGGGAGCAGCCGTCCGACGCCGCAGGTGGCGCTGGCTTTCGCCGACGACGGCAGCGGCGCCGACCCCGTGGCGGGCGACAATGCCTTCGCCGGCGTGCTGGCGCCGGGCCAGACCGGCCTGGCGGGCTTTCACGGCACCATCCGCACCGAGGTGCGCTACACCGCCGGCGGGCGCAACGGCTTTGCCTTGTTCGACGTGATCTACACGCCGGTGCTGCCGGCCACCTGGACCGGGCAGGTGCGCGAAGCGCTGGACAAGGGCTCGCTCGGCTTCTACCTGGGCGTGGAAGTGCGCCAGCCGGGCCGCTACATCATCAGCGGCCGGATCGACGATGCGCGCGGCCAGCCCTTTGCCCTGGCCACCTTCAACGAGGTGCTCGGGGTGGGCGGGCGTGAGATCAAGCTGAGCGTGTTCGGCAAGCTCTTGACGGACGAACGCCCGGCGCTGCCGCTCAGGCTGCGCGACGTCGACGGCTACCTGCTGCGCGAGAACGTCGACCCCGACCGGCTCCTGATGCCGCGTCTCGAAGGGCCGGTGTTCGCCAGCCGCACCCAGACGCTGAAGGGCGTGTCCGACGCCGAGTGGGACAGCGAGGAGCGTTCGCGCTACCTGGCCGAGTACGCGAAAGACCGCAAGGCCGCGAGGGAACAGCTGACCGCCTTCGACCCGAGCCTGCCGCTGCCGCCAGACGCCTGCGATCCGGTGCGCTGACAGTGTGCGACAATCCTGCGCTTGTCCGACCCTGTCCACGCGAGTCCACAACATGCTGTACGACCCCGCGCGCCACGAGCAATTGGAGGCGCACACCTGGAACCAAGACCGGGCGCACGCCGCCATCCGCGACATCGTGGCGCGGACCGAGGCGGCGTGCCGCGAGGGCCGCTACTGGCCGGTCCACGCGCTGGACCGCGAAGGGGATGACCCGGACCCGGTAGAGACGCCGCTGTACCACGGCGCCACCGGGGTGATCTGGGCGCTGCACTACCTGCAGGACTGCAAAGCGGCCAGCTTGGCCCGCGATTACCTAGGCGAATGGCAAGACCTGCTTGCCGCCAACCGCGCATGGCTGGATGCCAATGCGCCCGGTGAACACGCGTCCTGGCTGATGGGCGACACGCCGATCCTGATGATGGCCCTGGGACGCTGCCCGGCGCTCGGCGATGAACTGGCGCGGCTGCTTGCGGCCAACCGGACGCACCCGGCACGGGAACTGATGTGGGGTGCTCCCGGCACCCTGCTGGCCGCGCTGCTCCTGCACGGGCATACCGGCGACGCGCGCTGGGCCGAGATTTTCCGCCAGACCGCGGAAACGCTGTGGACGCAGCTCCTTTGGTCCGGCGAGCATGGGTGCGCCTACTGGACCCAGGAACTGTACGGGCGCACCAGCAGCTACCTGGACGCCGTGCACGGTTTCGTGGCGACGGCGGCGCCGCTCATCAAGGGCCGCCACCTGCTGGGCGAGGCCGCGTGGCAGCGGTGGCAGGACTGCATCGCCAACACCGTGCGCCGCACCGCGGTGGGCGAGGGTGGGCAGGTCAACTGGCACCCGCAACTGATCGGCACCGAACGGGAAAACGCCAAGAAGCTGCTGCAGTTCTGCCACGGTGCACCGGGCTTCGTCATCAGCCTGGCCGGCTTTCCCGGCGAGGAGCTCGACGAGCTGCTGCTGGCCGCGGGGGCGGCCACCTGGGCGGCCGGGCCGCTGGCCAAGGGATCCAACCTGTGCCACGGGACCGCGGGGAACGGTTATGCCTTCCTGGTCCTCTACCAGCGCACCGGGGATCCGGTGTGGCTCGCGCGCGCCCGCGCTTTCGCCATGCACGCCCTTCTGCAGTACGAGCGCGATGCGCTCGCATACGGACAACTGCGGTATTCGCTGTGGACCGGCGACCTGGGTCTGGCTGTCTATTTAAGGGATTGCGTCCACGCCAGCGCGCGCTTTCCGACGCTGGATGTGTTCTTCGGTCCGGCGTCCGCGAGATCGCCCTAGCCCTGCAGCAGCGGAAAACGCTCGACCAGGCAGGCGGCGCCGATCATCACGCACAGGATGCCGAACGCGACCCAGCGGCCCAGCGGCTTCTTCGGCGGCAGCTCGATGGCGGCCCAGCGCGGTGGCGACGTCTTTGGCATGTGACGCATGATGATTCTCCCGAATGCGGCCCAGCGGGCGGAATCTGGAGTGTGCGCCGGTGTCGCGCCAATGCGTTGCTGGGGATCAATGGATAGCGCGGTCGGGTATGCTGTTGTTTCCGAAGCCGGCCCGCAGCGTAAAATAGCGTCCTGACGAAGATTTAGAAAGCACAGCATGTCGATACAATGGTTCCCGGGGCACATGAACGCGGCCAAGAAGGAAGCCGCCGAGCAGATGGAGAACACCGATCTGGTGATCGAAGTCCTCGACGCCCGCCTGCCCGAGGCGAGCTGCAACCCGCTGGTAGAACAGTTGCGCAAGTTCCGCCAGCGTCCCTGCCTCAAGATCTTGAACAAGGTCGACCTGGCCGACCCGGCGGCCACGGCGGCCTGGAAGGCGTATTACGACGCCCAGGAAGGCGTGACCGCCTACCCGATGACGACCAAGAAGCCGGGCGACGTCGCCCGCATCCCGGACATCTGCCAGTCGCTGGCGCCGCACCGCGGCGTGCCGACCAAGCCGCTGCGCATCATGATCATGGGCATCCCGAACGTCGGCAAGTCGACCCTGATGAACGCGCTGCTCAAGAAGCGGGTCGCCAAGGTGGGCGACGAGCCCGCCGTGACCAAGGTCCAGCAGAAGCTCTACCTCGGCAAGCACATCGTGCTGGTCGACACCCCGGGCATGCTGTGGCCGAAGATCGCGATGGCGAGCGACGGCCTGATGCTGGCGGCCAGCCACGCGGTCGGCACGAATGCGCTGATCGAAACGGAAATCGCGGAATTCCTGGGCAACTTCATGCTGGAGCGCTACCCGCAGCTGCTGACGGCGCGCTACGGCTTCCAGACCGAGGGGCTGGACGGCATCTCCGTGATCGAGCACGTGGCCCAGCGCCGCGGCTTCCGCGTGCGCGGCGGCGAGTTCGACTACGAGAAGGCGGCGCACGTGCTGCTGCACGACTACCGCACCGGGGCGCTGGGGCGGATCAGCCTCGAAACGCCGGAGACCCGCGCCGCGGCGCTGGCGCGCCATGCGGCGGAGGTGGCGGAGAAGGCGCGCATCGCCGAAGAGAAGGCGGCGGCGAAGGCCGAGGAAGCCGCGCGCGGCAAGCGCGGTACATAAGCGTCGTTTCGGGTCAACCGAACCGGAAACTGGATACCGTCAGCGACCCAAAGAAATCCTCTTCGTGATACACGCACGCCGCCGGCTCCTCTTCGGCGGCGCCCAGCGCCACCATCAGCGGCAGCAGGTGTTCCTCGCGCGGATGCGCCGCCCGCGCCATCGGCGCTTCTTCCCAGCGCAGCAGCGCCGCGGTGCGTTCGCGCGGCGCCAGCGCCATCGTTTCCTGCAGCCAGCCGTCGAAGGCGCTCGAGGCCGCAGCCCCGCTTGGGCCGAACTGGCGCAGGTTATGGAAGGACAGCCCGCTGCCCAGGATCAGCACCCCTTCGTCGCGCAGCGGCGCCAGCGCGCGGCCGGCCTCGATGTGGGCCTGCGGGTCGAGGTCGCGCCGCAAGGACAGCTGCACCACCGGCATCTGCGCCTCCGGATAGACCGGATACAGCATCGAAAACGTGCCATGGTCGAAACCGCGCGTGGGATCGAGCCCTGCCGGGTGTCCGGCGGCGCCCAGGAGCGCGGCGACCTGCTCCGCCAGCGCCGGGTTGCCGGGTGCCGGATAAGTAATCTGGTAGGTGTGTGGCGGGAATCCGCCGTAGTCGTAGATCATGCCGGGCGCGCTGCCTGACGACACCATGAAGCCCGGCGTCTCCCAGTGACTGGTCACGACCAGCACCGCCTTCACGGCGTCGCCATGGGCCTGCCGGATCGCGGCCAGCGAGGCCGCCAGTTTGTCGTAGGCGCTGCCGGTCTGTTCCTTCATCCACGGCCACGGTCCGCCGCCGTGCGACACGAAATAGCTGGGCAATCGCATGGGTGCTCCTCGTTCAGTCGAAGCACCCATGGTAGCCGATCGCGAAACTCAGCGTGCGCCGGCGCCCCGTGCCAGTTCCATCAGCCCGAACAGGCGCGCGCAGCGCATCCAGGCCAGCGCCAGCACCGCCAGCTGGGTCAGCAGCAGCCCGCCGAGAAAGCTGCCCGCGCCCAGCGCCGGCAGGTTCAGGCGCGCCGCCGCCAGCGCACCGGCCAGGACCAGCCCGGCCAGGGTGATGCCGGCATACAGGCCGAACATGGCCAGCGGCCGGCGCGCCATCAGGCCAAGGCCGTCGCACCAGGCCAGCACCGCCGAGGTGCGGCGGCGGTCCAGCGCCAGCACCGCGCGGCCGGCATCTAGGGTCGCGTGGGCCAGCAGCAGGAGCAGGGCGCCGACCAGCAGGGCGGCCAAGGCCGCGTTGGCCGCCGAGGACTCGAGCACGGCGTCGGGCTGGTCGGCCACGGAGGCCACCATCCCGCCCAGGAAAGCCGCCACGCCGAGTGGCACGACGGCCCAGAGCAGCATGCGCAGCAGGCGCCCGTATTCGCGCACGCCGCCGGCAGCCAGCTGCGCGAAGCCGAGCGGTGCCGGGGCGCGCGCGGCCGTGATGGCGGCGCCGGTCAGGAGTGGCGACAGCAGCAGCGTCAGCACCAGCGCGACGCTGCCGCCGGCCTTGACGGCCGAGGCGTGCTGCGCGTGCAGGCCGACCAGGTCGGCGATTGCCACCAGGTCGAGGCGCTGGGCCAGGGCAGCTGCCCCGGCCGTGCGGTCGAAAGCGGCGCCCAGCCAGGTCCAGACCGGCAGCGCGGCTGCCAGGGTGGGCAGCAGCAGGGCCAGCAGCCAGAGCAGCAGCAGGCGCCATTGCAGGGCAGGGCGCAGGGCTAGCAGGACACTGCGGCGGGCGCCAGGGGCGGCCTGTGGCGCCCGGGCCGGCGCGAGGGGAGCGGTCGTGGTCGTCATACGTTGGCGATCAGGGACAGGATGAGTTGATAGAAGGCCGCCGCGTCGCTCGCCCAGCGGGTCGAGGCGCTGCGGTTGGGTTCGATGGTGCGGCTGTCGTCGAGCTTGTTCACGTCGAGGTAGTGGCTGCGGCGCGGATCCAGCTCGGCCGACACGGCGCGCGCCGGCTTCACGAAGGTGAAGCTGCGCCATTTTTCGTCCGGCGAGGCGGCCTTCCAGGCCACCGTCTCGCTGCTGCCGTCGGCGAAACGCACCACCAGCGTCTGCGGCACGCTGGCGCCGTCGCGGCGCACGGTGACCTCGGTACGCCAGGGGAAGGGGCCGGCGCTTTTGCCTGCACCCGGGTTGGCCTTTTTCCAGTCCGCGCGCAACTTCGCCACGTGTTTGTCGACTTCGACCTGAGTATCCGTGACGCGCTTGCCGTCGGTGAGGCGGGTGCCGGCCAGCGGCAGTACTTCTTCGCTCGAGAGCTTGGCAAGCTTGTCATCGACGCGCGCAACCGCATACACCTGCTGCGCGAACACCTCCTCGACGGCGGCACGCTCGCCGCTGCCGTCGGCCAGCGCCTCGCGCAGGTCGGCGATGCTCGGGTGGCGGAACTTCCAGCGCCGGTAGTATTCCTTGAAGCCGCGTTCCATCGCCTCAAGGCCGATGCGTTCCTCGAGGTCGCGCAGTATGACCGCACTGCGGGTGTATACCGGCCCGATTCCCTGCAGGCGGTTCCAGGCGTTCTGGCCCGGGGCGTCGGCCGGCCGCTCGCGCGGCGTGCCCAGGCGGCTGATATCGAAGCTGTCGAATGCCGGGTCGATGCCGATCCGCTTCAGGAAAGCCGGCGCCGGGTACACCAGCTGGCGGCGCTCGCGCATCATGCGGCTCTCCCAATAGGAAGTCAGGCCCTCGTCGAGCAGCGGTTCCTCGAACTCGTTGCTGGCCAGGATGCCGTAGAAGTAGCCATGGCCGAACTCGTGGATGGTGACCGTGTCGAGTGCATATTCGTCCAGCGACCTGGGCGCAACCTCGGCATGGCCGGACGCGGTGATGAAGGTCGGGTATTCCATGCCGCCCGCTTCCTGCGCGTTGTAGGGCGGGATCACCACGGTGAGCGTGCGGTAGGGGTAGGGGCCGAGCTTGCGCGAGAAGTAGGCCAGCGAATCCTTGGCCGCTTTCATCGCCGGCTTGGCGCTGGCCTCGTACTCCGGCGGGTAGAGCACCCGTACCGTCACGGTGGGGCTGCCCGGGCCGGTCCAGGTCTCGACCAGCGGGCGGGCGCTGCGCTTGTCCGCGGTCCAGGCGAAATCGTGCACGTCGTGCTGCACGTAGCGGTGGGTGAGCATGCCGTTCTTCTCGACGGGCGCGCCCTGCAGTTCGCCGGTGGCGCCGACCGTATACCCCTTGGGGACGGTGAGGCTCACATCGTAGCTGCCGAAATCGGCGTAGAACTCGGACTCCATGTGGAACTCATGGGCGTTCCAGCGCGGCGCCGTGGCCCCGCGCTCGCCCGGCAGTTCGAGCACGGCGATCTTCGGGAACCATTGCGCCACCAGGTGGAAGCTGCCGAAGTAGCCGGTGCGTGCGATCACGCGCGGCAGCTGGGTGGCAAAGGCCATGTCGAGCGTCGTGGCCGCGCCCGGCGCCACCGGCTCGGGCAGGTCGAGGCGCGCCACCGTGTGGTCGGTGGCCGGGCCTCCGTCGGGCTGGACGAAGCGCCACGGCACCGCCGCGCCGCCCTGCTTGATGCTGCGCAGGGCAATGTGGCCCCAGTTGCCCTCGCCCAGGTCGACGCCGCTGCGAAAACCTTCGCCGCGCAGGCGCTGCTCGGTGAAGAAGCTGCTGCCCTCGCCCTCGAAGGCGTTCATGTAGAGGTGCACGTAGACGCTGCGCACCGGTACCGCGCTGCGGTTGCGCCAGGTGAGCTGCTGCTGGCCGGTGACGAGGTGCTTGTCCGGGTCAAGCGTGGCGGCGATGCGGTAGCTCACCACGCGGTCGGACAGCGTCGCGTGGTCGCCGTCGCGGATGCCGCCCCAGGCATCCAGGCTGCTCGGTACGGTGACGGCGGCGGCATTGGGCGCCGCCAGCGCGATGCCGTCCAGCGAGGGCGTGCTGGCCGGCGCAGGCGCGTCGGCCTGGGCGAACCAGGCCGAGCCAGCCCCTGCGGCCAGCAATGCCGCCACGAGAAGCGCGCGCAAGCCGTGTCGGCTTCCTAGAATCTGCATGCAGGACTCCCTTTCGGTCGATGTTGTTCTGGTATGCGTCCGACTATAGCCAGAAGATTAAAAAATTTCCAAGCGTTTAGGATAGAAGTACAAATAAGGCGACGGAATGCGGGAAAAGCTTGTCAGGTTATAATCGCGGCGTTCTGGTGCCCGCGCATGCGATCCGCATGCGCAGTTAAACGGGAAACACGAGGCAAAGGCGCTGCGCGCCAACGCTAACGTGTGCTGCCCCCGCAACGGTCAACAAGCGTCATCGACTCTGATGACAGGCTGCCTCGAAAACCACTGTGCGCAAGCATAGGAAGGTGGGGCAGTCAGTCTTGCAAGCCCGGATACCGGCCAGACAGGTGGAAGCACGCGCGTGTCCATGACAAGCGCGGCTTCCGTTGAACTCCGGTGTGCGGGGACGCAGGCCGGTGCCATTACCGAGAACATCCAATATGAAATTTGCCATCAAGCCGCTCGCGCTGGCCTGCGCTTTGTCCCTGTCCGTCCTGGCCGCCAATGCAGCCGCCGACACCGTTGCGTCGGATGCCCCGGCCTCGATCGTCATCACCGGCGCGCGCTTCCCGGCGCAAGCCGCCAGCGCGCCGATCGGCGCTACCGTGATCACCGCCGAGGACATCCGCCGCGCCGGCGCCACTGACGTCAATGCGGCGATCCGCAAGGTCGGCGCTGTGTACGGCCGCCAGAGCCTGGACGCCTCGCCCGACTTCGCGCTCGACCTGCGCGGCTTCGGCGCCAACAGCGCCCAGAACCTGGTGATCCTGGTCGACGGCGTGCGCCTGAACGAGAACGAACTGACCAATGCCGTGCTGTCGAGCATCCCGGTCGATACCGTCGAGCGCATCGAGATCGTGCGCGGCGGCAGCAGCGTGCTGTACGGCGAAGGCGCGACCGGCGGCGTGATCAACATCATCACGCGCCGCGCCGCCGAGCAGGGCACCCACGGCTCGCTGTTCGCCGAGGCCGGACGCTTCGATGCCCACGACCTGCGCGCCTCGCTGACCCATGGCGCCGGCCCGCTGGCCTTCGACCTGGCGCTGGCCGACCGCGGCACCGACAACTACCGCGCCAACAGCGAATTCAAGCAGAAGACCGCCAGCGGCGGCGTGCAGGTCCGCTATGGCGCCGGCCGCGCCGGCCTGCGCTTCGAGCGCTCGGAGCAGGACGCGCGCTTCCCCGGCTCCCTGACCGAAGCACAGTTCCTGGCCAATCCGCGCCAGACCTTCACGCCGGACGATTTCGGCACCCTCGATACCGACCGCCTCAGCGCCTTCGTGGAACACCGCATCGGCGCCGTCGAGCTGGCGGCCGAGCTGTCGCGGCGTGAACGCGAGGTCGAGGCCAATTATTTCTACCTGAGCGGCGGCACGAAAGTCGCTTCGCGCTCGCGCTACGACGCCAGCCAGACCCAGTTCTCGCCGCGCCTGCGCCACACGGTCAGCCTGGGCGACAAGCGCAACGAACTGGTTGCGGGCATCGACCTGGTGCGCTGGGAGCGCCAGACCAGCTCGGATTTCTCGCGCGGCGATGCCGAGCAGGACTCGAAGGCCTTCTACCTGCGCAACGAAGTCCTGTGGAATGCCCCCAATAACGCGCGGCTGGCGTTTGGTGGCCGCCACGAACGCTTCACCAAGGACTACTCCGACCCGCTGGCCTTCCCGCCGGTGCTGAACGAGCACCGCAAGCAGTCGATCAATGCCTGGTCGCTGGAGGGGAGCGTCGACGTGCTGCCGCAGGTGAACCTCTTCGCCAAGGCGGGCCGCAGCTACCGCATCGCCAACGTGGACGAGAACAGCCTGCGCTCCGGTCCCGAAGTGCTGGCGCCGCAGACCTCGCGCGACCTGGAGCTGGGTGTGACCCTTGGGGGCGCCGAGCGCCAGCTGAGCGCGCGCCTGTTCCGCCACCGCCTGACGGACGAGATCTTCTACGACCCGACCATCGGCTGGGGCGCCAACACCAACCTCGATCCGACCCGCCGCCAGGGCCTGGAGCTGGAAGCGCGTTATGCCTTGGCGAACGACCTGCGCCTGACCGGCCAGTGGCAGCGCGTCGAGGCCGAGTTCACCGCCGGCCCCAACGCAGGCCGCGAGATGGTGCTGGTGCCGAAGAACGTCGTCACCGTGCGCGCAGCCTGGACTCCTGCGGGTGGCCACAGCGCCGACATCGGCGCCCAGTGGGTCGACAGCCAGCGCTACGGCAACGACTTCAGCAACAGCTGCGGCGCGCGCATTCCGTCATATACCACCATCGATGCGCGCTACGCCTACCGTGTGGCCGGCTGGGAAGCGGCCGTCACCGCGCTCAACCTGGCGGACCGCCAGTACTACAGCAACGCCTTCGGCTGCCGCTCGGGCATCTACCCGAGCGACGGCCGCCAGCTGAAGCTGTCGCTGCGCTACGACTTCTGATGGCCGCGTCCCGACAATTCATGGCTGCCTTGCTGGTCCTGGCCCTGGCCTCCGCCGCTGCCCCTGCCCAGGCGGCGGTGACCGTGGTCGACGATGCCGGCCGCCGCGTTACCGTGCAGCAGCCGGCGCGGCGCGTCATCTCGATGGCGCCGCACGCCACCGAACTGCTGTTCGCGGCCGGCGGCGGCGCGCGGGTGGTCGGGGCGATGAACTACAGCGACTATCCGGAGGCGGCCAAAAAGATTCCGCTGGTCGGCAGCAACAGCGTGATCGACATGGAGCGGGTGCTGGCCTTGAAACCCGACCTGGTCGTGGTCTGGCATACCGGGAACACGGCGCGCCAGATTGCCCAGATCGAGTCGCTGGGCGTACCGGTCTTCCACAGCGAGCCGCGCAAGCTGGGGCAGGTGGCCGACAACGTCGAGCGCCTGGGGCAGTTGCTGGGCACGCAGGCAGCGGCGGCAAGCGCCGCTGGCGCCCTGCGCGCCAGGCTGGCCGGCCTGGAGGCGCGCTACGCCAGGCGCGCGCCGGTAACCGTGTTCTACCAGATCTGGGACCAGCCGCTGTACACGCTCAACGATGCCCAGATCGCCAGCGACGCGATCCGCGTCTGCGGCGGGCGCAACGTGTTCGGCAGCTTGAGCGTCGTGGCGCCGGAAGTCGGCATCGAGGCGGTGCTGGCAGCCGATCCGGAGGCGATCATGGCGGGCAAGCGCTACGATCCGGCCAACCCGGGGCTCAAGCTGTGGGCGCCATACAAGACCATGACAGCTGTGAAACGGGGCAACCTGCTGACGGTGGATGGCGAATTGCTGACGCGCCCGGGGCCGCGGGCCGTAGACGGGGCTGCGTTGTTGTGCGAGGCGTTGGAAGGGGTGCGGCAGCGTCGGCCGAAGTGACTGATCCATCCTCCGTGTCCCCAAGTTAATTCCGTAAGCAAATGCAAAATTCAGCCCTTCCTCAGAATGAAGGGCCAAAAAAGTGGTAACCTGCCGGCGTTTGCTCAATCAATTGTGGAAGGAAACCTATGCGTTCTCTGCGTTTTGCCCTCATCGCCGCCACCATGGTCGCCAGTACCGCGTTCGCGTCGCCTGCCGACCCGAAGAACGGTGTCGATTACCAGACCCTGGCCGCGCCACAGCCGGTGCAGGCGACGGGCAAGAAGGTCGAGGTCATCGAATTCTTCGCTTACCACTGCCCGGCCTGCAACATGCTGGAACCGGCCTTCAACGGCTGGGTCAAGAAGCAGGGCGACAACATCCAGGTGCGCCGCATCCACCTGCCGTTCCAGGGCCCGGCGGATCCGGAAGCCCACCTGTTCCTGACCCTCGAGGCGATGGGCAAGCTCGACCAGTACCACCACCGCGTGTTCCAGGCCGTGCACGTTCAGCGCCAGCGCCTGATGAAGGATGACCAGATCATCGAGTGGGCGGTCAAGAATGGCCTGGACCGCGCCAAGTTCATGGAAACCTGGAACTCGTTCGGCGTCACCACCAAGCTGCGCCGCCTGCAGCAGGTCTCCAGCGCCTACAAGGTCTCCGGTACCCCGACCATCATCATCGACGGCAAGTACGTGGTCTCGCCGAGCCAGGTGGCCGAAGCCAACAAGATCCAGGACGTCAACGCGATGCTGCAGGCGACCACCCAGGTCATGGACGCTCTCGTCAAGAAGGCTGCCGCCACGAAATGAGCAAGGATGTCGAACGCGAAGTCCTCAAGATGTACGATGGGTCCCGGCCCAACGAGGACGACCTGTTTGAGACCAGCAATGTGAACCACATCGCGTGGTCGCTGGCGGTGTTCTTCGCGGGCGTCGCCGTCTGGCTGGCGATCGCCCTCGTCAACGCCGAGAACCAGCGCTACGCCCTGATGACGAACAAATGCCCCGATCCGCTCTTCAAGGGCGGCATCGACAAGGCATGTCTGGTGACCGTGCATTCGCGCGACCACTGGTGGGAACACCTGTGGTACGGGGTCACGCACATCCGTGCGCGGCCGGAGCAGAGCGGCCGCTGATCTTTCCTTGCGCTGATCCTATGGGGTCAGCGCTTTCCTCTCTTCCAGCGTCAGCACCTGGACCGGCTTCACCGGGTCCTTCGTGCCCTGCCGGAAGAAGGGATTGTCCCGGTAGCCGCCGCCCAGGCGCGCCTTCACCAGCATCGTCCCCACCTTGAACACCACCCCGGCCGTGGCCAGTCCGCTCGACGCTACCTGCCCCGATGCCGACTCCGTCTCGACCCGGCAGCGCAGCGGGCCGAGTGTACGCGCGAGCTCCTCATCGGACGCATCCAGGCAGGCGCGCACCAGCCCGACATAAGCAGTGCGCGGATCGCGCGGCGTATTGCCGATCGGCGTGCGGCAGCAGCTGGCGTACCAGCGGTACAGTCCTTTCGGGCCGAGCGACATGCAGGCCAGGTGTTCCAGGCCGGCGTCAAAGCGCACCGCGGCGGGCAGGGTGGCGGCCACCTCGGTGCCGCCCGCGCTGTCCAGCACGCCCGTGCCGAGGAAACGGCCGTAGGCCTGGCAATCCTTGCAATAGCAGACGGCGCGCGCCGCCACGCGGCGCTCGTCGACCTGGCCGCGCAACTGGCCGCAGCGGCAGCGTAAGGCGATCGTCATGTCATGTCTCCACTCGGGATGTTTCGGTTGTCGATGGTTTGGTTCAGGCGGGCAGGGTGATCACGAAGCGCGCCCCGCCCAGCGGCGAGCTTTCCGCGCGCAGGCTGCCGCCGTGCAGGGCCACGGCCTTGCGCGCGATCGACAGGCCCAGGCCGAAGCCGCCGGTGGCACGGTCGCGGCTGCGGTCGAGCCGGTAGAACGGTTCGAACACCTTCTCGCGTTCCTCGAGCGGGATGCCGGGGCCGTCGTCGTCCACCGTGATCTCGACGCCGTCGCCCGCATGGCGGGCTGCCGACAGCAGGATGCGGCTGCCCGCGTATTTCTGGGCATTGCGCAGCAGGTTGCAGACGGCGCGCGCCAGCAGGCGCCGGTCGAGCGCCAGTGCGCCCAGCTCGTCGGGGAGCTGGCAGTCGAGCGCGTGCGTCGAGGGCGGCAACATCCCGGTGCATTCGCGCAGGACCTCGCTCAGCGCCACCGGCTCGATCCGGAGCGTGCGTGCGCTGTCGAGCTTGCTCATGTCGAGCAGTTCGGTCACCAGGGAATTCAGTTCGCGCAGGTCGCCTTCCATCGCCTTGACGCGCTTGCTCAGGTCGGGATCCTTGGCGCGCGCGTCCAGCAGCTCCAGGCCGAACTCGAGCCGCGCGATCGGCGTGCGCAGCTCGTGCGACACCGAGTGCAGCAGGCTTTTCTGCGCTTCGAGCAGGTCTTCGATACGGTCGGCCATGTGGTTGATGCGCTCGGCCAGCGGATAGATCGAGGCCGACGGTTTCATCTGTGAGCGCGCGGTCAGCTTGCCGCTGCCGAAGGCGTCCGCCAGGCGCGACAGCGACTGCAGCCCCTGCCAGTGCGCGCGCGACCACAGCGCGATCGGCACCAGCAGCGCCACCGCCACGATCACATAGCGCAGCGCTTCCATCTTGAGCGCCTGCGCGATGTCCACCGGCAGGTCTTGCGCGTGCAGCACTTCTTCATGGCTGCCGATATAGCGTTCGCCGTCCAGGTCGACGCGGCGGTAGAAGCTGCGCCTGGCCGGATCGAGCACCAGCTCGCCACGGTCCAGCAGCGCGCGCTGGCCGGCAGGCAGGATGTCGCGCGCCTGCGCCAGGGGAATCAGGTCGTAGCGCACATCCGACACCACCCGCACATTGTTCAGGCGCGCCAGCCATTCGTCCGCCGGGGCCTGGTCGACATATTGTTCCAGCAGGAAGATCTGGGCGGCCGCCTGGCGGCGTGCGATGTCCTCGAGCGGATCCCCGAACAGCCGGCTGAAGGCGAAATAAATCACGAAGGTGGCCGCCGTGATCGACAGCATGACCAGCACGAAGAAACGGAAGAAAATCCGGTTCACGAGCCCATCCTGTATAACTCACGGTTACGGTGTGCTACATACATAGTCTCTCCTCCGCCGGCATTGTATAGGAGCAATCGGTCATCGGGAACGTTCTACAAATTGATGACAATTCCCCGACAGTTATAGGGGGAATGAAATCGCAGGAATTCTTATGATGCTCAACATCAGGAAAGGATTTTTCAGGTTTTCCGTTTGCCCGCCTGATATGCGAGTGTCGGCGGGTTTTTTTATTCATAAGGAAACGATCAGTGGAGAACAAGAACATGATCACGCTTGGACGCACTTTCGTCACTGCCACGTTGGTTGGCATGATCCTGGCAGCCTGCGGCGGTGGTGGCAGCGATGGCAGCGCCAGCATGCAGAACCGGCAGGCAGGGCAGGGCATCGCCGTCGGCGAGCCGAATGGTGGCGTTCCGGTCGTTTCCGAATATATCAAGATGGCCCAGGATGCTTCCTGCGCATCGACCCGCAACAATCTGTATGTCGTCGACAGCAAGTATGTGCTGTGGGACCGCGCCGGCAACTGCGCCGACAATGCCACTGGCCAGACCCTGATGGGCGCGACCCCGCAGGCCGTGCTGTGCACGGCCGGCGACAGCATCGCCGGCCCGCGCACCAGCTGCAGCGACGAAAGCGCCCGTGCGCTGTTCGACACCATGCTCAAGAACCTCGACATGGCCGACCTCGGCCTGGGCGCCGGTCACAAGGTCGAGCCGGTCAGCTTCCTGCCGAAGTCGGGCACCCCGGTTGCTTTCAAGACCATCGTCAGCGACAGCTTCTCGAACATCGAGACGCCACGCGAAGTCGTGATCAGGGACGCCGCCGCCTGGTCCGCCCTTTGGGCCGAACACAGCAAGACCCGCATCGCGGCGCCCGACGTCGACTTTTCGCGCACGATGCTGGTGGCCGTGTTCCAGGGTAATAACCCGGTCTGCGGCAGCTTCGACGTGGTGCATGTCGGTTCGAAGGACGGCAAGCTGCTGGTCGAGTACGAAATTCGCGATATGTCGCCGGTGGCGCTGTGTCTGGCGGCCATTACCCAACCGATGCGCGTGGTGGCGGTGCCGAAGGTCGATGCGCCGGTCGAGATCCGCAAGATCGTGTCCGCTTACATCAACTTCACGACGGTCGAGCCGCAAGTTCGTACCGGAATCCATGCGCAACGCAATGTCGTCGTGCGTGATGAGGCAGCCTGGGCCAGCCTGTGGGCCGAGCACGCGGGCGCCGAGCATGCCCTGCCGAAGATCGATTTCAGCAAGCAGATGGTCATCGGCGTATTCCGCGGTCCGAAGCCCAGCACTTGTCATGGCGGTGGGATCCGCTCGGTGGACTTCCGCGACGGCAAGCTGAGCGTCGGCATCGTCGATACCGAGCCGGGCCCCGGCATCATGTGCGGCATGATGATCGTCTATCCGGCGCACCTGGTCGTGGTGAACCGGAGCGAGGCGCCGCTTGAGTTTGTCACGGAAACCCGTACCAACCAGTAACAATAGGTGAGCGTTCGGCTTGCTCGACGTAAAATATCGGATTGCCGAACTCGCTGATTGTTGAACACATGAAAAAGCTTTTCGCCCTGGTCCTGGCTGTCTCGGGCAGCGCCGCAAGCGCACAGACGCCGACCACCAACCCGATGCCCGACGGCAGCCGCGATATGTATGCGGGGCTGGGCGTCGTGTCGGCACCGCGGTACGAAGGGGCGGACAGCAGGAAAGTCAGGGCCTTGCCGGTGCTTCAGGTCCAATGGAGCAACGGCGTGTTCATTTCGGGCATGAGCGCCGGGATGCACCTCTCGAGCAGCCCGCTGGTGGAAGTCGGCCCGCTGCTGGCCATCCACCCGCGTCGCAGCGAATCGGGCACCGGCGGCGGCGTCGGTGGCCTCGAAAGCTTCAACACCCTGCTGCCATCGACCGTGCGCGAAATGCGCGGCAACCCGCTCGCCGGGATGGAAGAAATCAAGACGCGCCCGGAAGCCGGCGCCTTCTTCAACTATTACCTGTCGCCGCAATGGCGCCTGACCAGCAGCGTGCTGGCCGGCGCCGGCAACGACCGCAACGGCGTGCGCGGCGACATCGGCATCCAGCGCCTGGCGATGCAGCTGGCCCCACACCACACGGTGTCGGTGTCGGCCGCCGTGGGCTTCGCCAACCGCGCCTACCAGCAGAGCTATTTCGGCGTCACCGACGCCCAGTCGCTCGCCAGCGGCAATTCTCCCTTCCGCCCGGACGGCGGCCTGAAGGACGTGCGCATCGGCGCGCGCTGGAACTGGGCGCTGTCGCCATCCTGGATGCTGACCTCGTCCCTGCAGGCGACCCGCCTGTCGGGCGACGCACGCAAGAGCCCGCTCGCCGAGCGGCCCGACAACCTGACGGTTTCGACCGCCTTCGCCTACCGGTTCTGATGATGCGATTCGCACACGCCACCGCATGCGTTTGTTTCCTGACCACGGCCAGCATGGCCGCGGCGCAGGTGCTTGCGCACGCCTCGGAGTGGGCGAGCTACCGCGATGCCTACCGCAGCATGGTCGTGTTCGAGAAATACGGCGGCGCCAAGAACCTGCTGCAGAACCACCTGCAGCTGGTGACCGGCGAAAAGGGTGCGCTGGCGGACGGCCTGCAGCTGGTCCTGGCCGGCAAGTCCGTGCAGACCAGCCTGGCGCTCGACGCACTGGGCCGCGGCGTGCTGCCGCTGTTGAAGGCGGCCTACGACGAAAACGCCGTGCTGGCGCCGAACCGCAAGATCGGCCCGTTCACCTTGCGGACGCGGGTGACGATCGCGCCGCAGGCGGACAATATTTATGAAACGGATGAGCTGCGCGCCGCCTGCACCCAGGCGCTGAACTATGCCCGCCACATTGACGCGACGGCGCGCGGGCGCCAGTGCGTGGGCGTGCGCATGGTGTTCCCGAAGAAGGGCGTCGAGGCCTCGGTCAAGCTGCGCCGTTCCGAAGGGGAGTCGGCGCTGCCCATCGTGCCGGGCGCGGCCTTCGGCGGCGACCTCGATGCCGACTTCCCATTGGTGAGCTACCGTTTCGGCGCCGAGCGCGCCCAGGTGATTACCTATAGCGCGCCGCTGGCGATCGTGCCGCTGTTTGAATGACTGGTTTGGCAGGGTGGGCGGGTTCCCCGCCCACGCGTCCAAATCACGGCGATACGGCCTGCGCGTTTATTTTATTGCTGGTTGAACGCGTGGGCGTTTGTAATTCCGGCCATTGGCCGAAATTACCCCGCCCACCCTACATTGGTGGTGACGCGAATCAATTCCACGCTGACGGCGAGAACAAATAGCCTTCCCCCCACACCGTCTTGATCTTTTCCGAGTCCGCATCGTCGAACTTGCGGCGCAGCTTCGAGATGCAGTTGTCGATGCTGCGGTCCAGGCCATCGAACTCGATCCCGCGCATCTTCTTGAGCAGGGCGTCGCGCGACAGCACGCGGCCGGCGGCTTCGGCCAGCACCAGCAGCAGCTTGTATTCGGTATTCGACAGCACGCAGGGTTCGCCGCGCCACATCACGCTGCGGTCCGACGTCACGATGCGCAGGGCGCCGAACTGCAGCACGCGCGCATCGACGCCGCCCTTGGCCTGGGCCGTGCGCCGCATCAGGGCGCGCAGGCGCGCCAGCAGCACGCGCGGCTGCACCGGTTTGTTGACGAAATCGTCGGCGCCCTGTTCCAGGCCCGAGACTTCGTCGTACGAATCCTCGCGCGCGGTCAGGATCAGGATCGGCACCTCGGACATCTCGCGGATCTGGCGGCAGACCACCATGCCGTCCAGTCCCGGCAGCATCAGGTCGAGCACGACGACGTCGGGCGACAGCGCCTTGAAACGCTCGATCGCCTGGTCGCCGCGGGTGACCAGGTCGACCGCGAATTCATAGCCGGACAGGTATTCGGTGACGAGCTCCGCGAGGCGCGCATCGTCTTCCACCAACATCACTCGGTACATGCTTGTTTCTCCTTAGTCCGAGATTGTATCGAACTACTTGCTAGAGAGCACAGCCCCTACAAAGGGGGGACATTTGCATACACTTCGATGACAATGATGCGCCCCGGCCTACATCGTGTAAAGTTGAAGTGCAGTAACGCCAACACGCTGTTTCACACCTCGGAGAACACCGGATGAGACCTGCCTACCGCCCGCTCGGGCTGACCCTGATTGCCACCCTGTTCATTGCCGCCGCAGCTGCCACGGCCCAGGAAGCGCCCCTTGCGCCCCCGGCCGCGCTGGTACTGGAAAACGTGCCGCCGGTGCGCGCCGGCCTGGCCACCCAGGTGGCGAAGTACAACGAATTCAAGCCCACCTCGTACGCGTCCTGGCATCCGACGAAGTTCGAGATGATCGTCTCGCGCCGCCACAACAACACGCCGCAGCTGTTCCGCGTGGCCAAGCCGGGCGCCCCGCTCGAACTCCTGACCGATTATCCCGAGCCGGTGCGCAGCGCCCAGTACGAGCCGCGCCACGGCAAGTTCTACGTGTTCGGCCGCGATACGGGCGGCAACGAGGTATTCCGCGCCTACCGCCGCGACCTGAAGGGGAGCGATGCGGTCCCGGTTACGCCCGACAACCGCCGCGTGCAGGACACTGCCTGGGCCAGGAAGAGCGGCAAGCTGCTGTACGTGACGGTGCCGGTGGGCCGCCAGGGCTCGAACGACCAGATCAGCTCCACGATCAGCATCGTCGACCCGAGCGAGCCGGAAGGCGCGCGGGTGCTGGCCGAGCTGCCGGGCGGCGGCTGGGGCTCCTTTGAATTCTCGCACGACGACAGGCAGCTGGTGTACAGCGAGTACGTATCGGCCAACGAGTCCTACCTGTGGCTGATGGACGTCGCCAGCGGCAAGAGCCGGCGCATCACGGAGAAGGGCGGCGCGGGTGCCGACAAGGTCGCCTACGGCGGCGCCGTGTTCGCGCGCGACGGCAAGGGCATCTACACGACCAGCGACCGCGGCTCGGAGTTCCGGCGCCTGGTGTACATCGACCTGGCGAGCGGCAAGGAGACCGTCTTGACCCCGGAGATCAACTGGGACATCGACGACATGGACCTGTCCGATGACGGCAAGCTGATCGCCTTCGTGGCCAACGAGGACGGCAGCAGCGTGCTGCGCATGATGCGTACCTCGGACCGCAAGCTGGTGGCGCAGCCGAAGCTGCCGATCGGCGTCATCGGCCGCATCGAATGGCACAAGGACAGCCGCCACCTGGCGCTATCGCTGTCATCGGCGCGCAGCCCGTCCGAGGTCTACAGCATCGATGCGAAGAGCGGCACGGTCACGCGCTGGACCCGGCACGAGAAGATGGATGTCGACATGAACAAGTTCGTCGAGCCCTCGCTGGTGCGCTGGAAGTCCTTCGATGGCCGCATGATCTCGGGCTTTGCCTACCGTCCGGATGCCGCCAGGTTCCCCGGCAAGCGACCGGTGGTCATCAACATCCATGGCGGGCCGGAAGGGCAGTCCACGCCCGGCTTCCTGGGGCGGAACAACTACTACACCGACGAGATGGGCTTGACCGTCATCTACCCGAACGTGCGCGGCTCGACCGGGTACGGCAAGAGCTTCCTGAAGCTGGACAACGGCAAGCTGCGCGAAGACTCGGTGAAGGACATCGGCGCGCTGCTCGACTGGATCGCGACCCAGCCCGACATGGACGCTTCACGCGTGGCGGTGGTGGGCGGCTCCTACGGCGGCTACATGACGCTGGCGGTATCGACCATGTACGCCGACCGCATCGCGGCCGCCGTGGACATCGTCGGCATCTCGAACTTCGTCACCTTCCTCGAACGCACCGAAAGCTACCGCCGCGACCTGCGCCGCGTGGAATACGGCGACGAGCGCGATCCGGAAATGCGCAAGTGGATGGAAGCGACCGCGCCGGCCAATAACGCGGCGAAGATCAAGAAGCCGCTGTTCGTCGTGCAGGGCAAGAACGACCCGCGCGTGCCCTGGCAGGAGGCCGACCAGATCGTCGCCACGGTGAAGAAGAACGGCACGCCGGTGTGGTACATGACGGCGAACGACGAGGGGCACGGCTTCGGCAAGAAGGCGAATGCCGATTACCTGTTCTATTCGACGATCGACTTTTTCAACACCTACCTGCTCAAGTAAATCGTAGGGTGGGCGGCTCTGCCGCCCACGCGTTCAAACAAAAAATGAATCTTCGAAACGCGAATGCTGGTTGAACGCGTGGGCAGGGAACCTGCCCACCCTACGACACCAGATACGCTGCAATTGCCTCGCCCACGGCGGTCGTACTGGCCGCGCCGCCCATGTCCGGCGTGCGCGGCCCGTTCACCAGGCAATGCTCCATCGCCCGCACCACCGCATCGTGCGCGTCGGTGTACCCGAGGAACTCCAGCATCATCGCCCCCGACCAGATCATCGCGATCGGGTTCGCGATGTTCTTTCCGTAGATGTCGGGCGCCGAACCGTGCACGGGCTCGAACAGCGAGGGGAAGGTCCGTTCCGGATTCAGGTTGGCCGACGGTGCGATGCCGATGGTGCCTGCACACGCCGGCCCCAGGTCCGACAGGATGTCGCCGAACAGGTTCGAGGCCACCACCACGTCGAAGCGTTCCGGCGACAGCACGAAGCGCGCCGCCAGGATATCGACGTGGTACTTGTCCCAGCGGACGTCGGGATAGGCTTCGCCCATGACGGCAACGCGTTCGTCCCAGTAAGGCATGGAGATCGCGATGCCGTTCGACTTGGTGGCCGCGGTCAGGTGCTTCTTGGGGCGGCGCTGGGCCAGCTCGAAGGCGTACTTCAGGATGCGGTCGGTGCCGTGGCGGGTAAAGATCGCTTCCTGCAGCACCAGCTCGCGTTCGGTGCCTTCAAACATGCGTCCGCCGACCGCCGAGTATTCGCCTTCGGTGTTCTCGCGCACCACGTAGAAGTCGATGTCGCCCGGCTTCTTGTTCGCGAGTGGGCAGGGCACGCCCGGCATCAGGCGCACCGGGCGCAGGTTGACGTACTGGTCGAACTCGCGGCGGAACTTCAGGAGCGAACCCCACAGCGAGATGTGGTCGGGCACCGTGTCGGGCCAGCCCACCGCGCCGAAGAAGACCGCCTCGCAACCGTCCAGCTGCTGTTTCCAGTCGTCCGGCATCATCTTGCCGTGCTGGAGGTAGTAGTCGCAGCTGGCCCATTCGAAGTGTGCGAACTCCAGGCCGATATCGAAGCGTTTCGCTGCCGCTTCAAGCGCGCGCAGGCCTTCCGGCATGACTTCCTTGCCGATGCCGTCCCCGGCGATGACCGCGATCTTGTGCATCTTCATTCTGCTCTCCCCTTGTTCAATGCACATCAGGGTAGCAAGAAAACGCCCCGTTTATAATCCCTTTCATTGTGATGCTATGGAGCACGAATCGTGAACAATATCGAGAATGGCGACCTGCGGGTATTCGTGGCCGTGGTGCGCAAGGGCAGCTTCAGCGCCGCCGCCGACGAATTGGGCATGTCGCCCGCTTTTGTAAGCAAGCGGGTCGGCATCCTGGAAGCGGCGCTGGGGGTGCGCCTGTTCGAGCGCTCGACGCGGCGCGTGGTGATCACGGACGAGGGCGAGCAGGTGTATGGCCGGGCCCAGCGCATCCTCGAGCAGCTCGACGACATGGTGGACGAGCTGTCCGAACGCCGCAGCGAGCCGGCCGGCCGGCTGCGCATCTGCAGCAGCTTCGGCTTCGGGCGCAAGGTGGTCGCGCCGGCGATTGCGAAACTCGCGGCCGCCCACCCGAAGCTGCAGATCCGCTTCGAAGTGTTCGACCGGCTGGTGGATACGGTGGCGGAGGGCTTCGATCTGGACGTGCGCATCGGCGACGCCATTCCGCCGCAGCTGGTGGCGCGTAAACTCATGGACAACCACCGCATCCTGTGCGCGTCGCCTGCGTATATCGACCGGCACGGCATGCCCAGGACGCTGAAGGAACTCGCCGGCCACCAATGCCTGGCGATCAAGGAGCGCGACCATCCGCTGGGCAGCTGGCGCCTGCACGGCAAGGGTGGCGAGGAGACCGTGCGGGTGGCGGGCGCGCTGTCGACCAACCACGGCGAGATCGCGCTGCGCTGGGCGGTGGAAGGGGCGGGCATCGTGCTGCGCTCGCTGTGGGATGCGCGCGCCTACCTGATTGATGGCCGGCTGGTGCAGGTGCTGCCCGAGTACACGCAGCCGGCCAGCGTGTGGGCCGTCTATCCGCAGCGGCTCGTCGGATCGGGCCGGGTGGGGGTGTGCGTCGACTACCTGCGCCGGCATCTCGCCGGCGAACCTTCGTAGCAGAGTTCAATCTGCCGACGAGCAGTTTGCGAAGCATCAAGGGATGCCGCTGTGTTTCGACGTCTTCCTTGACGCATCGCCCATCCGCACTACAGTACAAGGCATGCGCGCCCTGGACGTCCTGTCCAGCCAGCGCCGGCGCGAACATGCGCGCAGCTTGGCAGCGATGGGAGACCAGCATGACTTGCCAGCATCAAATGAAGCGCGGCCAGGCCGCATCCCGTGCGCTGCTCCTCTGTGCCGCGCTGGTGCCGGCGTCGGCCGGCGCCGACGAAGCCGATGCCCGGCGCCTGTTCAAGGCGATGTCCGACTACATGGCCTCGCAAAAGGCCATCTCCTTCGATTTCGATTCGAATCTCGACCTCGTCACCCCCGAGCAGCAGACCGTCACGCTCGCCGCTTCTGGCAGCGTCACCTTGAACCGCCCCGACAAGCTGCACGTTACCCGCCGCGGAGGCTTCGCCGACATGGAGGTCGGCTTCGACGGCAAGACGGTGACCCTGCTGGGCAAGAACTCGAAGATGTACGCCCAGGTCGAGGCGGCCGGCACCATCGACCAACTGGTCGACGTGCTGCGCGACAAATACCACCGCCCGGTGCCGGGCGCCGACCTCCTGATGTCGAATCCCTACAAGGAGCTGATGCCCGAGGTCACCGAGGTCAAGGATCTCGGCAGCGGCGTCATTCGCGGTGTGGAGTGCGATCACCTGGCCTTCCGCACCCGCGAGGTCGACTGGCAGATCTGGATCGCCCAGGGGCCGACCCCCTATCCCTGCCGCTACGTCATCACCAGCGCGAAGCAGGCCGGCGCACCCAAGTACAGCATCGAGCTCATGTCCTGGAAGACCGGCGCCAAGGTCGCCCCCGATCCGTTCAAGCTGGCCATCCCGGCCGGTGCCAGGAAGCTCACGCCGGAACAAATCCAGGAACTGGGCGACATTCCCGGCATCTTCAAGGCCGCGGCCAGCGCATCCGGCGCAGCGAAAGGAAGCAAATGAAGACCCTTAAACGCTTCGGGCCCGGCCTGCTGGCCCTGCTTGCCCTGGGGCTTGCCCTCGACGTGGCCGAGCGCGCCGGCCTTGCCAACGTGCCCAGCTTCGTGGCCCCGGCCGAGGCGGTGGTCGGACGGCCGCTGACGCCGGTGAGCTATGCGGGCGTAGCGCGGCGGACTGCGCGGCGCTGTTCGGGTGGGTATTATTGTTAGGCGCCCGGCAGGTCTCGGCGCTCAACAAGACAACGGCCCACACTGGGTGGGCCGTCGGGTGATTACGAAAGAGTGTTTCGTCATAATAAAATTTAATCACCCCGCTTATAGATCGCGCTAAATGTAGAGTTAAGCGGCAAGCGCTGACTTCTGTTTCGGCGTAATACCGCTGAGTGATATATAGGCGGATCTTGAGTGTAGGTCCGCAACTACTTGTTGGCAAATTGCTGGATTCGTCGAGCCTCTCAAAAAGGCAATGGGCGAGCCAATTATAGCCGACCGTCCTGCTGTAACTCTCTACGTAAGCTTTTGCTCGGGCGCACGAACTTGATGAAATCGCTTGAGCAGTGATAACGAGAGGCGAATCTCGGCTCGGATGAAGGAAGTCAATATGACCAAAGCGCACACAAGGCGACGGTGGAAGACTATCGCCTTCCCTACAATCCATGGATGGGGCGCTATGAGCACTAAAATTTGTTCTTGCCTGTGCCTGATGTCTTAGCAAGTCTACGCTCTTTTCGCCTTTTTGCGTTCGATTGCTCGCTGCGTTTGTACTGGAATTTTCAGAAGCGCAGATAGCTGTTGCTTTTCTCGAAAACCGATTGGGAACATATAAACATATTGAACGGCCATATCCTTTAGGATCCGAACGCAAACAGGATTGTTCTTCACACTTTCGTATGTGTCAGCAAGCTTGGGAATGTCGAGCTTTCGAGTAAATTGGAAGGCGATAGATTGATTAAGCAGCGTAATGGCGGGCGATGCAGATTCACCACCGAGGTGGGAGTAAATCTCAGCAGCTTCCTTCGATCCGATTGACATCGCAGTCTTACGAATAACTCCATTAATCACACCATAAGTCAATGCCACAAAGTGATTTTTTGCCAATGCTTCAATTTGCTCATTACTAAGTTCGGGGTTTGTGTTTAAATTAGAAGCCACATACTTAATAACTTCGGTTTTTGCAGCATCGGACACATCGATAAAGAACGTTAAAAAACGGAGTCCAGTGAATGCGCCTTGTTTCGCCAGATTCAAAAGATTTGATTTTGGCAGCGTGGCGTGGCGGTTGCGAATTATCTGGCCAGCTAACTCCATTCCCTTGAATGTTTTATTGATATTTGCTGGAAGATCATTTAACAGTGAGTTTTTTGTTTCAACGCTGAGATTCGCCTCAATCTTGTCAGTGGACAGTTCTGCTTTCTCGATTTTGTCTAAGGACAGGTTATGTTTTTCACGTTCCTCGCGGATTTCTCGCTGCTCAAGCACCAGATCTGGTATTTGCGCAATGAATTCTTGCATAAAACCAGTCTGGTCTCTAGATAATGTTGCAGCTGCATGCCCGGAAAACAGGGACTGCAATGCGTCATCAATTTTGTCAAGGACCCACTTTTCTTTAGTGTGGTGGGTGACAAACACTAAGATGTTTGCATAATCTTCTCGGTGAAGATTTTCAATTAAATTATCTAATTCTTTTCTCGTCACTTCATCGGCTGAGTATGGTTCGGCAATTTTCTTGGCGACGAAGAAATAAAACAAATAAGGATACTTAAACTGGACCTTATAATCACGTTCATGCAAAATCGAGTTACCTTTAAGCTTCTCAATCATCGATGCGCCATCGACGGAAAGGTAGGTTTGCTCGTATCGACTAAAAAAATGCTCAAGTCCGACGTGATTAATTCCGTCTTGGTTTCGATGCAATTCCCAGGACAACTCAGTTAAGACATTAAGATAGGTGTCAAATTCCTTCTTCGGAATTTTAGCATTATCAAAAGACTGGTAGATCAGCTGTTGATAACAATGTCCATAAGAGGAGAGATCAAGATTTTGCTGCGAACCAGCCTCAAACATCTGAAGCATCATTAGGATATAAAGCGGCTTTGCAGGTACGATATTTTTACGAATAACCGCGTCTAGTTTCTCTTTAATCTCATCGCATTGATCATAGAGTTCGTGCTCGGAAATAGACTCCTCTACTCCTAACGAAACCCATTTTTCAACCAACTCAGATCGCTTAACGTGACCAAGTCCTAGCAACTCATAGTTTGAGTACTCGTCAAGAGCGTCAATTTCCGATAGTAAATATGTGAAAGATGCGCTACAGGTGGCAATGACATGTTCGAAATAAGCATTCACGTCCCTAAGGAGGCTTTCGCGAAAACGTTCATTCAGTCTAATCTCATTGATATTGTCGAGAAGTAGAACGCGATTAGGCGAAGCTAGAAGTTCATCCAGCGCGATGCCAGTGTATTGTTCGATCAGTGCCTTGTGAAGATACTTCTCAAGATCAGCATTTGTGATTACCGCCGCGTCAATATACACGACGGGCGCTCCTCGAAAAGCAAAGTGAGCGAAGGCATGTTTTAACAGTGAAGTTTTGCCTTGCTGCTCCTCGCCAGAGATAACGTATCGCCCGACTTCGCTAAGCGCGTGAGACGTGCTCTTGATGACCAGGTCTTCATTGCGGGAAGCCGCGGCCTGCTCCATGTCAAGTGCAACATAAATCTCACTTAAGTAGATTTTGTTAACTCGGCGATGTGATAACGCGACCTCGGTGTCATCGAGCCACTGTAGAGTTACATCATTTACTTTTTTTTGATTTGTATCAGTGGGGTCGATGACCGAAGGTGGTTTTGGCGTAAATTGCGCAAGGCGTTGCTTAATACCTTGCACAACGTTAAGCCACCCCTCATCTTGGTCGACCCATTTAGCAATTGGAAGTGCATCTTTCGGCAGGCCTTGAAACGCCCCAAGTTCACTAGACGTCCAGTCACAGGAACGCACAATAATTGGAATTAGCTGCGCGCTACCTTCAGCATGCTTAGCTAGTGCGCGTTTGAATTCGATATCGAAGCAATACTCAGAAGCAAGAAAGCTTGAACTCACAACAAAGAGAATTAGCTGAGCTTCTTCAAGGTTTTTGGATATCTGACCCTTCCAGTCATCGCCAGCAACAATTTGACGATCATGCCATTCACTGATCAGCTTGTTACGCTTGAGCATGCTTAAATGCTCATTCAAAGATTCTTTGAACTGCTCATCCTTATGTGAATAGCTGATGAAAACTTTGATTTGCATGACGTTCAACTCTGCGTGGATAAATAAACAGGGTTGTTACCACGGCTCTACACAAATAGTCTTCAAGAATCTAAGTTACACATTCTCTATGAAAGTAAAGCGAGAGACCAGTAAAAATACTTGTCATAATGAAAATTACATTACTTCTTTGAATCAAGAATTTATCGAACTTGATTTTGGTAACTGAATGTTGTAGCAGAGAAATTTATAAGTGATAAATAAAAAGGCCCGCGTATAGCGGGCCAAAAAACAGCAGTAGATACGCCCGACGGTTCTTAGCGAATCACCTGCGTGTCAATGTACGGTTGTTTCCAACTTTCCAGAATGATGCGGGCACCGGTAGTTAAAACCGGCAAGGCAAGCTTACGCCATGTTCTGGTTCACGAATTCCCAGTTAGCCACATTCCAGAACGCATCCAGGAACTTGGCGCGAGCGTTGCGGTAGTCGATGTAGTAGGCGTGTTCCCAGACGTCGGCGGTCAGCAGCGGCTTGTCGGTGGTGGTCAGCGGGGTGCCGGCGTTCGAGGTGTTGACGATGTCGACGCTGCCGTCGGTCTTCTGCACCAGCCAGGTCCAGCCCGAGCCGAAGTTGCCCAGTGCCGACTTGTTGAACTCTTCGCGGAACTTGTCGAACGAGCCCCACTTGGCGTTGATGGCGTCCGCCACCTTGCCGGTCGGCGCGCCGCCGCCGTTCGGCGACATGCAGTTCCAGAAGAAGGTGTGGTTCCACACCTGGGCCGAGTTGTTGAACACGCCGCCCGAGGACTTCTGGATGATCTCTTCCAGGGACATGTTTTCGTACTCGGTCCCCTTGATCATGTTGTTCAGGTTGGTCACATAGGTCTGGTGGTGCTTGCCGTGGTGGTATTCCAGGGTCTCGGCCGAGATGTGCGGCTGCAGGGCGTCCTTGGCATATGGCAGTGCTGGCAGTTGATGTTCCATGTTCTATTCCTCGTATTCAGGTTGGACGGGTTTTGTTCCAGAGCGCCGTTATTCTAAACCGGATGCCGCGATGTTGCATGTCTGGCTTCTTTTCAAGGCAATTATTCCAATACGCTTTGCACGCTGGACACGACAATCTCGGCAGTGCCGCCGGCAAGCCGCACGCTCAGCTTGTTGCGCGCCTTGACCTGGGCCGGGTCGCGCAGCACCTCGCCCTTTACGTTGCGCACGATCGCATAGCCGCGCTCGAGCGTGCGTTGCGGGTTCAGCAGCTCCAGCTGGGACGCCAGCCCATTCAGGGCGTCGCGCCGGCCCTTGACCGCGTTGCACAGGCTGGTGTTCAGGTGGCGCCCGTCGGACTGCAAGCGCGCGCGCAGGGCGCGCATGTCGGGGCGGTGGCGCATCCAGCGCTGCTGCAGCTGGGCCAGCACCAGGTTCTGGCGGTTGACCGGCGTGCGCGCAGCGTGGGTGAGCGCGGCCGCCATCGACAGCAGTTTCACGCGCTGGTGCCGGATCTGGGCCGAGGGACTGAGAAGGCGCCGGCTATAGCCGTCCAGGCCCTGGCTGGCTTCGGACAGGCTGCGGCGCATCGCGCGGCGCAGGTCGCCGGCATCTCCCGAGAGCGACGCGAGCCAGTCGGCGCGCGGGGTGGCGGCCAGCTCGGCCGCGGCGGTCGGGGTGGCGGCACGCACGTCGGCGGCGAAGTCGGCAATGGTGACATCGGTCTCGTGGCCGACGCCCGAGATCACGGGAATGGCGCAGGCGTCGATGGCGCGCGCTACGACTTCCTCGTTGAAGCTCCACAGGTCTTCGATCGAGCCGCCGCCGCGGCAGACCAGCAGCACGTCGGCTTCCTGGCGCCGTGATGCGGTCGTGATTGCTTCGGCGATCTTGTCGGCGGCGAACTGGCCCTGCACCGGGGCAGGGTAGAGGATCACCCGCACGTGCGGCACGCGCCGGCGCAGGGCGGTCAGAACGTCGCGCAGGGCCGCGGCCTGCGGGCTGGTAACGATGCCGATGGTGCGCGGGAACAGCGGCAGCGCACGCTTGCGCTCCGGATCGAACAGGCCCTGGGCCTGGAGCTTTTCCTTGAGCCTCAGGAAGGATTCGTAGAGCTGGCCGACGCCGGCGCGGCGGATGGTCTCGACATTGATCTGGTAGTCGCCGCGGGCGCCATACAGGGTGACCAGCGCGCGTACCTCGACCTTGTCGCCTTCGCGCGGATTGAAGCCGGCGTACTGCGCGCGGCTGCGAAACATGACGGCGCGCACCTGGGCGGCATCGTCTTTCAGTGTGAAATACCAGTGGCCGGAACTGGCGCGCGTGAAGTTGGAAATTTCACCGCTGATCCAGGCCAGTGGAAAACTCCGTTCGAGCAGGCGCGCCACCTGCTGGTTCAGCGCCGTCACGGTCATGACAGCTGGGGCGGCATAGGCGGGGTCGGCGTCGCTTCTGGTTTCCATAGTTGTTCGCTGCGTGGTAAAGCTGATGCTTATGTCATATCTGGGCGAAAACGACAAGGGCCGGGGCAGGCGTGCGCGAGGCCGACCACCAACTGCGGTGCGATGTCTTGTTGCCAATTTTCAATGCATTCTATTGAATCGCTTTGAAATCAATGGCTTGCAAGACGGTCTTCGGCCATCCACACGACTTTATCCACAAAATCTGTGGGCAACTCCTTTGCATGACAAGGCGGTAGGCCAGCGTGCTTAAAAATGACGCTAGGAAATTTTGTTGTGTCATATCAAGGGCTTAAGCGATAAGCGGGGCGTTTGCACACAATTTTGTCCACAAAAAGTGTGCACAACAAACGCGGCCGGCGCAGCCGGCGGCGCCCGGTGCACTTGCATCTTTCGAAGGCAGTCGGGTTTGATCCTTTAAGAATCAATGACTTGGAGTGGCGTGTACATGATTCATCACATCCTTATCCACAAAAAATGTGCAGATGTGAATTTTCTATGCCGCTCATCTGCTGGAGCCAAATATCGCATGCATGAACGGCCAAAATTGCACATAAGCCCTTGATATATTGCTGAGTGATGAAATTTTGTGCAGATTTATATTTTTGTTTTAGATCAAGCACTTAGAATGCAAAAAAGACCCTTGCTCACATTTTTGTCCACAAAAAGTGTGAGGAACCGCACGGTGAGATGCGAGTGATGACAAGACACCACACTGCCTATTTTTTTCGCTAAGGAAATTTAATGAAGAAAATCATAGGCTTAGCGTCGCCCGCAGGCCATTGCGCACAATTTTGTCCACAGAATTTGTTCGTAACTGGGAATGGTTGAGCTAGATCAAACCCGCCATCCACAACGCGAGTTCGCTTAAGGCATCTGTATCTGACACGTGCTGTTTTCTTGCGCAAGCTCAATTTATCCTTTGGAATCAACGGCTTTCGTCCCTGGCAAGCGTCTTGCACACATTTTTATCCACAGAAGATGTGCAGAACTGGGCGCGGACTGCACTTGCCGCCCTGCTGGCAACTTGTTACATTGCTGGATTGAATTCTTACCTCAGGAGTTGCTCTTGCTCGCCATTTTCCAAGCTGCAGGCTGGCCCATCTGGCTGTTGCTGGTCGCCTCGATCGTTGCCGTCGCCCTGATCGTGGAACGCCTCCTCTACCTGCGCCGCGAGAAGATCCTCCCGAAGCAACTGCTGGATGACGTCATCCGTGTCTACCGCAGCGGCAAGGTCACGCCGGACGTGGTCGACAAGCTCGAGCACAATTCGCCGCTCGGCACCGTGCTGGCCGCGGCGCTGCGCAATGTCGATGCCCCGCGCGACGTCATGAAGGAATCCATCGAGGAAGCCGGCCGCGGCGTCGCCCACGGCCTGGAGCGCTTCCTGACCACCCTCGGCACCATCGCTTCGCTCGCTCCGCTGATGGGCCTGTTCGGCACCGTGGTCGGCATGATCGAGATCTTCGGCGCGCAAAGCCCGACCGGCAACAACCCGGCCCAGCTGGCCCACGGCATCTCGGTGGCCCTGTACAACACCGGTTTCGGCCTGGCCATCGCCATGCCGGCCCTGGTGTTCTACCGCCACTTCCGTTCGTCCGTGGACAGCTTCATCGTCGAGATGGAACTGCAGGCCGTGAAATTCGTCGACGTCGTGCACGGGACCCGCAAATGATGAACTTCCGCCGCGGCCGCCAGCGCGAGGAGCCGGAGATCAACCTGATCCCCTTCATCGACGTGCTGCTGGTCGTCCTGATCTTCCTGATGGTGTCGACCACCTACAGCAAGTTCACCGAACTGCAGATCACGCTGCCGACCGCCGACGCCGACAAGGTGCAGGAGCGGCCCTTCGAGATCAATGTCACCATCGACGCCAAGGGCAACTACACGGTGAACAATGTGCCGGTGTCCTTCCATAGCGTGGCCGGCCTGGCCGACGACCTCAGGAGTGCGGCCCGCAGCGGCGGTCCGGGCGGGCAGCCGGCCAACGACCCGGTCGTCATCGTCAATGCCGACCAGTTCGCCATGCACCAGATGGTGATCAACGTGCTGGAAGCGGCGCGCGTGGCCGGCTACGACAAGCTGACTTTTGCTGCCCAGACCGCAACGAAAAAATAAGCAATAACAAGGCGGGCCCGGCTCGGCCTGGCCCGCTCTCCCATGGCATCTCCCAAGCTCGAATCGACCCTCACCCGCGCCTGGCTGCGCCGCGGCCCCCTGGCCCTGGCGCTGCTGCCGCTCGCGCTGCTGTTCCGCCTGTTGGCCGGCCTGCGCACGCTGCTGTACCGGCTTGGCCTGAAGAAAAGCGAACGCCTGCCGGTGCCCGTCATCGTGGTCGGCAATATCTTTATTGGCGGGACCGGCAAGACGCCGCTGACGATCTGGCTGGCCGAGGCGCTGTGCGGCGCCGGCCTGCGTCCCGGCGTGATCTCGCGCGGTCATGGCGGCGCCGAATCGGCGCCGCGCGAAGTCACACCGCAGTCCAATCCGGCCGACGTCGGCGACGAGCCGCTTCTCATCGCCGCGCGCACCGGCTGCCCGGTGGTGGTCGGACGCAAGCGCGCCGAGGCGGGCAGGGCGCTGCTGGCCGCGCACCCGGAAGTCGACGTGATCATCACCGACGACGGCCTGCAGCACTATGCGCTGGCGCGCGACGTGGAGATCGTCCTGTTCGACGGCCGCGGCGTCGGCAATGGCTGGCTGCTGCCGGCCGGCCCGCTGCGCGAACCGCCGGCGCGCCGGCGCGACTTCACGGTGGTGAACGCGCCCGAGATCACGCCGGCATTGGCAGGCGCCGTCGGCGGCCGGCCGTTCCGGATGGCGCTGTCGGGCGACTTCGCCGAGCCCTTGCTGCGGCCCGAAGCCTGCGTGCCGCTGGCGCGCCTGAAGGGTAGGCGCATCGTGGCGGCCGCCGGGATCGGCAACCCGGGCCGCTTCTTCGCCATGCTGCGCGGCGCCGGCCTGGCGTTCAGCGAGCTGCCGCTGCCCGACCACCACGACTTCCTCGACCGGCCTTTCGAACGCGTCGACGCCGATGTCATCCTGATCACGGAGAAGGATGCAGTAAAATGTCGGCAACTTGATAACCTGAAGGACGACCCGCGGCTGTGGGTCGTGCCGGTGACGGCGCGGATCGATCCCGCGCTGGCCGAACAAATCGTGGAGAAATGTCGTGGACGCTCGACTGCTTGATATCCTGGTCTGCCCGCTGTGCAAGGGCCCACTCCAGTACGACAAGAAGGCCCAGGAACTGATTTGCAGTCCGGACCGCCTTGCCTACCCAATTCGCGACGGGATCCCGATCATGTGGGCCGACCAGGCGCGCAAGATCGCACCCGTTTGACGCATTGACCATGACATTCACCGTCATCATTCCGGCACGCCTTGGCTCGACCCGCCTGCCGAACAAGCCGCTCGCCGACCTCGGCGGCAAGCCGATGGTGGTGCGCGTGGCCGAACGCGCGCGCGCGTCGGGAGCAAGCCGCATCATCGTCGCGACCGATCACGCGGATATCCTGGCGGCCTGCGAAGCCCACGGCATCGAAGCCTGCATGACCCGCGCCGACCATCCGTCGGGCACCGACCGCATCGCCGAAGTCGCGCACACGCTGGGCCTGGCGCCGAACGAGGTCGTGGTCAACCTGCAGGGCGACGAACCGCTGATCGACCCGAGCCTGCTGGCGGCCTGCGCCGCGCGCATCGTCGATGGCGTGCCGATGGCTACCGTGGCCCACCCGATCCTGGATGCCGCCGAGGCGTTCAACCCCAACGTGGTCAAGGTGGTGCTCGACAGGGAGGGCAGGGCGCTGTACTTCTCGCGCGCCACCATTCCGTGGGACCGCGATGCCTTTGCGCTGTCGAAGGAGACACTGCCCGTCGGCTACGCGCCGCTGCGGCACGTCGGTCTTTACGCCTACAGCAATGCTTTCCTGCAGGCCTACCCGGCACTGGAACGTTCGCCGCTCGAAACCATCGAGGCGCTGGAACAGTTGCGCGTGCTGTGGCATGGCGTCCCGATCGCCGTGCACATCACCGACCGTGCCCCGCCCGCCGGCGTCGACACCTCGGACGACCTGGAGCGCGTACGCCGCCACTACGCTGCCTGAAGCTGTTTTTGTGCATCTGCGCGACATCAAAACCGACCGGGGCACCCCCCGGGGGTTGGCGTAAAAGCTGCCTTTTGTGGTAACTTTCGTATCAAGTAGCCAGATATGCATCAAGCGACGTCGTTCGCTAACATAAAAATTATCAACATCCTCTAAGAATCTAGGAAACTCATGCGTCTCATTCTGTTAGGAGCACCCGGCGCCGGCAAGGGCACCCAGGCAAACTACATCAAGGAAAAGTTCAACATTCCCCAGATTTCCACCGGTGACATGCTGCGTGCCGCAATCAAGGCCGGAACCGAACTGGGCCTGGCTGCCAAGAAGGTGATGGATGCGGGCCAGCTGGTGTCCGACGACATCATCATCGGCCTGGTGAAAGAGCGCCTGAAAGAGACCGATTGCGCCAACGGCTACCTGTTCGACGGCTTCCCGCGCACCATCGCGCAGGCGGACGCCATGAAGGACAGCGGCGTGAACATCGACTACGTGCTGGAAATCGACGTGCCGGACGAGCTGATCGTCGAGCGCATGTCGGGCCGCCGCACCCACGCCGCCTCGGGCCGCGTGTACCACACCAAGTTCAATCCGCCGAAGGCTGACGGCATCGACGACGTCACCGGCGAGCCGCTGGTGCAGCGCGACGACGACAAGGAAGAAACCGTCCTGAAGCGCCTGTCCGTGTACCACAACCAGACCGAAGTGCTGCTCGGCTACTACAACAAGTGGGCCCAGTCCGGCCTGCCAGGCGCGCCGAAGTACCGCAAGATTTCGGGCGTCGGCCCGGTCGAGCAGGTGCGCGATGCGGCTTTCGCGGCACTGTCCGAGTAAACACTCAGCAACTTGATCGAACGGCCCCGCGGGGCCGTTTTCAATTCTGACGCTCTCCGTAGGGTGGGCGGGTCTCCCGCCCACGCGTTCAAATTGCGCTAATGCTGCCTGCGCGCCTAATTAAATCCCAACCATCACCGCGTGGGCGGCAAAGCCACCCACCCTACAAATACCGTTCAACAGCAGCAGTCAACGACTCGCGGTCGGAATCGCCTTCGTATTTTTCGCCGTTGATGAAGAAGCTCGGCGTCCCGCTCGCCCCCAGCGACTTCGCTTCTTCCGCCTGCGCCTGGATCCGATCGCGGTGCCTGCGCGTCGCCAACTCCTCGTCGACGCGCGCCCCATCCAGCCCCAGCTCTTGCGCCAGCAGCGGCAACTGCGCCGGCGCCATCTGCGCCTGGTGCGCGAACAGCGTGTCGTGCATTTCCCAGAACTTGCCTTGGGCGCCAGCCGCTTCCGCCGCCTCGGCCGCCGTCTCCGCATACGGGTGCATGCCAAGGGGCAGGTGCCGGTAGACCAGTGCGATACGATCGCCGTACTGCTCCTGCAGCCCGGCCAGCGTCGGATGGGCGCGTGCGCAGTAGGGGCACTGGAAATCCCCGTACTCGATGATGAGGACGTCGGCATCCGGTTTGCCGCGCAGGTGGTCGTGTTCCGTGATCTGCACTTCGCGCATTCCCGCTCCTGTGAATGTAGACGGCCTGATCTTCGCACGCTTGCCGGCCGCCACGCCGCCCGTTACCGCCCAACAATCATGTGAGGAATTGTTTCGCGTGCGCCGACCCGACGAACAGGGGCAGATAATGGACTGTCCACCATTCGAATCGCGTGAGGTGCAGCATGAGTCCCACCAAGTCCTTGATAGCCGTGCTGTTCGCGCTGGGTTCGGCGGCGGCGCTGGCGCAGCAGCAAGCGCAGCCGCCCACCGGCAAGCCGGTCTCCGACAGCGCCAGCTACGGCCCGGTACTGAATCCGCAGTCGAGCCCGGCGGTGCCGGCGCCACCCGCCGCCCAGGCCGCTGGCGAGGGCCGTCCGCAGGCGCAGGAAGAACGCGCCGGCCAGCCACCGGTGACCAGCAAGCAGAACGAAGTCGACCCATCGGCCCGTCCGGCGCCCGAGACCGTGCAGCCGCAAGCACCGCCGCAGGCGCCAACGCCACCCCTGCAGCCCAAGACCCAGCAGGAGCTTGAGGGCAAGCCGGAGCCCCAACAGCAAACCAGGAAACAGTCACAGCGCCGTCCGGGCGCGGTCCAGCAAATCGGCAGCACCCCGCGCATCGCCGCGCCGGCCCCGAGCTTGTCTCCGCGTGCGCCGGTGCCGGTGACGCCCAGCCCGGCAGGACCGCAATCGAGCCAGGCGGTGGGCTGCATGGGCAGTAGCTGCACCGACGCCAATGGCGCGACCTACAATGCCGGCGGCCCGGGCAACACTGCCGTCAGCAGCAGCGGCCGCCTGTGCACCACCAACGGCGCCAACATCCAGTGCCTTTGACGCAAACGAATAACCGAGCAGCACCTTGGGTGGTTTTTCTTGTCAAAAGTTCGCTACAATGCCGCTGTTTGACGTTTACGTTAACGTAACATAAGCGCGTAAAATAAGCGGCGCTTGAGACAGCGGCACTAGAACTTTTAAAAGGGAAAACCATGCAAATTCAGAACAATGTGTTCATCGTGACCGGCGGCGCTTCGGGCCTGGGCGCAGCTACGGCGCGCATGATCGCCGAAGCGGGCGGCAAGGTCGTCATCGCCGACGTACAGGTCGATGCCGGCACGGCCCTGGCCACCGAATTGAAAGGCCAGTTCGTCAAGTGCGACGTCACTTCGGAAGCTGACGGCCTGGCGGTCGTGGACGCCGCCGTCAAGCTGGGCACCCTGCGTGGCCTGGTCAACTGCGCCGGCGTGGCGCCGGCCGTCAAGACCGTCGGCAAGGACGGCCCGCATCCGCTGGACGCCTTCCAGCGCGCGGTGAACATCAACCTGGTCGGCACCTTCAACATGTGCCGCCTTGCGGCCGACGCCATGGGCAAGACCGAGGGTATGGAATACGGCGAGCGCGGCGTCATCATCAATACCGCCTCGGTCGCGGCCTTCGACGGCCAGATCGGCCAGGCCGCCTACGGCTCCTCGAAAGCGGCGGTGGCGGGCATGACCCTGCCGATGGCGCGCGACCTGGCGCGCAGCGGCATCCGCGTGATGACCATCGCCCCGGGCATTTTCGAGACCCCGATGCTGATGGGGATGCCGCAGGAAGTGCGCGACTCGCTCGGCAAGATGGTGCCGTTCCCGCCGCGCCTCGGCATGCCGAAGGAGTACGCGCACCTGGCCAAGGCCATCATCGAAAACGTGATGCTCAATGGCGAAACCATTCGCCTGGACGGTGCGATCCGCATGCAGCCGAAGTAAGCAGTCCTGAACGCCTCTGCCAATTGTTGTACGATTGGCGGATGTCGGGCGCGTGGCGCAAGCCGCGCGCCCGTTTTGCTTTCGGAGAGACGATTTGAAGAACACGAAGTTGCACAGCACCGTCCTGGCCTTGGCATTGGCCTTTACCACCCACCCGCTGCTGGCGCAGGACACCCGGCAAGCCGCCCCCGAAGCCGCCACCGGCTATGCCGAGAAGGCCGGCTGGCCCGCAAAGAACTATATGGTGGCAGCGGCCAATCCGCTGGCGGTGGATGCTGGCTACCGGATACTGAAGCAGGGCGGCAGCGCGATCGACGCCGCCATCGCCACCCAGCTGGTGCTGACCCTGGTCGAGCCGCAATCGTCCGGCATCGGCGGCGGCGCCTTCCTGGTGCATTATGATGGCCGCAAGACCCAGGCCTTCGACGGCCGCGAGACCGCGCCCTCGAAAGCCGACGAACGCCTGTTCCAGCGTCCGGACGGCACGCCGGTGTCGCGCACCGAGGGCGTGGTGGGCGGCCGCTCGACCGGCGCGCCGGGCGTGCTGCGCATGCTGGAACTGGCGCACCGCGAGCATGGCAAGTTGCCGTGGAAGGCCTTGTTCGCGCCGGCGATCAAGCTGTCCGAAGAAGGTTTCGCGGTCAGCCCGCGCCTGCACGCGCTGCTCTCCGGCGACGCCCACCTGCGCAAGGATCCTGAAGCGGCGCGCTACTTCTACGGCAACGGCGGCAAGCCCTGGCCGGTCGGTCATATCCTGAAGAATCCCGCGCTCGCCACGACCCTGCGCGAGATCGCCATTGGTGGCGCCGACGCTTTCTACAAGGGCCGCATCGCGCGCGACATCGCGGCGAAGGTAGCGGGACACCCGACCAATCCGGGCCTGCTCAGCGCCGCCGACATCGCCGCCTACCAGCCGAAGCTGCGCACGCCGGTCTGCAGCGATTATCGCGCCTATACGGTATGCGGCATGCCGCCGCCTTCGTCGGGCGGCATCGCCGTGGCCCAGATGCTGGGCATGTTCGAGACCATGGACATGAAGGCGCTCGCCCCAAGCAATGGCGTGCCGGGGCCGGAGGCGCTGCACGTGTTCAGCGAAGTAGGGCGCCTGGCCTACGCGGACCGCAACCGCTACGCCGCCGACACCGACTTCGTGCCGCTGCCGGGCCGCGGTGTGCCGAGCCTGATCGACAAGACCTACCTGTCGGCGCGCGCCAGGCTGCTCGGCCCGCGCTCGATGGGCGAAGCCCCGGCCGGCAAGCCGCCCGGCATGGAAATGGCCTGGATGTGGGGCAAGGACAATGCCATCGAAACCCCGTCCACCTCGCACGTGGCGGTGGTCGACGGATTCGGCGCGGGCCTGGCCATGACCACCACCATCGAAGACGCCTTCGGCTCGCGCCAGATGGTGAACGGCTTCATCCTCAACAACCAGCTCACCGATTTCTCCTTCGCGTCACGTGACGCCGACGGCCCGATCGCCAACCGCGTGGAAGCCGGCAAGCGCCCGCGCAGCGCGATGTCGCCGACCGTGGTGTTCGACCGCGAGACCGGCAAGCTGGTGCTCGCGGTCGGTTCGCCCGGCGGCCCGGCCATCATCAACTACGTCGCCAAGGTACTGGTCGGGACGCTCGACTGGGGCCTGAACGTGCAGGAAGCGATTTCGCTGCCCAACTTCGGCAGCCGCAACGGCCCGACCGAACTCGAAGTGGGGCGCTTCCCGTCCACCACCATCGAGGCGCTGAACGCGCGCGGCCACAAGGTACGCCTTGGCGAGCAGACCTCGGGCCTGCACGGCATCCAGCGCATCGAGGTGCATGGCGTGCCGCTGTGGTATGGCGGGGCCGACCCGCGCCGTGAAGGTGTCGCGAAAGGCGACTGAATCCGCACGCCCCATGCCTGCCCCCTCCACCGCTGCCGCGTATGACCTGCTGGCCGAACGCTGGCAGGACGCGGCCTTCAACCCGGCCAATGGCATCGGTCAGCACGAACGTGCGCTCTCCTTTGTCGACGGCGCCAGGGAGGGGTGGTCTGCCGGTGGCCTGGACCAGGCGGCTGAACACGTCGATGCGGCCATGGGCCCCGAGCTCTACTACGCCACCCTCGGCATCCCCGGCTTGATCGCGCTCGTGTACGAGGCGGGCTGTGCATGCCGCCATCTCGAATTCGACCAGCATCCCGAACAGCACCTGTTCGTCATCGCGCAACGCGCGGCTTGATATGGCGCGGGAGCGGAATGCTCGTTCTCGGGTGTTGTGAAAATTCCACTCAGGAACTATCCGTTACCTATAAGTCAAAATTCTTGCTTGTTTTTAATGAAACTCAGATACAATAAAAACATTAAAAATGCGTACGCCATGGTTTGGCGGCAAATCTAGTCCAGCGAAGCGAGGAAAAATGTCCAAGAAAACGGTACTGACGAGTGTTGCTGGCTTGAGCCTGTTCTTGTTGATGCAAGGCAGTGCGCTTGCCGTATCCTGTGCCGGCGTGAAGGACGTCACCACCAAGCAAGGCCGTAAGCTGATCACGACGCCGACGCCCTACGACCTCGGCACCAAGGTCGAGACCGCGCTGGAATGCGACATCGGTGAAGCCAAACAGGACAGCGTTGCGGAAAACAGGGCGCTCACGGTCAATACCGAAGCATTCTTCGGCTTCGACGACTGGAAGTACGATGGCAAATTCGAAACCGGGTCGACCAGGCCGTCGACACTCGCGAACTTCACGTGGGATGCCGGTAAGCAGTTCTACAGTGGCACGTTTACACTGAACGCGGCGGCCCTTCAGTATGACAACCTGATGTTCGTCTTCAAGAGCGGTGCCGGCACCAGCCTGGTGGCCTACCTGGTGGATCCGGCATCCGGCGGCGGCGAGTTCAGCACGCCCTTCGTCACGCCTGCATTCACCCTGACCGGCGGCGCGACCCAGAAGGCGATTTCCCACATCAGCGTGTACTACCAGGGCGAGGCGCGCGGAACGCCGGGATCGGTGCCGGAGCCGGCAACCGCGACCCTGTTCGCGCTCGGCGCACTGGGCCTGGTCGCCCGCCGCCGCAAGCAGGTCGCGAAGGCCTGAGCCCCGGGCAGTGCCAGGCGGTAGAACGTCGGCGAAAACCAACTAAATGTCATATATTTCCCAAGAGATACTCGACATTTGCTAAGCTTGACGGGTGGACAGCAACGAAAAAACAGGCCTGGTCCTCACAGGCGGTGGAGCACGCGCCGCCTACCAGGCCGGCGTGATGCATGCGATCGCCCGCATCCTCGCCGACGCGGGCCGTCCGGCGCTGCGTTCTCCCTTCGACATTATCTGCGGCACCTCGGCCGGCGCCCTGAACGCCACCGCGCTGGCCTGCCGTGCCGACGACTTCACGAGCGCCGTGCGCGGCCTGCTGGGCGTGTGGGAAGGCGTGGCGGCGCACCAGGTCTACCGCGCCGATTCGCTGGCCGTGCTGCGCTCGGGCGCGCGCTGGCTGTCGCTGCTCTCGTTCGGTTGGCTGCTGCGCAAATGGCACGCGGCGCCGCCCCAGTCCCTGCTCGACAATACCCCGCTGGCCGGCCTGCTGCACCGCGCGCTCGACCTGCCGCGCCTGGACGCGGCGCTGGCCGACGGCGTGCTGCATGCGCTGGCCGTCACCGCTTCTTCCTACAGCAGCGGGCACCACATCACGTTCTACCAGGCGGCGCGCGAAATCGCCCCCTGGCTGCGGCACCAGCGCCTGGCGCTGTCGACCCAGATCAGCGTCGAGCACCTGCTGGCATCGAGCGCGATCCCCTTCATCTTTCCGGCGGTGCCGCTGTACCTGGGCGGACGGCGCGAGTACTGCGGCGACGGCTCGATGCGCCAGCTGGCGCCGATCGCGCCGGCGATCCACCTGGGCGCCACGCGCGTGCTGGTGGTGGGGGCGGGGCGCATGTCCGAGCCGGCGGTCGACCCCACTCCACATAGCGGCTACCCGAGCCTGGCGCAGGTCGCCGGCCACGCAATGTCCTCGATCTTCCTCGACAGCCTGGCCGCCGACATCGAACGCCTGCAACGGGTCAACCAGACCCTCGAGCGCGTGCCGCCCGCGGCGCGCGCGGCGCTGCCGCTGCGGCGCGTCGAACTGCTGGTGATCGCGCCGTCCGAACGGCTCGACGAGATCGCGCAGCGCCACGTCCACACCCTGCCGGCGCCGGTGCGCACGCTGCTGGGGGGGATCGGCGCGCTCGAGACCCGCGGCGCGGCGCTGGCGTCCTACCTGCTGTTCGAAGGCGGCTACACGCGCGAGCTGATCCGGCTCGGCGAACACGACACCCTGGCCCGGCGCGAGGACGTGCTGGGCTTTTTCCCCGAATGAGCGCGTTGCGTCAGGTGTTGCGGCTGTTGGCGGGCGCGCTGCTGTGGGCCCTGTGCGCGATGGCGCAGGCCGGCGCGCCGCTGCCGACCCTGCGTTTCGAGCACCTGTCGGTGGCCGAAGGCCTGGCCCAGGAGACCGTGCTGGCGGTGGCGCAGGATCGCGACGGCTTCATGTGGTTCGGCACCCAGAGCGGCCTATCGCGCTTCGACGGCTACCGCGTCATCAACTACCGCAGCGTGCCGGGCAAGCCGAACACGCTGTCGAACAACTGGGTGCGCGTGCTGCACCTCGACCGCCATGGCAGGCTGTGGCTGGGCACCGACGGGGGCCTCAACCTGTACGATCCGGTCACCCGGTCGTTCACCCTGTTCGTGCCGGACGAAACCGCCCGGCGCGGCAACGGCAACCGCCACATCAACGCGATCGTCGGCGACGGCCGCGACGGATTGTGGATCGGCACCAACGACGGCCTGCAGCACTTCGACACCACCCTGCGCCGCTTCACCACCTGGCACCACGAACGCGGCAACGACGCGAGCCTGAGCGACGACAACGTCAACGCGCTGGCGCTGGACGCCGGCGGGCGCCTGTGGATCGGCACCGGCGGGGGGCTCGACAGCCTGGCGTCGCAGCCCGGCCCCGGTTCGCGCGCGCGGCGCGAACGCATCGAACGCCATCCGTCCGGCCTCGGGCCGCGCGCCAATCCGGTGCATGCGCTGATGGTGGACGGCGACCAGCGCCTGTGGGTCGGGCGCATGGGCGGGCTGGAACGGCGCGTGCTCACCGGGCCGGACGCGGGAAGTGTGCGCCGCTTCGGCCCGGCGGACGGCGTCGGTCCCTGGTGGATCACGGCCCTGTACCGCGACGCCGGCAACGAGATCTGGATCGGCACCCACGACGACGGCCTGCTGCGCTGGCGCGGGCGCGAGGACAAGTTCGAGAACCACCGCCATGCCGTCACCGACCGCCACAGCCTGGGCGACAACCAGGTGGCCTCGCTGTACCGCGATCGTCTCGGCACCTTCTGGGTCGGCACCTGGTATGCAGGCGTCTCGCGCGTGGACCTGGGCAGCGGCGGCTTCTCCCGCATCGTGCGCCGTGGCGACGTGCCGGATACGCTGGCCGACAACAAGGCGCGCGCCCTGCTGGCGGAGCCGGCGGGCGCTGGCGAGCGGCTGTGGGTCGGCACCGCCACCGCGCTCAACCACATCGACCCGGCCTCGGGCGCGACCAGCGTCTATCGTCCCGATCCACACAACCCGAACAGCCTGGCCGATCTGCCGGCATCGGCACTGGCGCGCGACAAGGCGGGCAGGCTGTGGATCGGCAGCCGCACCGGCCTCACCTCGTTCGACCCGGCGACGCGCCGCTTCGCGCGCCTGGCGCTGCCGGGCGACGCCGACGCCAACAACGTGCGCGCCCTGTACGCCACGCCGGATGGCGGCATCTGGGTCGCCACCCGTGGCGGCCTGCACCGGCTCGACCCGGGCACCCGGGGAGTCGAAAGCTGGCGCCACGACCCGTTCAAGTCGACCAGCCTGGCGGACGATATCGTGCGCCCGATGCTGCAGGACCGGCGCGGGCGCATGTGGATCGGCACTTTCGACGGCCTCGACCTGATGGACCGCGCCAGCGGGCGCTTCCGCCACTTCCGCCACGATCCCTACGACGCCGCCAGCCTGAGCCACGACGAAGTACACGCGCTGTTCGAGGACAGCCGCGGCGACGTCTGGGTCGGCACTGCGGTCGGCCTGAACCGCATGGTCACGGCCGGCGACGGTTCGGTGAGCTTCGTGCGCTACACCACCCGCGAAGGGCTGCTGGACGACGCCGTGGCGGCGATCCTGGAAGACGACGACGGCCGCCTGTGGGTCAGCACCACCAGCGGCATCTCGCGTTTCGACCCGGCGACCAGCCGCTGGCGCAACTACACCGCCGCCGACGGGCTCACCGAGGGCGCCTTCTTTGATTCGTCGGCGGTGCGCGGACGCGACGGCATCCTGTACTTCGGCGGCTTCAACGGCATCACCGCCTTCGATCCGCGTGCGATCCGCGACAACCGGGTGCCGCCGCGCCCGGTCATCACCGGCTTGAGCATTTTCAACAAGCCGGTCGACGAGGCGCTCCCTGGCCTGCTCAAGGGCCCGGTCGAGCATGCCGAGGCGGTGACGCTGCCGGCCGGCGCCTCGGTGTTCTCGCTCGAGTTCTCGGCGCTGCACTTCGCGGCGCCGGAACGCAACCGCTTCGCCTACCGCCTCGACGGCTTCGACCGCGACTGGGTGCAGGGCGACGCCGGCAAGCGCTTCGCCACCTACACCAACCTCGACCCCGGCACCTACGTGTTCCGGCTGCGCGCCGCCAACAAGGACGGCGTCTGGAGCGAGCAGGTGGCGGCGCTGGCAATCACGATCGAGCCGCCACCCTGGGGCACGCCATGGTTCCGCGCCATTGCGGTGCTGGTGGTGCTGACGCTGGGTTTTGCCACGATTCGCATGCGCATGTCGGGCCTGCAGCGCCAGAAGGAACAACTGGCGCGCCAGGTCGGTGCGCGCACCGAGCAGGTCGAGCAACAGAACCGCATGCTGGAACGCCAGACCGATGAGCTGCGCGACCAGGAGCAGCGCGTGCGCCAGCAGTCCAACGAGCTGGCGCGCGCCTACCGCGCGCTGCAGGACAACGAGGAGTTCCTGCGCCATGCCAAGCAGCGCGCCGAAGACGCGACCCGGCAGAAATCCGAATTCCTGGCCAACATGAGCCACGAGATGCGCACCCCCCTGGCCGGCGTGATCGGCATGCTCGGTTTCGCGCTGCGTGACCAGGCCTTGCGCGACGGTACCCGCGAGCAGATCCAGCGCGGCCAAGGCAATGCGCAATCCCTGCTGGCGATCATCAACGACCTGCTCGACTTCTCCAAGATCGAGGCGGGCAAGCTGAGCATCGAGAACATCGACTTCGACCTGCACGCCAAGGTCGGCAGCGTCGCCAGCCTGTTCGAGGAGCAGGCCGCGGGAAACAGCGTCGGCTTCGACGTGGTCATCGACCCGGCGCTGCCGCGCTTCGTGGTGGGCGACCCGACCCGCCTGCGCCAGGTGCTGGTCAACCTGGTCGGCAACGCCTTCAAGTTCACCAGGTCGGGCAGCGTCAGGCTCGAGGTCGAGCTGCGCCCGGACGAGCAGGTGCGCGGGGACGGCTGGAACATGGTGCGCTTCACGGTGCGCGACACCGGCATCGGCATCCCGGCCGATGCGCTGCCGCGCCTGTTCCAGAAGTTCGAACAGGCCGACACCACCACCACGCGCCGCTACGGCGGCACCGGCCTGGGACTGGCGATCTGCCGCCAGCTGGTGGCCCTGATGGGCGGCTCGATTGCCGTCAACAGCATCGAGGGCAAGGGCAGCACCTTCAGCGTGCTGCTGCCGCTGGCCGACGGCGTCGAGCCGCCGCACGCGGAGCTGGCGCTGCGCGCGCCGCACACCCACCGCCTGCGGGTGCTGTGCGCCGAGGACTTCCCGACCAACCAGATCATCGCCCGCACCCTGGTCGAGGACATGGGGCACCTGATCGACATCGCCGACAACGGCGCCCAGGCGGTGGATGCCTGCACCCGCGCACGCTACGACCTGATCCTGATGGACGGCCGCATGCCCGAGATGGACGGCGCCACCGCGACCCACATCATCCGCGCCGGCGGCACCCAGGATGCCCGCGTGCTCGACCCGCACCTGATGATCGTGGCCCTGACCGCCAACGCCAGCGGCGAAGACCGGGCGCGCTACCTGGCCTGCGGCATGGACGCCTTCCTGACCAAGCCGATCGACGAGGACGCGCTGCACCAGCAGATCTCGCGCGCCATCGAGCGCCAACTGGCGCGCGGCGTCGACCTGCCGCCGATGCCGCAGGCGCCCGCGCCGCTGGCCGCGCTGGATGCGATGTTCGGCGTCGATCCGGCAACGGCACCGGCTGCGCCGCAGGGCGGGGCGGCCGCGCCCGACCCGGGAGCCCCCGGTGGCGCGCTGGCCGCGCGCCTGCGCGCCGCCTTCGCCGCCGACCTGCCGCGCCGCCGCGCCGAGCTGGCGGCGGCGCTCGACACCGGCGACCTGGAAACCGCGGGCCGGGTGCTGCATGGCCTGCGCGGCAGCGCGGCCTACCTGGGCGAGGACGCGCTCGGCCAGCTGTGCGGCGAACTGGAAGCCGCCGCCGACGCGGGCGAGCGCGCGCGCCTGGAGGCCGGGGTAGCGCAGCTGGGCGTGCAACTGGCCGCGTTCGAGCCTTCCTGAGCCTGGATTTACCTATAATGAGGAATCGACAGGTCGAATGGGGGCGCGCGGCGACATGAAAGTGCTGGCGGTGGATGACGACGTGGTGGCGCGCATGATGCTGATGCATCTGATCGACAGCTGCGGACAATACGAGATCGTGGAGGCCGAAGACGGCGAGGACGCATGGCGCCAGCTGGAGGCCGGGCTGCGTCCCGGCATCCTGTTCTGCGACCTGCGCATGCCGCACCTGGACGGCATGGGCCTGCTGGCGCGGGTACGCGCCGACGCGCACTTGAACACCCTGCCTTTCGTGCTGGTGTCGGCGGCGTCCGATGCCGAGACCCTGGCCGAGGCCGGGCGCCGTGGCGCCGACGGCTACATCGTGAAACCGTTCGCCGCAGGGCAGGTGCGGGCCCAGCTCGCGCGCCTGGCGCCCCAGGGCGACACGCCGGCGGCAGTGGCGCAGCGCCTCGGCATCGGGCCCGAGCGGCTGCTGGCCTACCTCGGCGGCCTGCGGCGCCAGCTGGAGGAAGCCGGCCCGGCATTGGCGGCCGCGCCACCGGCCGCGGACCGGGCTCTGCGCTTGCAGCGCCTGGCCGAAGGCTGCGCGACGCTCGGCCTGGCGGACAGCGCGGCGCAGCTGCGCGCCGCGGCGGCCCAGGACGACGCCACGGCCGTGGCGGCGGCGCTGACCCATGCGCTGGCAGCCGTGGGGCGGCAGCAGGGGCGTGCGCAAGGCTGAGGTCAATAGCACTTGCCGCACAATTACTTTAGATTTAAAGTAAGCTGCGATTGCTGCAATGTTGCCTACAAGGACCCGACATGACCGACGCCTCCGCAGCACTTGCGCCGTCCGGCTACGCCGACGGCTTCGCCCGCGCCCAGCTGCCGCCCTATGAAGAATGGCCCGAATTCCGTTTCGACCTGCCCGAGCTGCGTTACCCGGCGCGCCTGAACAGCGTGGCCAAACTGTTCGACGCCGCCGCGCTGCGCGGCTGGGATGAACGGACGGCCCTGGTCGGCAGCCGCGAGCGCCTCAGCTATGCCGAATTGCGGGCGCGGGTCGACCGCATCGCCCATGTGCTGCATCGGGATCTCAAGCTCGTGACCGGCAGCCGGGTGCTGCTGCGCGGCGCCAACTGCCCGATGATGGCGGCCTGCATCCTGGCGGTGATCAAGGCCGGCTGCATCGCGGTGCCCACCATGCCGCTGCTGCGCGCGCGCGAACTGGGCACGGTCGCCGGCCGCGCGCGCGTCGATGCGGTGCTGTGCGCGGCCTCGCTGCGCGCCGAGGTCGATGCAATGGAGCCGGGGGGGCTGCCCGTGCTGCTGTTCGACGCCGCCGACGTGGCAGACTCGCTGGAAGCGCGCATGGCGGCCCATGACGATCCCTTTACCGCGCCCGACACGGCGGCCGACGACGTCTGCCTGATCAGCTTTACTTCCGGCACCACCGGCGTGCCGAAGGGGACCATGCACTTCCACCGCGACCTGCTGGCGATCTGCGACTGCTTCCCGCGCCATACCCTGCGCTCGCACATGGACGACGTCTTCATCGGCACGCCGCCGCTGGCCTTCACCTTCGGCCTGGGCGGGCTGCTGCTGTTTCCGCTGCGCGTGGGGGCCAGCGCCGTGCTGATCGAACGCCTGAGCCCCGAAAGCCTGCTGGGGGCGATTCAGGAACACCGCGCCACGGTGTGCTTCACCGCGCCCACCTTCTACCGCCAGATGGCCCAGCTCGCACCTCGCTTCGACTTGCGCAGCCTGAGCCGCAGCGTCTCGGCCGGCGAGGCGCTGCCGACCGCCACGCGCGAGGCCTGGAAGGCGGCGACCGGCCTGGACATGATCGACGGGATCGGCGCCACCGAGATGCTGCACATCTTCATCTCCGCGGCCGGCAGCGAGGTGCGGCCGGGCGCGACCGGCAAGCCGGTGCCGGGCTACCAGGCCTGCATCCTCGACGAACACGGCTTGCCGGCGGGGCCGGGGGTGATCGGGCGGCTGGCCGTGAAAGGCCCGACCGGCTGCCGCTATCTCGACGACCCGCGCCAGCGCAACTACGTGATTGATGGCTGGAACATCACCGGCGACGCCTACGAGATGGACGCAGACGGCTATTTCTATTACCGCTCGCGGCTGGACGATATGATCATCTCGGCCGGCTACAACATCGCCGGCGCCGAGGTCGAGGAAGCGCTGCTGCATCACCCGGCGGTGGCCGAATGCGGCGTCGTGGGACTGCCGGACGAAGAACGCGGGCAGGTGGTCGAGGCCCATGTCGTGCTCAAGGCGGGCGTGGAACCCAGCAGCGCGACCGCCCTGGCGCTGCAGGAATTCGTCAAGGGGCAGATTGCGCCCTACAAGTATCCGCGCGTGGTGCGCTTTCGCGAACAGCTGCCGCGCACCGAAACCGGTAAGCTGCAACGGTTCAAGCTACGCATGGATGCGGTCTAAGGTAACTATGTCCGATTTCGAGGAAGCGGGGCAGGAGCTCGACCTGGCAAGCCGCCTGACGCAAGATCACCACCAGTCGCTCAAGCTGTGGCTGCGCATGCTGTCGTGTACCGTGCGCATCGAGAACGAGATCCGCACCCGCCTGCGCGCGGCGTTCGGCATCACGCTGCCGCGCTTCGACCTGATGGCCCAGCTCGAGCGCCATCCGGAAGGACTGCGCATGGGCGAACTGTCCCGGCGCATGATGGTCACCGGCGGCAACATCACCGGCATCACCGACCAGCTCGAGCGCGAGGGACTGGTGCAGCGGGTGCCCGATCCGCAAGACCGGCGCGCCTCCGCGGTGCGCCTGACCCCGGCCGGGCGCAGCGCCTTCGCCGGGATGGCGGCGGTGCACGAGCGCTGGATCGACGAGATGCTGGCCGACATTCCATCCGAGGACAAGGCCAGCCTGATCGCGCTGCTGGCCTCGATGAAGGAAGGGCTCAGGCTCGGCGGCGCGCGTCCCGGTTAGCCGGCTGCGGCGGCCGCCGCTCGCCATCCTTGTTCGCGACTGTTTTGCTTTGGCAAGCCGGCTGGTACAATAGGCGACTACGCGTCTGCGTTGTGTCGCCATAGTACAATGGATAGTACAAGGTCCTCCTAAGACTTAGATGCAGGTTCGATTCCTGCTGGCGACACCATCTTTTACCTGCAGTAAATACCGTAGACGTATCTCGGCTATACTGCCCGGCCCTGCGCCCTCTCTACCTGCTTGTACCATGTTTCTCACCGACCCCGGCGCTGCCGGATCGCCCGGCGCCGTCGAAGCGCTGATGGCCCGCCATGCCTGGCAAGAGACCCCCTGCGGCGCGCCCGCATCCTGGGAAGCGTGTCTGCAGCATGCGCTGCGGCAGATGCTGGACTCGGCGACCCCGATGTTCATCGTCTGGGGCAGCGGCGAAACCTTCTTCTACAACGATGCCTACGTCACGATCCTGGGCCGGCGCCATCCCGAGGCGCTGGGCCGGTCCTTCAGCGAGGTCTGGCCGGACGCCTATCCGCTGGTGGCGCCGGCGGTGGCGCAGGCGATGTCCGGCCACCCGGCCAGCTTCGTGGACGTACCGTTCACGCTCACCCGTAACGGCGCCGAAGAACAGGCCTGGTTTTCCTTCACCTACTCGCCGCTGCGGCGGCTCGATGGCCGCGTGCGCGGCTTCGCCTGCGTCGTGGCGGAGACCACCGGCATGCATGCATGGAAGCGCAGCGACGCCGCGCTCCAGGATGCCCGATTGCGGCTCGAAGCCGCACTGGAGGCGGCGCAGGTCGGGATCTGGAACTGGAACATCGGCGAGAACCGGGTGTACGCCGATGCCAACCTGGCGCGGCTGTTCGGCATTTCGGAGCGGGAGGCGGACGGCGGCCCGGTCGAGGCCTTCCTGGCGGCGATCCATCCGGACGACGCGGCCAGGGTGCGCACGCGCATCGAACGCGCCCTTGTCACCGGCGAACCCTTCAGCGAAAACTACCGGGTGCGGCGCGGCGACGGCGGCTACTGCCATGTCGAGGCACGCGGCAAGGTGCGCTTCGGCGCGGACGGACAGCCCGCATGGCTGCCCGGCATTGCACTCGACGTGAGCGCCCAGAAGGAAGCCGAGGCGGAGCTGCTGCGCAGCGAACGCGCACTCATGGAAAGCGAAGCGCGCTTCCGGGTCATTGCCAACGCCATGCCGCAGGCGGTCTGGTCGACTCGCGCGGACGGTTTCCACGACTACTATAACGAGCAGTGGTATGCCTTTACCGGCATGCCGCAGGGGTCGACCGACGGTGACGGCTGGAACGCCATCTTCCATCCCGACGACCAGCCGGCGGCCTGGGAAAAATGGCGCCACTCGCTGCGTACCGGCGAACCCTACGAGATCGAGTACCGGTTGCGCCACCACACGGGCCAGTACCGCTGGGTCCTCGGGCGCGCGCTGCCGGTACGTAGCGAAAGCGGCGAGATCGTCCGGTGGATGGGAACCTGCACCGACATCCATGAGCAGAAGCTGGCGCACGACATGTTGCAGGAGGCGGACCGCCGCAAGGACGAATTCCTGGCCATGCTGGCACACGAACTGCGCAACCCGCTGGCGCCGATCGCCACCGCCGCCTCGCTGCTGGCGCTGGCCGCGCAGGATCCGGCGCGCGTGCGCCAGGTCGGCGCCGTCATCTCGCGCCAGACCGCGCACATGACAGGCCTGATCGACGACCTGATGGATGTTTCGCGCGTCACCCGCGGCCTGATCAAGCTGGACCTGCAATCCGCTCCCTTGTCGCAAGTGATCGACGATGCCGTGGAACAGGTGCGTCCCCTGATCGACAGCAGGGGACACCGCCTCGAGCTGCATCTGGCGACCGGGGCGGCGGCAATCCATGGCGACCGCAAACGCCTGGTTCAGGTACTGGCCAATATTCTCGGCAATGCCGCCCGCTATACGCCGGCGGGTGGACATATCGTGCTGGCGGCGCGCATCGAGCAGGACCGCGCCGTGCTCGAGGTGCGCGATAACGGGATCGGCATGGCGCCAGGACTGGTCGCCAATGCCTTCGAGTTATTTCATCAGGGGACGCGCAGCGCCGACCGCAACCAGGGCGGGCTGGGCATCGGACTGGCGCTGGTACGCAGCCTGGTGGAGCTGCATGGCGGCACGGTAGGCGCGATGAGCGACGGAGAAGGGCGCGGCAGCACCTTCACGGTCACGCTGCCGCTGCCGGACGGGGGGCGGGCCGCGCCCGAGCATGCGGAGCACGATGTGCCGCATGCTGCTGCCGACCGCTTGCGCGTGCTGGTGGTAGACGACAATACCGATGCCGCCGAACTGCTGGCGATGTTCCTGGGGCTGCTCGGCTACGAAGTCAGTGTGGAGTTCGGTGCAGCCGCCGGGCTGGAGCGGGCGCGTCAACTGATGCCGCATGTATGTCTGCTCGACATTGGACTGCCTGTGATGGACGGCAAGGAACTGGCGCGCCGCCTGCGCCGGCTGCCGGGACTGGAGCGGGTCAGGCTGGCAGCCATGACCGGCTATGGCCAGCCGCACGACAAGCGCGAGACGGATGCGGCCGGATTCGACGCCCACTTCGTCAAGCCGGTCGAGCCCGACCTGCTCGCCGCCTGGCTGGCGGCGGTGGATCGGTAACAAGAACGCCGCAGTGCGCCAGGCCGTGGAAACCGCGGCCACGGTCGCCAGTCGGTACAATGGACACTTCTTTCAACATTTTGCGCTCGCGCCATGATTCGGTGGCGGGCGGGTTATCGGATCATGGCTGTCATTTCTCTCTCTTCCGCGCAACTGGCCTTCGGCCACGTTCCGCTGCTCGACCACGCTGACTTTTCCCTGGAGACCGGCGAGCGCGTCGGCCTGATCGGCCGCAACGGCACCGGCAAATCCTCGCTGCTGAAAGTGATTTCCGGCCGCTCGAAGCTCGACGACGGCCTGCTCGTGATGCAGCAGGGCGTCAAGATCGCCTATGTCGAACAGGAGCCGGTCTTCGATCCGGAATCAAGCGTGTTCGACGCGGTGGCGGCCGGCATGGGCGCCCAGCAGGCGATGCTGGCCGAGTACGAGTCACTCACCGGACAGTTCGGCGGCGACGACGACGAGGCGCTGATGGAGCGCATGCACGAGCTCCAGCTCAAGCTCGACGCGGTCGACGGCTGGAACCTGGCGCACAAGGTCGACACCACGCTCGACCGCCTGGGCCTGAACCGCGACGCGAAGATGGGCACGCTGTCGGGCGGGATGCAAAAGCGCGTGGCGCTGGCCGTGGCGCTGGTATCGGCGCCCGACGTGCTGCTGCTGGACGAGCCGACCAACCACCTCGACTTCACCTCCATCAAGTGGCTGGAGGGCTTGCTGCGCGCCTATACCGGCTCGGTGCTGTTCATCACCCACGACCGCAGCTTCCTCGACAACGTCGCCACCCGGATCATCGAGCTCGACCGTGGTCGCCTGCTTTCATTCCCGGGCAATTTCTCGACCTACCAGGAACGCAAGCGCGAACTGCTCGCCAACGAGGAAGTCGAGAACGCCAAGTTCGACAAGTTCCTGGCCCAGGAAGAAGTCTGGATCCGCAAGGGCGTGCAGGCACGCCGTACCCGTGACGAAGGCCGGGTGCGCCGCCTGGAAGCGCTGCGCCTGCAGCGCTCGGCACGCCGCGAGCAGCAGGGCACGGTGCGCCTCGACGTCGGCACGGGCGAACGCTCGGGCAAAATCGTTGCCGACATGGAAAATATCTCGAAGGCTTACGGTGAGAAAATCATCGTCAGCAACTTCACCGGCACCATCCTGCGTGGCGACAAGGTCGGCCTGATCGGTGCGAACGGCGCCGGCAAGACCACCTTGCTCAAAATAATCCTCGGCGAGGAAACGGCGGACAGCGGTACGGTCAAGCTCGGCACAAAGCTGAACGTTGCCTATTTCGACCAGATGCGCGCCCAGCTCAATGAAGAGGCCAGCCTGGCCGACACCATTGCGCCGGGCAGCGACTGGGTCGAGGTCAACGGCCAGAAGAAGCACGTGATGACTTACCTGAACGACTTCCTGTTCGCGCCGGAACGCGCGCGCTCGCCGGTGAAATCGCTCTCCGGCGGCGAGCGCAACCGCCTGCTGCTGGCGCGCCTGTTCGCCAAGCCCGCCAACTGCCTGGTGCTGGACGAGCCCACCAATGACCTCGACATTGAAACCCTCGAGCTGCTTGAGGAATTGCTTGAGGAATACACGGGCACGGTATTCCTGGTCAGCCACGACCGCACCTTCCTCGACAACGTCGTGACCCAGGTGGTCGTTGCCGAAGGGAATGGCCTGTGGCGCGAATACGTCGGCGGCTACAGCGACTGGGAGCGCGTGCGCGCTACCACGCCCGCAGCCGCACCGAAGCCTGCCGCCGCCCCGGCCTCCGACTCGGCCAAAGCTGGTGAAATGTCATCTACCGCACAGAGCGGGTCTGGTAAAAAGGTAAAGTTGAGCTACAAGGAACAGCGTGAGCTGGAGGAACTTCCCCAGCTGATCGCCACTCTTGAAGATGAGCAGTCGGCGATCGCAGCCCAGATGAATTCGCCCGACTACTACAAGCAGAATCCCGGCGATGCGCGGCGCCTGAGCGAGCGCCACGCCGAGATCGACGACCTGCTGCTCGACGCCCTCGATCGCTGGGAGCGCATCGAAGCCCGCTCGCGGGGCGAGTAGCCTAACGAACGGGGCAGGCCAGGCGCCTGCGAAGGAAAGGAGCAAGACCTGGACATGACCGAGCACAACGACTCTAGCCTTGCTCAAGCTTCCACCCCACCTCCGAGCCCTGCGTCATCGGTCGACGCACCCCTCATCAGCCGCGCCGCCTGGGCGCGGATCCTGCCTTTCGGCGCCTACATCTTCTTCATCATCCTCGGCGACATGTTCGAGCGTGCCGGAATGGCCCGCGCCGACCTGCGCTGGCTATACCCGGTGCAGATCGGCGCCGTCGCGCTGTTGCTGGCCGTCTCCTGGCGCCGCTACCACGAGCTGCGCGCGCCGCTCCCCGGTCCGCTGCAGCTGCTGGTGTCGGTCGCGGTCGGCGTGCTGGTGCTCATTCTCTGGATTAATCTCGACGCGCCCTGGATGACGGTGGGGTCGAGCCCCGGCTACGATCCACGCAGCAATGGCGAGCTCGACTGGATGCTGATCGCCATCCGCATCGCCGGCGCCGCCCTGGTCGTGCCCGTCATGGAAGAACTGTTCTGGCGCTCCTTCGTGATGCGCTGGGTCGATTCCGCCGACTTCGAAGCCCTGGCCCCGGCGCGGGTCGGCATCAAGGGCTTCCTGGTATCGGTCGTCCTGTTCGGCTTTGAACACAACCTGTGGCTGGCCGGCATCGTCGCCGGTGTCGCCTACAGTCTCCTTTACATGCGTCACCGCAACCTGTGGTCGGCGGTGATCGCCCACGCTGTCACCAATGGCCTGCTCGGCGCCTGGGTGGTCGCGACCGGCAGCTGGGCGTTCTGGTAATCCTGGGCGCAACAGATTCAACCCAAGCGCAATGACTTCAGAGAAGACGAACAACATGATGCATTTTCGCCCACTCAAGCTGCACCCCAAGCTGCTGCCCCTGGCAGCGATCTGTGGTGCACTGTCCATCCTCCCGGTCCACCAGGCCGCCGCCCAACAACAGCAGCAGCCGGAAGAAGGCCTGAAGCTGTACGGCGGCATCGGCTGGGGCTACGACGACAACCTGCTGCGCGTGCCCAAGGACCGCCCGGCCTTTGGCGGCAAGCGCAGCGACCGCTGGCGCCAGGCCGAGGCCGGGGTCGTGTACAACAAGCGCATCAGCCGCCAGCGCGTAGCGCTGGTGGCCAAGGTCTCGAAGGTCGAGTTCGACCACTTCAAGCAGCTCGACTACGACGGACGGGATCTGCAGGCAACCTGGCTATGGGAGCTGGGCAACAAGTTCGAAGGGCAGGCCGGCGCCATGTACGAGCGCACGCTGGCGCCCTATACCGACTTCTTCAGCGACGAGCGCAATCTGCGCGAGCGGCGCCGCGAGTGGTTCGACGCCGGCTGGAAGATGCACCCGAGCTGGAAGCTGCGGGCCGGCGTCAACCGCGACCGCTACGAGTACGAGCTGGAGCGCCAACGCTTCAACAACCGCACCGAAAAAGCCTACGAGACGGAGTTGCTGTACACCCCCAAGAGCGGCAGTTCGGTCGGCCTGGTGGCGCGCCGGGTCGAGGGCGATTACCCGGTCCGGCGTCCGCGCCCCGGGGCGCCCTCCGACGACTTCACCCAGGACGAACTGAAGGTGCGTGTCAACTGGTACGCCACCGGCACCACCACGCTGCAGGCGCTGGGCGGCTACGTGCGGCGCGAGCAACCGTCCTTCGGCGACGGCAAGACCAGCGGCTTCAACGGGCGGCTGAACGCCTATTACAAGCCGCGCGGCAAACTGAGCTACAACGCCTCGCTTTGGCGCGAGTTCGCCCCGATCGAGAGTACGATCGTCAGCTATACCCTGAACAAGGGCGCCAGCGCGGGCGCCACCTGGGCCGCGACCGGCAAGATCAAGGTCGACGCCAATGTCGCCTACGAGAAGCGCGCCTATAACCCGCGCGCCGTCCTCGAAGGCCCGAGCGAGCTGGAAGACTCGCTGCGCACCGCCACCCTGCGCGCAACCTGGCAGGTCAGGCGCAAGGTGACGGTCTCCAGCGCCTGGATCAACCAGAAGCGCAGCGGCGCCAGGTCGCTGAACCTGGTCGGTTTCGACGCCAACACCGTGATGGTGAACGCGAACGTGCTGTTCTGAAGCACTGCAGGCTTGCGAAGTAACTTATGACGGTCAACGACATCCCGATCATCTCGTTTTTCCAGCGCGTGCTCGATCCCCTGATCATCATGGGGACCCTGTACCTGGCCACGCTGTATTACCAGGAGCCGTTCTCGGGCTACTCGCTGGTGCTGATGATCCTGGCGTTCTTCATTTCGTCCTCGGTCTACCAGCACGTCGATCCCTACCGCACCTGGCGCAGCGGCCGCATGCTGGCCTACGCGCGCGACACGGTGTTCGGCTGGTGCCTGACCATCGCCGTGCTGTATTTCCTGGGCTCGGCCAGCGGCCTGAAATACTTCTACGACGAGCGGGTGCTGCTGGCCTGGTTCATCGCCACCCCGATCACCATCCTGGTCAGCCACCTGGCGGTGCGCGCGGCCACCGGCAGCCGCGACCGTTCGCGCGAGGTGCGCTCGATCGTGGTGGTCGGCATCAACGACGTCGGCATCAAGTTCGCCAAGGTGTGCGAACGCCACCCCAACCTGTTCATGGAAGTGTGCGGCTTCTTCGAAGACCGCAACGACGAGCGCAGGCCGAGCGAAGTCGGCCATCCGGTGCTCGGCGGCATGGCCGATGTCTGCCACTACGTTCGCCAGCACAACATCAAGATGATCTTCATCAGCCAGCCGATCTCGGCCCAGCCGCGCATCCGCAAGCTGATCGACGAACTGAAGGACACCACGGCCTCGGTGTATTTCCTGCCCGACGTCTACGTGTTCGACCTGATGCAGGCGCGCTTCGACACGGTCGGCGGCATGCCGGTGATCGCGATCAGCGAAACCCCGTTCATGGGCTGGAACAGCGTGATCAAGCGCGGCAGCGATATCGTGATCGGCAGCCTCATCCTGTTGCTGCTGGCGCCGCTGATGCTGGTGATCGCCATCGCGGTCAAGCTTACTTCGAAGGGGCCGGCAATCTTCCGCCAGCGCCGCTACGGCCTGTACGGTGAAGAGATCTATGTCTACAAGTTCCGTTCGATGACGGTCACCGAAGACGGCGCCACCGTGGTGCAGGCGCAAAAGAACGACCAGCGCGTGACTCCGATCGGCGGCTTCCTGCGCCGCACCTCGCTCGACGAGTTGCCGCAATTCATTAACGTGCTGCAAGGACGCATGAGCCTGGTCGGGCCGCGACCGCATGCGGTCGCCCACAACGAGCAGTACCGCAAGCTGATCAAGGGCTACATGCTGCGCCACAAGGTGCGCCCGGGGATCACCGGTTGGGCCCAGGTCAACGGCCTGCGCGGCGAAACCTCGACGCTCGACAAGATGGAAGCGCGCATCCAGCACGACCTCGATTACCTGCGCAACTGGTCGCTGTGGCTGGATCTTTGGATCATCGTGAAGACGGTCAAGGTGGTGTTGACGCGCGAGAACGCGCACTAGCCCGCAGAAGCATTGAACCCGGCATTGCGTCCGGCATCGAACAGCAGCATGATGGTGTATCCGGCGCATGCAAAATGACATTAACTGCTCGCAACATGCAGTTATTTACCAGCGAAAACACTTTAAATACAAGTTGGAAATTTTTCGCTTAAGGTCGACTTAAAAGTCATGCGCACGGTTGGTTTATTGCTTGCATGACCACACGAGCTGCGTAGAATCGTTGATGAGTTTGCAACTGTCGGGACCGGCGATGTTCTGGTTCCGCAAGGAAAACAATATGAAGAAAGCACTGATTACCGGCGTGACCGGCCAGGATGGCTCTTACCTGGCAGAGCTGCTGCTCGAGAAGGGCTATGAGGTCCACGGCATCAAGCGCCGCGCCTCGCTGTTCAATACCGGGCGCATCGACCACATCTACCAGGACCCGCACGCCGACAATCCGCGCCTCTTCCTCCACTACGGCGACCTCAGCGACACTTCCAACCTGACCCGCATCCTGCAGCAGGTGCAGCCCGACGAAGTCTATAACCTGGGCGCCATGAGCCATGTCGCGGTGTCCTTCGAGTCGCCCGAATACACCGCCGACGTCGACGGCATCGGCACCCTGCGCCTGCTGGAGGCGATCCGCCTGCTGGGGCTGGAAAAGAAGACCCGTTTTTACCAGGCCTCGACGTCCGAGCTGTACGGCCTGGTGCAGGAAACCCCGCAGCGCGAGACCACGCCGTTCTATCCGCGCAGTCCGTACGCGGTGGCCAAGCTGTATGCCTACTGGATCACCGTGAACTACCGCGAGGCCTACGGCATGTACGCCTGCAACGGTATCCTGTTCAACCACGAGTCCCCGCGCCGTGGCGAGACCTTTGTCACGCGCAAGATCACGCGCGCACTTGCAAACATCGCCCAGGGCCTCGAGCCCCAGCTTTTCCTCGGCAACCTCGATGCCTTGCGCGACTGGGGCCATGCCCGCGACTACGTCCACATGCAGTGGCTGATGCTGCAGCAGGACAAGCCGGAAGACTTCGTGATCGCGACCGGGCGCCAGTACTCGGTGCGCCAGTTCGTCGAGGTCGCCGCACGCGAGCTCGGTATCGAGATCGCATGGCAGGGGCAGGGCGTCGAGGAGCGCGGCCTGGTGGCCGCCGTAAGCGGCGAGCATGCGCCCGGCGTCGTGGTGGGCCAGCCGATCGTGGCGATCGATCCGCAATATTTCCGTCCGACCGAGGTCGAGACCCTGCTGGGCGACCCGGGCCGTGCGCGCGAGCGCCTCGGCTGGGAACCGACAACCAGTTTCGAAGCGATGGTGCAGGAGATGGTGGCGCATGACCTCGACACGGCGCGCCGCCACAAGCTGCTCGCATCGCATGGCTACAACGTCGCACTTTCACTGGAGTAAATGTTGAATAATCAGCCTCGTATCTATGTCGCCGGCCATCGTGGCCTGGTCGGTTCCGCCATCGTGCGTGTCCTGCGCGCCCAGGGCTACACCAACATCGTTACCCGTACCCATGCCGAACTCGAACTCACCGACCAGGCCCAGGTGCGCGAGTTCTTCCGCCTCGAGGCGATCGACCAGGTCTACCTGGCCGCCGCCAGGGTGGGCGGCATCCACGCCAACAACACCTACCCGGCCGAGTTCATCTACGACAACATGATGGTGCAGGCCAACGTGGTGCACGAAGCCTGGCGCGCCGGCGTGAACAAGCTCCTGTTCCTCGGCTCCTCCTGCATCTATCCGCGCCTGGCGGCGCAGCCGATCCGCGAGGAATACCTGATGAACGGCATCCTCGAGCCGACCAACGAACCGTATGCGATGGCCAAGATCGCCGGCATCAAGCTGTGCGAGAGCTACAACCGCCAGTACGGCACCGACTACCGCAGCGTGATGCCGACCAACCTGTACGGCCCAGGCGACAACTATCACCCGGAAAACAGCCACGTGATCCCGGCCCTGCTGCGCCGCTTCCACGAAGCGCGCGAGAACGATGCGCCGGAAGTGGTGATCTGGGGCAGCGGCAAGCCGATGCGTGAATTCCTGTACGTGGACGACATGGCGGCCGCCAGCGTGTACGTGATGAACCTGCCGCTCGATGTGTACGCGGCGAATACCGATCCGATGCATTCGCACATCAACGTCGGCACCGGCCAGGACGTCACGATCGCCGACCTGGCGCGGCTGGTGGGCGAGACCGTCGGCTACCGCGGCCGCATCGTGTTCGATGCCGGCAAGCCTGACGGCACGCCGCGCAAGCTGCTCGACGTGTCCAAGCTCGCCGCGCTCGGCTGGCGCGCCAGCACGCCGCTGCAGGATGGCCTGCGCCGCGCCTACGAAGCTTTCGTCGCCCAGCAGGAAGCGGAAGAGGCCGGCCCGCAGGACGTGCCGCCGGAATTGCTGGGACGCCCGCCTGGAAGCGCGCCGCGGGCGGTTGCATGAACCGCAGGACAAGTCACGGTGTCAGTTTGTTAATTGACGAACAGAGGGCGAATCGTGCGGAACCCAGAATGGATGAGTCCTGAATTTGCTTCGCAATCCGGGGCAGATCACGAATAACAAAAGGAACACGCGGCGGGCTCGCCCGCTAACCAACGTCGAGGAAATCATCTTGAAAACCTTCCATTTGGCAGCCAACCAAACCTCCTTTCCAACCCCGAGGCGCCTGCTGTCCGCAGCGGCGCTGGTGCTGTGCGCGGCAACCCTGGCCGGCTGCAGCAAGGATGAAGCACCCAAGGAGTCGAAGCCGGGCCAGGCCCTGGCCAGCGTCAACGGCGAAGAAATTACCGTGCTGCAGCTGAACGAAGAACTGCAACGCCTGGGTGTCGGGGCGCAGCAGCAGCAGGTGGCCGGCAAGCAGGTGCTGCAGGCCCTGATCGACCGTGAGTTGCTGGAAAGCGAGGCTGCCAAGGAAAAACTCGACCGTGATCCGAAGGTGATGCAGGCCATCGAGCGTGCGCGCTCGCTGATCATCGCCCAGGCCTACATGCAGAAGCGCATCGGCGAGCCGGTGCGCCCGACGCCGGCCGAAGTGGAAGACTATTTCAACAAGAATCCGCAGTTCTTCTCGAACCGCAAGCAGTTCGCCATGAACGAACTGATCATCGCGGCCAACGACCTGACCCCGGAAGTGCGCGCCGCCGCCGACAGCGCCAAGTCGCTGGAAGAAGTGGCCGTGTTCCTCGACGCCCGCAATATCAAGTACGGCCGCGCCCAGGTCACCCGCAGCACCGCCGACCTGAAGCCGGAGCTGTCGAGCAAGCTGCTGTCGATGCCGAAGGGGCAGCTGTTCGCGGTCAAGGAAGGCGACCGCGCGATGCTGATCTCGATTGCCGAAGTGCGCGACGCGCCGGTCACCCTGGCCATCGCCGGTCCGCAGATCGGCCAGTACCTGATGAACAAGAAGAACAAGGAGCTGGCCGCCGCCGAGATCCAGCGCCTGCGCGGCACTGCCAAGATTGCTTACCTGAATAAGGAATACGAGCCGGGCGTCGCCACGCCTAATCCGAACGCCCCGGCAGCTGCGCCGGCCTCGGGCGCGCCTGCCGGCGCGGCCGCGGTTGCAGCCGACCCGGCCGCGGTGGCAGGTGGCGCGGCCGGCGCGCCTGCCGGCGCCGCCTCGGTGGCGCCGCCTGCCGAGACCGGCGCCGCCACCGACAAGTCCGCGCTCGAACGCGGCGTTGCCGGCCTGAAGTGATCGCCTCATCGACGCTAACCAATAACAGGAATTGAAGGAGAAATCATGAAACGATTCGTCAAGTGGATGATGGCCGCCGCGCTCGTGCTGACCATGGGCGTCGCCGGCGCCGCCGAAACCGTGCTGGGAGCCGGCGACGTGGTCAAGCTGTCCGTCTACGGCAGTCCCGATCTCTCGCTCGAGACCCGGGTCAGCGACAGCGGCAACATCACCTTCCCGCTGCTGGGGCAGGTTGCAGTGGGCGGCCTGTCGGTGGCCGCGGCCGAGAAGAAGATCGGCGACCTGCTGGAGAAGGGCGGCTATCTCAAGAAAGCCCAGGTCAACATGCTGGTCACCACGCTGGCCAGCCAGCAGGTGTCGGTGCTGGGCTATGTGAACCGTCCGGGCCGCTATGCCGTGGAGGGGCGCCGCAAGGTGCTCGACCTGCTGGCGATGGCGGGCGGCATCCATGGCGAGGGCGGCGACATCATCAACCTGGTGCGCACCCGCGACGGCAACACCACGCGCGAGACCATCGACGTGGTCGCGATGGTCCGCAATGGCGAGCTGAACAAGGATTATGAAGTGGCCGGCGGCGACATCATCTATGTCGAGCGCGCCCCCCGTGCCTACGTGACCGGCGAAGTGCAACGCCCGGGTCCGTTCCGCCTCGAACGCGGCATGACCGTGCAGCAGGCCGTGTCGGCCGGCGGCGGCCTGAACATGCGTGGCAGCAATAAGGGCATGAAAGTGACCCGTAAGGACGCCAGCGGCAATCCGGTGACGATTGAGGTCAAGGCGCACGATCCGGTCCAAGTGGACGATGTCATTACCGTCAAGGAGTCGTGGTTCTAACGGTCTCGGCTTGTACGTAGGGTGGGCGGGTTCTCCCGCCCACGCGGTGATAGTTAGATGAAGAATAGCTCCGCAGGTTGCAGTACCGTGATTTGAACGCGTGGGCGTCTGTAATTCCGGGCACTGCCCGAAATTACCCCGCCCACGCTACGGAATCTCTTGTAGAGCGTTTTATAGACTCACCCGTTTTGTCCACCCGCTGTCAAAGGCATCTGATGCAAAGGTAAGGCCATGAACGTTCATCAATTCCTGCTCATCCTTCTTGCCAGGAAGAAGATCATCCTGGGAACCCTGCTGGTCACGGTCCTGCTCGCGCTGGGCTGGAGCCTAATGCAGCAGAAGACCTACAAGGCCACCGCATCCGTGCTCCTGAACTACAAGGGGGTGGACCCGGTGAGCGGGCTGACCATGCCGGGCAACCTGATGCCGGGCTATATGGCGACCCAGATGGACATCATCACCAGCAAGAACGTGGCGCTGCGGGTGGTTGACTCGCTGCGCCTCGCATCGAGCCCGGCCGTGCAGAACCAGTGGCGCGAGGCCAGCGAGGGCAAGGGCACGGCGCGCGACTGGCTGGCCGACCTGCTGCTCAAGAAGCTCGAAATCATGCCCTCGCGCGAATCGAGCGTGGTCGAGATCAGCTTCAAGGGCGCCGACCCGGCCTTTGCCGCCGCGGTCGCCAACGCCTTCGCCGACGAATACCAGAAGATCAGCGTCCAGCTCAAGACCGAGCCGGCCAAGAAAGCGTCGTCCTATTTCAACGAACAGACCAAGCAGCTGCGCGACAACCTGGAAGCCGCGCAGGCGCGCCTGTCCAAGTACCAGCAGGAAAAGGGCATCGTCAGCCTCGACAACAACCGGGTCGACATCGAACTGTCGCGCCTGAACGACCTGTCGGCCCAGCTGGTCGCGGCCCAGACCCAGGCCATGGAAGCCAGCTCGCGCGAACGCATGGCCACCGGCGTGGGTTCGCCCGACGTCGCCAACAACGCCCTGGTGCAAAGCCTGCGCGTGAGCCTGGCCAGCGGTGAAGCCAAGCTGGCCGAGGCCTCCTCGCGCTACGGCCGCAATCACCCGATCTACCAGTCCGCCGCCGCCGAGGTGGGCAAGATGCGTGCAGAACTGAACGCCGCCCTGGGCAGCGTGTCGAAGAGCGTGGGCGCCAACGCCCAGGTCTACCGCCAGCGCGAAGCCGAGCTGCGCGCGGCCCTGGCCGCGCAGAAGACCCGTGTGCTCGAACTGAACCGTACCCGTGACGAGCTCGGCGTGATGCTGAAAGACCTCGACAGCGCCCAGCGCGCTTTCGATGCCGCCAGCGGCCGCTTCTCGCAGACCCGCATCGAGGCCCAGTCCGAACAGTCCGACATTTCGATCCTGAACCCGGCGGTGCCGCCGACCGATCCTGCGGGCCCGCGCGTGCTGCTCAATACCCTGGTCTCGATCCTGCTGGGCACCATCCTCGGCGTCGGCCTGGCCCTGCTGCTCGAACTGATCAACCGTCCGGTGCGTTCGACCGGCGACGTCAAGGACATGCTGGGCATTCCGGTGCTCGGCACCATCGAGTGGCGCATGAAGCGCTCGCGCACCGCCGGCATCCGTGCGCTGATGACACCGCGCCGCCTGCTGCGGCTGAACTGAAGCAGCCATGCGCGCCCATGAGGCGCGCATGGCGCCAGCGCAATTCTAAAAAAATAGGACACGACCATGAATTCATCCGTGCTATCCGCATTGCCTACCGGCGCACCACACGACGGCGCATACCATAGTGGCGCCTTACATACTGGTCCTAACGCCGATTCGAGCATGGGCGCCTTGCTGCTCGATGCCGGCAAGCTCACGCCCGAGAATGCCGAGCGGGTGCTGCGCATGCAGAAAGACCTCGGGATCCGTTTCGGCGAAGCTGCCGTGCGCCTGGGGCTGGTCAGCGAGGACGACATCCAGCAGGTGTTGGCGCGCCAGTTCTCCTATCCGTATCTACAGAAAGGCCAGGCCAACCTGTCGCCCAAGCTGGTGGCCGCCTACGATCCGTTCTCGCCCCAGGTCGAGGCGCTGCGGGCGATCCGCAGCCAGCTGATGCTGCGCTGGTTCGCCCGCGGCCGGCGCGCGCTGGCGATCGCCGGCGTCACCCCGGAAGACGGCTCCAGCCTGTTCGCGGCCAACCTGGCGGTGGTGTTCTCCCAGCTGGGCGAGCAGACCCTGCTGGTGGATGCCAATTTGCGCAGCCCGCGCCAGCAAGAAATGTTCGGCGTCAAGCCGCGCCAGGGCCTGTCCGACCTGCTGGCAGGCCGTGCCGACCTCGACGTCATTACCCGGGTTCCGGCATTTGTCGACCTGTCCCTGATGCCGGCCGGCACCCTGCCGCCCAACCCGCAGGAGCTGCTGGCGCGCGAAGGTTTCCGCAATCTGAATACCCAGCTGGAGAGCCGCTACGACGTGGTGCTGTACGACCTGCCGCCGTTTGCCAGCGGGGCCGACGCGCTGGCGGTGGCCGGCCGGGCCGGCGGCGTGCTGCTGGTGGCCTGCAAGCACCGCACCCGCATCGCCAGCATCAGCCGCATGGCCGAGCAGATGGCCGAATCCGGCGCCGAAGTGGTCGGCTCGGTGGTGGTGGAGTTCTGAGATGGCGACGGCGGCACGAGATCACGCAACGGCGCAGACGGCGGCAGGCATGCCGCCCGAAGCACCCCCGGCCCCGACCATCGCAGGCACGCTAGCCGCGCTACGCGCTTCGCTGCCTGAATGGTGGCCGGTCTATGCCGGCCTGGCGATCCTGTTCGGCCCCAGTTTCTACAGCCTGTTCACCGGCGCCTGGATCGGCGAAGAGCAGGGACACGGACCGATCATCTTCTTCCTGGCCTTGTGGCTGATCTGGCGCAAGTGGCCTGAGGTGACGGCCGCAGTCGGCCCGACGCCAATCGGCAGCTGGACCGGCTGGCCGGTGCTGGCCGCCGGCCTGCTGTTCCACCTGCTGGGGCGCTCGCAAAAGATCCTGATGTTCGAAGTCGCCTCGATCGTGGTGGTGATGGCGGCGCTGGTGCTGCTCAAGTTCGGCAGCCGCGCACTGCGCGTGCTGTGGTTCCCGTTCTTCTTCATGCTGTTCCTGATCCCGCTGCCGAGCGAGCTGGTGGCAGCGGTGACGATGCCGATGAAGATGGCGGTGTCCTGGGTGACCGAGCACATCCTGTTCGCGCTCGGCTATCCGATCTCGCGCTCGGGCGTGGTGCTGCAGATGGGCCAGTACCAGCTGCTGGTGGCCGATGCCTGCGCCGGCCTGCAGACCCTGCTGACCCTGGAAGCGCTCGGCCTGTTCTACCTGAACCTGATGCGCCACCCCTCGGCCTTCCGCAACATCACGCTGGCGATCCTGATCATCCCGATCTCGTTCACCGCCAACGTGATCCGCGTGATCGCGCTCACCCTCATCACCTATTACTTCGGCGATGCCGCCGGCCAGGGTTTCCTGCACGGCTTCGCCGGCATGGTGCTGTTCGTTACCGCGCTGCTGCTGATCCTGGCGGTCGACAACGGCCTGCAATGGTGGATCAAGCGTGGCCAGGGCGGCAGCAGCGGCCCCGGTCCCGGCGCCGGCGGCGGCCGCATGCCACGATCCCTGAAGGAGGCAACATGAACCGACGTCTCGCCGTCAGCCTGGCGCTGGGCCTGGCCATGGCCGGCACCTCGGCACTGACCGGGGCGCTCACGCCCAAGCCGCGGGTGCTGCAGGCCCACGAACAGTTCAGCCTGGACCAGATGATCCCGCAGCGCTTCGGCGACTGGCGCATCGATCCCTCGGTGGTGCCGCTCGCCCCCGACCCCGAGCAGCAGAGCGTGCTGGAAAAGATCTACGACCAGACCCTGTCGCGCACCTACATCAATGGGGCGGGGGAGCGCGTGATGCTGTCGATCGCCTACGGCGGCGACCAGAGCAAGGCGCTGCAGCTGCACCTGCCCGAGGTCTGCTACGTGGCGCAGGGCTTCCAGATGGTGAAGGACGACGAGGGTGCGCTGCCGACCCGCTTCGGCGAACTGCCGGTCAAGCGCCTGGTGGCGCGCCTGCACGAGCGCAACGAGCCGATCACCTACTGGATCACGATCGGCGAACACGCCTCGCGGGCCGGCATCCAGCAGAAGCTGCGCCGCCTGGCGTATGGCCTGTCGGGCGAGATCCCGGACGGCATGCTGGTGCGCGTCTCGACCATCGGGGCCAACGATGCCCAGGCTTACCGGACGCAGGACCGATTCGTCGTCGACATGCTGGGCGTAATGGCGCCGCGCGACCGCGCCCGCCTGCTGGGCGCCGGACTGGCGCCCGCGCCGCAGGCCGCTGCCGCTTCCACGACCGCTGCGGCAGGGACGGCGACGGCAGCGCCGGGCCGCGCCAACGGTTGAGACGGGGACAACCTAACGTGAAGAGCTGACAGCTGCCGATGAACTCGATTCTCCCGTACATTTATTACTCGCTGCCGTGGGCCTTCATCATCGGCCTGTCGATCGCGGCCGTCGCGGGGATCGGCATCGGCCTGGTATGGCCGCGCTTCCTGGTCTATCCCTACCTGGCGGTGTATTTCTGCATGAACTCCACCAGCTACGGCAGCATGGCGATCTTCGCCAGCCGCAGCATCTACAGCCGCGGTTCCGGCCTGCTGCTGTTCGGCCTGGTGCTGTGGTACGTACTGGGCGCCTGGGCCGTCGCCCGCGTGGCGGCGACCTTCCAGCGCTTCCCGACGCCTGCCTGCAACCTGCGCCCCTGGTTCTGGGCCTGGTTCGTGCTGCTGGTCGGCCACCTGGCCGTCGGCCTGATGAACGGCGTTACCGTGGCCGAGTCGCTGACGCCGCAGGGCTTCTCCAACATCGTCTGGATGGCGCCCTTGATCTCGCTGATGCTGCTGTCCTTCCGCACCCGCGAGCACGTGCTCGAGCTGACCCATTTCATCCTGATCGTGGGCCTGTGCCGCTCGCTGTTCGGGCTGGTGCGCTGGGCCGCCTTCGGGGGTGATCCGAACAATGTGTACGCCAACCTGAACGCGATCAAGATCCGCCTGACCTTCTTCGACATCAACGACAGCCTGGTGTGCACCATCGCGTTCGCGATCGCCGCCGTCCACCTGTTCCAGGCCGTCAAGACTGACCGCCCGAAATTCTGGCGCACCATCGAGTGGGTGACCCTGGTCTCCACCGCGCTGTGCATCCTGCTGTCCTACCGCCGCAGCGCCTGGATCGGCTTCATGCTGGCCTTCGTGGTGATCATGATGCGCTTCCCGCTCAAGCGCCGCATGAAGCTGATGACGGCCGGGCTGCCGGTGGTGGGGGCCGCGCTCGCCTATGTCGCCGTGCAGCGCCTGTCCCAGACCAAGGGAGCCGGCAGCGGCCTGTCGAGCCTGGTCTACGACATGCAGTCCAAGCGCTTCGGGCCCGAGAGCGAGCGGGTGCTGGAACTGAAGTTCGCGCTGGGCGACTTCCTGGCCAACCCGATCACCGGCATCGGCACCTGGGGCAGGTACACCGGCTACCAGTACATCTCGTGGCAGCAAAACCCGGACGGCGGCCTGTTCCTGCACAGCGGCGTGCTGCACATCGCGCTCAAGAGCGGCCTGGTGGGCACCGTCCTGATGTTCGGCACCCTGGCCGCGTTCATCCTGTTCGCGCGCCGTGCGCTCAAGTCCTTGCCGCCGGAACTGCTCGGACTGGCCACGGCCGGAGTGGCCGGGCTGGCCTTCATGATTCCCGACTTCCTGATCGGCACCCCGTTCCCGCAGGTGCGCACCAGCCAGATGCTGGCCATCTGCCTGGCCCTGCCTTACCTGGCGGTCGCGGTCGCGAAAGCGGCGCCGGCAGCGCAGCGCGGACTGCATCCGGCGGTGAAACCCTTCACCCCGCCGCGTCGTTACCTGGTGCCCGCGTGATGAACCTGCGGCTCGTGCGCAACGCCTGGTCGAACCTGCTCGGCGCGGCCATCCCCGCGCTGGTCATGCTCGGCACCGTGCCGTTGGTGGTCAAGGGGCTGGGCGAGGCCGGCTACGGCCTGTACTCGCTGGTCACCGCCATCGTCGGCTATTTTGCGGTGATCGACATCAACGTCACGGCTGGCTCGGTCAAGTACATCGCCGAGCACAATGCACGCAAGGACGACGAGCGCATCCACGAGACGGTGTCGTTCGGCCTGGCCACCTACACCGGCATCGGCCTGCTGGGCGCGCTCGGCCTGTTCTTCAGCGCCGCCTGGCTGGTAAGCGACGTGTTCGCGGTGCCGCAACGGCTGGTGCCGGAAGCCATCGCCACGCTGCAGCTGGCCTCGCTCGGCTTCCTGGCCGGGCAGCTGCAAAGCTACCTGAACAGCGTGCCGCAGTCGCTGATGCGCTACGACATCTCGGCGCGCCTGGAAATGGTGTTCGGCACCATCGTGCCCTTGAGTACCGTTGGGGTGCTGCTGCTCGGCCATGGCCTGTTCGAAGTGATCCTGCTGCGGGTGGTGGCCTCCACCATCCACTGCGCGATCCTGTGGGGCGCGATCCGGCGCCTGCTGCCCGGCATGCGCTGGCGCTGGCCGGGAGCACAGTTCCGCAATGCGCTGCTCGGCTTCTCGGCCTATTCCTTCCTGTCGCGCTTTGCCACCTTGTCGTATGCCCATGCCGACAAGCTGATCATCGGCGCCCTGGTCGGCGTCACCGGGCTGGCCTATTTCACGGTGGCGGCGACGCTCGCCAACCGCGTGCTGAGCCTGACCTTTCGTCTCTCTGGCGTGTTCTTCCCGGCCGCCAGCGCGCTGGCGGCGAGCGGCGAGTACGCGCGCCTCGACCGCGTCTACCTGAAGGCGACCCGCTACGTGGTGTTCCTGAATGCGGCCATCCTGGTGCTGGTGGCGGTATTCGCTCACCAGATCCTCGGCTACTGGATGAACGATGCCTTTGCGCGCAACGGGGCGCTGGTGCTGGCCGTGATGGCGCTGTCGCAGTTCGTCGATTCGCTGACCAGCCTGCCGTCGCTGGTGAACGACGGCATGGGCCACCCGCGCGTGTCCGGGCTGTTCGCCGTCACCCGCGCCCTGGCCGGCCTGGCCATCGTGTACGCCGGCGTGGCGGGGTGGGGCATCGAGGGCGCGGCCTGGGGCCACCTGGTGGCGTCGCTGGTGTTCACGGGCGTGTTCCTGGTCTACGTCCATGGACGTACGGTGCCGACCACGCTCGCCGACCTGCTGGGCCAGGGCTATGCGCCGGGCTTGGTCGGGGTGGCGCTGGTGGCGGTGGCGGCGACCGCGGCCGAACAGCTGTTCGACCGCGGCGCCTGGGATTTCCTGTTCATTCTGGGCGTGACCGTGCTGCTGCTGGGCGTGCACGGCGCGCTGTTCGTCGTCGAACGCGACGACCGGCTGCTGGCGTGGTCGCGCCTGAAGGCTGGCTGGTCGCGCTTGCAGGCGAAGGGAGCGTAGATTTTGCGGATACTGATGGTGTCGGAAGATTTGCCGGGCGCCCAGCTCGGCGGCCTGGCCAAGCATGTCGTCACGCTGTCGAATGCCCTGCTCGAAGAGGGACACGACGTGGACATCATGGGCCGTTCGGACCGGGCCCATGCCCGCAGCGCCGAGGAGATCGGTTTCCAGGGGCGCTTCATCCCCGGCTTCGATTTCCGCCGGGTCGGCTGGAAGGAAGCCCAGCTCGGCTTCTTCAACCCGGCCAAGCGGCCCTGGTTCGCCGCCCGGGTGGCGCGCGCCCTGTCGGAGCATGCGCGCACGGCCGGCAACTACGACGTGGTGCACTACCACGGGCACCTGCCGATGACCGGGCTGTACGTCGACCCCGCGCTGAACTTCGTCCAGACCCGCCACGACCAGGGCAGCGAGTGCGTGACCCACCTGCGCTTCAAGGGCAATGCCGTGTGCACCGAGACCTCCAGCCGCGCCTGCGCCGGCTGCGCGCATGGGGCGCCAGGCCCGGTGCGCACCCTGCTGTCGGGGCACGCGGTGGCGCGCTACCGCAGCGAGACCGAGCGTGCGTTCGCGCGCCACAAGACCATCTTCGTGTCGGACTTCCTGCGCCGCCAGTTCCTGCGTACCCTGCCGGAGGCCGACCTGTCGCGCTCGCGCGTGATCCATAACTTCATCAACTACCGCAAGCTGGCGCGCCAGGCCGCCGCCAGCGCCGCCCCGCAGCCGGGCCAGGTGCTGCTGGCCGGGCGCATCGATACCGGCAAGGGCTTCGCCGAATTCCTGGCCGCCGCGCGCGGGCGCCTGCCGGCGCAAGCGCAGCTGCTGGTGGTCGGCGACGGTCCGCTGCGCGCAGGACTCGAAGCGGAACATGCCAACGAGGGTGTGCGCTTCCTCGGCTGGCAGCCGAACCCGGACGTGGTGGCCCTGACCGCCACCAGCCATGTGTGCGTGGTGCCGTCGGTGTGGGAAGAACCCTGCGGCACCACCATTCTCGAAGCGCTGGCGCTGGGCCGACCCTGCCTGGCGCTGGCGCGCGGCGGCAATCCCGAACTCGCCGTATACGAGTCCTATCCCGGCCAGCTGCGCCTGGCGACGACGATGGAGGAGCTGGTCACGCTCCTGCTCGACGAACTGGGGCGGCCGGCGCGGGCACGGCCCTTGCCGTCCAGCGCCGGGATGGACGTTTTCCAGGCCCTCCCCAAGATCGTGGACTTCTATGCAAAATAACTCGCCGAACCAATCCGCCCAGCGGTCGTCTAACAAGCCGACCTTTACCATTGTCACCTGCACCTGGAACAGCGCCGCGACGCTGGGCGACACCCTGGCCTCGGTCCAGGCCCAGACCTGCCAGGACTACGAACACATCTTCGTGGATGGTGGTTCCACCGACGGAACCCTCGACATGATCGCGGCCTACCTGAGCGACAGGCCGGGCAACAAGCGGGTGCTGCGCGATGTCGGCGGCGGCATCAGCCGCGCCATGAACCAGGGCATCGACGCGGCCAGCGGCGAGATCGTCGCCCACCTCCATTCGGACGACTACTACAACGGGCCGGACGTGCTCGCCACCGTGAAGCGCGCCTTCGACACTGCGCAGGCGGCGGGGCAGCCGGTGGATTGGGTCTATGGCAATATCCAGATCCTGAAGGATGGCAAGATGGTGCCGCCTTACGCGATGCCGGCATTCTCTTATCGCTCGTTCGTGGCCGGCCGCAGCTCGATTCCGCATCCGGCGGTGTTCATCCGCAAGACGGCCTTCGAGCGCGTCGGCGCCTTCGACGAAAAGCTCAAGTACGCGATGGACATCGACCTGTGGCTGCGCCTGGGGGCGGAAGCGCGCCCGGCGATGATCGACCAGCCCCTGACCGTGTTCCGCGACCATGCGGGCAGCGTGTCCTCGGCCAACCGGCTCAAGGCACGCCAGGAAGAATTCAATGTGCGGCGCCGCCACATGGACAAGGCGCCGCTGGCTTTCGGTATTTACTGCCTGCGTTACTTGAAACGGGTGCGCGAATTGCAGGCCGAGGCACGCGCAGTGGCCGTGTAGAGCGTCTAACAATTCCCCCGATGGCTGCGTTGCATCGTCTTGCCGTACTAGCGTACTGTCTTCGTGGTCCGCCACGGCGGCGATGCGCCTTGCCCTCGGGGTTCTGCTAGACGCTGTTAATTGATAGCTTTCTGACAGCTTTGCCGATTTGTCTTTTCAGGCCACTTACGACCGTTAAAAGCCTGCAAATATTGTTCGGTAATTGTTGAAATTCTGTCGTGGTATTTCCGCAAAGCAAGCAAAAAATTCGTGATTCTTTGGGGAATTTGCCTGTGCTCAACTTACTTTGGGGTAGCATAACTCCTGCCAAGTAAGCCGCTTCTCGATAGCGCAGCAAAGTTCCCGAGCCGCCGGCCACGCCGGTTTGGCGCATGGATATCAAGATTTTTTCTCGGAGCATCCACATGCAATTTCAACGGAAGAGCCTGGTCCTCGCGGCCGCTTTCGCCTCGCTGTTCGCGAGCGTTTCGGCGCGCGCCGACTGGGTTCAGTCAACCGATCCCCTGGTCGTGCAGGCCAAGCCTGAAATGAACCAGGTGCAGGCGCAGAACCCGCCCGGCTTCACCTGGGCCCGCCACGCTACCGGTCCGGCCAGCTACGAAGTCGAGATCACCCCGGTGGGCGGCACGCCGACCCGCGCCGTGGTCGAGCGCAACTGGTACCTGCCGACCAAGGCTTTCGCACTCGGCAACTACACCTGGCGCGTGCGCCCGGTGGGCAGCAACGACTGGTCGAGCCCGCGTACCTTCTCGATCACCAGCAAGGCGACCAAGTTCGAGGTGCCGGACAACGCCACCCTGCGCAACCGCATCCTGTCGAAGGCCCGGCCGCGTTCGCTGCCCGGCTCGGTCACCCCGTTCTCGACCTGGAACTATGCCAAGCGCACCACGCTCGAGCCCTACCTGAGCCGCCTCGGCAACGAAGTCAAGGCGCAAGTGACCGCGGTGCCGGCGCTGTCGGATTCGCGCTGGTCGATCGTCATCACTTCGCCGCTGACCGCCGCCATGGCCAGCCAGCAAACCGACGTGCGCCAGCGCATCAACGAAGCGACCCGCCAGATGGAAGCCGCGGCCTTGATGTACAAGCTCAAGGGTGAGACCCTGTACCTGACCGAAGCCCTGAAGCGCGGCGACGAACTGGCCGCGCTCAACCCGAGCGGCCCGACCAGCTACACCAACCAGGACCAGGCCACCCGCCAGATCGCCTGGGGCCTGGCCAAGGCCATCGACCTGCTGGGCAGCTCGCTCGATGCGACCCGCAAGGCGCGCTGGCTCGGTTCGATCAAGGTCCGCACCACCGAGATGTACAACAGCCTGGCCGGCGACAACGGCCGCCTCGACCAGTACCCGTTCGACTCGCACGGCAACACCAGTTTGATCTACATCGTGCTGATCTCGACCCTGACCCTTGGCGAGATCCCGGAGGCCGAGAAGTGGTTCGACTTCTCGTTCCGCGCCTATGCCCTGAGCCCGAACCCCTGGAGCGGCCCGGAAGGCGGCTATGCCAACGGCACCGCCTATGCGGAGTACGCGGCCGGCTACCTGCTGGCCCTGTGGGATCCGCTGACCCAGGCCAGCGGCGTGAACTTCTTCGGCAAGCCGTGGACGCTCGGCTTCCTCGACTTCGCGATGGAATTCACCCCACCCGGCGCGCGTACCCATGCCTTTGGCGACGCCTCCGAGACCAAGCCGGACGCACGCGTGTTCCGCGCCTTCGCCTCGCGCATGTGGTCGCCGCGCGCCGCCTGGTACGTGAAGAACACCACCGGCATGGAAGACGCGATGTCGCTGCTGCAGGCCGAGTACCCGCTGCCGGTGAGCTATACCACCTACCTGGAAGCACCGCAAAATTCGGCCTACTATCCGAGCATCGGCTGGGTCGCGATGCACAGCAACCTCGGTTCGACCTCGCGCACCTCGGCCTTCTTCAAGTCCAGCCCCTACGGCTCGTTCAACCACAGCCACGGCGACCAGAACGGCCTGCTGCTGTCGGCCGCCGGGCAGCCGCTCCTGATCAAGGCCGGCTGGTACGACTGGTATGGTTCGCCGTACTGGACCGACTGGTACCACCAGACCCGTTCGCAGAACGCGATCACCTTCGACGGCGGCAAGGGCCAGATGGTCACCGGCTACCGCGAGCAGCTGCAGCGCAACGGCAAGATCACCGCCTTCACCGCCCAGCCGAGCTACGACTATGCCGAAGGCGACGCCACCCCGGCGTATGGCGGCCAGCTAACCATGGCCAAGCGCCAGGTCTGGCACCTGCGTAACGCCGGCAACGCGATCCTGGTGCGCGACCGCCTGGCCAGCACCGTGGCCCGCACCTACGAGTGGAACATGCACACCCCGTCGATCATGACCGTCGAGAACGGCCAGAACGTCAAGGTGGTGGCGGGTACCCAGTCGCTGTGCGTGCGCTCGCTGAACACCAATGCCAGCTTCGCCAAGTGGATCGGCCCGGGCGCCAAGACCAACGTGGTGGAAGACCACGGCGCCTTCTACCTGAAGGCCGGTGCCAACGCCACCGCCGAGTACCTGGTGCTGCTCGACGTCGGCTGCAAGAAGCCGGCAGTGAACATCTCGACCTCGGGTTCCGTGCGCACCGTGACCGTTGGTGGCCAGACGGTGACGATCAACTAAGTATCAACCAAGCATCAACGAACAGGGCGCTGTCCCTCCCGCCTGCCGTGCTAGACTCGGCGCGCGGCACAAGTCCCCCGCGGCACGCGCCGCGGGGGATTTTTTTTATGGCAGCCGCCAGGGCGAGGAGGGTGATGAAACAGGTGTTCCTGATCTGCGCGCACAAGGACATCGACCAGCTCAATGCGTTGGTCGAGGCGCTGCGCGACCCCGATTTCACGGTCTACGTCCACCTCGACCGCAAGAGCGCGCTCGATCCCGCCGGCCTGCATCCCGCGGCCCGCCAGGTAGCGCCGCGCATCGACGTGCACTGGGGCGGCTTCTCGCAGGTCGAGGCCACACTCGGCTCGCTGCGCCAGATCCTGCGCGAGCAGCCCGACTTCGACAAGGTCGTCTTCCTGTCGGCCCAGGATTTTCCGCTGCTGCCGAATGCCCTGCTCAAGCGCGAGCTCAATCGTCTGGAAGATTATGAGCTGCTGGAGACGGCGCCGATCCGGCCCGACGGCTGGAGCGTGGAATACCGCTACCAGTTCTTCCATCGCGAAGGCGGCGGGCGCCTCGAGCGCCTGGCCTGCGGCCTGCTCAACCGTATGCTGCGCCTCGCCGGCCGGCGCCGGCGCATGCCGGACGGCTTCGTGCCGCACGGCGGCGCTTCATGGTGGGCGCTGTCGCGCGACTGTCTGGCCGAGGTGCTGCGCCTGTTCGATGCCCATCCGCGCCTGAAGCGCTTCATGCGCACCGTCCAGTGTCCGGATGAGATGCTGTTCCAGACCCTGGTGATGCATTCGCGCTTCGCCGGGCGCGTACTGTCCGATAATTACCGCTACGTGCAATGGCCGGAACAGGGCGCGCGCAACCCCAAGGTGCTCGACGCCGACGATTTCGAACGCATCCGCGCCTCGCATGCCCACTTCTGCAGAAAGCTCGACAGCCAGGCCAGCGCCGGGCTGCTGCCGCAACTGCAGCGGTGGAAGGACAGCCGGGCTGCCTGAATGTCCGGGTGAATCGCGGCGGCGTGTGCCGGATGTGTTCCAGCGCACACATGCACGGATTCCCGAAACGTGCGCCCGTGTTGCCGCGCTAGAATCGGCTGGTCCGACCCATCGATACCCACCGCATGCGCAAACCCCTGTCCATTGCCTTCATCGTCCGCGACCCCCTGCCGCCCATGCGGGCCGATGTGCTGACCCTGTTCGGCGCCGAGATGCCGCGCTACGGGGTGCACACCGACCTGGTGGGGCAGTCCGGCAGCGACGCAGCGGCCGGGGCGCCGTGGCCGGCAGGCGGCATGCATGCGGTCGGCAGCCTGAAGTCGCGTTTCGCCGCGATCATGTCGCCGGTCTGGGACCTGCGTGGCCTGTTGCGGGTGCGGCGCGGCAGGCGCCCGGACTGCATCCAGGTGCGCGACAAGATCGCCTCCGGCCTGCTGGGGCGCCTGGCCGCCTGGGTGCTGCGGGTTCCCTTCATCTACTGGATGTCGTTCCCGATCGTGGAGGGCTTCGAGGTGCGGCGCGACGAGATCGGCAGCCGCAAGAAAGACCTGAAGTGGCTGGCGCATGCCGTCAGGGCCGCCGCCTCGCGCTTCGTCATCTACCGCCTGGTACTGCCGGGCGCGCGCCACATCTTCGTGCAGAGCGAAGCCATGGCCGCCTGGCTGGCGGCGCAGGGCTTCGAGCGGTCGCGCATGACCGCAGTGCCGATGGGCGTCGACGCCGCGCTGTTCGACCGCAATAGGGTAGCGCCCGTCGACGACCCGCGCCTGGACGGCCGCCGCGTCATTCTCTACCTGGGGCGCATCGCCCAGGCGCGCCGCTCGGACTTCCTGCTCGATGTGGCCGAAGAACTCAAGAAAGACACTCCCGACCTGCTGCTGGTGATCGCCGGCGACGCCGCCTCGAACGACGAAATGGCCTGGATGCGCGCCGAGATCGCGCGCCGCGGGCTACAAGAACATGTGCTGCTGACCGGCTGGCTGCCCCAGCACACGGCGCTCGGCTACGCGGTGCGGGCCGAGGTCGGCCTGTCGCCGATCCCGCGCGGCACCCTGTTCGACGTGTCTTCGCCGACCAAGCTGGTCGAGTACCTGGCGCTGGGCATTCCCAGCGTCGCCAACGACATCCCGGACCAGCAGCTGGTCATCGACGAGAGCAAGGCAGGGCTGTGCGCACCGATGGAGGCGGCGCCGTTCGCGCAAGCCGTGCGGCGCCTGCTGCAGGACAAGGCGCTGGGCGCCGAGTTCGCGAAACGTGGCCCAGCGTACGTAAGCAGCCACCGTACCTATGCTATTCTGGGTCGAATAGTTGCAGAAACGTACACACAAATCCTGCCGCGACGGAGTTGAAACGACAAGTTTCGTGTCCGTCGTGCATCGTAGCGTGCGCTTCCCAAAGTAAATATCGATGTACCATCCAAAAAAATTTCTATTTTGCAAACATTTTGGAGAAGGGCGAATGGCATGAACCGGGCATCGGCTCCAGCAGCGCCAGCGGCGGCCCATGTGTCACCGCGTGTGCTCATGCTGGGAACCGAGCCTGGCGGACGCGGCGGTGTCGCCACCGTGGTCTCGCTGCTGCAGCAAAACGGCTTGTTCGAGCGCGAAGGCGTCTGCTATGTGCCGACGCATGCCGAGGGCAGCCGCATCGCCAAGGTCGGCGCCGCCCTCAAGGGCCTGCTGCGCACCCTGGCCTGCCTGGCGCGCCGTCCGGAGATCGTGCATGCGCACGCGGCCTCGAACGGCAGTTTCGTGCGCAAGTCGGTGCTGCTGGCCCTGGCCCGTGCCAGTGGCTGCAAGACCGTGTTCCACCTGCACGGCGCCTGTTTCGACAGTTTTATCGAACGCTCGAGCCCGGTCATGCGGCGCTGGATCCGCCACACGCTGGAATCGAGCTCCACGGTCATCGCGCTGTCCACCCGCTGGGCCGCTTACCTGAACGGGTTCGCGCCGCGCGCCCGGGTGGTGGTGATCCCGAACTCGGTGCCTTTGCCGCAGCTCGGCCCGGAGCGGGCCGAACCCGGCCGCATCCTGTTCCTCGGCCAGGTCGAGCCGCGCAAGGGTATCTATGAATTAGTGGAAGCGCTGGCCCTCTTGTCCTCGCGCTTCCCGCAGGCCCGCCTGGCGATCGGCGGGCAGGGCGAGCTGGCGGGGGTAATGCGCCGCGCCGAACAACTGGGCGTGGCCGACCGGCTGGAGGAGCTGGGCTGGGTCACCGCCGGGCGCAAGGGCGAAGAACTGGCGCGCGCCGCCATCTTCTGCCTGCCCTCGCATGCGGAAGGCTTGCCGATGGCGCTGCTGGAAGCGATGGCCGCCGGCAAGGCCGTGGTCAGCACCGGCGTCGGCGGCATCCCGGATGCGCTGCGCGACGGCGACAACGGCCTGATGGTCGAGCCCGGCAACGTGGAAGCCTTGGCGGGAGCGCTCGGCAAGCTGCTCGACGACGAGGACGAGCGCCGGCGACTGGGCGGGCGGGCGCGCGCCACCATCGAACAGGAATTCGAGTCCGGCGTCGTGATCGGACAAATATCAGCGGTGTACCAGCAACTGCGGCAACTGCGCGAATCACATCGCTGACCGCAGGCTGTAACAACATCGCGACCACCACAGCGGGGAAGAGAGATGAACGCAACAGTAAGGATAGGTTGGCTGGTGAATCGGCTGCGCTGCATGTCGGTCGCCGAGGTGGGTTACCGTGTCCGTCAGGCGGCCGCCACCCGGATGGCCCGGCGCATGGCCGGCCGCACCGCGCCCACACCGCTGCCGCGCGCCCGCACGCTGGCCGTGCACGGCGCCCCCGCGCTCGACGCCGCTGAAATCGAAGCGCTCCTGCTCGATGCCGACCGCATCTGCGCCGGTCATGTCGTGCTGTTCGCCGAACGCCGCTTCGACGTCGGCGTGCCCGCCGCCTGGAACCGCGACCCCGAAACCGGCGTCACCGGACCGTCCGTCTATGCCGGCGACATCGCCATCACCAACCGCGAGCTGGTCGGCGACATCAAGCACGTGTGGGAGCTGAACCGCCACCTGCATCTGGTGCGCCTGGCCCAGGCCTGGGTGCTGAGCCGCGAAGTGCGCTGGCTGCACGCGCTCGAACAGCAGTTGCGCAGCTGGCTCGCGCAGTGCCCGCCGCTGACCGGTCCCAACTGGACCAGCTCGCTGGAGCTGGGCATCCGCCTGATCAACTGGAGCCTGGTGTGGCAGCTGGTGGGCGGTGAGAAGAGCGAGCTGTTCGCCGGCGAATCCGGCCAGAAGCTGCGCGCCGACTGGCTGGGCAGCATCCATGCGCATTGCCGCACCATCGCGCGCCACCTGTCGCGCCATTCCTCGGCCAACAACCACCTGATCGGCGAACTGGCCGGCCTGTACGTGGGCGCCAGCACCTGGCCGTGCTGGAAAGAGTCGAGCGACTGGCTGCAACAGGCGCGCCGCGAACTCGAGCACGAAGCGGTGCTGCAATTCTCGCGCGACGGCGTCAACCGCGAACAGGCCTTCGCCTACCACATCTTCTCGAGTGAATTCCTGTTCGTCGCCGGCCTGGTGGGCCAGGCCTGCGGCCAGCCCTTCCCGCGCCCCTACTGGGCCTCGCTGCAGCGCGCCATGCGCTTCCTGCGCTCGGTGCGCGACGTTGGCGGCAATGTGCCGGCGGTGGGCGACGCCGATGACGGCTGCGTGTTCCGCCTCGATGCCTCGGGCATGGACCGCGCCGCCCAGCTGCTGGCGCTGGGCGACACAGTGTTCGGTGCGGCTGCGGGCAAATTCGACGACACCCATCCCGGCGTGCGCTGGCTGCTGCACGCGCTGCCCGGCTCGCGCCCGGACTGCGATCCGCACGAGGTCGATACCGGATGGGCCTTCCCGGACGGCGGCTACCTCCTGTTCGGCAACCATTTCGGCGAGCACCAGGAAATCAAGGGCATGCTCGACTGCGGTCCGCTCGGTTACCTCGGCATCGCCGCCCACGGCCATGCCGACGCGCTCGCCCTGTGCCTGTCGGTGGCGGGCGAGGAATGCCTGATCGATCCCGGCACCTACTCCTACTGGCAGGAGCAGAAGTGGCGCGACTATTTCCGCGGCACCTCGGCCCACAACACCGTGCGCATCGACGGACTCGATCAATCCGTCAGTGGCGGACGCTTCATGTGGCTGCGCAAGGCGCTGGCGCGCATCGAACGCATGCCCAGCAGTCCCAACGACTTCGACTTCCGCGGCTCGCACGACGGCTACACCCGCCTGTCCGACCCGGTGCGCCACATGCGCAGCGTGCGCTTCGACGGCGCCAGCAACACCCTGGTCGTGCGCGACGAAGTGTCGGCGCGCAAGCAGCACAAGGTCGAGCTGTTCTGGCACTTCGCGCCGGAGCTCGACGTACGCCTGACCAGCCATGGCTTGTCGGTGCGCGGCAAGCGTTTCGTGCTGCAGATGCAGGCCAGCGGCGCCGATCTGCAGCTCGAACTGGTACGCGGCGCCGAGAACCCGCCGCTGGGCTGGTGCTCGCGCACCTATGAAGCCAAGCGCCCCTGCGAGGTGCTTCGTATCACGACGGTATCGTCCGCCGTCCCTGTCGAATGCAGGTTTACAATAACGTTCCTGCATTGACAAAATGTTATCGATAGGAAAGTTCCAATGCTGACAGATCGCGTTGCTGGTGTCCACAACCCCGGCGCAAAGGAAGACGCATGAACGAACGGATCACCCTGATGGGCTGCCAGGTCGATAACCTGACGATGGAAGAAACGCTGGGAAAGGTCGAGGGCTTCATCCAGACCGGCTTGCCCCACCAGCACGTGGTGGTCAACGTGGACAAGCTGGTCAAGGCCAGCCGCGACCCGGAACTGCGGCAGATCATCAACGACTGCGCCCTGGTCAACGTCGACGGCATGCCGGTGGTGTGGGCCTCGCGCCTGCTCGGCAAGCCGCTCAAGGAACGCGTCGCCGGGGTCGACCTGTTCGAAGCGCTGATGCGGCGCGCCGGCGAGAAGGGCTGGCGCGTGTTCCTGCTCGGCGCGCGCGAAGAAGTCGTCAGCAAGGTGGCCGAGACCTATACCCGCAAGTACCCGGCGCTCAGCTTGGCCGGCTACCGCAACGGTTACTGGAAAGGCGAGGAGGAGGAGCGGGCTGTGGCCGAGCAGATCCGCGCGAGCCGGGCCGACCTGCTGTTCGTGGCGATCAGCTCGCCCAAGAAAGAACAGTTCCTCGGCAAATACCAGGCCCATATGCGGATCCCCTTCGCGATGGGTGTCGGCGGCACCTTCGATGTCGCGATCGGCAGGGTCAAACGGGCCCCGCTGTGGATGCAGCGCTCGGGACTCGAATGGTTTTACCGTTTCCTGCAAGAGCCACGCCGCATGTTCCGGCGCTATTTCATTGAAGACATGGCCTTTATCGGGCTGTTGTTCAAGGAGGCGCTGAAGGGCAGGCAGGCCGGGCAGGGCTGAGGGCGCTACAAGCGCCCCATAAGAATACACATGTGGAGACCGCACGCTTTCCATGCCCGTTCGCCCCTGGCGCGGGCGCGGATAGCGTGCGTGGTTACCGGCGTAGCGGTGATATGCTACACCATTGCTTGTTGCATTAATAATACATTCCACATATCACAGAGAGAGTCACAATGAAGATCCTGGTTACTGGCGGCATGGGCTATATCGGCTCGCATACCGTCGTCGAGCTGCAGAACGCGGGCCATGAAGTAGTCGTGGTGGACAACCTGTCCAACGCGGTCGCCTCGGTGCAGGACCGCGTGCAGCGCATCACGGACAAGACCTTCGTCTTCGAACAAGCCGACATCCGCGACCGCGCGGCCCTCGAGCGCATCTTCGGCGCGCACCAGGTCGACGCCGTGATCCATTTCGCCGGCCTGAAGGCGGTGGGCGAATCGGTGGCGCAGCCGCTGCGCTACTACGACAACAACGTCAACGGCAGCGTCATCCTGTTCGAGACGATGGCCAAGTTCGGCGTCAAATCCCTGGTGTTCTCGTCCTCGGCCACCGTGTACGGCGACCCGGCCTCGGTGCCGATCCGCGAAGATTTCCCCTTGCAGGCCACCAATCCCTACGGCCGCAGCAAGCTGATGATCGAAGACATCCTGCGCGACCTGGCCAAGGCCGAGCCGGACTGGCGCATCGCGCTGCTGCGCTACTTCAACCCGGTCGGCGCCCATGAGAGCGGCCTGATCGGCGAAGAGCCGAACGGCATCCCGAACAACCTCGTGCCCTACATCGCCCAGGTCGCCAATGGCCAGCGCGACAAGCTGTCGGTGTTCGGCGGCGACTACCCGACCCCGGACGGCACCGGCCTGCGCGACTACATCCACGTGGTCGACCTGTCGATCGGCCACGTGAAAACCCTGGATCGCCTGGCCAGGGAGCCAGGCCTCGTTACCTATAACCTCGGCACGGGCCGCGGCAACAGCGTGCTGGAAATGGTCCGCGCCTTCGAGGCAGCCTGCGGCCGCAAGATTGCATACCAGATCGTCGATCGCCGCCCCGGCGACGTGGCCCAGTGCTACGCCGATCCGGCCAAGGCGCGCGACGAACTGGGTTGGACTGCCGAGCGTGATGTCGCTCAAATGTGCGCCGACGTGTGGCGCTATCAAACCACTGCCAAATAATTTACTGTAAAGGACGGTCTGATGAAAGCCATGATCCTAGCTGCAGGCAAGGGCACGCGTGTGCGCCCGCTGACCTACGACCTGCCGAAACCCATGATTCCGCTGCTGGGCAAACCCGTAATGGCCTATCTTGTCGAACACCTGAAAAAGCATGGCGTGACCGAAATCATGGTCAACGTCAGCTGGCTGCATGAGAAAATCGAGGAATACTTCGGTGAAGGCGAGCAGTTCGGCGTCCAGATCGGCTACTCGTTCGAGGGCTACATCAACAACGAGGGTGAGATCGTGCCCGAACCGATCGGTTCGGCCGGCGGCATGAAGAAAATCCAGGAGTTCGGCGGCTTCTTCGACGACACCACCATCGTGCTGTGCGGCGACGCCCTGATCGACCTCGACCTCAAGGCCGCGCTGCTCGAGCACCGCCGCAAGGGCGCCATGGCCACCGTCATCACCAAGGAAGTCCCGTGGGACAAGGTTTCGTCCTATGGCGTGGTGGTTACCGACGCCAAGGGCCGCATCACCGAGTTCCAGGAAAAGCCTTCCGAGGCGGAAGCGAAATCCAACTTCATCTCGACCGGCATCTACATTTTCGAGCCGGAAGTCATCGACCTGATCCCGCCAAACGTGTCGTTCGACATCGGCTCGCAGCTGTTCCCGCTGCTGGCCGAGCGCGGCCTGCCGTTCTATGCCCAGGGCCGCCCGTTCAACTGGCTCGACATCGGCACCATGAGCGACTACTGGGAAGTGCTGCAGACCGTGCTGACCGGCGAGGTCAACCACATGGACGTGCCGGGCATCCAGATCGAGCCAGGCGTCTGGACCGGCCTGAACACCAGCATCGACTGGGAAGGCACCACCATTGAAGGCCCGGTCTACATCGGTTCCAACGTCAAGATCGAAGCGGGCGCCCGCATCGTCGGCCCGACCTGGATCGGCCACGGCAGCCACATCTGCGAAGGCGCGGAAATCGTGCGCAGCGTGTTGTTTGAATACACACGGGTGTTGCATGATGTAACATTGCATGAAATGATCGTTTTTAAAGATTACAGTGTCGACCGCAAGGGCGAGATGAAACACGCTTCCGAGTATTCTTCGCAGGAATGGCTGAACGCGCGCGATCGCCGCCGCTCGGTGCGCAAGGAAATCGATGGCGAGGCCCTGAACGCCGTCCAGAAAATCAGAGAGAAAATAACCGAGAAAGTAAGCGCATGAAAATTTACCCAGTCATCCTCTCCGGCGGCGCCGGTACCCGCCTGTGGCCGCTGTCGCGCGCCGTGCTGCCCAAGCAGCTGCTGCCCTTGGTGGCGGACAGGACCATGCTGCAGGAAACTGCACTGCGGGTGGCCGGCTGGCCGGGAGTGATGGCGCCGCTGGTCGTGTGCGGCAACGATCACCGCTTCATGGTGGCCGAACAGCTGCGCGAGATCGGTATGACCCCGCTCGGCATCCTGCTCGAGCCGGTCGGCCGCAACACCGCCCCGGCGGTGGCCGCAGCCGCGCACTACCTGAAAGCCATCGATCCGGAAGCCCTGATGCTGGTGCTGCCGGCCGACCACGTCATCGCAGACGGCGCCGCCTTCCGCGAGGCGGTCGAACGCGCCGTGACCCTGGTGGGCCAGGGCACCCTGGCCACCTTCGGCATCGTGCCGAAGACCCCGGAGACCGGCTACGGCTACATCCGCCGCGGCGAACAGGTGGCCGGTTGCGGCGACTGCTACCAGGTGGCGCGCTTCGTCGAAAAGCCGGACGCCGCCACCGCGCAAAGCTTCCTGGACGAAGGTGGTTACTACTGGAACAGCGGCATGTTCATGTTCCACGCCGAGCGCTTCCTCAAGGAACTGCAGGAGCATGCGCCGGCGATCGCCTTCGCTGCCGAACAGGCAGTGAGCACCGGCTACCGCGACCTCGACTTCTGCCGCCTGGAAGAAAAAGCCTTCTCGGACAGCCCGTCCGATTCGATCGACTATGCGGTGATGGAAAAGACCCGCGACGCCACCGTGGTGCCGGCCGATATCGGCTGGAACGACGTCGGCTCCTGGTCGGCGCTGTGGGAAGTCCAGCCGAAAGACGCCCAGGGCAATGCGCAACGCGGCGACGTCTACCTGGACGGCGTCACCAACTCGCTGGTGCGCGCGGAATCGCGCATCGTGGCCGTGGTCGGGGTGGATAACCTGGTCGTGGTCGAAACCGAGGACGCGGTGCTGGTCACCCACAAAGATCAAGTGCAGCGCGTCAAGCAGGTGGTCGACCACCTCAAGAGCAAGGCGCGCACCGAGCACCTGCACCACACGCGCGTGTACCGTCCTTGGGGCCACTACGAGGGCATCGACGCCGGCGACCGCTTCCAGGTCAAGCGCATCACGGTCAAGCCGGGCGAGAAGCTCTCGCTGCAGATGCACCATCACCGCGCCGAGCACTGGGTCGTGGTGTCGGGCACCGCACGCGTGACCTGCGGCGACAAGGTCAGCCTGCTGTCGGAAAACGAATCGACCTACATCCCGATCGGCATGAACCACCGCCTGGAAAACCCGGGCAAGCTGCCGCTGCACATCATCGAAGTGCAGTCGGGCAGCTACCTCGGCGAGGACGACATCGTCCGCTTCGAGGACATCTACCAGCGCGCCTGATGCCGGCCCTGCGGCTCGGCCATATGGTCGAGCCGCAGCGTTGAGCCCGCTTGCACAGCGGAACCGTGTGAACCTCTTGCGGAACGCGGGCATACAATTGCCCGCAACTGAACCGAGCGAGGGGGCATCCATGAAAACAATGCTTGCGGCGTCAAGCCTGGCGATCACCATGACTCTTGGCCTGGCTGCGCCCGCCGCGCATGCCCAGAACGGTGCGCCGCTGCTGGACCTGACCCTGTACGGCCAGCTCGAACGCTGGCTCGGCGCCGGGCCCCTCGACCTGCGCAACATCTATACGCGCGAGCAGGGCCACAATTCGCGCGATTTCCATGCAGCCGCCGACGGCGCCGGCATGAACTTCACCCTGCTCCAGGTGACCAACGATTTCGGCCAGAGCTGGCTCGTCGGCGGCTACAATCCGCAAAGCTGGTCATCCACCGACGGCTGGCACGAAACGCCGCAAGACTGGCAGCGCACCGCCTTCATTTTCAATTTCACCGATGCCAAGTTGTGGCGCCAGGTCCAGTCCGACGACATCCTGCCGAACCGCGGCCTGCGCCAGACCTTCAACGAGCCCAATCACGGCCCGACCTTCGGCGCCGGCCCCGACCTGTTCGTCAACGACCGCCTGGATGCCGCGATGTCCTGGCAGGTGAGCTATGGCGACGGGCTGTCCGAAGGCACCAGCATCATCGACGGCAGCACCGGCGGCCAGCTGTTCCGGGTCGACGCGCTCGAGGTGTACTCGATCTCGCTGGTGCCGGAACCCGCCAGCACGGCGATGTTCATCGGCGGCCTCGGTGTGCTGGGCTGGACCGCATGGCGCCGGCGCGCCCGTCCGGCCTCCCTGCGAAGGCATTGAAGCGCCGGGCAGGCGTGAGCTGACCCAGCAGCAAGCTGTGGCATGATGGCGGCGGAGTTCTGCTCCGCCCTCCGTTCACCTGCGACCGATCCATGCGACCGAATCTGCAAGCTTACCTGCGTGCCTGCTTCCTCTGCTGCCTGTTCCTGCTGTGTGCCGGCGCCTTCCAGGCGCCGCGCGCCCACGCCGCCAGCGCCTCCGCGCTCAAACCCGCGCAGCTGGCCCTCGTCATCAACGACGAGGATCCCCATAGCGTCGCCGTCGGCGCCTATTACCGCAAGCGGCGCGACATCCCGGCTGCGAACGTCGTCCATGTCCGCATCCCGCGCGTTGGCGACTCCTTGCCGCGCTCGATCAGCCCGGCCCAGTTCCGCCTGTTGAAGGAAGAGATCGACAGTAAGCTCGGTCCGCAAGTCCAGGCCGTGCTGATGGTCTGGACCGCGCCCTATGCCGTGGACTGCAATTCGATCACCGGCGCCTACACCCTTGGCTTCGACGGCAGCCAGTGCGCCAAAACCTGCGCCGCCGGCCAGCCCAGTCCTTATTTCAACAGCAAGTCGGCACGTCCCTTCACCGACCACGGAATGCGGCCCTCGATGCTGCTGCCGACCGAGTCCGTGCAAGGCGCGAAAGACGTGATCGACCGCGGCGTTGCAGCGGGCTTTCGCACGGTGCCCGCCACCGCCTACTACCTTGCCACCTCGGAAAAGGCGCGCAATACCCGCGTCGGCTTCTTCCCGCGCCCGGGGCGCATTCCGGGCCGCCGCCTCGCCACCCGTGTGATGCAGGCCGACGCGCTGGAAGGGGTGAAGGACGTGCTGGTCTACCAGACCGGCATGGCGCAGGTCCCCAAGCTCGATACCATCGGTTTCGTCCCCGGTGCCCTGGCCGATCACCTGACCTCGCTCGGTGGCGACCTGCTCGGCACCAGCCAGATGAGCAGCCTGCGTTGGCTGGAAGCGGGCGCCACCGCGAGCTACGGCACCGTGAGCGAACCATGCAACCACTGGCAGAAATTCCCCAATCCTTCCGTCCTGCTGCGCCATTACCTGAGCGGCAACAGCGCCATCGAAGCGTACTGGAAGAGCGTCGCCTGGCCTGCCCAGGGCCTGTTCATCGGCGAACCGCTGGCCGCGCCTTATCGGGGACGATAGTGTAGCCGCTGGGCAACTCTCTGCCTGAGGCGCGTTCTCGCCGAATAATGTTCGAAGAAATGCTTTCCTAGCAGAACACTCCTATTGTCGGAGTGCGCGAACACAACAGTGTCGTCAAGCTGCAAATTATTACATTTACTATGCATTTTTCTGATGATAAATTGCGTTTTGCTAAGTAGTGTTTCATAAACATTATCGTCTCCTTGAATAGGATCCCATGAATAAGTTTCTCGCTTCGATCCACTGTCCCGGACGGCCGACCGTACTGGCCGCGCTGCTGGCCAGCCTGTCCATTCCCGTGCTGGCCGCACCGTCGCCGAACGTCGTCATCAGCCAGGTGTACGGCGGCGGCGGTAACTCCGGGGCCGAGTACCGCCAGGACTTCATCGAGATCTTCAACCGCAGCGGCGCCGACGTCGCCATCGGCGGCTGGACCGTCCAGTACGCTTCCACCGCCGGCACCACCTGGGCCAAGACCGAGATCCCGGCCGGCACCACGCTCAAGGCCGGCCAGTACTACCTGATCCGCCAGGCCCAGGGCAATGGCGGCACCAAGGACGTGCCGAAGGATCACGAGGGCACGTTGGCGATGGCGGGCGGAGCAGGCAAGGTCGCCCTGGCCAACAACAACGCCACCCTGAGCGGCGCCAACCCGGCCAGCAGCGCCTTGGTCGACCTGGTCGGCTTCGGCAACAGCGCCGGTTTCGAGACCGCACCGACCAAGCCGCTGTCCAACACCACTTCCGCCTCGCGCAACAGCGACGGTTGCGACGACACCGATGTGAACGCGGACGACTTCACCGTCGGCGCCGTTGCACCGCGCACCAGCGCGAGCCCGTTCAAGGCCTGTGGTCCGACCGGCCCGTACGCCGAGCCGATCGTCGCCAGCTGCCCGGCCACCATGCTGCGTGCGCACGGCGACCTGGCCAGCGGCAGCCTGTCGGCCATCGACAAGGACAGCCGGGTCACCGGCGCCGCCATCACCTCGGCCGCCGTGGCCGGCATCCGCCTGGAAGAATTCGCTGGTTCAAGCGCAGTGAACACCGCTGCCGCGGTCAAGCTGGTCGTCGATGCTTCGGTCGCCCCGGGCAACTACCCGGTGACGATCAGCTTCACCAACGACGGCAGCCAGTCGGAGAGCTGCACGGTCACCGTACGCGCGGCCGACACCCACACCATCCCGGCGATCCAGGGCCCGGGCGCCGCGAGCCCGCACACCGGCACCGCCCAGACCACGGAAGGCGTGATCACCGCCAAGGTCGGCAGCGGCTACTTCATCCAGGACCCGGCCGGCGACGGCGATCCGACCACCTCGGACGGCATCTTCGTGTTCGGTCCGACCACGGGCGCGGTGGGCGAACGCGTGCAGGTCACCGGCACCGTCGCCGAATACCGTCCGTCGGGCGCGACCAGCACCTACACCGAACTGACCGACACCATCTCGCGCGTGCTGGGCGCCGGCCAGGCCATCGGCGCGACCAACATCACGCTGCCGGGTGTCGACCTGGAGGCCGTCGAGGGCATGCTGGTGCGTTTCACCAATCCGCTGACCGTCAACGAGAACAAGTACGTCGGCGCACGGGGCGAGCTGACCCTGTCCAGCGGCCGCCGCGAAATCCCGACCAACCGCTACCGCCCCGGCACCCCGGAAGCGCTGGCGCTGGCCGCCGAGAACGCCGCCAATGCCATCGTGCTCGACGATGGCCTGTTCGTTACGCCGACCGTGATCCCGTACATCGGCCCTGAGGCGACCGTGCGCACGGGCGACACCGTCACCGGCCTGGAAGGCGTGCTCGATTTCGGCGCGCTGGGCGGCGGCGGCGCCGGCTTCAAGCTGCAGCCGACCGTGGCGCCGCAGTTCTCGCGCACCAATCCGCGTACCGGCGCGCCGGCACTGCCCGCCGGCGTCAAGGTCGCCAGCGCCAACGTGCTGAACTTCTTCACCACCTTCACCAACGGCCGCAATGTCGAAGGCGCCAGCGGGCAGGGTTGCACGATCGGCTCGACCACCCGCGCCAGCAACTGCCGCGGCGCCGACAACATGGAAGAGTTCGTGCGCCAGCGCGACAAGATCGTCAAGTCGCTGATCGCGCTCGACGCCGATGTCGTCGGTCTGATGGAGATACAGAACAACGACGACGTCGCCGTGAACTACCTGGTTGGCGCGCTCAATGCCGCGCTCGGCGCGCAGGTGTATGCCGCGGTACCGAAGCCTGAGGCCACCGGCACCGACGCGATCCGCGTCGCGATGATCTACAAGCCGGCGAACGTGTCGCTGGTCGGCGCCGCGCTGTCGGATGGCGACGAGGTCAACAACCGTCCGCCGATGGCCCAGACCTTCCGCGCCAACAACGACGCCAAGTTCTCGGTGATCGTAAACCACCTCAAGGCCAAGGCGGGCTGCCCGTCGGGCAGCGGCGCGGACAGCGACCGCGGCGACGGCCAGGGCTGCTGGAACGCCACCCGCGTCGAGCAGGCCCAGCGCCTGGCAAACGTGTTCATCCCGCAGGTCGTGGCGAACGCAAACGATCCGGACGTGCTGGTGATCGGCGACATGAACGCCTACGGCTTCGAAGACCCGATCGCGACCCTGGTCGATACCGGCCTGGTCAACGAACTCGAGCGCTTCGTGCGTCCGCAAGGCATGGTGTACTCGTATGTGTTCGACGGTGAAAGCGGTTACCTCGACCATGCGCTCGCCAGTGCATCGCTGAGCAAGCAGGTGGCCGGCGCGGCCGAATGGCACAACAATGCCGATGAACCCGAGGTGATCGACTACAACCTGGGCGGCAAGCCGCAAGACCTGTTCGTCGACAACGCCTACCGCGCGTCGGACCACGATCCGGTGCTGGTCAGCCTGGCGCTGACGCCGCCTTACGTGGATGTGACCGCCTCGGTGCGCATTGTCCAGAGCGGCCTTGCGGTGAACTACGCCGCCTCGAAGTACAGCGGCAAGGTCATGTTCACCAATACGGGCAATGCTCCCCTGACCGGTCCGCTGCACTTCGTGCTGGCAGGCCTGACGCCGGGCGTGGTGCTCGACGGCGCGCACGGCAGCCACAAGGGATCGCCTTACCTGACCCTGCCGCAGACCACGATCGCCCCGGGCGAGAAGGTGACCGTGGAGTTCAGCTTCACCTACGGCGAGAAGAAGAAGGGGATCGACTACACGCCGAAGCTGTTCACGGGCGACCTGAAGCCCTGAGGGAAAGCTGGCGCGGCCGAGGCCGCGCCAGGCGCAAGATGAACACCTGCTTTCGGGCAGGTGTTTTTATTAGGAGGAGGGAATCTGGCGGAGCCGGTGCGGCGCCACCCGGGATCAGGACTGGGTCGGGCCGTCGCCGTCGGCTGCCGCGCGGCGCATGGCGTCGATGCGGTAGGCTTCGGCATTGCCGTCGATAATGCGCAGGCTGGCGCAGCCTTCGGCTGCGCAGTCGGGAGCAGGGTTGTGCGGGCCGGCTGCAGCAGCGACGGCCGGGCCGGTCGATGCGGCGACCGGCGCAGCGGCCGCGACGGTCGAGGTGGCGGAGGCGACGCTCAGGTCACTCTGCACTGCCGAGCCAAGCGTCATGGCTGCCTGGGTCTCCGGCTGGCCTGCGCCGCAAGCGGTCAGGAGAGTGGTCAGGGCGATGGCGGCGAAAGTACGGTAAGAGATGTTCATGGTCGGTCTGTTGAGCGAACTCGTCTGTAACGAAACCTATTGTAGTGAGTAAAGTTTTCCGGTGCTCAATTATTTTCGTTATTGAACAGCAAAGATTAAGGTTTAGAAACAGAATTGAGTGATGTTGGCCGATGTTCAGGTAAATTGTTGAATGTGTTTTTAATGGAATAATAAATTCTCTAAAGCAATTGATGTCGTGTGGCAACACTTGCTTGTGGCCGAGCAAGGCTGCGGCGCTGGGAGAATTCGGCTTTGGCAAGCCCTGCCGTGCATACCGGGTTTCGCTTGACCACATCTGGCCGAGCAGGGAAGATGGACATATGCGAAAACTCTTCCTTATCTTCCTGCTCGGATGCGCCGCCTGCACTACCCAAGCCCAGGATCCGGGCCGCCAGGATGCGCAGCGCGCCGCGGCCCCGGCCAGCGGCGGCGGCAGCGGCAGCGGCGACACCCTGGCCCGCATCCGCGCGCTGGCCGGGGAGGCGTCCTGCACCGAGTCCGGCCAGTGCCGGACCCTGCCGGTCGGCGCGCTCGCCTGCGGCGGTCCCGAGAGCTACCTGCCGTATTCAACGTCGCGTACCGACGAGAAAGCCCTGCGCGCGCTGGGCGAGCAGTACAAGGCCGAGCGCCAGGCCGCGAACAAGGCCGGCGGCATGATGTCGATCTGCCGCCACATCCCCGATCCGGGCGCCGTCTGTGTCAGCGGCAGCTGCCAGCTCGGCGGCTCGTCGCCTTCGCCGGCGCCGGTCGCCCGCTGAGTCGTGCCCGGACGGTGCTTTGCCGAGGCCGCATCCGTTGTGCGGCAGCGCAAGCATGGCCGGGCCGGGCCGCGTAGGATGCTGCTGAGATAGTGGCGATGGCAAAAAATAAAGAACTGTTGTCTTGGCATCGAGCGCCGTGGTAGCCTTCAACGCCAAGCTTTTCGTATGTGCAATTAGGAGTCGGTCGATGCATTCAGTACTGGAACGGCGCAGCAGCTCACGCCCCGCCATCCCCGCCTTCCGCGGCACCGGGGCAGGTTTCACCCTGCTCGAGCTGCTGGTCGTCATCGTGATCATCGGCCTGCTCGCAGCCTATGTCGGCCCCAAGTATTTCTCGCAGCTGGGCAAATCCGAAGTGACGGTGGCCAGGGCGCAGATCGACGCCTTCGACAAGTCGCTCGACACCTATCGCCTCGATGTCGGCCGCTACCCGAGCGCCGAGGAGGGCCTGAACGCCCTGATGACGGCGCCGCCGAGCGCCGGCGCCAAGTGGAATGGTCCCTATTTGAAGAAAGGGGTGCCGCAGGACCCCTGGGGTCATCCTTACCAGTACCGTTCGCCGGGCGCCAGGGGCGAATACGAGATCCTGTCTCTCGGCAAGGATGGCCAGCCGGGCGGCACCGCCGACAATGCCGACATTTCGTCGAACTGAAGGCGCCAGCCGGCGCCGCCGTTCCTGACCACCAGCCTTCAACCAGCCACCCTAGCAGCCGGGCCCGCCTACATGCAGTTCGCCGTTCGTACCCTTGCGCCCGACATGTCGATTTCGAACCTGGTCGTCGATGCCGCCGACGCGATCGACGCGCGCCGCCAGGTCGAGGCGCGCGGCCTGTTCGTCAGCGCCGTCGAGCCGGCCCGCGCCAATCCCTTTGCCGGGGTTGGCCGCAAGGGCGGCGCCAGGCTCTCCCTGGTGCTGTTCAGCCAGGAGCTGCTGGCCCTGCTCAACGCGGGCCTGGGCATCGTCGAAGGCCTGGAAGCGCTGCTCGAGAAGGAAGCCAATCCCGGCGCGCGCGGCGTGCTCGAGCGCCTGCTGGGCGGTCTGCGCGAGGGCAAGCGCTTCTCCAGCGTGCTGGCTGCCCAGCCCGATCTGTTCCCGCCGCTGTACGTCGGCATCGTGCGCGCCGCCGAAGGCACCAGCGACCTGCCGCGCGCGCTGTCGCGCTACATCGACTACCAGCAGCGTATCGATGCCGTGCGCGGCAAGATCGTCAGCGCCTCCATCTATCCGGTGATCCTGCTGCTGGTGGGCGGCGGCGTGAGCGCCTTCCTGATCGGCTATGTGGTGCCGAAGTTCGCCGAGGTTTACCAGGGGGCGGGGCGCTCGCTGCCCTGGATGTCGCAGCTGCTGCTCGACTGGGGGCAGTTTGCGTCGAGTCATGGCACGGCCATCGGCGTGGCTGCGCTGCTGGGCATTGCCGGTGCGCTGGCCGGCGTGCGGCGGCTGGCACGCAGCGGCGGCATCAACCGCCTGCTGGTGCGCCTGCCCGGCATCGGCGAGCGCGCCCGCATCTATGAACTGTCGCGCCTGTACATGACGCTGGGCATGCTGACCGAGGGCGGCATCACCATCGTCGGCGCCATCGAGACCGTCCAGCCGATGGTGTCCGGCACCGTGCGCAAGGGCCTGCTGCATGCGCGCGCCGCCGTCGAATCGGGGCAGCCGCTGTCGAATGCCTTCGAGGCCAACGGCCTGACCACCCCGATTTCGCTGCGCATGCTGCGGGTCGGCGAGCGCACCGGCGACATGGGGCCGATGCTGACCCAGTCGGCCGCCTTCTACGACGGAGAAATCACGCGCTGGATCGACCGCTTCACCCGCACGTTCGAGCCGCTGCTGATGGCCGCCATCGGCCTGGTGGTGGGCGCCATCGTGGTGTTGCTGTACATGCCGATCTTCGACCTTGCCGGAGATATGTCGTGAACGCGCCGCAGGAAAAATTGCTCGATCCGGCGCTGCTGACGCGTGCCCGTGCCCAGGCAGCCGTGTCGCGGCGCGGCCTGGTGGCCGAACTCGAAGGCCTGACCGGGCTCGAGCCGCGCCACATCGTGCGCGAACTGGCGGCGCCGTTCGCGCTGCCGGTGGTGGAAACCGCTGCCATGCTGGCGCAGTCGCCCGCTTTCGATCTGCTGCCGCTGGCACAGGCCATGTCGCGCCACTGCGTGCTGCTGCGCAGTGCGTCCGGCCACTTGACGGGCGTGCTGTCCGACCCCTTCGACCTCGACCTGCAGACCTGGCTGGGCGCGCAGGCGCGCGCCACCGCCAGGTCCCCGCTCGACCTGTGCCTGGCGCTGCAGTCCGACATCCAGGCCTATCTGTCCAAGCAGGAGGAATCCGCGCGCGCCGTCGACAGCCTGGTGGGCGCGGGCGCAGACGCCCGGCGCGACGGCAAGACCAACCAGGTGCTGTCCTTTGCCTCGGTATCGGAAAGCGGCAGCCCGGCCGTCAAGCTGGTCAATTCCACGCTCTACGATGCCCTGAAGGCCGGCGCCTCCGACATCCACCTCGAGAGCACGGCGGGCGGCCTGGCGGTGAAGTACCGGGTGGACGGGGTGCTCGACCATGCGACCACGGTCGGCGGCATCGAGCTGGCAGAGCACATCATCTCGCGCCTGAAGGTGCTGGCCGAACTCGATATCGCCGAACGCCGCATCCCGCAGGACGGCAGCTTCCGCGTGGAGTCGGGCGGGCGCGACATTGACCTGCGCGTGTCGATCATGCCCAGCATCCATGGCGAGGACGCGGTGATCCGCATCCTCGACAAGCGCGCCATGATCGAATCCTACGGCGCGCTCACGTTGGAAGCGCTGGGCTTCGACGCGCCTTCGCTGGCCACGCTGCGCACGCTGGCCCAGGAAGCGTATGGCATGCTGCTGGTGACCGGGCCGACCGGTTCCGGCAAGACCACCACGCTGTACGCGGCGCTCACCGAGATCCACAACGGCCGCGAGAAGATCATCACCATCGAAGACCCGGTCGAGTACCAGCTGCCGGGCATCCTGCAGATCCCGGTCAATGAAAAGAAAGGCCTGACCTTCGCCAAGGGCCTGCGCTCGATCCTGCGCCACGACCCGGACAAGATCATGGTCGGCGAGATCCGCGACCGCGAAACCGCCGAGATCGCGGTGCAGTCGGCGCTGACCGGCCACCTGGTCCTGACGACCGTCCACGCCAACAACGTGTTCGACGTGTTCGGGCGCTTCACGCACATGGGCATCGATCCGTATGCCTTCGTCTCGGCCCTGAACGGCATCTGGGCCCAGCGCCTGATCCGCATGAACTGTCCGCACTGCGCGGTGCGCTACGAGCCGGACGCGCTTGAACTCGCCTCGGTGCACCTGGCGCGCGAGGAGGCGCTGGACTATGTCTTCATGCGCGGCAAGGGCTGCGGCGATTGCCGCGGCACCGGCTACCGCGGTCGCCGCTCGATCGCCGAGATCCTGACCCTGAACGACGAGATCCGCGAACTGATCGTCGACAAGCAGCCGATCCGCCGCATCAAGGCCGCGGCCCATGCCAACGGCACCCGCAGCCTGCGCCTGGCCGCGCTCGACCTGGTCAGGCGCGGCGCCACCACGATCGACGAGATCAGGCGGGTGACCCTGCATGCTTAGTTTCCGCACCCTGCGATTCAACCGGTCCCTGCGCCTCGGGGTCGCCGCCGACGGCCTGGCCTTGCTGCGCGTGAGCGGCTGGCCGCGCGCCGGCGTCGACGTACTGGCACAGCAAGCGGTCGAGGCGGGCGCGCCGGACGCCCTGGCCGCCGCCCTGCGCGCGCTGCTGAAAGAGGCCGATCCGCGCGGCTGGCTGAAGGGGTGGCCGATGAGCGTGGTGCTGGCGGACGAGCTGGTGCGCATGTGGCAGGTGCCGCCGCCGCCCGGCGCGGCGCGCCTGGGCGACCTGCAGGCCGCTTGCGCCCTGCGTCACCAGCACCTGTTCGGCGCGCCGCTGCTCGAGTGGCGCGTCAGCGCCGACTGGGATGCGGCGCGCCCTTTCCTGGCTGCCGCGGCGCCCGAGGCGCTGCTCGCGCTGCTGGAAACCCTGGCGCGCGAACACCGCTTCCATTTGGTCGAGGTGGCGCCGCAGTTCGTGGCGGCGATGAATGCCTGGCGCCGCGAGCGCCGCCCCGGGAGCTGGTTCGGACTGGTGCACGGCGGCGTGCTGTCGGTCGCCGCCTACGAGGGCGCGGCGCTGGTAGCGGTGCGCACCGCCGTGATTCCCGGAGGTGCGGACCGCGACTGGCTGGAAGCCCACGTCGCGCGCGAGGCCTTGCGGGTCGGGGTAGGGCGACCCGAACGCCTGCAGCTGTGCGGGGCGGCGCCTGGCAGCTGGGCCAGCGCGGCGGGCCGCCTGAAATTCACCTGCACCCTGCTGGAAGACGGCAGCGCCGACTGGCCGCTGCACGTGCGCCTGGCGCGCACCGGAGTATCGGCATGAAGCGCACCCACATCGATTTCGCGCCGCGTTCGCTGCGCCGCACGCTATTCCGCATGCCGCCGCGCTTCGCCGGCCTGCTGTTCTGCACGGCCTGCCTGTGTTTCGTCATGCTGTCGGCGCTGCTCAAGTACCAGGAAGAGCGCGAGGGCCTGGAGGCGCTGCGGGCCGCCATCGCGGCGCGTTCGACCACCATGCGCCCGCGCTTGGTGGCGGCGCAGCCGGCATTCACCATCCCCCAGGCGCAGGCCCAGGCCGTCAATGACGCCGTCATGCAGCTCAACCTGCCGTGGCGCGACCTGGTCGAGGCGGTGCGCGCGGCCACCCCTGGCAACGTCGCCCTGCTGGCGCTGGAGCCGGATGCCAGGCGCCGCACGCTGCGCATCACCGCCGAGGCGCGCGACAGCGACGATATGCTGGCCTACATCGCGAAGATGGAAGAGCAGGGCTGGTTCCAGTCGGTCGCCCTGGTGCGCCACGAGATCGCGGAGCAGGAGCCGAACCGTCCCCTGCGCTTCCAGATCAGTGCCCAGTGGGGGGCGCAATGAAGGACGTGAATCTGTCCTCGCTGTGGCTGCGAGTCGTTCTTGCGCTGCGCCGCCTGAATCCGGTGCTTGCCGGCGCCGCCGCGCTGGCGCTGACCGCCGTCGTTGCGATCCCGGTGCTCCTGAAGATGCTGCTCGATCTTGAAACGGAATACGACGCCGCGCGCCGCCAGGCTGCGATGCCGCTCCCGGCGCCCACCGTGGCGCCCGCGCCGCCGCCGAGCGCCGACCAGAACCTGGCGCATTTCCATGCGTCGCTGGGCGAGCGCAGCAAGGTGGAGCGCCAGCTCAAGACCCTGTTCGCGCTGGCCGCGAAGAACGGCCTGGCGCTGCGCCAGGGCGAATACCGCAGCAGCCAGGACCGCGCCGGGCGCTTCCTCACCTACCAGATCACCTTGCCGGTCAGCGGCCGCTATGGCGCGATCTGGCAGTTCGCCTTCGATGCACTGCGCGCCTTGCCCCATGCTTCGCTCGACGACGTCGGTTTCCGGCGCGATGCGATCGGCAGCGACACCGTCGAGGCGCGCCTGCGCCTGACGCTCTATCTCGCCGCTACGCCGGGAGCGCCGCGATGAAGCCGCGCCATATCGCCATGGGCGTGGCCCTGGTGGCGGCTGCCGTCCTGGTGGTCTTTGGAGACAATACGCCGGAAGACGTGGTGGCCGAGCCGGTCGAACGCGCCCAGGCCCCGGCAGCGCCTGCTCCTGCGCCGCTGCCGGCAGCGGCCACGGAAAAGGAGGGGGCGCCCGCGATCCTGCGCCTGGTGTCGCGCGACGTACTGATCGGCGATGGCGAGGACCGTTTCAACCAGGGCCAGGGTGAAGGCGGCGGCGTGTTCGCACGCCAGGACTGGACCCCGCCGCCACGCCCGCCGGCGCCGGCGCCGCCAGCGCCGCCGCCGAGTGCGCCGCCGCTGCCCTTCACCTATATCGGCAAGTCGCTGCAGGACGGTGTCTGGGAGATCTACTTGGCACGCGGCGACCGTACCCACCTGGTGCGCGAGAACACGGTCATCGACGGCATGTACCGCGTCGATGCGATCAAGCCCCCGGTGCTGACCCTGACCTATCTGCCGCTGAACCAGGTCCAGCAGCTCAATATTGGAGTTTTCGACTGATGCTTCGCTTCGTTCTGTCAAGGACACACGTTCCGGCCCTTGCCCTGGCGGCCGTCCTGGTCGCCGGCTGCGCCGGCCAGCGCGCCTACCAGGAGGGCAATGCGCTGGTGGCGCAGGACCAGGTTGCGGCCGGGCTGTTGAAATACCAGGAGGCGGTCGCCGCCGACCCGGGCAACGCCGAGTACCGCGCCGCCTGGCTGCGCGCACGCGACAGCGCGGCCAGCCGCCTGCTGGGCCAGGCCGACGCAGCCTACGCCGACGGGCAAGCCGAGGCGGCGTTGCAGGACTACCGCCGCGTGCTGGCCTTCGACCCGGCCAACGAGCGGGCCCGTGCCGGCCTGCGCCAGGTCGAGGCCGACCGCCGCCACGCCGCCATGCTGCAGGAAGCGCGCGCCGCCTTCGACCGGGGCGAACTCGATACCGCCCGCCAGCGTCTCGGCGCGATCCTGACCGAACGGCCGGCGCACGAACCGGCGCGCCTGCTCATGCTGGAGGTCGACGAGAAGGCGGCCGTGCTGCCTTCCGGCGAAGCGGCGCTGGCGGCATCCTTCCGCAAGCCGATCAGCCTCGAATTCCGCGACGCCCCGCTGAAGCAGATCTTCGAAGTCATCGCGCGCCACTCCGGCCTGAACTTTGTCTTCGACAAGGACGTCAAGGCCGACCAGCGCAGCTCGATCTTCCTGAAGAACAGCACGGTCGAGGCGGCGGTGTACTACCTCTTGATGACCAACCAGCTCGAGCGCCAGGTCATGGACGGCAATACCATCCTGATCTACCCGAACGTGGCGGCCAAGCTGAAGGAATACCAGGAGATGACGGTCAAGACCTTCTTCCTGGCCAATGCCGACGCCAAGAACATCGCCAATACCTTCAAGACCATCCTCAAGTCGCGCGACGTGGTGGTCGACGAAAAGCTCAACCTGGTGATCCTGCGCGACAGCCCCGAAGCGGTGCGCGTGGCGACCCAGCTGGTGGCGCTGCAGGACGTGCCGGAGCCGGAAGTCATGCTGGAAGTCGAGGTGCTGGAGATCAAGCGCAGCCGCATGACCGACCTCGGCATCGCCTGGCCGGGCTCGGTGAGCTTCGCGCCGCTGGCCAACCTGGGCGGCGAACCGGTCAGCATCGACCAGCTGCGCGGCCTGAATCGCGGCAACGTCGGCGTCGTCAGCGAGCTGACCGCGACCGTCAGCGCCAACAAGACCGACGGCGATTCGAATACCCTGGCCAACCCGCGCATCCGCGTGCGCAACAAGGAAAAGGCCAAGGTCGTCATCGGCGACAAGATCCCGAATATCTCGACCACGATCTCCTCGGGCGTGGGCGGCTTCGCCTCCGAATCGGTGAACTACGTCGACGTCGGCCTGACCCTGAATGTCGAACCGACCATCTACCTGAACAACGAGGTCGGCATCCGCATCTCGCTCGAGGTCAGCACGCTGGGAGAATCGGTGACGACCAACTCCGGCACCGTGGCCTACCGCATCGGCACCCGCTCGGCGACCACCTTCCTGCAGCTGAAGGACGGCGAGAACCAGGTGCTGGCGGGCCTGATCAGCAACGAAGACCGCTCCAGCGGCAGCAAGGTGCCGGGCATCGGCGACCTGCCGATCATCGGGCGCCTGTTCGGCAGCACGCGCGACACCAATGACCGTACCGAGATCGTGCTGTCGATCACCCCGCGCCTGGTGCGCACGGTGCAGCGCCCGGCCGCTGCCGCTTCCGAATTCGGCGCGGGCACCGAGGCCAGCTTCCGCCGCCGTCCGGACAGCACGGCGCGCGCGCCGGTGCAGTTGCCGGCCGCCGTCAATGCGGCGGCCGCC
>NZ_JCASIC010000008.1:0-271589 GCF_059685695.1 Telluria sp. PB2R4 | reverse complement strand
AGCTGAGGCGCCTGATCTACTTGTCATGGTCTGGCCATCAGGGTGGACCCAAGCTAGCCCCAGCTCCATGTAGAGTAGCTAGCTCCACAGAGGTTCAAGATACAAGGGTGGGCGGCTATACCCGTCGGCGTGCATGGTGATGGCTTCGATGCCGCCCACGCGTTCAACGGCCTTCGAACAACCGAGCGGGCAGTATGAGAGTGGTTTGAACGCGTGGGGTAATCTGGGCCAGTGGCCCAGATTACGAGCCGCCCACCCTACGAACACCATAATTGGCCACGATCACCAGTCCGCTATTTGTTGCATCGTCCGCCAATAAAACATTTTGTTGCTGTTTTTTAATTGATGAACGGCAAGAAAGCTGCTTATCATGTCGCCAAACAGCACTCCGCGTCATTACAGCCATGTCCATCTCGTCTCCCCCCTCCACTGGCCAAAATCCCGCCGATATCGCCCGCGAAGCCTTCCGCCGCCTCGCGACGCGCCGCATCGCGCCCACGCCGGATGCCTACCGGGCCATCTACGACGAGATCGCCGGGGTCCAGCCCACGCCGCCGGCGCCGCCGGCCGCCAGTCCCGCCGCCGAGGTGCTGGAGAATTTTGCGCGCCGCCTGGCCGATACGCCGGGCGAGGTGTCCGACTACGGCCGCCGCATGCTGCGTGCGGTGAAGAACGGCGACTGGACCGGCTATGCCCAGGCGCTGACCGGGGTGGCCGACCGCCACCTGCGCCGCAACACGCCGCTGATGGCGCTGGGCGACGAAGATCCGGACGCGCGCCTGCTGCGCGAGATGCTGGGCCGCTCGCTGGCATATGCACTGGCAACCCTGCTGGCCGGCAGCCCGGCCCTGGTGCAGGAAGCCGAAGCGCTGGGCGGCGCCGTGCGGACGGCGCGCGGCGAGGCCGACCTGGCCGACCTGTCGAGCCGCCTGAAGCAGCTGTGCTTCCAGATCGAGCTGCGCAGCGGCGACAACGCCGAACAGCAGGAATTGCTGCTGCGCCTGTTCCGCCTGCTGCTCGACAACGTCAATGAACTGCTCGACGACGACAGCTGGATGCGCGGCCAGATCGCCGTCGTGCAGGAGCTGATCGCCGGCCCGCTCGACACCCGCTCGCTGGAAGACGCGACCCGCGGCCTGAAAGACGTCATCCTCAAGCAGGGCCGGCTGCGGCACAGCATTTCGGATGTGCGCGCCACCGTCAAGAACATGATGATGGCCTTCATCGACCGCCTCGGCACGGTGGCGGCGTCGACCGGCGACCACCATGCCCGGCTGTCCGGCTACTCGGAGCGCATCGGCAGCGCATCCAGCATCGACGAGCTGGGCGACGTGATGGAGCAGGTGCTGCGTGAGATGCGCGCCGCCCAGGACGAGGCGCTGGCTTCGCGCGACCGCATGGTGGCCGTGCACCGCGAGGTGCAGGAAGCCGAGGACCGCATCCGCATGCTGGAGGCGGAACTGCAGCACATGAGCGAGCTGGTGCGCGAAGACCAGCTGACGGGCAGCCTGAACCGCCGCGGCCTGGACGACGTGTTCGAGCGCGAGAGCGCGCGCGCCGACCGCCGCAACACGCCGCTGTGCGCGGCCATCCTCGACCTCGACAATTTCAAGAAGCTCAACGACACCTACGGCCACCTGGCCGGCGACGGCGCGCTCAAGCACCTGGTGAAGGTGGTGCGCGATACGCTGCGCTCGATGGACGTGATCGCACGCTTCGGCGGCGAGGAGTTCGTGATCCTGATGCCGGAAACCGCGGTCGACGCCGCGGCGGCGGCGATGGTGCGGGTGCAGCGCGAACTGACCCGCCACTTCTTCATGCACGACAACGAGAAGATGCTGATCACCTTCTCGTGCGGTGTGGCCCTGCGCTACCCGAACGAAGACCAGGCCAGCCTGGTGGCGCGCGCCGACCGCGCCATGTACCAGGCCAAGCAGACCGGCAAGAACCGGGTTGTCATTGCCGAGTAAATGACATTCGCTGCGTAAGATTAGCTGCGCTTAACAATTTTCAGACTCGTTAAGTGCAGCTAATCTTGTCTTTCCTGCCAGTTTTTCTCCGCCTCCCTCCTGTTCGCCCCCGGTCTTGAGAAGAAAAATAAATTATTTTTCTCCCTAAAGTTCCTTTTATTACTGTCGTTTAAACGCGCCGCCCAAGGGAACTTGAGCGAAAAAGACGCGAATTAATTTCAGTGCCGCCCATCAAGTTTTTGCCGTGGAGCACGTTACCAGCATCAACAGCGGTGTGATCGTCACGGAACAGGTGGCGCACCAAAGTGAACAGGGCACAGTGGCCCACCCCGAAATACAGTCTGGAGAAATACCATGGCATCCGTAATCAATACCAACGTTGCATCCCTGAACTCGCAGCGTAACCTGTCGTCGTCGCAAGCTACCCTGAACACCTCGATCCAGCGCCTGTCGTCGGGCCTGCGCATCAACAGCGCCAAGGACGACGCTGCCGGTCTGGCCATCTCGGACCGCATGAACTCGCAGATCAAGGGCATGACCCAGGCCACCCGCAACGCGAACGACGGCGTGTCGATGGCCCAGACCGCAGAAGGCGCCCTGTCGAGCTCGGGCGACATCCTGCAGCGTATCCGCGAACTGGCAGTGCAGTCGTCGAACTCGTCGAACTCGGCCGGTGACCGCAAGGCCCTGCAGACCGAAGTCACCGAACTGACCTCGGAACTGAACCGTATCGCCAACACCACCGAATTCAACGGCCAGAAGCTGCTGGACGGCTCGATGGGCACCGCGAACTTCCAGGTCGGCGCCAACGCAGGCCAGCTGATCTCGATGACCGGTTCGAACTTCACCACCTCGACCTACGGCAACAACCGTCTCGAAGCATCGGCCGCATCGGCATCGAACGTCGCCACCAACGGCATCACCACCGGCGCGATGACCATCAACGGCTCGGCTGGTTCGAAGACCATCACCGTTGCCAACAACGAATCGGCCAAGTCGACCGCGGCGCAAATCAACAAGGCCAGCGGCGAGACCGGCGTGACCGCCACCGCCAAGACCGAAGCCCTGATCAAGGCCGACGTCGGCGAAGCCTTCAGCTTCGAACTGAACTCGAACAACAGCGCCGCCGCCGACAAAGTGACCGTCTCGTTCACGATGGGCGCCGCCGGCGACGCCAACGGCTACGCCGCCGCGATCAGCGCCTTCAATGCGCAATCGGCCAAGACCGGCGTGACCGCATCGTTCGACGACAAGAAGCAGGGCCTGAAGCTGACCAACGCCGACGGCGAAGACATCAAGCTGAAGAACACCTCGATCGCCGCTTCGGTAGCGACCATGGAGACCTACAGCAAGGACAGTACCGACAGCACCGCCACCCTGACCACCGCGGTCAGCATGGCCGGCGGCGGCGGTCTCGGCACTGCAGCCGGCCGCATCGTGCTGGACTCGCAGCAGAGCTTCTCGCTGACCGACGCCTCGAGCTACAACCTCGATGCCGGCGCCGGCCCAGCGGCGTCGACCCTGAAGTCGGTTGCCAACCTGGACATCAGCACCTTCGAAGGCGCCCAGCTGGCCATCAAGACCGCTGACGCAGCCCTCGGCCAGGTGAACGGCCAGCGCGCCCAGTACGGCGCACTGCAGTCGCGCTTCGAATCGGCAATCTCGAACCTGTCGTCGGCAACCGAGAACCTGTCGGCATCGCGCAGCCGCATCGTCGATACCGACTTCGCGTCGGAAACCGCGAAGATGACCCGCGGCCAGATCCTGCAGCAGGCCGGCACCTCGATGCTGGCCCAGGCGAACTCGCTGCCGAACGGCGTCCTGTCGCTCCTGCGTGGTTAATAGCGCTCCCGGCGGACTAGCCAGTCCGCTCATGCCCTGACCCGGTCCTCGGCTGAAGAAATTCAGCCGGGGATTTTTTGCTAGGAAGTCACATGAACATCCAATCTCTTGGTTCACCCGTGGCAATGCGCCTGGAAGACCGCACGCTTCCGGCGCTCGAGCAGCAAGCCGCACCGGCCGCCAGGCCGGCGGCATCGGCGAAAGCGGCCGAGGCGCAGGAATCGGCCGCACCCTCGCGCGAGCAGGTAGGCGATGCTGTCAAGAAGATCAACGAAGGCATGCGCGCATCGTCGCAAAGCCTGGAATTCGCGATCGACGAAGACAGCAAGGACATCGTGGTCAAGATCATCGACCAGGACACCCGCGAAGTGGTGCGCCAGATTCCTTCCGTCGAAGCGCTCGAGATCGCCAAGTCGATCGACAAGATGCGCGGCCTGCTGATCAGCCAGACAGCCTGAAGCACCCGACCGGCAGCCCGGCGCGCACTTCCGCAAGGAGGCGCGCGCCGCCTTCCCACGCCCGTCGCTTTCTCTGACCGAATTCAACTAATTGAATTAGGACACATTTCCCGCTCTTAAGTCCGGTTTGCTTCTGTCGATAATGACTTACATTATCGCTTTCACGGGAGAAACAAATTGGGCATCAGTTCAACCGGCATCGGCTCAGGCCTCGACGTCGACGGCATCATCAGTAAGCTGATGCAGGCCGAAGCGGCGCCACTGGCCAATTTCGACAAGAAGTCGGCTGCGCTGCAGCAGCGCATGGCTGCGCTCGCCAAAGTAAGCGCTGCGGTCGGCTCCTTCCAGGGCGCCCTCACCTCGCTGAATTCTCCCTCGACATTCAGGGCGCTCAATACCAGCGCGGGCGACAAGGCCGTCCTGAGCGCCACCGCCGGCGACAGCGCGGTCGCCGGCAGGTACAAGATCAACGTCAGCCAGCTGGCCTCGGCCCAGAGCCTCACCACCGCCGGCCGCGCCAGCACGAGCGCGACCATCGGCGGCGGCGCCAAGACCACCCTGACTTTCCAGTTCGGCAGCATCACCGGCGCCAACTTCGGGCTTGTCGGCGGCACGATTCCGGCCTCGACCGCCACCAGCGGCATCAGCAACGGCTCGCTGACGCTCAACGGCACCGCCATCACCACCAGCGGCACCACCCGCAGCGCGGCCCAGCTGGCCGAAGCGATCAATGCCAAGAGCGACACCACGGGCGTGAGCGCCAAGGCCGGTACGGCCGCCAGCGCGGCGAACATGTTCGCCGGCTTCGGCGACGTCACGACGGTTGCCACCTCGAGCTACGCCCTGACGGTCGGCGGCGTGCAGATCGTGTCGCAGGCCGGCGCCGGATCCTCGCTCGGCAAGGCCGAGGTCGATGCCGCGCTTGCCGGCGGCACCGTCAGCGCCGCGCTGGCGGCCGCCAACATCAGCTTTACGGGCACGGCCGCCGCCGGCACCCTGCAATTCACCGCGGCCGACGGTTCCAACCTGACGGTGGCCGAGGTCATCGGCGGCACCGGCGGCGCCACGGGCGGCCTCAAGGGAACCGGCGTTGCCAACACCGGCACCAGCGCCACCGTAACCGCCGGCATCACCTTGAGCTCGAAGGACGGCAAGCAGATCCTGGTCGGCGGGAGCAATCCGGGCGCCGCCGGCCTGGCCGCGGGACCGGCAGGCAGCTACCTGAGCGGCGCCGCCTTCAGCCAGGACGGCGCCCAGGCCAGCGGCACCGTGACCCTCGACGCCGGCAGCCAGTCGCTGCAAGGCATCCGCGACGCCATCAACAAGGCCGACATCGGCGTCACCGCCACCATCGTGTCCGACGGCGGCACCAATCCTTATCACCTGGTGCTCACCTCGAACAAGACCGGTGAGAAATCCTCGATGAAGATCGGCGTGGACGGCGACCCGGCCATCGCCGTCCTGCTCGGGCACGACCCGGGCGGCGTGCAGGGCCTGACCCAGACCAGCGCTGCCCAGGACACCCTGCTCAACATGAACGGAATCGACATCCGCAGCAACAGCACCACCGTCACCGAGGCGGTGCAGGGCGTGTCGCTCGACGTCAAGGGCATCGGCAACACCACCCTCGATGTGACCCGCGACACCGCGGCGGTCTCGACCGCGGTGAACAACTTCGTCAAGGCTTACAACGAGCTCAACAAGACCATTTCGGGCCTGACCAGCTACAACCCCGAAACCAAGGCCGCCGGCGCCCTGAACGGCGACACCTCGGTGCGTTCGATCCAGAGTCAGCTGCGGCGCCAGCTCGGGACCGCCGTCGAAGGAATGGGCGGCAAGCTGACCACCCTCAGCCAGGTCGGCATCACGTTCCAGAAGGACGGCAGCCTGGCGGTCGACTCCAGCAAGCTGAACAAGGCGGTCACCGAGAATTTCGCCGAGATCGGCGGCCTGTTCGCGGCAATGGGCTCGGCCACCGATGGCCTGGTCAAGTTCGACAAGTCCGGCCCGAATACCAAGCCGGGCACCTACGGCGTCAACATCACCAGCATGGCCACCCAGGGCACGTTCAGCAGCGCCGCCGCGGTCGCCGGCCCGACCACGATCACCGCCGGCACCACTTGGCGCGTCACGCTCAACCAGACCGATCCGATCACCGACAGCAAGACCCAGGAGATCGCGCTGGCTGCCGGCACCTATACGAACGCCCAGCTGGTCGCCATGCTGCGCGCGGCGATCAACGGCAACAGCACCTTCTCCGGCGCTGGCGACGCGGTCGATACCAAGGTCGAGGACGATGGCCGCCTGTCGATTTCCTCGAGCAAGTACGGCGAGACCTCGAATATCTCGATCGCCCACGTGAGCGGCTTCGATCCCGCCACCCTGTTCGGCGGCGCCACCCCGGTCAAGGGCAAGAATGTCGAAGGCACCATCGGTGGCGTCGCCGCCACCGGCAACGGCCAGACGCTCAGCGCCGCGGCCGGCTCTCCCGCCGAAGGGATCCAGCTGTCCATCACGGGCGGCCTGGTGGGCGACCGCGGCAGCGTCAGTTTCTCCAAGGGCTTCGCCTTCGCCCTGACCAACCTGGCCGCCAGCTTCGTCGGCAAGGACAGCCTCCTGACCAGCAAGACCGACGGACTGAACGTCACGCTCAAGTCCGTCACCAGCGCGCGCGACCGGTTCGAATCGCGCCTGGAAACCATCGAAAAACGTTACCGGGCCCAGTTCACTGCGCTCGACACTGCCCTGATGTCGATGCAGTCGACCTCGAACTACCTGGCCCAGCAGCTTGCGGCGCTCAGCGCCAACGCAGGCTAAGCCACCATCCTGGAGAATACGATGTTTGGAACCATGCAACGCGGCGTCGGCGCCTATGCGAAAGTCGGTCTCGAGACCGGCGTCGCCGCCGCTTCCCCGCACAAACTGATCGTCATGCTGTACGACGGCGCGATGGTGTCGATCCTGAGCGGCATCACCAACATGAAAGCCGGGAACATTGCCGCCAAGGGCGCGGCGATCTCGAAGGCCATCAACATCATCGACAACGGCCTGCGCGCGGCGCTCGACAGGAAAGCCGGCGGCGAGATCGCCGAAAACCTCGACGCCCTCTACGAATACATCAGCACCCGCCTGCTCAAGGCGAACCTGAACAACGATCCGGCGATGCTGGAAGAAGCGCACGCGCTGCTGTCCGAACTGCGCGACGCGTGGAATGCGATCGACCCGCAGTCGTCTTCCGCGCCCGCCCCTGCGCAGCTGCGCCCCGCAACCCTGATGAGTGCTTGAGAACATGCCACAGATGAACAGCGAAGATATCGTCGAGGTGTACGAAGCCATGGCGGTGATCACCGACCAGATGCTGCGCGCCGCCAATGACAGCGACTGGGACCGCCTGGCGCTGCTCGAGCAGCAGTGCGCCCTGCACGTCAGCCAGCTGAAGGAGCAGGAACCGCAGCCGCTGGCCGGCCCGCAGCGGGTGAAGAAGGTCGACGCGATCCGCCGCATGCTGGCCGCCGACCGCCAGATCCGCGACCTGACCACGCCGTGGATGGCGCGCCTGTCGGCCCTGATCAGCAATACCTCGACCGAACGCCGCGTCGCGCGCGCCTACGGCATCTAGGGAGCATGCTGCCGCGCGAGCTCGTCTCCAACGTCGGGCCCGTCACACCGGCCCGGCCGGCCGAGCATCTCAACGACCCACGCCAACAAGCTTTCCAGCGCGCCCTCGCCCCCCAGCTGGGCAAGGCGCTGCACGGCGAAGTCCTGGCAAAACTGAGCGACGGCAGCTTCGTCGTCAAGGTCGCCAACATCCCCGCCCGCATGCAGCTGCCGGAAGGCAGCAAGGTGGGCGCCGACGTGCCGCTGACGCTGGTGTCGGTCCAGCCGCGCCCCACCTTCCAGGTTGGGCTCGGCGCCAATCCGGTATTCAGCGAAGCCGGTCCGCCCCTGCCCCAGGGCGCCGACCCGGGCAAGGCGCCGCTCGCCATGCGCGAGGGCGCCGCCGCCGTCGGCCTGGGCCGGACCGCCGCGCTGTTGCAAGCCACCGCGGCAGGCAGCGCGGCCCAGACCCTGGGCGCGGAAGCCGACAATACCACCCTCAGCCAGGCCGGCAAGACCATCGGCGGCGTGCTCGCGGCCGCCCAAAAAGCGGACGTGCCGCTGACCGCGGCCCTCGGACGGGCGCCAGTGGTGGCCGCGGCCGGCGCCGAGGCGGCCGCCATCGCCGCCGGACTGCGGCAGGCGCTCGGCAAGAGCGGACTGTTCTACGAATCGCACGTGGCCGAATGGGCGCAGGGCGAGCGCGCCCTGGTCGAGCTGGACGCCGAGCCGCAGCAGCAGCTGGCGAAGGAAGGGATGCGCCAGTCGCCGTTTGACGCGGCCACCGCCCAGTTCATCAACCTGCAGCTGGCTACGCAGGAGCAGGCCCAGCTCGCCTGGCAGGGCAATCTGTGGCCAGGCCAGCCGCTGCAGCTGGAAGTGCGGCGCGACGGTTCGCAAGGCCACGAAGGCGAAGAGGCCGACGCGCCCTGGCTCGGCCGCCTGCGCCTGCACTTTCCCGAACTGGGCGAGCTCGACGCACGCCTGACCCTCAGCGGCGGACGCCTGCAAGTACAGTTCGCCGCCGGCAGCGAGCATACCGCGGCCCTGCTGCGCCGCCACATGGGCAGCCTGGCCGGGGCGCTGGAAGCGGCCGGCACCCGACTGGCGGGTTTCGAGGCCCGTGCGGCGCAGGGCGATGACTGACCCGAAGAACCGGCCGAAGGGCGCGCAGAACGGTGCGCCCATCGGGCGCCGCCAGAGCGCGGTCGCCCTCGCCTACGGCAGCGGCGACCCGGCGCCGAAGGTCGTGGCCAAGGGCCAGGGCCTGGTCGCCGAGCAGATCATGCGCCGCGCCAGGGACGCCGGCGTGTTCGTCCACGAATCGAAGGAACTGGTGCAGCTGCTCATGGGGGTGGACCTCGACCGCGAGATTCCGCCGGCGCTGTATCGGGCAATTGCGGAACTGTTGGCGTGGCTATATCATATTGAGTCGGCTCAAACGCCAGGGGCAGCGCCGCCGCCCCCGCCGGATCCGACGCTCCACCCCAACCAGGACGATGCGGCGAACGCTGGTACAAGCAATGAATAATCAGGAACTCGAGAATTGGCACGACTACGAGGTGGAGTCGCGCCGTGAAATCGTGGCGCTGCTGCGCCAGATCGGCGAAAAGCACCAGCTGGTGCGCATGCTGGTCAAGGGCGAGGCCGACGTCTGCGTCACCACCGTCCTGGAAGTCGATCCGGACACCAATTCGATGGTGCTCGACCGCTCGATCGAACGCATGCAAAACGAGCGCATCATCGATGCCGGCAAGGTGCGCTGCGAAACCTCGCTCGACAAGATCCGCATCCTGTTCAGCGCCGAGAACCTGCGCCCGACCCTGTACCAGGGCGATGCCGCCCTGCGCGCCGACATTCCACCTAGCCTGATCCGCCTGCAGCGCCGCGAGTTCTACCGGATGGAGACGCCGATGTCGAACCCGGTGCGCGCGATCATCCCGCTGCCGCTCGAGCTTGCCGCCAGCGCCGGCGCCACTTCCGGCGTATTCCCGCTGCACGACATCAGCTGCGGCGGCATCGCCGTCCTCGACAACAAGCTCCAGCTCGACACGACCATTGGCGCGCAGCTTCCCAACTGCCGTATCGAGCTGCCCGAAATCGGCCCGGTGACGGTGACGCTCGAAGTGCGCAATGCGCTCGACCTGACCCTGCTGAACAACAAGAGCAACCGCCGCATCGGCCTGCAATTCGTCGATATCTCGCGCGGCGGCATGGCCGGCGTGCAGCGCTACATCACCAAGCTCGAACGCGAGCGCAACGCGCGCCTTGCCGGGCTGGCCTGAGGCAGCTCAGCAGGACAGGGAAATCCCGGCGCTGTCGCCAGGCCGGATCAGCCCGCGTTGGGTCGCGACCACCACGGCATGGGTGCGCGCGGTGGCGTCGAGCTTGCTCATGACGCCCTTCACATGGGTCTTGACGGTACCCACGCCGATGCCGAGCTTGCGCGCGATCGACTTGTTGCAGCAGCCCTGCGCCAGCAGCTGCAGCACGTCGGTCTCGCGCCCGGTCAGCGATTCGCGGGTCAGGCTGTCGGCGACGCTGCGCGTCATCGACTCGCTCAGGTAGCGCTGGCCGCGCGCCAGCTGCTCGACGGCCTGTGCCAGCTCGTCGGGGGCGCAGGATTGCGGCAAGTAGCCGGCCACGCCGGCATCCATCGCCAGGCGCACTTCCCACTCCTTGTCGAACTGGGTCACGACCAGCACGCCCGGCGACAGCCCCCCCATGGCTGACTGGCGCGCCAGGGCCACGCCGGTGTCGTAATCGGTGACCAGCACGCGCGCGACCCGCTGCGCCTCGGGCTGGTGCAAATGGGTGCTCACGCGCAGGCCCGGCTGGTCGGCCAGGATGGCATGCAGCCCGACGGTCATGATCGGGTCGGCGTGCATGATATGGACGGCGGAAGAGATCGGTTGCATGTGCTTACTCCGGCATTCGGCGGCAGACGGTGGCGGCCTCAGGCGGCCAAACTCCCAACATATTGAAACGACAAGAACTCGAAATCAAGTAATGCTTTGTAATGACTAGTAGACAGGTATGCCAGCGGCATGGGCGTTGCAATCACGCCGCAGCGGGCATGCATGCGGTATACTTCCTTGACCATGCGCCTGACTTCCTTCACCGACTACACCTTGCGGACCCTGCTCCACCTCGGCAGCAATCCGGGGCGGCTGGTGACGATCCAGGAAATCGCGGACCTGCACAGCATCTCGAAAAACCACCTGATGAAGGTCGTGCACGAGCTGGGCCGCAACGGCGTCATCGAGACGATCCGCGGCCGCAATGGCGGTTTCCGCCTGGCGCACAAGCCGGAAGATATCAATATCGGCGCGGTGGTGCGCCAGAGCGAGAGCGATTTCTACATGGCCGAGTGCTTCGACCCGGGCGGCAATCCCTGCGGCCTGGTCAAGGACTGTTCGCTCAAGGGTGTCCTCACCAACGCCACCTCGGCCTACCTGGCCGAGCTCGACCGCCATACCCTGGCCTCGCTGCTGCCGGAACCGGCGCCGCGCGACGGCAGCATTCCCATGACCTTCCACCGCAAGGAAAAGCAGGCCGCCTGAGCCTGCAGTCCGTCCTCAACGCCAGAACCGGTTGAGCAAAGGTGTGACGCTGGTCCCGTGCAGCACGATCGACAACATGATGACGGCCAGCGTCGCATTGCCCAGTTCAAGCGCGAGCGCGGGCGGCAAGCCATGGTTGATGGCATAGGTCAGGTAGTAGATCGAACCGATGCCGCGCACGCCGAACCAGGCTGCGATGGCGGTGGCGCGTCCGCCGATGCCGCACCTGATCATGCTTGACAGCACGCCCACGGGACGGGCAACGAACAGCACGAACAGCGCCAGCGACCACGGCCGCCAGTCGAGCAGGTGCGCGCTGACGGCGCCGCCCAGCAGCAGCACCAGGGTCAGCTCGGACAGGCGCTCGAGGTGTTCCTTGAAGACCAGCGCCCCGCCACTGACGGTCGGCTCGGCCGGCACGATGGCCGGCGCCTGCGCCTCGTCTTGTTCCGGCTCGAGCAGACCCTCGGGGCTCTTCGGCGCGCCGATCAGCCTCAGCTCGGTCTGGCGCAAGGCCACGCCGGCCGCGAACACCGCCAGGAAACCGTAGGTATGGATCGACAGTGCGATTCCGTAGGACAGCGCGATCAGACCCAGGCCGAGCAGGTCGTCGAGCACCTCGTGCTCGGCGATCCGCTTGCGCAAGGCCGCGCTCAGGCAGGCCAGCAGCGCGCCGCAGGCGATCCCGACGGCGACGCCGCCGAGCGTCGCCCAGAGCACGTCCACCAGCAGCCAGCGCGCCCCCGATTCGCCCAGCTCATGGAGACCGAGCAGGCCCAGGCCGAGCATCACGAAGGGGAAAGCGCTGCCGTCGTTCAGTCCCGCCTCGCAGGTCAGGGTGAAGCGCAGCGGGTCCTTGTCGCCCGCATGGCGGACTTGCACGTCGGTGGCCAGTACCGGGTCGGTCGGGGCGAGGATGGCGCCGATCAGGATCGCGGCGCCGATGGGCATGCCCAGCACCAGCCAGCCGAAGGCGGCGATGAGCAGGACCGACAAGGCCATCGCCAGCCACGCGAGGCGCAGCGCCGGCATCCAGCGGGCCAGGGAAAACGGGACCGGCATCTTGATGCCGGCCGAAAACAGCGAAATCAGGACCGCGATTTCGGTCACGCTTTCCAGGACTTTCGCTTCCTCGAACAGGTCGAAGCTGAACAGGTTCAACACCAGCGGGCCGAGCAGCAAGCCGATGGCGAGGTAGATAGTGGCGGAGGTAAACGGCAGGCGGGCGATCGTCTGGCCCCAGAGACCCCGGGCGAGCATGAGCGCGCCGAGCAGCATGAACCACTGATAATTTTCCAACCGATCGCTCCCAGGTCACATGAGCCTGGATTGTAAGCAGCGATGCCTGGAAGTTTGGTGCAGCCGCGCACCGATGCCTGCACAAACGGGAAAGATCCCGGGTCAGACCTGCATGTTCATGATGTCATGATAGGCTGACACCAGTTTGTTGCGTACTTGCACCGTTCCCTGGAAAGCGATGCTGGATTTCTGCATGGCGATCATCGTGTCGGACAGGCTCACGGTATCATCCCCCATCGCAAAGCGCTTGCCGAGCTCCGCGGCCTGGTTCTGGGTATTGCTGACCTGCTGCAGCGAACTCTTCAGCGCATCGGCGAAGTCGAGCTTGGCAGGGCCGCCCTGGGGGGCCACGCCGGCCAGGCCAGCGGGCGCGACGGGGCTGGCCGCCGGCCTGGTGGCCGCCGACTTGAGCTGTTCCATCATCGCCTGGATGCGGCTGCTGTCGATGCCGCCGATTCCGCCAATACTCATCGTTCGCTCCCCTTATGACGTGTAATCCATTTGTTCAGGCTGTCAGATTACCAGTGCCGGGGCAAATCCCTCGTCCGAAGAAGCATGGAATTCCACCCCTGTTTCAGGGTTTGAATGTTGCTCTGTGGCTTCATAATCTCGCTTGAATGTAATACCCTCCTCTTTCCTGGACACACACCCACACCATGGCAGCAGTTGCTGATGAACTGATCGACACCCCGGCGCCCGACCAAGAGGCGAAACAGGGATTTTTGCAGACCACCATGGGCAAGCGCGTCGCGCTCGGCGGCGGCATCGCGCTGGTCGTCGCCATCATGATCGCACTGTGGATGTGGACCCAGGCGCCGGACTACCGCGTGCTGTTCTCGAATTACAGCGACCGCGACGGCGGCGCGATCACCGCCGCGCTCGACCAGATGGGCGTGGAGTACAAGTTTTCCGAAGGCGGCAGCGCGATCCTGGTCCCGAGCGAGAAGATCCACGACCTGCGCCTGAAACTGGCCGCGCAGGGCCTGCCGAAGGGCGGCAACGTCGGCTTCGAACTGCTCGAGAACCAGAAGCTGGGCGTGTCGCAGTTCCTGGAACAGGTCAATTACCAGCGCTCGCTCGAAGGCGAGCTGGCGCGCTCGATCCAGTCGCTCGGCCCGGTCAGCGCGGCACGCGTGCACCTGGCGCTGCCGAAACCCTCGGTGTTCGTGCGCGACCAGCAAAAGCCCACCGCCTCCGTGGTGCTGAACCTGCAGGCCGGCCGCGCCCTCGACCCGGGCCAGGTCAGCGCCATCGTCCACCTGGTCGCCTCGAGCGTGCCGGAACTCACGGTCGGCAACGTCACCGTCGTCGACCAGAACGGCAACCTGCTGTCGGATACGTCCAACAAGGCGCAAGGCAACAAGGGACTCGACGCGACCCAGCTGAAGTACGTCGACCAGGTCCAGCAGAACATCATCAAGCAGGTCGAATCGATCATCGCCCCGCTGGTCGGCAAGGAAAACGTGCGCGCCGAAGCGACCGCCGAAATCGACTTCGCCCAGGTCGACACGGCCGCCGAGATGTACAAACCGAACTCGCCGCCGGAGCCGCAGGCGATCCGCAGCCAGCAGACCTCGGAATCGACCCAGCCGGGCCCGGGCGCCTCGGGTGTGCCGGGTGCGCTGTCGAACCAGCCGCCGGGCGTGGCCACCGCGCCGATCGACGGCCAGGCGCCCGCTGCGGGCGGCACGGCAGCCGGCGGCCCGCAGCGCAAGGACGCCACCACCAACTACGAAGTCGACAAGACCATCCGCTACGAGCAGCGTCCGATGGGCGGCATCAAGCGCCTGACGGTGGGCGTGGTGGTGAATCACCGCCGTAGCGTCGATCCGAAGACCGGCAAGATCACGGTCAGGCCGCTGGCCGCCGCCGAAGTGGCCCAGATCAACGAGCTGGTGAAGCAGGCGATGGGCTACTCACAACAGCGCGGCGACACCCTGAACGTCACCAATGCCCCGTTCGACGGCGTCGACCGCCCGGACGACACGCCGCCTAGCCTGGACTGGTGGCGCGACCCGGCCAACCTGCCGCTGGCCAAGGAGATCGGCAAGTACCTGCTGCTGTTCGCGGTGCTGGCCTTCCTGTACTTCAGGATCCTGCTGCCGCTGATGCGCCCGGCGATCAAGAAGTTCGACGAGGCCACCGCCCTGCCGCCGGAGCCGGAACCGGATGAACAGGAAGAACTCGCCGAGGAACTGGCGGCCGAGATCGCCGAGGAAGAACTGGAAGAACAGGAAGTCGAACGCAGGAACCAGGGCTACCGGAAGAACCTGGAAATGGCACAGGAACTGGCCCGCAAGGACCCGCGTATCGTCGCTAACGTCGTGAAAGCATGGTTGGGATCAAATGAGTGACAAGGACAAGGAAGGCGTAACCCAGGCAGCGATCCTGATGCTGGCGCTGGGTGAAGCGGAAGCGGCCGAAGTGATGAAGTTCCTCGGCCCGCGCGAAGTGCTCAAGCTCGGCGGCGCGATGGCGCAGATGAAGGCGGTGCAGCATGGTGAAGTGGTGAAGGTGCTGGAATCCTTTGTCGAGGAGACCAACCTGCATTCGACCGTGGGACTGGATTCCGACGAGTACATCCGCCAGGTGCTGACCAAGGCGCTGGGTGACGACAAGGCCGCCGTCCTGCTCAACCGTATCCTGGGCGGCAAGGACGCCTCGGGCATCGAGAGCCTGAAGTGGATGGATTCGCCTTCGGTGGCGGAGCTGATCCGCAACGAGCACCCGCAGATCATCGCCACCATCCTGGTCCACCTCGAGCGCGACCAGGCCTGCGAGATCCTGGCCAACTTCACCGAACGCCTGCGCAACGACGTGGTGCTGCGTATCGCCACGCTGGACGGCGTGCAGCCTGCCGCACTGCGCGAGCTGAACGACGTGCTGACCAAGCTCCTGTCGGGCAACGAGAACATCAAGAAATCGTCGCTGGGCGGCGTACGCACCGCGGCCGAGATCCTGAACTTCATGAGCGGCGAGCAGGAATCGGCCGTCATGGACAACATCAAGAACTACGACAACGACATGGCGCAGAAGATCATGGACGAGATGTTCGTGTTCGACAACATCATCGACATCGACGACCGCGGCATCCAGCTGCTGCTGCGCGAGGTGCAGTCCGAGATGCTGATCATCGCGCTCAAGGGCGCCTCGCAAGACCTGCGCGACAAGATTTTCAAGAACATGTCGCAGCGTGCCGGCGAGATGATGCGCGAAGACCTGGAGTCCAAGGGTCCGGTGCGCCTGTCGGAGGTGGAATCCCAGCAGAAGCAGATCCTGCAGATCGTGCGCCGCCTGGCGGACGAAGGCCAGATCGTGTTGGGCGGTAAGGGTGAGGATTCGTTCGTCTGATGATTCCAAAGGAACAGCAAAGCGCTTACCAGCGCTGGGAATTGACCTCGTTCGGCGACGAACGCCCGAGCACCCAGGCGCGCCGCGCCGCCATGGCGCCGCCACCGAGCGCGGCGCCCGAGCCGGTAGAGATCGTTCCGAACGTGGCGCTGCCGACCATCGAAGAACTGGAAGCGATCCGCGAGCAGGCCAGAGCCGAAGGGTATGCCGAAGGCTTGCAGGAAGGCCGTGCCGCCGGCCAGGCCGAGGGCTACGCCGATGGCGCGAGAAGCGGCCAGATCGAAGCCGAGGGCGAACTGGAACACCTGCGCGCGATCGCCGCGACCTTCAGCGACGCCGTGATGCAGGCCGACGAGACCATCGCCCACGACGTGCTGGAACTGGCCCTGCGCCTGGCGCGCGGCATGGTGCGCACGGCGTTCGACGTCCGCCCGGAACTGATCCTGCCGGTGGTGCAGGAAGCGATCGGCTACCTGCCGGTGCTGGCCCAGGCGGCCACCCTGACGCTCAATCCCGACGACGCCGAGATCGTGCGCCAGGCCATGGGGCAGGAGCTGATCAAGGGCGGCTGGCGCATCGTCGAAGACGCGTCGCTGGCGCGCGGCGGGTGCAAGGTGGATACGGCCAGCAACCAGATCGATGCGCAGGCGCAGGCGCGCTGGGCGCGCTTGACCCACGCATTGCAAAGTAACGTCGATTGGTTGTCATGACGACCAACACCGCCGACCGCCACACCGCCCGCTGGAAATCCTTCATCAAGGATTGCGACTCGCTGGTCGGCCTGGCCGAGCCGATGCAGGTTTCGGGCCGCGTCACGCGCGTGGCCGGCCTGGTGATGGAGTGCGTGGGCCTGAAGCTGGCCGTCGGCAGTGCCTGCACCATCCCGGTGGCCAACGGCATGAAGATCGAGGCCGAAGTGGTCGGCTTCGAGGGTGAGCGCCTGTTCCTGATGCCGCAGAGCGACGTCGAAGGCGTGGTGCCCGGCTCGCGCGTGTTCCCGGTCGAATCGGCGCTGCCGAAACCGGGCACCGTGCAACACCCGCGCCGCCGCCCGAGCGACCGTGCGCGCCACCTGCCGGTCGGCATGCAGCTGCTGGGCCGCGTGGTGGATGGCGCCGGCCGCCCGCTGGACGGCAAGGGTCCGCTCAGCAACGATGAAGTCGGTCCGCTCAACGCCCGCCCGATCAACCCGCTCGACCGGGCGCCGATTACCGAAACCTTGGACGTCGGCGTGCGCGCCATCAACGCCATGCTGACCGTCGGCCGCGGCCAGCGCCTCGGCCTGTTCGCCGGTACCGGTGTCGGCAAATCGGTCTTGCTGGGCATGATCGCGCGCTACACCACCGCCGACGTGATCGTGGTCGGCCTGATCGGCGAACGCGGACGAGAAGTAAAAGAATTCATCGAGCAGATCCTGGGACCCGAGGGCCGCGCCCGCTCGGCCGTGGTGGCCGCGCCGGCCGACTCGCCTCCCCTGATGCGCCTGCAGGGCGCGGCCTACGCCACCGCGATCGCCGAGCACTTCCGCGAACAGGGCAAGAACGTCCTGCTCATCATGGATTCGCTGACCCGCTATGCGATGGCGCAGCGCGAGATCGCCTTGGCCATCGGCGAGCCGCCGGCGACCAAGGGTTATCCGCCCTCGGTGTTCGCCAAGCTGCCGGTGCTGGTGGAACGGGCCGGCAACGGCGTCGAGGGCGGCGGTTCGATCACCGCCTTCTACACCGTGCTGTCCGAGGGCGACGACCAGCAAGACCCGATCGCGGATGCGGCGCGCGGCATTCTGGACGGCCACATCGTCCTGAACCGCCACCTGGCCGAAGCCGGCCACTATCCGGCGATCGACATCGAGCAATCGATCTCGCGTGCCATGCACGGCATCACCACCCACGAGCACCAGCTGGCGGCACGCAAACTGAAACAGCTGTACTCGCGCTACCAGCGCTCGCGCGACCTGATCAGCGTCGGCGCCTACGCCGCCGGCAGCGACCCGGTGCTGGACCAGGCGATCGCCAAGAACGAGCAGATCGAACATTTCCTGTGCCAGGAAATCCACGACAACGCGGGCATGCTGGAGAGCTTGGGGCAATTGACCTCTCTATTCCAAGGATAAGTTGATGCCTTTGGGAACTATACTGTGACCGAATATGGCCAATCTTTCTGCCCTCGAAACCCTGATCGACCTGGCGCAACGCGATTCCGACGCGATTGCCAAGCGCCTGGGCGCGGCCCTGAAGGCTGTCGAAGAGGCCGAGCAGAAACTGGTCATGCTGGACGGTTACCGCGACGAGTATGTGCGCAAGCTCGACGCGGCCCAGGCGGCGGGCATCACGCCCTTCGCGTACCACAATTTTGTCGCCTTCATCGGCAAGCTGGACAACGCCCTCCTCGGCCAGCGCGAAGTGATCAAGCACGCGCAGTACAAGGCGGACGTGGAAAGGAAGGCATGGCAGGAGAGCGAGCGCAAGCGCCTGTCGTACCGGACCCTGAACGAACGCGCGGCCCTTGATGCGCTGGCGATCGAGAACAAGCGCGACCAGAAACTGATGGACGACCACGCCGCCCGTGGCGCCCGCTACAAACAACGGTGAACCGAGGCTGAGCCCACCATGACGATGCAAACGACTTCCCTTCCGTTCCAGGTTTCCGGTGCAGGCGCGCCGGCGCAGCCGCAGCGCAGTGCCGCAGCCGGCGTCCAGGCGCCCGAGGCCGGGGGCTTCAGTGCCTCGCTGTCGCGGGCGATGGCGCCGGCCCCGCCTGCTCCTGGATCGGCGTCGGCGGCGCCGCCGCCAGCGAACCAGGCGAACAAACCCGCCGCCCCGGCCAAACAGGCCGACAAGCCCGCGGCCCAGGGTCCGAAGAGCGCAACGCGCGAGCCCGCAAGGCAGAACGAGGCGGCGTCAGAGTCCGCGACGGCGCAGCAGGCCGCAGCCGGCACCGAATCCGCCGATCCGGCCAAGGACGCAGAGGCCGCCGCCGAATCGGCCACTGCCGCCGCGGAAGCCGCGACCACGCCGGTGACCGACATGCTCGCCTTCATGGCCAGTTTGGCCCAGCCGGCCGCGCAAGCCCCGGTCGCCGCTGAAGCGGCCGCCGCAACAGTGGCCGCTGCAACAGTGGCCGGCGCCGCCGGGCCGCAGCTTACCGCGCTCGAGTCCGCGTTTGCGAAACTCGAGATCGCGGACGGCGCCGCAGTCACCGATCCGCTGGCGCCGGCCGCCGATGGCGATACCGCCGCCGCCACCGGATTCTCGCTGGCGGCCGGCGTGCAGCCGACCGCACAGGAAAGCGCCGACCTGCGCAGCCTGCAGCAGAACGCGCAAACCGTCGTCCAGGGCGATCCCGGCAAGGCCCAGCCACAGGCGCGCGAGACCGCCGCCAATCTGGCAGCCGTCGAGGCCCCGGCCCCGGCCGTCACCCAGCTGCAGGCCCAGGCCGCCAAGCTGGAAACGGTGCCGAACCCGGCGGCCGTGCCGACCGACCGCATCCCGGCGCGCGTCGGAACCCAGGCCTGGGACAACCAGGTCAGCCAGCGCATCGTGTACATGGTGGGCAAGGAGCAGGCCGCAACCCTCACCCTGAACCCGCCGGACCTGGGTCCGGTGCAGGTGGTGCTCAACGTGAGCAACGAGGGCGCCAGCGTGGCCTTCTCGTCGAACCAGCTGGAAGTGCGGCAAGCCCTGGAAAACGCCCTCCCGCGCCTGCGCGAAATGATGGGCGAGAGCGGCATCGCGCTCGGTAACGCGACCGTGGATGCAGGCACGCAGGATCAGCGCCAGGCGCAGCAGGATGGCGAGCGTCGTCACGGCGGTGGTGGCGGTTTCGGCAACGTGGGTGGGACCAATGCGGCGAATGACGATGGCGCCGCGCGACCCGCAACCCGTACCGTGGTGCTCGATAACGGCCTGGTCGATACCTTCGCGTAACCTGCCAAATCGTCAGCACATGGGTACGACAATCGCCGGGATTACCGTCCGTTATTCCCTCTTTTCAGGGCTTGGCGGTCTTGGCTCCCCCGCGATAATGCCATAATGACGGACCCATTCTTTTAGGCAGTAAAGAGGCATCTTGAAAGCGAACCCGAAAATGAAGGCCGACCCGAAGGCAGACGCAGCGGCAGCAACTCCGGCCGGCTCCAAGAAGAAGCTGGTGGTGATCGCCGTGGCGGCCGTGCTGCTGCTCGGCGGCGGCGGCGGCGCGGCCTGGTATTTCATGCAGGGCGGCGACGCGGCGGCCGGGCAAGAGAGCCCGAAGGCAAGCAAGAAGAAAAAGAAGGAATCCGGCGCCAAGCCCGAATACGTGCCGGTCGAGCCCTTCACGGTCAACCTCCAGCCCGAGAATGGTGAGCAATACCTGCAGGTGCAGTTCACGCTGCAGGTGGCCGGCACCGAACAGGGAACGCTGGTCAAGGACAACATGGCGATCGTGCGCAACCGTGTGCTGCTGCTCCTGTCGGGCAAGAAGGCCTCGGAAATCAGCACCGTCGAAGGCAAACAGCAGCTCGCCGCCGAAATCCAGGCGATCGTCCAGGAACCTTTTGAAAAGGACGGCGACGAGCAGGAAGTCACCGACGTATTATTTACTTCGTTCATCATCCAGTAACTGAAGCACCATGGCCGATAATTTCCTCTCCCAGGAAGAAGTCGATGCCCTCTTAAAAGGGGTCAACGGCGATCAGGACGACATTGCCGCGCCTGAAGACACCTCGGGGGTACGCACCTACAACCTGGCGACGCAGGAGCGGATCGTCCGCGGCCGCATGCCGACGCTCGAGATCATCAACGAGCGTTTCGCCAGGTACCTGCGGGTCGGCCTGTTCAACTTCCTGCGCCGCAGCGCCGAAGTGTCGGTCGGCTCGGTGCGGGTCTCGAAGTACAGCGAGTTCATCCGCAACCTGGTGGTGCCGACCAACCTCAACCTGATCCACATGAAGCCGCTGCGCGGCACGGCGCTGATGGTGTTCGACCCGGGCCTCGTGTTCCTGCTGGTCGACAACCTGTTCGGCGGCGACGGGCGCTTCCACACCCGCGTGGAAGGCCGCGATTTCACCCAGACCGAGCAGCGCATCATCATGCGCATCCTCGACATCGTGTTCGAGGCCTATGCCAAGTCGTGGGAACCGGTGTACCCGATCGAGTTCGAGTACATCCGTTCCGAGATGAACACCCAGTTCGCCAACATCGCGACGCCCAACGAGGTCGTGGTGTCGTGCACCTTCACCATCGAACTCGGTTCGGTGTCGGGCCAGATCCACTTCTGCATGCCCTACTCGATGATCGAGCCGATCCGCGACGCGCTGACCTCGAGCATCCAGGGCGAGGCGCTGGAAGTCGACAAGCGCTGGGTGCGCCTGATGACCCAGCAGATCCAGGTCGCCGAGGTCGAGCTGGTGGCCATGCTGGGCGAAGGCCGCGCCAACTTCGACGAGATCCTCAACATGAAGATCGGCGACGTCATCCCGATCACGGTGCCCGAAATGCTGCAGGCCACGGTCGACGGCGTGCCGGTGATGGAATGCAGCTATGGCGTCTTCAACGGCCAGTACGCGCTGAAGGTCGAAAAGCTGCTCGCCAACAGCGACAGCTTCAACAAGTAATGCGCAAGCAAAGAGCAAGCAAAGAGCAAGGAACAGGAGAACACCATGTCTGATACCCAGGACGACCAAGGCAGCCTCGACGACGATTGGGGCGCGGCGATCGCCGAGCAGGCCGCGGCCGAGGCGGCGGCGCTCGAACGCCAGCAGCAACAGCAGTCCACCGCGACTGCCGCCGTGTTCAAGGATTTCTCGAACAAGGGCACGCGCAACGACACGCCGAACGACATCGACTTCATCCTCGACATCCCGGTCCAGCTGACCGTGGAACTCGGCCGCACCAAGATCGCGATCAAGAACCTGCTGCAGCTGGCCCAGGGCTCCGTGGTCGAGCTGGACGGCCTGGCCGGCGAGCCGATGGACGTGCTGGTCAACGGATGCCTGATCGCGCAGGGCGAGGTCGTGGTCGTGAACGACAAGTTCGGTATCCGCTTGACTGATATCATTACGCCATCGGAACGGATCAGAAAACTGAATAAATGACCTCGCGCAACGTTGGCAATGGCAATCTCGTAGCGTGGGCGGGTCTCCCGCCCACGCGTTCCAACCTGGCGAGATCTGCCCGCGCGATGTTTCATCGTCTACCTATCGCCGCGTGGGCGGGGAACCCGCCCACCCTACATATCGCGGCAGCGCTGCTGTTTGCGCCCTTGGCTGCCTGTGCTGCACCGGTGGGCGCCGACCAGATACCGACTACGCAGCAGCAAGCGGCTCCAGTAACAGTGCCACAATCACAGCCGGCTGCCGCGGTCACTGCCCCCATTCCAGTCCCTGCCCCCGCTTCGCAAGAAACCCAGCCCCTGCCGCGCGGCGCCACCACCACCGGCCGGCCGGCCACGCCAGCCGTTCCCGCGCCCTCGGGCCCGGTCTCGGCGCCGGTGCAGTCGCCCGGCCCCGCCGCGGTCGACACCGCGCCGGCTGAACAGGCTGCCACCGCCACGCCACCTGCCCCGGCCGTCGCCACGCCCGCCCCCGCCCAGCGCCCGCCCCAGGTCGTGATGCCCGCCTCGAATACGCCCGCCACCGGCAGCCTGCTGCAGACCATCCTGGCGCTGGTGCTGGTGCTGGGCCTGCTCCTCGGCCTGGCCTGGTTCATGAAGCGCTACGGCCCGCGCGCGATGGGCGCGAGCGCCAACGTGAAGCTGGTCGGCGCCCTCAATATCGGCGGCCGCGAGCGTATCATGGTGGTCGAGGTCGGCAACCAGTGGATCGTCGTCGGCGCGTCGCCGGGACGGGTCAATGCCCTGGCCACCATGCCGCGCCAGGAAGGCGCGCAGGCCGATGGGGCGCAGGCGACACTGGCCGGCCACACACCAGGCGCAGCCAGCTTCGGCGACTGGCTCAAGAACACGATAGACAAACGTAATGCGAAATAAGCGATCTTTGAAGCAACTCTTGCTGGGCGCCGGCTTGGCCGGACTGGCACTGCTGCCGCTGGCGGTCCTGGCGCAGCCGGGCATCCCTGCCTTCACCACCAGTCCGGCCCCGGGCGGCGGCACTGCCTATTCGTTGCCGGTCCAGACCCTCATCCTGCTCACCGCGCTGACCTTCCTGCCGGCCGCGCTGCTGATGATGACGGCTTTTACCCGCATCATCATCGTGCTGTCGCTGCTGCGCCAGGCGCTCGGCACCGCCACCGCGCCGCCCAACCAGGTGATGGTCGGGCTGGCGCTGTTCCTGACCTTCTTCGTAATGGGCCCGACCTTCGACCGCATCTACACCGAAGCCTACCTGCCGCTACAGCAGAACAAGATGCAGATGAGCGAGGCGCTGGACCGTGGCGTGGTGCCGCTCAAGGAATTCATGATCAAGCAGACGCGCCAGTCCGACCTGGCGCTGTTCGTCAAGATTTCGCGCTCGCCCGCCCTGCAGGGTCCGGAAGACATCCCGCTGCGGGTCCTGATCCCGGCCTTCGTCACCAGCGAGCTCAAGACCGCGTTCCAGATCGGCTTCGCGATCTTCATCCCCTTCCTGATCATCGACATGGTGGTGGCTTCGGTGCTGATGGCGATGGGTATGATGATGATGTCGCCCGCCGTCATTTCGCTGCCGTTCAAACTGATGCTGTTCGTGCTGGTCGATGGCTGGCAGCTGCTGCTGGGCTCGCTGTCCCAGAGCTTTTACTAGAGAAGACGCGCATGACTCCCGAAACCGTCATGACCATGGGCCGCCAGGCGATGGAGATCACGCTGATGATCTCGGCCCCGCTGCTGCTGGTGGCGCTGATCATCGGCCTGGTCATCAGCATCTTCCAGGCCGCCACCCAGATCAACGAAGCGACCCTGTCCTTCATCCCGAAACTGGTCGGCATCTTCATCGCCCTGGTCCTGGCCGGGCCGTGGATGCTCTCCACCATGCTCGACTACATGCGCCAGGTGTTCACCGGCATCCCGGGCATGATCGGCTGACGAAGGGAGCAAGCGCGTGCTGAGCCTGACCACGGGCGAGATGAACGCCTGGATCGTGGGGCTGCTGTGGCCGCTCACGCGCATCCTCGGCCTGGTGGCGAGCGCGCCGCTGTTCGGCAACGCCGGCGTGCCGATGCAGATCAAGCTCGCCCTCGGCGTGCTGCTGGCCGCCGTCATTGCCCCCACCGTGCCCGACCTGCCCGCCGTCGAGCCGACCTCGTGGGCCGGCATCCTGATCCTGGTGAAGGAACTCCTGATCGGCGTGGCGATGGGCTTTGCGATGCGCATCGTATTCGCCGCCATCGAGTATGCCGGCGAGGTGGCCAGCATGACCATGGGCCTGGGCTTCGCGGTGTTCTTCGACCCGAACTCGCGCGGCCGCTCGGCGGCGGTGGCCCAGTTCCTGACGCTGGTCGCGACCATGGCCTTCCTGGCGGTGAACGCGCACCTGGTGCTGCTGGCGGCCCTGGCCGAGAGCTTCCACGCGCTGCCGATCTCCGCCACGCCCTTCTCCGGCAACGCGCCGCTGGAGCTGGCGCGCTGGGGCGGCAAGATCTTCTCCACCGGGCTGCAGCTGTCGCTGCCGATCGTCGCCGCCCTGCTGGTTACCAACGTCGCGCTCGGCATCCTGACGCGCGCCGCGCCGCAGCTGAACATCTTCGGTATCGGCTTCCCGGTGACGCTGGGCGTGGGCTTCCTGACCCTGAGCCTGGCCCTGCCCTACCTCGGCATGCCGATCGTGAACCTGTTCAACCAGGGCATCGAGGCCGGGCGCGCGGTGCCGCGCGCCGGGGCGCAGCGCAATGCGGCGCCCGCACCCGCACCATCGACCGCCAATCCTGCGCCGCAGCCGGCACCAGGCTAGAATTTGCCGGAACTGACGTACGTGCTCGCGGATCGAACAGGACGCCGGCCTGTGCTTCGTCCATCGTGAAAGCATCGTGCATTGCCGGCCCGTCTGGAGGAAAATGCCATGCCAAACCTGAGCCATCGCGCTGACAGCGTTTATTACCGGGAGACGTTTCATCGTGCGCCGGTGCCGATGCTGCTATGCGATGGCGCGACCCTGCGCCTGCTCGATGCGAATACCTGCGCGCTTGCGGTCTATGGCGGCGATGCGGACGGGCTCGACAGGGCCGACATCCTGTCCCTGTTTGACATCGACCACCATGCGCAGCTGCGTTCGGCCGTCGAGCGTGCACTCCAGGACGGCGAGGCCAGGCTCGACGGCGTCGTGCCCAGGCACTGGGCCGGCCAGTCACTTGAGGGCCCGGGCACCTGTCACAGGATCGACTGCGACGGCCGGGCGCCGGCCGTCCTGTTCGTGCTGCCGGGCACGGTGGAAGCCAGCCAGACGCAGCGCCGCCTGCGCGACGCACTGCTGCAGACCCAGGCCGACCTGCGCAATGCGCAGGAAATCGCCCACCTCGGCGTGTGGGCGGCGGACATCCGTACCGGCATCATCGAAACCACGACCCCCGAAACATACCGGATTTTTCGCCTGGACAAGGCCAAGCAGCCGATCCTGATCGATGATCTGTTCGAGCGCATCCATCCGGACGACCTGGCGGGCGTGATCGCAACGCGCGAACGCGCCCTGGGCACACGGGGCCTGCGGTACGACTCCTGCTACCGTGTGGTGGGCGCGGGCCGGGAGATACGCTACGTACACTCCCTGGCCGACGTCATCCTCGATGAAGAAGGCCGCCCGGTACGCGTGGTCGGCGTGAGCCAGGACATCACCGACATCCAGCATGCCCAGCAAGAGATCCAGCGCCTGGCCTTTGTCGACGAGACCACCGGCCTGCCGAACCGGCTTGCCATGTGCCAGCACGTGGCAGCCGCGTTCGATGCCGGCCATCCGCTGCCGGTTGCGGTCCTGTCGATCGAGCTCGCCTGCTTCCGCCAGATCAACTTGAGCCTGGGTCACCTGAATGGCGATGCGCTGCTGCGCGCAGTCGCACAGCGGCTTGCCGGCCTGCTCGCCAAGGACGCCCATCTGTCGCGTACCGCCAGTTCCCAGTTCACCGTCATCCTGCACGGCCCCGGCGCCAGGCGCGCGCAACAGGTCGCGGATAGCATCGCCGGGGCGTTCGACATGACCTTCCCGATCGAGGGCGTACCCTACGAACTCGACGCCCATATCGGGATCTCCGAGGCCATGTCGGCCGTGGACGAGCCGGCACTGCTGGTCCGTCAAGCCGACGTCGCCGTGTTGCAGGCGCGCCGGAGCGGCCGGGTTTCCATGGTGTACACGCCTGCACGGGATCCGTTCGATCCACGACGGCTGGCCTTGCTGGGCGAGTTCCGCGATGCACTCCGCAAGGGAGAAATCGAGATGTATTTCCAGCCGAAGATCGTGATGGCGACAGGCATTGTGATCGGGGCCGAGGCACTGGTGCGCTGGCGCCATCCGTCACGCGGCCTGGTAGCGCCGTCCGAGTTCATTCCCTTGATCGAACCGACCGAGCTGATTCATTCGTTGACGGCGCACATGCTGCAGGGCGCAGTGCGCCAGGCGCACGCGTGGCGCCGGGAGGGACTGGACGTGCCGATCGCCGTCAACGTGTCGCCTCGCAACCTGAACGGTGGCAATCTGGCAAACGCGCTGCAGGAGCTGCTGTCGGACTGGAATGGAACCCCCGACTGGATCGGCCTGGAGATCACCGAAAGCAGCCTGATGCTCAATCCGGAAGCCTCGATCGCCGAGCTCACGAACTTGAGCCGGCTTGGCTTCGAGCTCTACATCGACGATTTCGGCACCGGCTACTCGTCGCTGAATCACCTGACACGCTTGCCCGTCGACGTCATCAAGATCGACAGCAGCTTCACCATGGCGATGCTGAGCGACACCCGTGCAGCGGCGATCGTCAAGGCGACCATCGACCTTGCCCACGACCTCGGGTTGGGCGTGGTGGCGGAAGGCACGGCGACCCGCGAGATCTGGGATGCGCTGATCGCCCAGGGCTGCGACGAGGCACAGGGTTTCCATGTTGCGCCCCCCTTGCCCTCGCGTGATTTCGCGGCCTGGATGCGCAGCGGTCATTCGCATCGGCATTGATTGCCTGGGCAGCGCGCCCCGCGCCGGGCCAGCGCTGTATGCTTGTCGGGGTCTGAACCGATCCGCGAATCCATGACTTCCATCCGTCCCCTGCACATCCTGGCGGCAAGCCTCCTCGGCGCCGCCTGCCTTGCGGCAAATGCCGCCCCCACCCCGCCTGCCGTCCGCGCCGAGATCGACGCCCTGATGGCGACGATGAACGCCTCGCGCTGCCAGTTCGAGCGCAACGGCAGCTGGCACGGCGCCCTTGACGCGCAGAAGCACCTGCTGCGCAAGCTCGCGTACATCGAGAAGCGCCGCGAAACCCTCGCGAGCGCCGAGCAGTTCATCGACGTCGCCGCCTCGAAAAGCAGCTTCAGCGGCAAGCCCTACCGAGTCAAGTGCGGCAGCGGCGAACCGGTGCCCAGCCGCGACTGGCTGAACCGGGAACTGAAGGCGCTGCGCGCACGGCAGGCCACACGGGCGGGCTGAAATGCCATGTATGATCCTTGCATAGCCTGCCTGGCGCCACGCCGGCTCAATCTATTGCTTAAGGAGAAACCTATGCGCGCTTTGACCTTGATGGCAGCCAGCGCATTTTGCTTGCTGGGCTGCATGACCCCTCAGCAACGGGCACAGAACCAGCAAGCCAAGATGGACCGCATGATCGCCGAATTCGGACCGGCGTGCGCGCAGCTGGGCTATCCGCAGAACTCGGACCTGTGGCGCGACTGCGTGCTGCAGTTGGCCGCGAAGAACGACGGCGGCGGCGTCTCGACGTCCGTGTTTGGCAGCTGGGGAAGCGGCGGCCACGGTTCCGGCGTGGGCATCGGTATCGGGTTTGGACGCTAGCATCTCTGCCTTTGCGCTAAAAATATTTGCCGCAGTCAAATAGTGGTAATGTGATCGCTTTCATCACGCGAGGGCGATCATGTTCAAGAGACTGGCAGCGGAAGCACTGGGCATCAGCGATATCGGCGTCATCGTCGGACCGGCGGACTACAGCAAGGTCGACGCGGACGATTACCTGTTCAGCGAAGACGGCGAACAGATCTTCTTTCTCATCAAGAGCAAGAAGGACGAGTACTGCTTCACCAACCTCGCGCTGATCCACGTGGACGGCGACTCGGCGGTGTCGTCGAAGCGTTCGATCAAGCGCTACGACTACGCGTCGCACCAGATCTCCGGTGTCCGCATCGAGACTGCCGGCACGCTGGACATGGATATCGAACTCAAGTTCAGCCTGGACAACACGGTATTCTCGATCGACATCAAGAAGACCTTCATCGAGCAGCTCAAGGACATCTACAAGGCCTTGATCACCATCGGCAAGCAGCAGACGCGCGACGCGGTGTGCCGCGACAATGCCCTGCGCGCACTGGATGCCACCGCCTCGGTGCACAAGCTAAATGTCGCCCCCGGTGAAAACGGTTTGGTCGGCGTGTATGGCAACCTGCTGGAGGCGCTGAATACCGCCATGTTCGAAACGCACCTCAAGCGCGATTTCAGCGACGTGTTTACCAAGTACATCCACAACTGAACGTAGCAGCAGGATTTGCGGGTAAAAAAAGACCAGGCCGAAGCCTGGTCTTTTGCTATCCACTGAAGCTCAAGCGATCAGAAGGTGTAGCTTGCTGCGACACCGAAGCGGCGGAAGTTCGGGCTCCAGCCACCGCGCCAGTCGATCGCGAACTCGCGGTCGAACACGTTGTCGACATAGGCGTTGATCTTCACGTGCGGGATGCCCGTGTAGGCCACGCTGTAGTTCCAGGTGGTGGTGCTGCCGACGCGAGCGCAGGTGTCCAGGTACTGGGCAGCGACGTTCTGGGTCTTGCAGTAGGTCGGCGACGCGATGCTGTTGGTGCTGTAGCCGCTCGAGTAGTTACCCGAGATGCTGTGGTCGAAGTCGCCGGTCTTGACGTAGGCGCGGGTCACCACGGTCATGCGCGAACCGAAGTCGTAGGTGCCGGTCTGGTTCGGACCGTAGGCATCGTCGGTAACGCTGAACTCCTGGTACTTCCAGACGTAGGTACCGTCCATGCTCAGGCGCACGGTCTTGCCCAGCAGGTTGAAGCGGCCCTTGGCGTCGAAGTCGAAGCCCTGGACGCGGGTCGCGCCGCTGTTGACGTACGGGTTGTAGACCAGGCCCAGCTGACCAACGCCACCGTAGTTCAGGGTAGTGCCAGGCGAGAACTTGCGCGCCAGTGCCAGGAACTGGTTGTCGGCGGCGCTGCTGTCGATACGGATCAGCTGACCTTGCGGCAGGCTGGCTTCGCCGCGCAGGACGTCGACCACCGAGCGGGTGCCGATTTCGTTACGGCGCTCGATCCAGTAGTAGTCCAGGCCCAGGCTCCAGTTCTTGATCGGCTCGAACACCATGCCCGCGGTCAGCGAGCGCGAGGTTTCAGGCTTCAGGTCCGGGTTCGAGGACACGAAGCTCGGCAGGCCGCCCGAGCATTCCGCGTTGCGGAAGGCATTGGCTTGCGCCTTTTCGGCGGTGGTGGCGCCGGCGCCGTTCTGCACCAGTGCATTGAGCTGGTTGGCGGTCGGGCAGCGGCGCGGATCCTGGACGGCGGTCGCGACCGAGGAGCGGCCCAGGCCGTTACCCGATTCGACGATGTTCGGGGCACGGAAGCCGCCCGATGCGGTAGCGCGCAGCAGCAGGCTGTCGGTTGCGGTGTAGCGCAGGCCCAGCTTCGGCGACAAGTGGGTCTCGAAACCGTCGGTCTTGTCGGCGCGCAGCGCGCCTTCCAGCTCGAGCTTCTTGGTCAGTGGCGCGCGCAGTTCGCCGAACACGGCGTACTGGTTGACCTTGTCGTCGACCTGCAGGCCGAAGATGCCGACCAGTTCGCCGTTCAGGACATTGTCCGAGCTCTTCATCTTGTAGGCGTTGCTGCGGATGTCGGTACCCAGCGCGAAGCTCAGCGGACCTGCCGGCAGTTGCAGCACGGTGCCCGAGATGGTGGCGTCGAAGAACTTGACGTCGGATTCGCCGTCGGTGGTACGGATCGGGAACATCGCGTTCAGCAGCGCCGGATCGTTCTGCTGGCCGAACTTGTAGGTCTTGTTGACGATCGCGTCGGTGTAGCCCTTGGCGCTCACGGCGCGGGTCGCCTTGCTCGCGCTCGACTTGGCCCAACCTGCGGCCGAGCGCCAGTCGTAGCCCATCAAGGTGCCGGTCAGCGACAGCATCACGCGCGACTGGTCGGAGTCGGTGGTGTTGAAGTTGAAGCCGTCGCCGGTGTCCATCAGGCGCGCGCGGTACTCGACCGGCACGTTGTACGGATTGTTCGGGTGGCCGACCGGCAGCTTCGGATACGAGAACGGGCCGACCATCTTGCCGCCGTACACGTTGTACCAGATCGACGACGCGGTGGTGGTGCTGCCGTTGCTCATGTTGAACGGCGTGACGATGTAGTCGCTCTCGGCGTCGGCGTAGCTGATTTCCAGGTTCGCGTCGATGTTCGAACCGATGCGGAAGCTGGTATTGCTGACCAGCGCGGAACGCTTGTTATCGGTGGTCAGGCCACTGAACGGCAAGATGTCCATCTTGCACAGCTTGTCGGTCGCGTCGATGTCGCCGGCCGGGCAGCCTGGCGCGGCAACGATGTTGGTGCTGCTCAGGAAGTAGTTACCGGTCGGCGAGTAGGAGCTCTTCGCATCCCAGGTCGAGCGGCCCGGGGTCAGGCGGTGCCATTCAGGGTAGAAATGGCGCAGGTCGCCGGTGGTGTAGCCGTTGCGCTTGTACGCTTCCGCGGTCAGGTAGGTGTTGAAGCCGTTCTTCTCGATGTCGCCCCAGCCGACGATGGCCGACACGTGGCTGTTGCGGTTTTCCTTCAGGTGCTCCGATTCACGGTAGCTGGCGCGCACGCGGGCGCCGGTGAAGTCCTTGCGCAGGATGATGTTGATCACGCCTGCGACGGCGTCGGAACCGTAGATCGCCGATGCGCCGTCTTTCAGGACTTCGATGCGCTCGATCGCGTCGCTGGCGATGGCGTCGAGGTTGGTGAAGTTCTGCTGCGCGCCGTCGGACAGGCCGTACGGGGCGATGCGGCGGCCGTTCACCAGGATCAGGGTGTTGACCTTGCCCAGGCCGCGCATCGACGCGCCCGAGGAACCGGTTGCGAAGCTGCCCGAGCTGGCGGTAGCGACGTTGATGTCGGTGCTGATCGACGAGGTGGAGGTCAGGACGCCCAGAACCGTCGTTTCGCCGGTCTTCTCGATGTCGTCGCGGGTCAGGATCTGGACCGCGGCGGCGGCTTCGGTGGCGGTACGCTTGATGCTCGAACCGGTCACTTCGACGCGCTGGATCTTTTGCGGATCGATTACCGGCACTTCCTGCGCGCCGACGAAGGCCGGGAAGGCCATGCTCAGAGCGACTGCGAGGGCGCTCTTGTTAAAAGTGTTCTTGTGCTTCACAACGACTCCTGGACGATGAATATTTTTCCGTTTTTTCGAATTACTACCTGAAAATTATTTCAGTACGATGTAGCAATACGTGGATTCACTCTTACATAACATTGCTTTACCGCAAAGGGGCGGCGTGAGTTTTCGTTAGGAAATTTTGATAAAGGACGTAATCGTCGCGCGGACGCTACATTTTGTTACTTAACGCAAACATAGGTGTTACAGAGGCTCAGTACAAGTGTCGGGATTCATTCGAAATTTGTGGTGTATTTATATGCAACACTGGTCCCCTATCGAAATAATATTCGGTTAATTGAAATAAAAATCGAATAATAATCATAGCGATTGGCGAAAAAAAAGGCGCTGTCACCTTTGGCTATGGATGAGGATTGAACTGCTGAGCTCCTTAGCGGTCGAACACCCGTCTGCATCGACGGGAGCCGGCCGTGAAAGCACCCAGTTTCAAGAAATGGTTCGCACGACTGCCTGCGCTGAACCAGCCGCAGCGCCTGCAAACGCTGGCCGCCCTGCATCCGGCCGCCGGTCTCGACAAGGTAATCGCGCTCATCGGGCAAATCGGCGCAGTGGCGCGCCGCTGCCCGCGTTGCACTAGCGCCCGCCATTACCGCCATGGCCAGGCCAATAACCTGCAGCGCTACCGCTGCCGTGACTGCGGGCGCACCTTCAACGATCTGAGCGGCACACCGCTGGCGCGGCTGCGCCTGCGCGAGAAATGGCTCGATTATCTCAGTGCGCTGCGCGAATCGAAGCCGGTACGCACCGCCGCCGTTGACACCGGCGTACACCGCAACACCGCCTTTCGCTGGCGCCACCGCTTCCTCGACCGGGTCAAGTACGACCTGCCGCAGCGCCTGCACGGCATTGTCGAGGCTGACGAAATGTTCATCCTGGAATCGCAAAAGGGTTCACGCAAGCTGGACCGGGCGCCGCGCAAACGGGGCGGCAGTGCAAGAAAACGCGGCATCTCGAACGAGCTCGACTGCATTCTGGTGGCACGCGACCGCAGCAGGCAGACGATCGGTGCGCTGGTCGGCCGCGGCGCTCTCAAAATGGCGCAACTGGAGCGCCATCTGTTGCCCAGGTTGGATGATCACGTGCTCCTGGTCAGCGATTCGAATGCGGCTTACCGCGCATTTTCACGCAAACATGGCATCGCTCACCAGGCGGTCAACCTGCGGGCAGGGCAGCGGGTACGTCACGGCGCTGCCGGCGCAATCCATGTGCAGAGCGTCAATGCCTACCACCAGCGCTTGCGCCAATGGCTGGCCCGGTTACATGGCGTGGCCTCGCGCTACTTGCCGAATTACCTGGGCTGGCATCGGGCACTTGATTGCGAACGAGTTACTAAGGTTGAGCAATTGCTGCGCATCGCAATCGGAGTCATCAATACGAAACGGTGACAGCGCCAAAAAAAACCGGCTTGCGCCGGCTTCTTTGTCGGTAAATTGCTCAAAGGTAATTAAACAGCGACAGCCCTGACATCGTCTTGAACGACATCTGCGCGGCCTGCAACGTGGTCTGCTGCATCGAGAAGTCGGAGATCGCCTTGACCATGTCCAGGTCCTGCAGATCGCCCAGGGTGGCCGCGTACTGGATGTCGAGGTCGTCGCCGGCGCTGTCGAGGTAGTCGAGTTCCTTCATGTGCGCGCCGACCGAGGCCTGCACCGTCAATACGTTGTCGTGGGCCGACTTGAGGTTGTCCAGTGCGGTGTTCAGGTTGTTGGCCAAGGCCGCCTTGCCGCTCGAGCCGTCGGCCGGGGCGCGCAGGGCCGCGATCAGGTCGGTCACGGTGGTGAACACCGACTGCTTCTCGCTCGGCTTGGCCGTGAAGACGTCGCCATCGGCCGGCTCGCCCTTGATGTCGAAGCTCAGGCCGCCGAAGGTGATCGACTTGCCGGCCTCGTAAGCGATGTTGGTCTGGCTTGGCACCGGCACGGCCGGGCTGGTCGTCGTGTCCACCACGCTGTAGGTCGTCACGGCCGGACTGCCGCTGACGCTAAAGCTCAGCTGATAGTCGCGCCCCTTGTTGGCCTCGGTCCGGTCCACGACCGAGCCCGAAGAGATGATGGCGGCGCCCTTGTTGTTCGGGTCGGCCTGGGTCTGGAAGGTGCCGTTGCCAGTCGCGTTGTTCTCGAACACGGCGGAGCCGGAGGCCGACAGCGGAACCTTGCGCGAGGCGCCCACCTGCAGCTGGCGCTGGCCCTGGTCGCCCTGGTAGGCCGCGCCTTCCTGGGTGCGGGTAAATGGCTCGGTGGTGGCCTTGTAGCCGGAAAACAGATAGCCTCCCGCCCCATCGGTACTGTTGGCCACGCCCAACAGGTCGGCCAGGCGGCCTTCGAGTTCGGTGGCAAGGAGGGCGCGGTCCTTCGGCAGCATGCTGCCGTTGCCGGCATTGACCGCCAGCTGCTGGATGTCCTGCAGCAGGTCGCCGGCGTTCTGCAGCTCGCCTTCCACCGAGGCCAGTGACGAACGCGCGCTGGCGCGGTTGGTGGCGAACTGCGCGTTCATTTCCTTCGACTGGCTCACTTCGAGCGCGCGCGCCGAGGCCACCGGGTCGTCGGCCGGGCTCAGGATGCGGCGGTTGGTCGACAGCTGGTTCTGGGTGCGCGCCAGGGCGCTTTGCAGCGTGTTGAGCTGGGCGGTGGCGTTGCCGTAGATCGACAGGGTACTGATGCGCATGATTGCCTCTTGTTGCTATTGCTACGTTAACGGCCGATCGACAGCAGAGTGTCGAAGATGGTGCCGGCGATCTGCATGACCTTGCCCGCGGCCTGGTAGGCCTGCTGGTACTTGATCAGGTTGGTGGCTTCTTCGTCCAGGTTCACGCCCGAGACGTCGGCCGCGGTGGCCTGGGCCTGGGTCAGCAGCGCGTCGGCTGCGCTGCCATTGACCTGCACTTCGCGGGTCTTGTTGCCGACCGTGCTGACCAGCTGGGCATACGAGGACTGCAGGGTGGCGCTGCCGTTGTTGAAGATGTTCTTGGTCTGCAGGTCGGCCAGCAGGCCGATGTTGCGGGTGTCGCCCACGCCGCCGGTATTGCTCGCGATGGTGAAGGTGTCGCCGTTGCCCGGCACGCCGGTCATGGTCACGCTGACGCCGCTGAAACTGTAGGTGGACCCGGCGGCGAAGGCGACGTTGGTGGCCGGCGCCGGGTAGTTGGTCACCACGCCGGCGCTGTTCTTCACGCTGACGGCGGCGCCGGAAGGGAAGCCGCTCAGGTTGCCGCTGGTGCTGTCGAAGCTCAGGGTCACCGGCAGCGCCGGCGCGCCGCCAGTGAAGCCTGCGTCCACCTTGCTGTTGCTGATCTTGGCGCTGCCGGTGTTGCTGAGCGGCTCGCTGGTGACGATCGGCGCGGCGGCGGCGATGTCCGCCACGTTCTTCACCAGCACGTTGAAGTTGGCCGCGCCGCCGATGGTCGGGCGCACCAGGAAGTTGTCTTCCTTGGCAGCCACGCCGGAAATCGTGAAGTCGACGCCGTCGATGGTCTGGGTGGTGCCGGCCGCGTTGTAGGGCGTGATCGCGGTCGACTTGTTGTCCGACAGCCGGATCACGTTGTAGTTGGTGCCGTCGAACTCGACCTTGTAGTCGCTGTCCACCAGCTTGGCCGGGTCGCTGACCACCGCCTGCACCGCCGTGGTGCTGGTCAGCGCGTTGTTGATGTTCTTGCCGACGAAGGCCGGCGCCACGCTGAAGAAATCCTTGCCGGCCAGGCCGTTCTGGTCCAGCCCGAGCTTGTGCTGGGCATTGAATTCGATGGCCAGGCCGATCGCGACCTTGCCCAGCGCGCTCTGGGCCGGGTCGAGGGTCTTGCTGCGGAACTCAAGCGCGCCGCCGAGCGTGCCGCCGGACAGCGCGTTATCGGCCAGCACCGTCACTTTGTTGCCGGTCACGTAGCCCACTTCCATGCGGCTCTGGTCGGTCGGCGACTTGGCGGCCGCCAGCTGGAAGGCGCGCTGCCCCACCACCAGCGGCTGGCCGCTGCCGATCGAGACCGTCAGGCTGTTGTTATCGCCCGGCGTGACGGTGGCCTTGACCTGGGTGTTCAGCTCCATCACCAGCTGGTCGCGCTTGTCGAGCAGGTCGTTCGGCGCGCGCTGCTGGGCGGCGGCGAAGGTGCCGATCTTGTCGTTCAGGTCGGCGATCTGCTGGGCGTACGAGTTGATCATCGTGACGCTGGTCTGGATGGTGCTGTTGACGCCTTCGCGGATCTCGCCAAGGCGCGCATCCAGGGCCTGGAAGCGCGTGGCCAGGGTGTCGGCGCTGGAGAGCATCGACTGGCGCGACGGCACCGAGGCGCGGTTCGCGGCCATGTCCTGCACGCCCTTGAAGAAGCCCTGCAGCGAGGGCGACAGGCCGGCGGTCTGGTCGGCCAGCATGTTGTCGATCTGGCTGATCTGGGCGTAGTACGAATCCAGCCCGCTCTTGCTGGCCTGGGCATTGCGCACCTGCTTGTTGAGGAATTCGTCGCTGTAGCGCTTGATGTCGGAAATCTGGGTGCCGGTGCCCTGGAAGCCGACGCCGGTGTCGAGCATCGGGCCGGTCGCCTGCACCACCACCTGGCGGTTGTAGCCGGCCACGCTGGCATTGGTGATGTTGTGGCCGGTCGTGGCCAGGCCCGCCTGTGCCGCGAACAGGCCGCTCTTGCCGATGCTGAGGAGGTTACCGGACATGTGTTTTTTCTTTCCTTTACGTTCTTATCAACGGCAGCAATTCCGAAAACTGTAGGGTGGGCGGGTCTGCCGCCCACGCGTTCAAATCACGGACGCATTGTGGCAACGCTGATGCTTGCTGGACGCGTGGGCAGGAAACCTGCCCACCCTACCAATGCATCCGTCAGGCCAATGAATTCTTGATAATCTTGGTCAGCTTGGCCGCATACAGCGGGTCGGTGGCATAGCCGGCGCGCTGCAGGCCGTGGGCGAAGGCCGCGGCATCGCCGCCGCTGTCCAGCACTTTTTCGTAGCGCGGGTTCTTGGCCAGCATGTTGGCGTAATCCTTGAACGAATCGGCCGGCGTGTCGTAGGCGCGGAACTTCTCGACCTTCCGGTGCGCCACGCCGTTGACGTACTCGGTGGTCACGGCGGTGGCGACCTTGCCCTTCCAGCCCGGGCCGGCCTTGATGCCGAACAGGTTGTTGCTGTTGCTGCCGTCGCTGTTCCTGATCATGCGCTTGCCCCAGCCGCTTTCCAGCGCCGCCTGGCCGAGCATGAACTTGGCCGGCACGCCGGTGGCGCGCTCGGCCTCGGCCGCGTGCGCATGCAGCTTTTCCTGGAAGGCGCGCACGTGCGGCGCCTGGATCCGGCCGCTGTCCGTGGTCAGGGGCAGCACCGGCGCGCCCGGCTGCCTGGCGCCGGTCTTGATCATGGTGGCGGCGTCCATGCCCGGACGCATGCTGCCGTCCAGCGGCGCCAGTGTCGATGCCGCGGCGGCGGCATTGCCGGCCGAGTTTGCGTACGCTGCGCCATCGGCGCCGATCGCCAGCGCCTGCGCGCCCATCTGGTTCGCGGTCAACTGGCGGGTCAGTACGTCGGCCAGGCCCATGCCGCGCTTGGCCAGGTTCTGGCTCAGCTGCTGGTCGAGCATGCCGGTGAACATCTTGGACTGGTTGTTGTCCATCAGGCCCTCCTGCGGCGTCGCGTCGCGCATGCTCTTCATCATCATGTTGATGAACATGGCTTCGAACTGCGTGGCCGCCTCCTTCAGTGCGGCGGGCGAGCCGTTCCGGGCGCCTTGCTTGAGTTCGCCCAGCCCCTTGGTGTCGAGGGCGAACTTGCTGGTGAGGTCAGTGGAAGGAGAGCCGATCATGGTTGCAGCCTTAGATGATTTCCAGTTCCGCGCGCAGCGAGCCGGCGGCTTTCAGGGCCTGCAGGATCGCCAGCAGGTCTTGCGGGGTGGTGCCGATCGAATTCATGGCCTTGACCACCTCGGCCAGCGAGGCGCCGCCCTTGATCATCAGGACGCGGCCCGGATCCTTCTTGATGTCGACCGACCTGTTCTGGGTGACGACGGTGGCGCCGCGCGAACCCGGGTTCGGCTGGCTCACGTCGGTGTCGGCGCCCACCGTCACGGTCAGGTTGCCATGCGAGATCGCGCAGCTGTCCAGCATCACGGCCTGGTTCATCACGACCGAACCGGTCCGCGCATTCATGATGACTTTTGCTGAATCACGGGCTCGATTGATGTCAATACTTTCTAACTGACCAATAAAGGCCACCCGCTGGTCGCTCGAGGACGGGGTGCGCACGCGGATCACGCGGCCGTCCAGGGCGGTGGCGATGCCGGCGCCGAACTGGTCGTTAATGGCCTCGACCACCCGTGCGGCGGTCGAGAAATCGGTCTGGTTCAGCTCCAGGCGGATCTGGTTGTCGGCGCCGAGATTCGAGGCGACGGCGCGCTCGACCGTGGCGCCGCTCGACACCTTGCCCACCGACAGGTGATTCACCTGCACCTGGGCGCCGCCGGCCTGGGCGCCGACGCCGCCAACCAGCACATTGCCCTGGGCCATGGCATACACCTGCCCGTCGGCGCCGTGCAGCGGCGTCATCAACAGGGTGCCGCCGCGCAGGCTCTTCGCGTTACCGATCGAGGACACGGTGATGTCGATGGTCTGGCCCGGCTGGGCGAAGGCCGGCAGCGAGGTCGTGACCATCACGGCCGCGACGTTCTTGAGCTGCAGCTGGGTGCCCGGCGGCAGGTTGACGCCTTTCTGCTGCAGCATCGCCTGGATCGACTGCACGGTAAAGGGCGTCTGGCTGGTCTGGTCGCCGGTGCCGTCCAGGCCCACGACGATGCCGTAGCCCGACAGCTGGTTCTGGCGCACGCCGGCGATGCTGGCGAGGTCCTTGATGCGCTCGGCCTGGGCCAGCGGGGCCATAGTCAACTGAGCCAGCACGGCTGCACAAATCAGGGCTTGGTAAGCGAATTTCATGACAACGGTCCTTAGAACGGCAGCATCGACTGGAAGAAGCGCGAGAACATATTGCTCACCTCGGCCTTGTCGACGCGGCTGTTGGTACGGTATTCGACGCGGGCGTCGGCGATCACGGTGGAAGCGACGACATTGCCTGGCTGGATGGTGTCCGGCGCGACCATGCCCGAGAAGCGGATGTACTCGATGCCCTTGTTCATCGCCACCTGCTTTTCGCCGGCCACGATCAGGTTGCCGTTGGCGAGCACTTCGGTGACCGTGACGCCGAGCGTGCCGGTGAAGTTGTTCGAGGCGCTCTGGGTATCGGCATCGGCGAACTTGTTCGCGCCCTCCAGCCCCACGCTGGCACCGATCCGGGCCTGCAGCGGGCCCGGCACCGCGAAGCTGGCGCTGCCCGACTTGCTGCCGGTGCTGGCGCCCGACTTGCCGGCCGAGGTGCGCTCGCTGATGTTCACCGTCAGCAGGTCGCCGATATGGCGCGCGCGGCGGTCTTCGAACATCGGACGGTAGCTGTTGGCGTTGTAGATGGCGCCGTCGTTGGCCGGCGCAGCCTGCACCAGCATCGGGCGCGACGAGGTCGGGCCCTGGACGATGGTACTCGGGGTGGTCGAGCAGCCGGCCAGGGCCAGCAGCACAACGGCGACAAAAGATGCGAATTTCATGTTTATAACTGGGACAGTTTCTGCAGCATCTGGTCGGACGTGGTGATCGCCTTGCTGTTGATCTCGTAGGCGCGCTGGGTCTGGATCATGTTGACCATTTCCTCGACCACGTTCACGTTCGACGATTCGACATACCCCTGCATCAGCACGCCGGCGCCGTTGGTGCCCGGCACGTTCAGGTTCGGGTTGCCCGAGGCGCCGGTCTCGACGTACAGGTTCTCGCCGCGCGACTCCAGGCCGGCCGGGTTGATGAAGGTGGCCAGCTGCAGCGAACCGATCTGGGTCGGCGCCACGGTGTTGGGCAGCTTCACCGATACCGTGCCGTCGCGGCCGACGGTAATCGATTCGGCATTCGCCGGGATGGTGATGGCGGGCTGGATCACGAAGCCGCTGGAGGTGACCAGCTGGCCGTTCTGGTCGGTCTGGAAGGAGCCGTCGCGGGTATAGGCCTGGGTGCCGTCCGGCAGCAGCACCGGGAAGAAGCCGGAGCCGTTGACCATCACGTCCTTCGAGTTACTGGTCAGCTGCGGATTGCCCTGGGTATGGATGCGCTCGGTGGCGACGGTGCGCACGCCGGTACCGATCTGCAGGCCCGAAGGCAGGTTGTTCTGCTGCGAGGACTGGGCGCCGGGCTGGCGGATGTTCTGGTACAGCAGGTCCTCGAACACGGCGCGGGATCGTTTGAATCCACTGGTGCTGACGTTGGCGAGGTTGTTCGAAATGACGTCGAGGTTGGTCTGCTGCGCTTCGAGGCCGGTCTTGGCAATATACAGCGAACGGATCATGGAATTCTCCTAAAGGCGGCAGACGAGGTCCGCCACGTACAGGAGAATTATGCTGGAGCAACTATCAATTCAAAGCGAGGATCTGGGTGGCTTTCGCCGCGTTATTCTCGGCGTTCTTCAGCAGGCTCATTTGGGTCTCGAAAGAACGTGCCAACGTGATCATGTTCACCATCGCATCCATGGCGCTGACGTTGCTGCCCTCCAGGGCGCCACCGGCCACGTTCACCGCCGGATCGGGCTGGGCGGTGCCGCCATCCTTCAGGCGGAACAGGCCGTCGTCGCCGCGCACCATGTTCTCCGTCGGCGGATTGACCAGCTTCAGGCGCCCGAGGATGTTGGCGACCGCCGGCTGGTCGGTGGTGGAAACAGTGGAAATGGTGCCGTCGCCGCCCACGGTGACGGTGACGTCGGGCGGGATCGTGATCGGGCCGCCCTCGCCCGCAATGGTGGCGCCGCCGGCGGTGGTGAGCAGGCCGTTCTGGCTGGTCTGGAGCGAGCCGTTGCGGGTATAGGCTTCGGTACCGTCCGGCATCTGCACCGCGAACCAGCCCGCGCCCTTGATGGCGACGTCGAGATCGCGCCCGGTGATCTGCAGCGCGCCCGGCGTGAAGTCGGCGGCTGCCGTCGAGTTGACCACGAAGGCGCGGGTCGGCAGGCCTTCGCTCTGCACCGGCACGGCGCGGAACACGTCCAGCTGGGCGCGGAAGCCCGTGGTGTTCACGTTGGCCAGGTTGTTCGAGGTCGTGGCCTGCTGTTCCAGGATGTGCTTGGCGCCGCTGGCGGCGGTGTAGATCAGGCGGTCCATATGGTTATCTCCATTGTGCGGCTGCGCTTGGACCGGCTGAACGCGTGGGCGCAAGACAGTCCACTGGACTGTCTTGCCCTGCCCACCCTACGGGTCCGTGGTTTTCGTAGGGTGGGCGGGTCCCCCGCCCACGCGTTCAACCAGCTTTCGCTATGCCGATTAACGCAGGTTCACCAGCGTCTGCAACACCGAATCCTGCGTCTTGATGGTCTGCGCATTCGCCTGGTACACACGCTGGGCGGTGATCATGTTGACCAGCTCCGCGGTCAGGTCGACGTTCGAACTCTCCACCGCCGACTGCTGCAGCACACCCAGGCCGCCGCTGTTCGGCGTACCGAGCAGGGGCACGCCCGAGCTGGACGATTCGGCCCAGGCGTTGTTACCCAGCGGCTCCAGGCCGTTCGGGTTGGTGAAGTTAGCCAGGATCACCTGGCCCAGCGGTTTGGTCTGGCCGTTGCTGTACTGTCCCAGGATGGTGCCGTCGGCGCCGGTGGTGAAGCGCTGCAGGTTGCCGGCCGCGTAGCCGTCCTGGACCAGCCGCTTCTCGCTGGTGGCGGTGCCGTACTGGGTGGTGCCGTCGTAGTCGATGGTGAGCGGCAGGGTCAGTTCGGAACCGGTCGACGGGTACACCGGCACGGTCACCGCGAGCTTGCCGGCGTCGGTCGAGCTTACCTTGTTCAGGCCGCCATTGCTGTCGAAGGCCAGGGTGCCGACCGGTGTGGCCGGCACCTTGATGACCTTGGCCATGGCGGCGTCCACCTCGTCCGGCGTGCCGCCCGGGACCGCGCCGGCAGTGGTGGCGGCGGTATTGATCTCGGTGACGTTGGCCGGAAGCGCGCCCTTGGCGCCGGCTGCAGCCGCGACCATCGCCGAGGCGGCGGTGGCGTAGGCCCCCAGGGCGGCGCTGATGGTGGCAGCGACCGGGGGCACGGCCTTGGTGGCGGCTTCCCAGTTGCTGCGGGCGGTATTCACCGCGGCATGCGCCGGCGTGTTGCCGGTTGCGGCGGCAGCCACCGCCAGGTTGCTCAATTCGACGCCGTCCTTGGCCGCGTACACGTCCCAGGTTCCCGGCGTGGTGCCCTTGACATAGAAGGTCGACAGCACGTGCGGATTGCCCAGCGTGTCGTACACGCTCATCGGGGTCTGCTTGTTGTAGGTGGTCGGGTCGTCGGCGTTGAACGGGGTATTGGTCGGCGGCAGGCTGCGCGAATCCAGGTTCAGCTCCATGCGCACCTCTTCGGTCTTCACCGGCGCCAGGTCGGCGGTGTCGATCTGCAGCGGGGTCGGCGCGCCGGCCACCAGCGCGCCGGACGCGTTCAGGCCGTAGCCGGTCAGCTTCGCCCCTTGGGCGTTGATCAGGAAACCGCCCTTGTCCAGCGAGAACTGGCCATTGCGGCTGTACTGCACCATGCCCGAGGCTTCGGTACGGAAGAAGCCGGCGCCGTTGATGGCGATGTCGAGCGGATTGTTCGAGGCTTCGACGTTACCCTGGGTGAACTGCTGGGCGATGTTCGCCACCTTCACGCCGATGCCGGCCGAGATGCCGCCGGCGCCGTTGAGCGAGCTGGCGTAGACGTCGGCGAACTGGGTGGTCGAGCCCTTGAAGCCGACCGTGCTCGCGTTGGCGATGTTGTTACCGATGACGTCGAGGGATTTGGCAGCGCCGTTCAAGCCGCTCAGGCCTTGTTGGAAAGACATGGTGTACTCCTGAAAGTAGGGTGAAGCGAGGTAAGCGGCTTGGCTTACAGGACTTGTTTGATATCGGCCATGGCGACGGCACCCTTGACCGGCAGGTTCAGCTTGACGCCGTCCTTGGAATTGGTGGTGACGCTGGCGACGCTGTCGAAGGACAGGGTGCGCGCATCCTTCAGTTCCTCGCCGGCGCGGCTCGCGACCACCTTGTAGGTGTAGGTTCCGTCGGGCAGCGTGACCGGCTTGCCGTCGGCATCGACTTTCGTCGGATCGACCACGCCGTCCCAGGCGATCGGCAGCACGCCGGCTTCCTGGGCGCCGAGCTCGATGGTGGCGACTTCCTTGCCGGTGGTCGAGCTGGTGATGACGACCTGCACCTTGTCGGCCGCGCTGTCGAGTTCGACGCCGAGGATGGCCTTGCCGCCGCTCAGCTGCGCCTGGTAGCCCTCGACCAGCACGCCGTGGCCGATCAGGTTGGTCGCCTGCATCGCTTCCGAAGACTGGTAGCTGGCCTTGAGCGATTCCAGCGTGCTGTTGAGCTTGTTGACGCCGGTAACCGTCTGCAGCTGGGCCAGCTGGCTGGTCACCTGGGCGTTGTCGAGCGGGTTCAGCGGATCCTGGTTCTTCAGCTGGGTCACGAGCAGGGTCATGAACTTGTCGGTATCGGCCTGGACGCCGTCGACTTCGGCCTTCCTGGCATTCATGGTCGACATCAGGTCGCTGACGTTGTTGCTGGCGCCGGTGGTGTTGTTTACGGTGGTCATGTTGGCCTAGTGGTTATTGACCGAGGGTCAGTGTCTTGAGCAGCATGGTCTTGGCCGCATTCATGGTCTCGACGTTGGTCTGGTAGGAGCGCGAGGCCGACAGCATGTTGACCATCTCGTCCACCACGTTCACGTTGGGCATCGCCACATAGCCCTTCTCATCGGCCAGCGGATGCTTGGGGTCGTAGACCTGCTTGAGCGGCGACGGGTCCTCGACCACTTCGCGTACGCGCACGCCGGTGGCGCCGGACTGCTGGGGCACGGACTCGAACACCACCGCCTTGGCCCGGTAGGCTTCGCCGGTCGGGCTGGTGGCGCTGTCGGCGTTGGCCAGGTTGGAGGCCACGGTGTTCAGGCGCTGGGCCTGGGCGCTCATGGCCGAACCGGAAACGTTGAAGATATTGAAGAGCGACATAGTCAGTTAACCTTTATTGTCCCTGGATGGCCGCCAGCAGGCCCTTGATCTGGTGGTTGATCAGCGTGATGCCGGCCTCGTAGCGCAGCGCGTTGTCGGCAAACTGGTTGCGTTCCACGTCCATGTCGACGGTATTGCCATCCACGCTGCCCTGCACTTCGCCGCGATACATCACCGGGGTGCCGTTGGCCAGCGTATTGCCGGACGGCAGACCGCGGCCGATGTGCTGCGCGGCGGTGGTGGCCAGCGGACTCGCCGCCGCTCCTTTCGCTGCCAGGGCGCCCTGCAGCGCGCTGTTGAAATCGATGTCGCGCGCCTTGTAGTTCGGCGTGTCGGCGTTGGCGATGTTCGACGCCAGCAGTTCCTGGCGCTGGGCACGCAGGGACAGGGCCGTTTCATTGAAACTCAGGTACTGGTCGATTTTGCCGATCATGCCGCCTCCTGGCACAGACTTGTTGGGACAGCACCGATGATACGTAGGAGCAACACTTCCCAATCGGTCGAGAAAGGAGGCCAAACCCCGGCTATTCAAAGTTTCGTTGAAGAATCGCTCTGCCTAAAATGGCAGCATCTACCCTTTCCATCCGTCCCATGAAACGCATTCTTGCCGTCCTGTTCGTTCTTGCCGCCCCGTTTGTGAATGCGCAGCAAGCCGCACAGCGCCAGAACCTGCCGGCCCTGCGCACCGTCGTCGAACAATACCTGCAGACCCAGACCGCCGGCCTGCCGGGCCAGGTAACGGTCATGGTGGGCCAGGTCGACCCGCGTACCAGCCTGGCCAGCTGCCCGGCGCCGGAAGCCTTCCAGCAGCCGGGCGCGCGGGCGTGGGGAAAAACAACGGTCGGGGTGCGCTGCACCGCCCCATCGCCATGGACGGTGTATATTCAGGCCACCGTGAACGTGATGGCCGACTATGTCGCGGCCGCCGTGCCGCTGGCCCAGGGCCAGCCGGTCGACGCCGCCCAGCTCGTCATGATGAAAGGCGACATCGCCGCCATGCCGAACGGCATCATCACCGACATGGCCCAGGCCATCGGCCGCACGCCGACCGCCTCCCTGCCCGCCGGCACCCCGCTGCGCCTCGACACGCTGAAATCCCGGCCGGTGGTCCAGCAAGGCCAGGCGGTGCGCCTGGTATCGAAAGGAAGCAATTTCTCGGTCTCGGCCGAAGCGAAGGCGATCAGCAATGCCGGCGAAGGCCAGGTGGCGCAGGCGCGCACCCAGTCGGGCCAGGTCGTGAGCGGCACCGCGCGCGCGGGCGGGATCATCGAAGTGGCGATCTGAATCGCCCTTGACGAATTTGCATAATTTTAACGAACACCCTTTTCTGCGCTAAAGTTTGTGAAATCCTTGCCGATACACGATGCAGATCCCGGAGTTTCCGCTCCGAACAGAGAAGGATGATGCTGTGAAAATCAACGATAACCTCAAGGGCAACCCAGGCCTTCAGCCCACCAATGCCAACGGTACCGCCAGCGCGCGCGGCGCCGACAAGGCCGCCACGACCGCAACGACCACCACCACTGCGGCCGCGACCGACAGCGTGCGCCTGTCCTCGCAGGGCCAGGCCATGGCCAATGCGGTAGGCGGCAACAACCAGGTGTTCGACACCAAGAAAGTCGAACGCATCAAGATGGCCATCGCCGATGGCCAGTTCCAGGTCAACTCCGAGAAAGTCGCCGACGGCCTGCTCGACACCGTGCGCGACTTGCTCCATTCACGCAAGCGATAAACCTTCATGCCCACCAGCCCCGTCCTGACTCCGAACGCGACCCTCGCCGCAGAACAGCAACACGTCAACGCCCTGATCGCGCTGATGAAACAGGAACAGCAGCTGCTCGTCGCAGCCGACGCCGACGGGCTGGCAGAACTCACTCCCCGCAAGAACGCACTGCTGCAGGCGCTCGCCGATTTGTCGGCCCAGCGCCACGCGGCGCTGCTTGCTGCCGGCTGCGAAGGCGCGGAAGCGGGCATGGAACCGTGGCTGGCCGTGGGCGGCAGCCTTGAAGCGCGGGCCCAGTGGGAAGAGCTCCTGACGCTGGCCCGTGAAGCGAAGGAACTCAACCGCGTCAACGGCATGCTGATCAACAAGCAGATGGCGCACAACCAGGGCGTGCTCAACGCGCTGCGCATGCCGGCGGGTCCGGAAGCCGGCGGCGTGTATGGCTCCAGCGGCCAGGCGATCGGCGGCGGCGCATCGAAGCGCTACGTGGTCGGCTGAGCGGCTGAGCGGCTAAGCCCGCCTTCCATGAAAAATGGCCGCTTGCGCGGCCATTGTCGTTTGGCGAATCTGTCCTTACTTGTTGAAAGCGCTCATATCCGTCTTGCGCAGCAGCGCCACATTGGCGCGCTGTTCCTTCGTGAACGAGGCCAGCATGTCGGCCGCCTGCTTCTTGTTCATGCTCGGCTCCAGGCCGACGAACATCCCGGCATGCATCATCGCGTAGGTAGTGAGCGCAAACTCGCGGGTGCTCAGGCCGTGCCTGGCCAGCACCGCCCTGGCGCGCGGCTCCTTGTCGAGCACCCGTGCGAAATCGTCGGCCGACAGGTTCCTGCTCTTGCCGTCGTCCCGTTCCTCGTCGTCGTCCTTTTCGAGCTTCTTGATGTCCGGCGCGGCGGCCTTCAGCTTCGCCAGCAGGGCCGGGGTCAGCAGGAAATGCTCTTCCGGCTCGGCAGCCTTGGCCGAAGCGCACAGCAGCAGTGCCACGAACGCGGCGGCAAACAGGCGGGTCATCTTCATGGTGCATCCTTTGAATGTTGCGGTCAGGTGAAAATTATAGGATGCGGATTGTTTGGGCGAGACCCCCACCGGTGGTGGAACATGGTCCCATTCGTGATCAGGCAGCTCTAAATTGCCTGGGGTACCGATACCAGCTTTTCTGGGTTGCGCATGATGAAGACTGCCACGATTCGTTCGTTGTCGACGATAAACGACTGCACCGACTCCAGCTTTCCCTGCACAAAACGCAGCACACCTGGCTCACCATTGACGAGAGCGATTTTGTATGCAATTTGCAATGGAAACTTGTGTTCGAGTGTCCAGAAGACGCCTGCGACCCGACCTGCGCCCTTTAGAACATGCATGAAGGACTTGACCTTGCCTCCGCCGTCGGACACCAACTGCACATCGTCGGACATCAAGGCACGCATATCCGCAAGACTGCCCTGCCTTGCAGCCTGGACGAACTTGCCGAGCAATTCGCGGTGCTTATCCTTGGGGACGTCGAAGCGCGGCCGTTCCTGCTGAACGCGCGCCAATGCACGGTGTACAAGCTGCCGGCATGCTGGTTCCGACTTTTTTACCACGTCGGCGATCTCCGAATAATCGGAGTCGAAAACCTGGCGCATTAAAAACGCTGCACGCTCTTCGGTAGATAGACGTTCCAGAATCCACATGAATGCAACCGATACGTCATCAGCCAGTTCAAGCGTGCTTTCAGGCGTTTTTTCGTCAAGTTCAACCAGGGGTTCCGGCAACCACCAACCGATATACGCCTCACGATCAAGCTTGGCCGTTCGCAGCCGATCGATTGCGAGGCGCGTCGTAACAGTTACCAGCCATGCTTCTTGAGACTGGATGTGATCTTTAGGCGCGCCATGCCAGCGCAGCCAGGCATCCTGCACAACATCCTCGGCGTCTGCACGAATACCAAGCATACGGTACGCGATAGAAAACAAGCGTGGACGAAGCGCATTGAATATCTCTTCCGGCTTCGAGTCAGCGTGATCGATCATGATTTTTGTGAATCCTCTCCGGTTCGGCCATCGTGCACCTTGGAAGCCATAAAAGTTCATGCCTATCAGACGAAGCAGGCTGGCTCGCTGTGACAAATTTCCGGCCTTTTTTCTTTCCGCGTTACCGATCCTGCCAGCACGCCAACACCTCATGCTTGACCCCGACGCGTGACTTTTTCTCTAGCAAGACTGCTGCTTGTCACAAACCGGCCGCTGCGGACGTCTAAGAAGCAACAGTGACTCAAACTGTCATCCGCCAAACTTCTAAACGAGGAAAGTTCATGAAACGTCCGAATTGGTTTCAAGCGTCTGCCGAGGGTGCCAAGGCTGTTGGCGCACTTCATCATTACGTTACAACTGGAACAAGTCTAGCCAGCGAGTTGATTCACCTGGTGTTTTTAAGAGCTTCACAAATCAACGGCTGTGCGCACTGTATCGATATCCATACCCGCGACCTCATCAAGAGTGGCATGGCAGTCGACAAGATTGTATTGGTGCCGGTGTGGGAGGAGGTGAGCTATTTGTTCTCGGATCGGGAACAAGCAGCGCTCGCCTGGACGGAAGAGGTAACGCGCGTCAGCGAAACACATGCTTCTGATGAAGCATACGCCGCAGCCCTCGCTGTGTTCGGCGAAAAAGCGCTCGTCGAGCTGACACTCGTGATTGCAGCCATGAATGCTATCAATCGCATGGGGATCAGCTTCCGGATGAAGCCTCTTGCAAGAGCGTAAATAATGCTGGGCGGGACGATGGCGTAACGCCGCGATGGTTCTACTTGACGGCAACCCATGCTTTCGGCGCACAATGCGCTTCCTTCCCTGCCCCACACGCCATGACCGCTTCGCTCCCCCACTCCCAGCCCCTCGCATGTGACGATCCCGGCGTCTATCGCACCCTGCTCGAATCGACCAAGGCGATTCCCTGGCGGATCGACTGGGCCACGATGCGCTTCACCTATATCGGCCCCCAGATCGAGGAACTGCTGGGCTGGAGCCCATCCAGCTGGGTGTCCGTCAACGACTGGGCCGACCGCATCCACGAAGACGAGCGCCAGAAGACGGTCGACTTCTGCGTCGCGCAGTCGCGACAGGGCGTGGACCACGAAGCCGACTACCGCGCGCTGACGCGCGACGGCGACCATGTCTGGATCCGCGACGTGGTGCACGTGGTGCGCCGCCCGGACGGCAGCGTCGACTCCCTGGTGGGCTTCATGTTCGACATCACGGCGCGCAAGCAGGCCGAAGACAAGATCCTTCAACTCCAGCGCGAGCTCGAGATCCTGTCCTACCGCGACAGCCTGACCAGGGTCGCCAACCGGCGCATGTTCGACACCGTGTACCCGGCCGAATGGGCCAAGGCGCGCGATAGCGGCGCGCCGCTGTCGCTGGTGGTCATCGATGTCGATTACTTCAAGCAGTACAACGACCACTATGGCCATGTACAAGGCGACGAGTGCCTGCGGCTGGTGGCCCAGGCGATGGATGCGGGCGCAGCGCATCCCGGCGACCTGTGCGCGCGCCTTGGCGGCGAAGAATTCGTCCTCCTGCTGCCGGGCGCCGACGCAGATGCCGCCCGCGGCGTGGCCGAGCGTTGCCGCAAGCTGCTGCGGCAAAAGGAAGTCCCGCACGCGCGTTCAGGTGTCGGCCGCCTGGTGACCGTCAGCATGGGTATCGGCACCATCGTGCCCGGCGCCCAGGACGATCCGGAAGTCTTCCTCGACCGGATCGACCGCCGCCTGTACCAGGCGAAGTCCGCGGGGCGTGACCGGATCTGCGACGTCGAAGCTTAGAGCGCCTGACAATTCCCCCTATGGCAGCGTTGCATCGTCTTGCCCTAGGGGTTTTGTCAGACGCTCTTAGTCCCCGCCCAACGCGATGCGGGTGGGCGCGTCGCGCTCTACGCGCAGCGTGTCGCCCGACAGGAACAGCTCGGTGACCTGCAGCGTGCTGCGGCGCTGTTCGACGTCGTCGGCACTCCTGGTGCCGCCAGCCGCGCCGCCATGTGCGCCGCCGCGTCCCGGATGGGTGAAATAGAACAGCCAGGCGCGGTCGCCGTTGACCACCACGTCGCAATGCCCGCCGATGGCGCCGTCGTCGATCCCCTTCCCAGGCTGTTGCAGCAGATTGGCGCCCTGGCGGGTCCAGGTGGCGGCGTCAGGCGAGCGGTAGACGGCCAGGCCGCGCCAGACGTCGGTGATCATCCACCATGCGCCGCGCCACTGAAACACCTTCGGCCCTTCGCCGGCCTGGTCGGCGACGACCTTGCCACGTTCGCTCCAGTTCACCAGGTCGTGACTGTCGGCGTAATAGATCGACTTGTGATCGCGCTCGTTGTTGTACCACATGCGCCAGCCGCCGCCGGGCACGCGGGTGACGGCGGCGTCGATGACGCGATCCGAGGCCAACGGGATGTCGCGGGCATTGCGCCAGGTGCGCAGATCAAGGCTGGTGAGGTGCACGATGCGGCGCGGGTGGTTCCAGTCGGTGAACACGCCCGGCACCACGGTCAGGAACATGTGGTAGCTGCCGTCGTCGGCGCGCACCACGTCGGGCGCCCAGTGGGTGGCATCCTTGCCGCCCAGCGCCGCCGGCAGTTCGATGTCGGCGGTGCCGACGTAGGTCCAGCTGGCGCCCTCGTCGCGCGATTCCGCGATGCCGATCTTGGTGCCGTGGACCCAGGTCACCCCCGATAGCCCTTCCACGTTCGCACGGCGGTTGGTATAGAACATCCACCAGGTGCCGCGCGCGGCATTGCGCACGACGACCGGGTCGGCGGCGCCGTCGAACACCGGGTCGCGGAACAGCGGCTTGGCGGCGACCTTGCCCTGCGCGGACACGGCGGCAGAGGCAGGCTTGGTGTCGGCCGACGCGTGCGCGCCGGCGAGCAGGGAAGCACAAAGGAGGCAGCGCAGCAGGGTCGTCATCGGCAGGCAGTCAAGAAGGGTGGTCGGGACCACCCAGTATCCGCAGCCGGCGCGACCGCCGTCAATCCTGCCGCGCCGGATTCAGGAAAGAATCACGGCGCTGAGCATATTGCGCGCTTCAGCGGTTCCGGACGACTCGCCACACGGTATTCGACAGGTCGTCCGCGACGATCAGCGCGCCGCGCGGATCGACCGTCACGCCCACCGGCCGCCCACGGGTCTTGCCGTCGGCGTCACGGAAGCCGGTCACGAAGTCGATCGGCTCCCCGGCCGGACGCCCGTCCCGGAACGGCACGAAGATCACCTTGTAGCCGACCGGCTCATCGCGGTTCCAGCTGCCGTGCTCCCCGATGAACACCCCGTTCGCGTAGGCATCACCCATGGCGGGCAGCGAAAAATCCAGGCCCAGCGCGGCGACGTGCGAGCCGAGGCTGTAATCGGGCTTGATGGCGGCAGCGACCTTCTTCGGGTCTTGCGGCTTGACCCGCGGGTCGACGTTCTGTCCCCAGTAGCTGTACGGCCAGCCGTAGAAACCGCCTTCCAGCACCGAGGTCAGGTAGTCCGGCACCAGGTCGGGACCCAGTTCGTCGCGTTCGTTCACCACGGCCCACAGTTGCCCGGTGCCGGGCTGGATCGCCAGCGCGGTCGGATTGCGCAGGCCGGTCGCATACGGCTTGTGGGCGCCCGTCGCCACGTCGATCTGCCACACCAGGGCCCGATCGAGTTCGGCTTCCATGCCGCGCTCGGTGATATTGCTGTTCGAGCCGATGCCGACATACAGGAAGCGCTTGTCGGCGCTGATGGTCATCGCCTTGGTCCAGTGGTGATTGATCTCGGACGGCAGCTTGGCGAGGCTGGTGGGCGGCCCGCCGGCCTTGGTCTGGCCTTCCTGGTAGTCGAAGCGCACCAGTTCGTCCTGGTTGGCGACGTACAGCTTGTTGTCGGCGAACGCCAGGCCGTACGGGGCATTCAGCTTGTCCGCGAAGACCGTTTTCAGTTCGTAGACACCGTCGCCGTCGGCGTCGCGCAGCAGGGTCAGGCGGTCGCCGCCCTCGACCTTGGTATTGCCTTTCGCTTTGATATAGCCGGCAATGACATCTTTCGGCTTGAGCTTGGCGGCATTGCCGCCCCGCCCTTCCGCAACCAGGATATCGCCATTGGGCAGCACCAGGCTCTGCCGCGGAATCTTCAGGTCGGTCGCGATCGCGGTGATGGTGAAGCCCTGCGGCACGGTCGGCTTTTGGCTCCCCCACTCCGCCGGTTCGGCAATTTTCATGCTTGGCAGCAAACCTCGCTGGGGCTCCGGCAATGTCGGATTCGGGCCGTGCGCCAAGGTCGTTGCGCCCTTGTCGCCGCACGCGCTCAGCAGCAGGGCCAGGCTCAATAAGGTCAATGGCGTCTTCATGCCGCACCTCCGGAACGGGTGCTGAGGCCAAGCCAGGCGGCGGCACAGGCCAGCGCGGTGACGATGATGGACAGCACCAGGCCGGAGGGCATGGCAGCCCAGGCATCCTTGGCATGCTCGAATGCATTGATGAGGCCAAGCATAAACGTCGCCAGCAACAAGACGACATGCAGCTTGAGACGGCCGGTCTTCGGTTTCGCCCGAAGCAGATGAATCAGGGAACACAGCAGGGCCAGCCCGCAAAACACCAGGGCGCCGACGATCAGCCACGAAGCGAAATTGCTCCATTGAATTTGGTAGCTCTTGTAGTACGCGATGTCGCTCAGCAATGCGCCAAGAAACAGGGGAACGGTGCCGGCAAGCAAAATCGTGTGAAGCGGCCCCGGCGCGCTTCGATAGGCCGGCGTGGCCATGACGGTAGTAGACATTGCATCGTCCTTGATCGTGATTTGAGTTGCTCAAATCATATCGGCTACCCGCATTGGCTGTCGCATGGCTGACGCCGGAAGACAATTCCGGTCCCGGCGAGGCCTCAGGCCGGCGTCTTGCGCAGCATCGCCGCGATGCTCTCGGGCGCCACCGGGCGGCTGAAGCAGTAACCCTGCATCTGGTCGCAGCCGTGTTCCTGCAAGAAGGCCAGTTGCTCACTGGTCTCGACGCCTTCCGCGATCACGTTCAGCTTCATCGAGTGCGCCAGCGCGATCACGGCGTTGACGATGGCGGCGTCATCAAGGTCCTGGGTCAGGTCCATCACGAAGGAGCGGTCGATCTTGAGGCTGTGGATCGGGAAGCGCTTCAGGCTGGCCAGGCTCGAGTAGCCGGTGCCGAAGTCGTCGATCGCCAGCTGCACGCCCATCGCGGCCAGCCGGCCCATGGTCTCGGTGGCCGCCGCCGGGTTCTCCATCAGCACGCTCTCGGTGATCTCGAGCGTCAGGCTGGCCGGATCGCAACCGGTCTCGTCGAGCAGCGCAGCGACGCGCTGGGCCACGTCCTGGCCCAGGAACTGGCGCGCCGACAGGTTCACGCTGACGCGCAAGGGCGTCAGGCCGGCGCGGCGCCAGGCGACCTGCTGGCGCATCGCGGTGGCCAGGACCCAGTCGCCGATCGGCACGATCAGTCCGGTCTCCTCGGCCAGCGGAATGAATTCGCCCGGGGGCACCAAGGGCCGGCCGGCCGGCTGCCAGCGCAGCAGCGCCTCGACGCCGGTGACCTGGCCGCTGCCGATCTGCACCACCGGCTGGTACACCAGCACGAATTCGTCGCGCTGCAGGGCGCGCTGCAGCGCGCCTTCCATGCGCAGGTGCAGGGCCGCCTGCTCGCCCATCTCGGCCGTGTAGAAGGAATGGTGGTTGCCGCCCTGCCCCTTGGAGCCGTACATGGCGCTGTCGGCGCACTTGAGCAGGGTGGCGGCATCGGCGCCGTCGCCCGGGTACATCGCAATGCCGATGCTCCCCGAGGGGAATACTTCCTGGCCGCACAAGGTCATCGGCTGGAACAGGTTCTCCAACAGCTTGCGCGCCACGCCGGCCGCGTCGTCGCGCCCTGCCAGGTCGGGCAGCACCACCACGAATTCGTCGCCGCCCTGGCGCGCTACCGTGTCGCTTTCGCGCAGGCTGCCGGACAGGCGGCGTGCAATCTCGACGATCAGGGCGTCGCCGGCATCGTGGCCGAGGCTGTCGTTGACGTGCTTGAAGCGGTCCAGGTCAATGAACATCACCGCTACCTGGCGGGCCGCGCGGTGCGCGTGCATGATGGCCTGGCCGAGGCGGTCCAGCATCAGGACCCGGTTGGGCAGGCCGGTCAGGGCGTCGTGGTTGGCCAGGCGCAGCAGCGCCTCCTCGGCCTGCTTCTGGCGCTGGATATCCTTGATGACGCAGATGAAGCGCTGGTTGCCGTGGGCGTCACGCATACGCGAGACATTGACGCTGACCCACACGCGGCTGCCGTCGCGCCGGATCAGGCGCTTTTCGCGCTGGTAGTCGCTGATCTCGCCGGCCTTCAGGCGCTTGATCAGTGCCAGCTCGTCCGCCAGGTCGTCCGCACAGGTGAGCTGCTGGAAGAAGCGCTGCAGCAGCTCGATCTCGGAATAGCCGACGATCTGCGTCATCTTGCTGTTGGTACGCAGCACCCGGCCATCGCCGCCCAGCAGCACGATGCCGACCGCGGCCTGGTTGAAGGTCAGCCGGAAGAATTCCTCGCTCTCCTGCAGGCGCAGCCTGGCCTTGCGGCGGAAAGTGATGTCCTGGCCGATCAGGAGCAGCATGGTGCTGCCGTCCTTGCGCGCGCGGCGAATATTGAAATCGACGTAGCACACGCCGTCGGCGCGGCCGTCGAGCGTGACCAGCACGTGGTCGTGCGGCGCGCCGGAGGCCAGCGCCTCGGCGGCGCGGCTGGCCAGTTCGCTCGAGGGAATCAGCGCGTCCAGGCTGAGGCGCTGCTCGAGCAGCAGCCCGTCCGGCACGCCCAGCAGGTCGGCCATCATGCGGTTCATCGAGCGCACGCGCAGGTCGGCGTCCACCACCACCAGGCCCGCCGGCATGCCGTCGATGACCTGCTCGAGGTAGTGCTGGTGCACGTCGCGCTGCGCTTCGACGTCAGGCTCGCCCTGTTCCAGGAGGGCCTTGGGCGCCTCCAGATCGTCAACGAAATCCTGGGTCATCATGGGAGTCTGAGCTGAAGAGAAAAGAGAAATATTTACGTGAAGCTATATCGATTGCATGATAGCAATCGACTCTTCGCCAATCGAGCAAATTCTCACAGATAATCACGTTTGTTGTTAATAAGCCATACTCGCAGTGTGGTTTTGTTGCCATGGGTAAATAGACACTTGGGATGGCGCAAGGCGCTTGCCCGGCACGGGTGCAGAGTAGGCTGATCCGCCATCCTGAAGGAGCCTGCCATGCGCCGCCACCCGTCCCTGCTCAGCCGCACCCTTTGCGTACTGTTCGCCTTGCCTACCCTGCCGGCCATGGCGCAGGATGTCACGGTGACGGTCGCGCCGGTGCGAGACAAATTCGCCCGCAGCGACGAGGTGCTGGTGCGGGTGACCCTGCACAATTCGAGTGCGCTGCCGCAGTTCCTGCTCAAGTGGCATACCCCCCTGGAAGGCGTCGCAGCGCCGCTGTTCGAAGTGCTGCGCGACGGACAGAAGGTAGCCTACCTTGGCATCAAGGCCAAGCGCCCCGCGCCCGGCCCGGGCGACTACGTGCGGCTGGAACCTGGCGCCTCGCTCACCAGCACGGTCGAACTGTCGGCGCTGTACGAGATGAACGTGACCGGCCCCTACCAGCTGCGCTACCGCACGTCGTCGAGCGGCCTGTTCGCCGCCTCCGGAATGCGCCCCATGGCCGGCGCGCTGGCCTCCAGCCCGGTAAGCATCTGGATCGACGGCCGCCTGCCGCGCGGGGCGCGTGCGCCGGCCAAGGGGGCAGCCAGCAGCGGCGGGCTGGAATTCAGCAAGTGCTCGAACGCCCAGCAGGAGCAGCTGGCGGCGGCGGTGGATGCGGGCAAGGCGATGACGGTGGACGCCCACAATTACCTGAAGGCCGGACAGTACGGCGCACGCTACGGCTCCTGGTTCGGCGCCTTCGACAGCGGCCGCGCCGCCACCTTGAACACCAATTTCACGGCCATCCGCGACGCCTTCGAGACCAAGCCTTTGAGGATCGACTGCGCTTGCAACGAGAATTATTTCGCCTACGTGTATCCGGCCCAGCCCTACGTCATCTATGTCTGCAAGGCCTTCTGGACCGCCCCGCTGACCGGCACCGACTCGCGTGGCGGCACGCTGCTGCACGAGCTGAGCCACTTCGATGTGGTGGCGGCCACCGACGACCACGTGTACGGGCAACAGGGGGCGGGCGAATTGGCCCGCACCGACCCGGCGCGCGCTGTCAACAATGCTGACTCGCATGAGTACTTCGGCGAAAACTCGCCGCCGCTGCAGTAAAACAAGGACCGCCGCCGGCATCAATTCCTAGCACTTGTGTATACAGATTACCAGCGCACGATTGCCACTTTTTGCGTTTTGTTGACACTTCGCAAAAATTGTCACCTCCAGTCTGATTCAACTTTACACATCCTCATGTTTCCGTAAATATGAAGTTGAGCTAACCCAATGTCTTATCGGTAACTCCACGGGCAGCTCAATACAGGCTGAGGTCAAGCCGCATAACGATTTTCATACGGAAACGGAGAATGAACATGAGCTTGAAAGGCATCTGGAAGTCGGCATTGGGCATGGCTGCGCTCGCTGCAGCCTGCAACGCGGCCGCGGCGCCGAAAGGCGTGGCGGTCACCGTGGTACCCGAGAAGCATGCGCTGGGTCAGAATGACGATGTGGTGGTGCGCGTCACCATCACCAACAACTCAAGCGCGCCGCAGTACATCCTGAAGTCGCGCACGCCCTTCGAAGGCATGGAAGAAGCGCTGTTCGAGATCAAGCGCGACGGCGAGCCGGTAGCCTACCTCGGCGCCCACATCAAGCGCGCGGCGCCCACGCAGGCCGACTACTTCCTGCTCAAGCCGGGCGCCTCGCACACCGTCAAGGTCGAGCTGTCAAGCCTGTACGACATGAGCGTGAGCGGCGACTACCAGATCAGCTACAAGCAGATGTCGCCGCAGCTGTTCCTGGCCACTCCGAGCGCAGCCGGCCGCAGCGGCGCCGCCGCGGCCTTCGATGCCGACAGCGACAACGCTACCCTGGTGTCGGCGCCGGCCTCGGTCTGGATCGACGGCCGCGTGGCGCGCGGCCAGAAGTCGCAGGTCATGCTCGACATCGAAGCGATGAAGCAGGCGGCCGCCCAGCCCTCGCCCTCGGCTGGCGGGCTGAGCTTCAGTAAATGCACCACCACCCAGCAGACCACGATCACGCAGGCGATGGCCGCCGGCTCCAGCATGGCGAGCAATAGCGACGCGTATATGCAGGCGGGCGCGATCGGCACCCGTTACACCAAGTGGTTCGGCGCCAACAACGCCACCCGCGTGGCCACGGTCAAGGCCAGCTTCGCCGCGATCAAGGATGCCTTCGCCAACAAGCCGGTGACGGTCGACTGCGGCTGCAAGAAGACGTATTACGCCTACGTGTATCCGACCCAGCCGTACAAGATCTACGTCTGCAAGGCCTTCTGGTCGGCGCCGATGACCGGCACCGATTCGAAGGGCGGCACGCTGGTGCACGAGATGAGCCACTTCAACGTGGTGGCCGGTACCGATGACCACGTATATGGCCAGTCGGGCGCCGCCAACCTCGCCATCACCAACCCCGACCTGGCGGTGCAGAACGCCGACTCGCACGAGTACTTCGGCGAGAACACGCCGGCGCTGAACTAAGCCGTTCGATTGAAGTGAAACGGGCCAGCACCGCTGGCCCGCTCTTATTGGCTGAAGCTGAACCTCACCGGCTCGGCCGGACTCTGCTTGACGACATCGAGCTGGGCCACGTCCGGCAGGTAGGGGCCGTCGTAACGGATCTCGTAGCTGTGGCGGCCCTTCTTGAAGGCATAGGTCGGCGTGATGTCGATGCTGTTCATGTGCATGGTTTTCGGCGCTACCGCCTGGTAATCGCTTGCCGTGAGCGCGCCCCGCTTGACCATCATGCCGGTGTAATCGAGCAGCTTGCCCGCTTTACCGTTGATCACTTCGCGCAGGTCGAAGCGCCGGCCCGTGAGTTCGTCGCCGGCGGCGACTTCGCGCGGCACATAGATCGTGGTGTCGCCATTGTTCTGGACGATCAGCTGCACCAGCACCTTGCCGTTCCTGATCTCGACTTCCAGCTGGTGGCGCACCTGCGGATCCTGCTCGACCGCGCCGACCGTACTCACCAGGCCTCCGAAGACGAGCAGCAGTAACGGTAAAAATCGTTTGGCATGCATGAAAGCTCCTGAAACTTTATTTCACTGGAAGCACAATAATGACATTTTATTGCACGGCGGTCGGCAGCAGCTCGGGCGTCGTGGCCAGGATCATCACCGCCACGCGCCGGTTGCGGGCCTGGTTGGCCGGCGTGTCGTTCGGCGCCACCGGGCGCGTGGCGCCATGGCCGATCGCCGACAGGCGCGCATCCTGCACCCCGCTTTCGATGAACAGCCGCACCACGCTGGCCGCGCGCACCGCCGACAGTTCCCAGTTCGAAGCGAAGCGCTCGGTGGTGATCGGCAAGGTGTCGGTGTGGCCTTCGACCTCGATCCGGTGCGGATCGTTCCTGAGCAGCCCGGCCACCTCGCCCAGCACCTCGCGCGCATCCGGCTGCAGCACGGCTTCGCCCTGCGCGAACAGCATGCTGGCATTGAGTTCGACGCCGATGCCGCGCGCGTTCTGCGTCACCCGCACCTGGCCCGACTTCACCAGGGGCAGCAGGGTCGTGTTCAGGTCTTTCGCCAGCGTCTCCATGCGCTCGCGCTCGCGCTTTGCCGCTTCCAGGCGCTTGCGGTTGACGATGTGCGACAGCGGCAGCACCGGTTCGACGCTGGTGTAGGCCTGCGGCGCCGGGGTGCGCCCGCCGAAGGCGTCGCCCAGGGCTTCGGACAGCACCGCGTACTTGCCTTCGTTGACGATCGAGATCGCGTACATGACCACAAACAGGGCGAACAGCAGCGTGATGAAGTCGGCGTACGAGATCAGCCAGCGCTCGTGGTGTTCGCCGGGACCGTCGTCGTAGCGTTTGCGCGCCATGGCTCAGTGTCCCGTGGCTCAGTGGCGCGTCAAGAGGCTCGCCACCCGTTCGTCGACCACGCGGGTGTGGTCGCCGGTGGCGAGGTCGTGGAAGACTTCGGCGAGGATTTCGTACTGGGCCACCTTGTCGCTGACGATGGCCTTCAGCTTGTTCCCGACCGGGTAGAAGAACAGGTTGGCCAGCCCCACGCCGTACACGGTAGAGACAAAGGCCACCGCGATGCCGGAACCCAGGCGCGATGGATCGGACAGGTTTTCCATCACGTGGATCAGGCCCAGCACCGCGCCCAGGATGCCGATGGTGGGCGCATAGCCGGCCGCCGATTCCCAGATGCGCGCCGCCTGGCGTTGCGAGAATTCGTAGGCGTTGATCTCGTTCTCGAGCAGGCTGCGGATCTTCTCGGGCTGGATGCCGTCGACCACCAGGCGCAGGCCCTTCTGGATGAACTTGTCCTGCGTGCCCATGTACTGCTCGAGCGAGAGCAGGCCGTCGCGCCGGGCAGTCAGGCTCCACAGCGCGATCTCGCGCGACAGCAGGTCGCGGCCCGATTTGGGTGGAATGAAGACCCAGCGCAGCATGCGCAGGCCCAGCATGAAGCTGCGCCGCTCGCTCTGCAGCAGGGTGGCCCCGAGCGTGCCGACCACCACGATGGCGAAGGCGGCCGGCTGGATCAGCGAGGCGAACTTGCCGCCGTCGAGCGTATGGCCGACCAGGATGCCCGCGAGCGCGAGCGCCAGGCCGGCTACGCTGGCCCAGTCCACAACTGCTCCTTGAGGGCGGCGCGCAGACGCGACACGGCCTGGGTATGCAACTGCGACACCCGTGATTCGCTCACACCCATGACCGCGCCGATCTCCTTCAGGTTGAGTTCTTCCTCGTAGTAGAGGCCCATCAGCATCTTCTCGCGCGGCGGCAAATTGTCGATGGCGTCGATCACGGCCTGGCGGAAGCCCGTATCGAGCAGGCTGCGCAGCGGATCGCTGTCGTCCACCGCATAGCGGTCGAGGAAGCCGTCGCTGCCGCCTTCGTCGTCGTGGAAATCTTCGTAGTAGAGCAGCTGGTGGCCGCCGCCGTCGCCCAGCATCTCCTGGTAGTCGGCGAGCGACATCTTGAGCGACTTGGCGATTTCGGATTCGCTGGCCGGGCGGCCCAGGCGCTGCTGCAGCGCCTCCATCGCGGCCTCGACCTTGCGCATGTTCTGGCGCGTGGAGCGCGGCATCCAGTCGCTGCTGCGCAGCTCGTCGAGCATGGCGCCGCGGATGCGCAGCACCGCATAGGTCTCGAACTGGGCGCCGTGGTTGTCTTCGTAGCGGTTGATCGCGTCCAGCAGGCCCATCATGCCGGCCTGCACCAGGTCATCGACTTCCACCGAAGGCGGCAGCTTGGCCTTCATGTGGTGGGCAAGACGCTTCACCAACGGCATGTGCTCCGTCAGCAAATGGTTCTTGTCCGCTTTCCCTTTGACCGTGTACATGCGTTTTGCTTGTCTTTCGCTATCTCGTTCAGGACCTGCTTTTGTAGGGTGGGCGGGTGTTCCCGCCCACGCGGTCAAATTACGGTACTGCTGCCTGCGCGGCTATTCATGTCTCGGCTATCACCGCGTGGGCGGTCAAGCCGCCCACCCTACGATCAACCCCTTCCTAGCCCCGGCATGCGGTGCAGCGCGAACTTGCCCGCGAGCTGACGGAAGGCCACCGAGGCTCCCGCCAGCGGGAAGGCATCGACCACCGCCCGGCCCAGGCGCGCGGCCCGGTGCAGGTACTCGTCGGCCGGCACCGAACCCATCGAACTGAGGTTGATGGCCAGGTAACGTGTTGCCGCGGTAGACATATTATCGTATACGAGCTTGGCTTCCGCCTCTGTCGCGCCGGTCACCAGGATGCCGAAGGGACGGCGGCCCAGTTGCTGGGCCAGGCGCTTGATCAGCGCATAGGCGTTCGTGATCGAGGCGGCGCTGGTGCCGACCTGCACCACGATTTCCGAACTGGCCATCAGCGGCAGCGGGAATTCGCCATCCGGGCCGAGTTCGGCGTCGACCATCACGATGCCGGCCTGCTTGACCAGCACGTCGAAGGTCTTGGCCAGGCGGCGCGTGTCGGCATTGCCCAGCGGCGTGCCGAGTGCGGCCACCGAGAAGCCCTGCGGCACCGCGTGCAGCACCTGGTTCAAGCCGCATTCCTGGCGCGCCACGTTCGCCAGCGTGGCGGCGCGGCTCAAGCCAAGGCGGCGCGCCACGCCGTAATCGCGCTCGCAGGCGTCGACGATCAGGACCTCGTTCCCGGTCTGGGCCAGCGAGGCGCCCAGGTTGACCAGCATGGCGCCCTTGTCGTCTTCAGGCGTGGCGGAGAGAAAAGTGACGATGCGCGGGCGCGGGCCCTGCAGCATCCGGCGCAGGCCTTCGGCCTGGTCGAAATCGAAACTAGCCAAGCTGCACCTCGCGCATGTTGCGGTCTGCATTTTGTCCGACCGCAGCTGCGGCCATCATCATCGGCAAATCGGCATCGCTGAACTGCGCGCCGGCATTGCGGGTATTGCGGAAAGCCCGGTCGATCAGCATGGCGCGGTCGGCCAGGTGCAGGTCTTCCGGCACGCGCTGGCCGTTCGAGATGTAGTGCAGGTTCAGCTTCTGGCGGATGACGACGTCGAGCACGTTGCCGATCGAGGCGGCTTCGTCCAGCTTGGTCATGATGCAGCCGGCCAGGCCGCTGCCCTGGTAGGCGCGCACCACTTCGTTCAGGGTCTCGTTGGTCGAGGTCGCGTTCAGGCACAGCAGGCGTTTCACGTCGGCGTCGGCGCCGGCCAGCATGGCCACCTGCTCGGTCACCATCTGGTCGCGCTGCGACATGCCGATGGTGTCGATCAGGACGGTGTGCTTGTTCTTGAGCTCCTTCAGGGCGATGCGCAGGTCGGCTTCGTCCTTCACCGAGTGCACCATCACGCCCAGGATCTTGCCGTAGATGCGCAGCTGCTCGTGGCCGCCGATACGGTAGGCGTCGGTGGTGATCAGGGCCAGCTTGTCCGGGCCGTGGCGCATCACGCAGCGCGCGGCCAGCTTGGCGGTGGTGGTGGTCTTGCCGACGCCGGTCGGGCCGACCAGGGCGAACACGCCGCCGCGCGACAGCAGGTCGTCTTCGTTGGCGATGGTGGTGAGGTTACGGGCCAGGACGGTCTTGATCCAGCGGAGGGCTTCGCCGGCGTCGCCCGTCGACGGCATCTTGTCGATCAGGTAGCGCGCCAGGGTGGCCGAGAATCCGGCAGCCAGCATCTCGCGCAGTACGGCGGCCTTCTGCGGCTCGCGCTGGGCGGTCGCGTTCCACGACAGTTCGGCCAACTGGGTTTCCATCAGGCCGCGCATGGCGCGGATCTCGTTCATCATGCCGCTCATTTCAAGCGCGGCCGATTCCTTGGCCTGGGCGATGGCGGCGCTCATCATCTGGGTCATGGCGGCCATGTCGATCGTCGGCTCCGGGGCCGGGGCACGGCGGTTGACGTAGGTCGGCGGGATTTCCGGTTCGGCCGGCGCGGCGCGGCGCTCCACATAGGGTTGGCCGGCGAATGGATCGGATTTTGGCAGCGGCGCGGCGGCGCGCGGCGCAGCCGGGGCGCGGGTGAAGACCGGTTCCGGATCGAAGTCGTTGTCGAACGCGGCGAACGCGGGCTGCTGCGGCTCTTCGATGGCCGGAGAAGCCAGCGAGGCGACATCGTCGTTGTCCAGCGCCAGGATCTCGACCACGCCGTCGACCGGGCGGTTGGAGAGGATGACCGCGTCAGGGCCGAGCGCCTCGCGCACCTTCCGCAAGGCGTCACGGGAAGTAGCCGCTGTAAATTTCTTCACGTTCATCTTTGTTCTCCGCACTTCGACTGTACTGTTCTAAGTTTCGCAGGCGCAATTGCCCGTCCATAGCCAGCATTATTGGCGATGCCGTGGAGAAACCATCGGGGGAGAAAGAAGGGGAAATGGGCCTATTTCAAAAGGCCAAGGCAAAGCGGAGGAGATTTTCGTAGGGTGGGCGGCTCCGCCCAGGAGGGCGAACAGCCGGTATCGTGGCGGCCGCCCACGCGTTCAACTCCTCTTCGAACAGACAAAACGGCTGCTCATCAGCTGGTTGAACGCGTGGGCGGCATACGCGGCACAGGTCAATCATTTTGCAGGGTGGAGCCGCCCACCCTACGAACCCCGAAAACGCTTACATCGGCACGCCCACCAGACTGGTCACCCGAATCGTCTTGGTTTCCGGAATCTCGTTATGCGACAGCACCTTCAGCTGCGGCACCGCGCGGCGCAGGAAACGCGACAACAGCACCCGCAGCGGCGCCGGCACCAGCAGCACCGGGCTCAAGCCCATCGCTTCCTGCTGCTGGGCCGCATTCGCCGCCTGCTGCGCAATGGTATCGGCCAGCCCCGGCTCGATACCGGTGCCGTCGCCGCCCTGCCCCATCGCCTGCATCAGCAGCCGCTCGAGGCGGTTATCCAGGGTCATCACCGACAGCTCGCTGGCGCCCGGGAACAGCTGCTGCACGATGGCGCGGCCCAGCGCCACCCGCACCATGGCGGTCAGCTCGCCCGGGTCCTGGGTCTGGCCGGCGAATTCCGACAGCGATTCGATGATGGTGCGCATGTCGCGGATGTGGACGCCTTCCTGCAGCAGGTTCTGCAGCACTTTCTGCAAGGTCGACAGCGACACGACCTTCGGCACCAGGTCTTCCACCAGCTTCGGCGTCGCCTTGGCGAGGTGGTCGAGCAGGTCTTGCACTTCCAGGCGGCCCAGCAGTTCCGAAGCGTGGGTCGTGATCAGGTGGTTCAGGTGGGTCGCCACCACGGTGCCGGCATCGACCACGGTGTAGCCCATGCTCTGCGCCTCGTCGCGCAGGCTGGCGTCGATCCAGGTGGCCGGCAGGCCGAAGGCCGGGTCGGTGGTTACCAGGCCCGGCAGCGTGCCGCTGGCCATGCCCGGGTTAATCGCCAGGAACTGGCCGTTGATCGCTTCGCCGGTGCCCACTTCCACACCTTTCAGGGTGATGCGGTAGGCGGAGGGCTTGAGTTCGAGGTTGTCGCGGATGTGTACCGGCGGCGCCAGGAAGCCGACTTCCTGGGCGAACTTCTTGCGGATGCCCTTGATGCGCTTGAGCAGCTCGCCGCCCTGGGTCTTGTCGACCAGGGGAATCAGGCGATAGCCCACTTCGAGGCCCAGGGTATCGACCGCCATGACGTCCTGCCAGGTGGCTTCTTCCGACTCGGCCGGCGCAGCCGCACCGCTTGCCGCCGTGGCCGCCGCAGCCTCGGCCGCGGCAGCCGCTTCCCTGTCCGGGCCTTCCTTCTTGCGCTTGGCGATCATCCAGCCGCCGCCCACCAGCGCACTGCCCAGCAGCAGGAACACCAGGTTCGGCATGCCCGGGATCATGCCGAGTGCGAAGATGATGCCGCCGGTGATGTACAGCGCTTCCGGACGGGCGAACAGCTGGTTGGTCACCTGGCTGCTGATGTCGTCCTCGTTGGCCACGCGCGACACCACCATACCGGCCGCGATCGAAATGATCAGGGAAGGAATCTGCGCCACCAGGCCGTCACCGATGGCCAACAGCGTGTAGACCTCGGCCGCTTGGCCGACTGCCAGGTCGTGCTGGACCATGCCGATGATCAGGCCGCCGATCACGTTGATCAGGGTAATCATGATGCCGGCGACCGCATCGCCCTTCACGTACTTGGACGCACCGTCCATCGCGCCGTAGAACTCGGCCTCTTGCGACACTTCGCTGCGGCGCTTGCGGGCCTCGGCTTCGCCGATCAGGCCGGCATTCAGGTCGGCGTCGATCGCCATCTGCTTGCCCGGCATCGCGTCCAGCGCGAAGCGTGCGCCGACTTCGGCGATACGGCCCGCACCCTTGGTGACGACCGAGAAGTTGATGATGGTCAGGATGATGAAGACGACGATACCGACCGTGAAGTTGCCGCCGATCAGGAAGTGGCCGAAGGCTTCGACCACTTTGCCGGCAGCGGCGCCGCCGGTGTGGCCTTCGGTCAGGACAATACGGGTCGAGGCCACGTTCAGCGCCAGGCGCAGCATGGTCGAGATCAGGAGGATGGCCGGGAAGGCCATGAAGTCGAGCGGCTTGACCGTGTACAGCGCGGTCAGCAGCACGATGACCGACAGCGCGATGTTAAAGCTGAAGAACACGTCCAGCACGAAGGCCGGCAGCGGCAGGATCATCATCGCCAGCAGGACGATGATGAAGATCGGTGCGGCGAGCGCGCCGGCGCCCTTTGCCGCCATGCCGCCCGCCCATGCCGGCAGTTTGATGCTGTTCATTAGTGCAATGCTCCGTTATCCGGGTCTGTATTCGCTGCACCTGGTCCTTTGTAGGCCGGGTCGTTCGGGTCCATCTCCGCCGGCACCGCCAGCTTGCTCGGGCGATCCGGGTACAGCCCTTCGCCCTTCTTGTAGGCGCGCAGCTGGTACACGTAGGCCAGCACTTCCGCCACGGCCGAGAACAGCTTTTCCGGGATCTCTTCGTCGATGTCGGTGTGCTTGTAGAGCGCACGGGCCAGGGCCGGGGCCTCCAGCAGGGTCACCTTGTGCTCGGCGCCGAGTTCGCGGATCCTGGCCGCGACTTCGTCGACGCCCTTGGCCACCACGCGCGGCGCGCCCTTCTGGCCGTCGGCGTACTTCAGCGCCACCGCGTAGTGGGTCGGGTTGGTGACGATCACATCCGCAGTAGGCACATTCTGCATCATGCGGCCGCGCGCCATTTCGCGCTGCATCTGGCGAATCTTCCCTTTAATCTGCGGATTGCCGTCCGATTCCTTCGATTCCTGGATCACTTCCTGGCGCGTCATCTTCAGCTTGTCGTGGTAGTGATACAACTGCCAGGGCCCGTCGATGGCGGCGATCACGCCCAGCGCGCCGGTGATGAACAGGAAGGCCTTGGCCACCAGTTCGCCGACGTGGGCGCTGCCGGCATTGAGCGGCTCGACCGCCAGGCCGATCACCGCCTCCTTCTGGCCCATGATGACGACCCAGGCCACCACGCCGACCACCAGGGTCTTGGCGACGGCCTTCAGCAATTCGATCAGGGCGTTCATGGAGAACATGTTGCCGATGCCCTTGATGGGGTCGAGCTTCATGAAGTTCGGCGCGAAGGCCTTGGCGGAGAAGTTCCAGCCGCCGATCAGGAGTGGCGACGCGAGGGCGACCAGCATGATGAAGCCGGCCAGCGGCAGGCAGGCGAGCATCACCGCCATCAGGTCGGCGGTGATGCGTTCGATCAGGACGTTGGCATTGAAGACCTGGTCGCGGCTGAGCGAGAGGCCGGACTGCATGGCCAGCTCCAGCTTGCCGACCAGCGAACCGCCGGTCATCCACAGACCGGCGCCCGCGGTCATCAGGACGGTAAAAGTGGCGAGTTCGCGCGAACGGGGAACGTCGCCATCCTCACGGGCTTTCTCGAGCCTCCTGGGTGACGCTGGTTCCGTCTTTTCTGCGTCGCTGTCGTCCGCCATCCACTGCTCCCCTGCTGGTCGTGCTGACCGAAAGCAGGATTATCGCAGGTGTTGCCCTATGGCTATAAGGGGAGGAGGATGGGAAAAGCCTGCTTATTTGCGTCTGTGGGAGCTCAATCGAACACTTCCGCTGACAAAAATGCCATCCCCTTGTCATCCTTGCCCGACACCAGCGGCGCCGACTGCAGCGGCCAATCGATCGCCAGGGTCGGATCGTCCCAGGCGATGCAGCGCTCGTGTTCCGGCGCGTAGTAGTCGGTAGTCTTGTAGAGCACCTCTGCCGCTTCCGACAGCACCAGGAAGCCATGGGCAAGGCCTGCCGGCACCCACAGCTGCGTCTTGTTGTCGGCACTCAGGATCTCGCCAAGCCACTGGCCGAAGGTGGGCGAGGAGCGGCGCAGGTCGACGACCACGTCGTACACGCTGCCTGAAGTGACGCGCACCAGCTTGCCCTGCGCCTGTTTGACCTGGTAGTGCAGGCCGCGCAACACATTGCGAGCCGACCTGGAATGGTTGTCCTGTACGAAAGCGACCGGCCGACCAACCGCTTCCTCGAAGCGGGCCTGGTGAAAGCTCTCGTAGAAAAAGCCGCGCTCGTCGCCGAACACGCGTGGTTCGATGCGCAGGACACCGGGGATGTCCAGGGGCGTGATGTTCATCAGTACACAGTCTCTTTCAATACCCGCATCAGGTACTGGCCATAGCCGTTGTTCTTCATGGGCGCCGCCAGTGCTTCCAGCTGGGCGGCATCGATCCAGCCCTTGCGGTAGGCGATCTCCTCGGGACAGGACACCTTCAGGCCCTGGCGCTTTTCCAGCGTGGCGATGAAATGGCTGGCGTCGAGCAGGGATTCGTGGGTACCGGTGTCGAGCCAGGCAAAGCCGCGCCGCATGATCTCGACCTGCAGCCGCCCCATGTCCATGTAGACGCGGTTCATGTCGGTGATCTCGAGTTCGCCGCGCGCCGAAGGGCGCAGGCTGCGGGCGATGTCGACCGCCTGGCCATCGTAGAAGTACAGGCCGGTCACCGCATAGTTTGAACGGGGCTGGAGCGGCTTTTCTTCCAGGCTGACCGCGCGTCCGCCGGCGTCGAATTCGACGACCCCGTAACGCTCCGGATCCTGCACGTGGTAGGCGAATATGCTGGCATCAAGGCTGCGGTCGGCGCGGTCGAGCAGGAAGATCAGGTCGTGGCCGTAGAAGATGTTATCGCCCAGCACCAGGGCCGACGGCCCGCCGGCGAGGAAGTCGGCGCCGATCAGGTAGGCCTGGGCGATCCCGTCGGGGGACTCCTGCACCGCGTACGAGATGTTCACGCCAAGGCGGGCGCCGTCGCCCAGCAGCTGCTGGAAGCGCGGCGTGTCCTGCGGTGTGGAGATGACGAGGATGTCCTGGATACCCGCCAGCATCAGCGTGCTGAGCGGATAATAAATCATCGGCTTGTCGAACACCGGCAGCAACTGCTTCGAGACGGCCAGCGTGGCCGGGTACAGGCGGGTGCCGCTGCCGCCTGCCAGGATAATGCCCTTGCGCTTCATGGTTTTCCTTGCATGTTGTCCTGGGCTGCCAGCTCGGCCACCAAGCGATCCACGTGATGGCGCCAGTCGGGCAGCGCCAGCCCGAAACGGCTGCCGAACTTGCTGCAGTCGAGACGCGAATTGGCCGGGCGCGCGGCCGGCGCCGCAAACGCGCTTGACGCGATCGGCCGCACCTGCTCCGGTCCCGCCTTCAGCGGCATGCCGTGGGCCAGGGCCCGCGCCAGCACGTGGCAAGCAAAGCCATGCCAGGTGGTGCTGCCGCTCGCCGCCAGATGGTAGGTGCCGGCGAACGCGCCCGCATCGGGCCCTGCAAGGGCGATCCGGTACAGGGCCAGGGCGGTGGCGTCGGCCAGCAACGCCGCGCCGGTCGGCGCGCCGACCTGATCGTCCACCACGCTGAGCTGCTCGCGTTCTTTCGCCAGGCGCAGCATGGTCTTGGCAAAATTGTTGCCGCGCGCGCCAACGACCCAGCTGGTGCGCAGGATCAGGTGGCGCGCGCCGCTGGCGCGGATGCGTTCCTCGCCTTCACATTTCGTGCGTCCGTAAGCCGACAGCGGCGCGGTCGCGTCGAGCTCGGTCCAGGCGCCGTCCTTGCCGCCGTCGAAGACGTAGTCGGTCGAGTAATGCACCATCCAGGCGCCGCCTGCCTGCGCTTCCTCGGCCAGCACGCCCGGCGCGGTGGCATTCACCAGGCGCGCCGTCGCCTCGTCGCCCTCGGCCCGGTCCACCGCAGTGTAGGCGGCGGCATTGACGATCACGTCGGGCCGCAGGCTGCGCACGCGCGCACGCAGCGATTCCGGCTCGAGGAAGTCGGCTTCCCGGCGGTTCCAGGCGATCAGGTCACCCAGCGGCGCCAGGGCGCGTCCCAGTTCCCAGCCGACCTGCCCGTCCTTGCCCAGCAGGAGGATCTTCATGAAGCCGGTTGCGCCAAGGCGTACTGGCGTTCCACCCAGTCGCGGTAGTGGCCGCTGGTGACGTTGCCCACCCATTCCTGGTTGGCCAGGTACCACTCGACCGTCTTGCGGATGCCGGTCTCGAAGGTCTCGAGCGGACGCCAGCCCAGTTCGCGCTCCAGCTTGCCGGCATCGATCGCATAGCGGCGGTCGTGGCCGGGGCGGTCCTTCACGAAGCGCATCTGGGCCGCGTAGGGCTGGCCGTCCGCGCGCGGGCGCAGTTCGTCGAGGATCGCGCAGAGCGTGCGCACCACATCGATGTTGGCCTTTTCGTTGCAGCCGCCGACGTTATAGGTGTCGCCCAGGCGGCCTGCGGCCAGCACGCGGCGGATCGCGCTGCAGTGATCACGGACGTAGAGCCAGTCGCGGATCTGCTGGCCGTCGCCGTAGATCGGCAGCGGCTTGCCGGCCAGCGCATTGTGGATCACGAGCGGAATCAGCTTTTCCGGGAAATGGTAGGGACCATAATTGTTCGAGCAATTGGTGGTCAGGACCGGCAATCCATAGGTGTGGTGGTAGGCGCGCACCAGGTGGTCCGAGGCCGCCTTGCTGGCCGAATAGGGGCTGTTCGGTTCGTAGCGGTGCTGCTCGTCGAAGGCCGGCGCCCCGCTCGACAGCGAACCGTAGATTTCGTCGGTCGATACGTGCAGGAAGCGGAACGCCGCTTTGGCATCGCCGTCGAGGCCGTTCCAGTAGGCGCGCACCGCTTCCAGCAAATTGAAGGTGCCGACGATATTGGTCTGGATGAAAGCGGCCGGACCTTCGATCGAGCGGTCGACGTGGCTCTCGGCCGCGAAGTTCAGCACCGCCCTGACCCCGTGCCCGGCCAGCAGGCGCGCCACCAGGGCGCCGTCGCCGATGTCGCCGCGCACGAAATGGTGGCGCCCGTCGCCGGCCAGGCCGGCCAGGTTGTCGAGGTTGCCGGCGTAGGTCAGCTTGTCGAGGTTGACGACGGCTTCGTCATGGTGAGCGAGCCAGTCGATGACGAAGTTCGAGCCGATGAAGCCCGCTCCGCCTGTTACGAGGATAGTCATTCCCTGCTTTCCTGATGGTTGAGCCGGCGCCAGGCCGCTGACAGGCGCCAAACCGACATTCTCGGTTGACACTGTCGTCCGGTCAACCCGTCGTCGCAGGGAGCAGGATGGATTACAGGCCGCGCTGGATGAAGGAAGAGTTGGTCTGCTCGAGCGCCATGTCGCTCAAGGGAGCCAGGGGCATGGCGCGCCCGGCCGGACGCTGCGTGTGGCGGCGGCGCGCCCACCAGGCCGAGACCACGAAGGCGTACACCGACAGGTACAGCAGGAAGCTCGCCAGCACACCCTGCAACAGGGCTTCCGGCACGGCGGCGAAGCGCACCGCCATCATGGCCGGCACCAGCGCCACCGCCCACGAGAACGGTGACACGCAGGCGTTGCGCAGCGGCGCCGGCAGCGCGCGGAAGTAGCGCGCGGCGATCGCGGTCTTGACCAGGCTGTGCAGGTGCCAGCTGTCCGGGTGACCCGGATGGCGGCGGCACCACAGGCGGCGCACGATGGTGAACACGGTCTCGAAGATCGGATAGCCGCAGGCCAGCAGCGGAGCCCATGGCGACACCAGCGGGTTGCGGTAGACCAGCATTACCGACATCCAGGCCAGCATGAAGCCGAGCAGGTAGGCGCCGCCATCGCCGAGGAACAGTTTGCCGAACGGGAAGTTGACGACGAAGAAGCCGGCCGTGACGGCGCACACCACGAAGCACAGCTGGGCCAGGGTGGCGTCGCCGGCATCCTGGGCGATGATGCCGATCGCGGCCATGCCGATCAGGACGGTGCCGCTGGCCAGGCCATTGAAACCGTCGATGATGTTGACCGCATTGGCCACGCCGCCTACCGCGACGGCGGTAAACAGGACCGAGGCCGGCAGCCAGGTCAGCAGCATGTCGATCGGCGCGATGCCGACGTGCAGCAAGGTGACGCCAGTCAGCCCCCAGCACAACACGCCGCTGGCGATGGTGGCGAGCAGGCGCGCGCGCACCGATACGTTGCCGGTCAGGTCCTCGGCCAGGCCGAACACGAAGGCGGGCATGGCGGACACCAGCACCGGCAGCAGCAGTTCCTGTTGTTCGGGGGGCAGCACGCCGAGCGACAGCCACAGGCCGAGCATGATGGCGGCGCCGCCAACGCGCGGGGTCGGGGTGATATGGAATTTCTGCACGCCGTGCGTCGCGTCAAGCGAATAGCGCCCGTGCCAGCGGGTCGTCAGGACGAGCAGCATGGAACAGGCAAGCGATACGGCAAAACCGAGCTCGAGGCCGGAGAAGGTGAGATTAATAATACTCATAGAACCACTTTGTTAACTCGTCAATTCTATCGCATTTCTATTTAACTAATGGGCAAACGTGTTACAGACTGTTTCCCGGCGTGCGCTGCAAGTCGTTGATCTGTTAAGCAGAATTGCCGATTCTAGGGAGTTTGATACCTAGCAAGCAATAACCCTGAAACTTCTCCTAATATTTCTCGACAATTTGTTACACTTTTATTCGCGGCAATTATTCTTACTGAATAAGATTTCAGTATCCGGGAGCCGAACATGGTATTCGCCCGCGTAATTCACCAAAATCGCGCCGCACGATTTCTCCTGCTTGCCACCCTATTCACCGCCTTTCATCGGCCGGCCTGCGGCCAGTCATCCAGCGAGCTGGCCGACCTGCGCACCCGCCAGCTCGAGGCCGAGGCACGCCAGGCGGTGGCCGAAGCCGAACGCGCCGAACTGCTGGCACGCCTGCCGCCCGCCCAATCGAAACCGCTGGCCGGCGCCATCGACAGCCGCCAGTTCGGCGCCGCCGGGCTGGTGCGCGCTTTCGACCTGGCGCGCGAGCTGGCCGCCGGACTGTGCGCCCGCCTGCCTGCCGGGCGCCACACGGCCCTCTACGATCCTGCCACGGCCCAGGGCATGGTGGCGGCGCGCACCCTCGACAGCGCCCTCGTCCGCCTGGCCGACGACATGGCCGAGCGCAACAAGGCCTTGCAGCGCTACCTCGACACCCAGCGCCCGCCCGGCTCCGGCGCGGCCGCGCTGCCGCCTCAGTTGCTATCCGTACTGACCATCGTCCCGGCCACCGTGCGCGCCGGCGCCGACCTTGCCGCCCTGCTGCGCAGCGACGTGACGGTCACCGGCATCGGCTACGGCGAAGGTGCGCACAGCCTGTTCGCCAGCGCTGTCGCACAAGCCTGCCCCGAGCGCATCAGCGGACTCGGAGCCGGCTACCTGGGTGAACTCGACTGGGTCCGCTACGAGAAACTGCTGGGGCGCGTCAACACCCTCGCCGTCCACCGCGCCAGCTACGCCCAGCGCATCGCCGAGCTGCAGGTGCTGCTCGATGCCGCCAAGGGCGAGCAGAAGAAGGAACTCGCGGCGGTCGCCCAGGCCGCGCTGGCGCAGCTGAAGGTGGTGGATGCCTTCATCGATTCGCTCAGGGTCGGCGAAGCCAGCGAAAAAAGCCCGCTGTTCAACGCCGCCCGCTTCCTCGGCTACAGCGAACGCACCGCCGGCAGCCTGGTGCTCGACATCGACCTGCGGCTGGAAGGCATGAGCATCGTGAAGGAAAACCTGTTCACCGGCCAGCACCTGCGCCTGTCGGGGGCCGCCTTCCTGTGGTACCGGCTGCACGAGCCGGACGGCCGGCTGCTGGCGGCCGCGGTGCTGCGGCGGATCAGCCAGCCGGTGGAAGTCGATCTGCGCGGCAGCGGCGCTCCCGATGATTTCTGGTCCGTAGCGTGGGCGGCTTCGCCGCCCACGCGGTGATAGTCAGCATCAAGATCACCCCGCACGAAAGCGGAACCGCCAACAATCACCGCGTGGGCGGACAAGCCGCCCACCCTACGGGCGTTCCAGCTTTTTTACCGTCTGCTCGATCGCCCCGAAAATCGACTTGCCCTTCTCATCCAACATCTCGATCCGGATGGTGTCGCCGAAGCGCATGAAGGGCGTGCTGGCGGCGCCGTCCGCGATCATCTCCAGGCAGCGCTTCTCCGCGATGCACGAATATCCGGGCGGCGTTCCGCCCTTGCCCGCATCCTTGTTCGAGACCGTGCCCGATCCGACGATGCTGCCGGCCCGCACGTTGCGGCTCTTGCACAGGTGCGCAATCAGTTGCGGGAAATTGAACACCATGTCGGTGCCGGCATGCGGCTGGCCGACCAGGTGGCCGTTCCAGCTCGAGCGCAGCGGCAGGTGCAGCTTGCCGCCGCGCCAGGCTTCGCCCAGCTCGTCCGGGGTCACCGCCACGGGCGCAAAGCTGGTCGCAGGCTTCGACTGCAGGAAGCCGAAGCCCTTGGCCAGTTCGTCGGGAATCAGGTTGCGCAGCGAGACGTCGTTGACCAGCGTCAGGAGGCGAATCTGCCCATGCGCCTCGTCGGGCGTGGCCCCCATCGGCACGTCGCCGGTGATCACCGCCACCTCGGCCTCGAAATCGATGCCCCATTCCTCGTGCGCCAGGACGATGTCGTCCATCGGCCCCAGGAAATCGTCGCTGCCGCCCTGGTACATCAGCGGGTCTTCCCAGAACGACGCCGGCATCTCGGCCTTGCGCGCCTTGCGCACCAGCTCGACATGGTTGACGTAGGCCGAGCCGTCGGCCCACTGGTAGGCGCGCGGCAGCGGCGCCATGCAGGCGGCCGGGTCGAAATCGAAGGGACGCCGCGCCCGGCCCTCGTTCAGCAGCAGCGACAGCTCAAGCAGCTGGGGCGCAATGAAGGCCCAGTCGTCCAGTGCGGCCTGCAGCGTCGGGGCGATGCCGTCGGCGACGTGGGCAGCTTTCAGGTCGCGCGACACGACCAGCAATTGGCCGTCGCGGCTACCGTCTTTCAGCGTGGCGAGTTTCATGGAAAGCGGGCTCTTGTTGGCAACCCGCTATTGTAGCCGAGCACCCCTCAATATTGCATCACCACGCCGGCGCCGATGCTGCGCTGGAAGTAGTTGTAGTCGATCAGGCTCTGGCCATAGCCCGAGAACCAGTGCACGTAGCCCTTGAGCGGTCCGGCCAGCGGGAAGGCCCAGCCGAGCTGGGTCGCGCCCTTGCTGGTGGAAAGGTTTCGGCGCAGCATGGCCGAAAACTCATGGCCGTCCATCCGGTAGGTGCCGGCCAGTTCGGCGCGGCCCAGGTAGTCGACGATGTCGGGGTTGTTGTCGTCCTCGAGCGCCTCGTTGACGCGCTTCCACACCTTCGCCGTCAGCGACAGCCGCCCGCGCTCCAGGCCGACCTGGGCATAGACCCGGTTCCAGCTGCGCGACAGCGACGAAGACTGGCCGTTCGACTGGTGGCTCAGGCCCAGGTTCAGGAATTTGATGTTGGCACCCAGGACACTGAAGTTCAGCGGCGTCACCAACATGACTTCCGGCTGGTAGTTGGTTTCGCGGAAGGGGCTGGATGCTTCACGGTTACCGGCCTGCCAGAAGCTGTTCTGGGTGTAGCCGAACCAGAGGTCGACCGGCGATTCGAACAAGGTTTCGACCGCCTTCATCTTGAAGCCGAGCTGGTATTGCAGTTCGGCGTGCGACAGCTTGCCGGTGAAATCGGCCGCGCGGAAGGGTTCGTAGGGCGCCTCGTTGGGGCGGTAGCTGCGGGCTGCGATCAGGTAGTTCGGGTTATGCGGGCGGAACACGAATACGCCGCGGCGCTGCTTTTCATTCAGCTCCCAGTGGGCGTCCATGGTGTACTCGGCGGCGGCCTCGACAGCCGGGTCGATCGAGGCGGCGGCGTCCGGCTGGGGCTTGACCGGGAAGGCGCCTGGCTGCTGGCCAGTAACAGCGGCAACGTCCTGCGCGGCCGCGGGCGTCGTCGCGGGCAGCACGGCAGGCGCCGCCGGGGTGGCGCCGTGGGCTTTGGCGAGGCCGTCGAAGCAGGTCAGGCGCTGGGTGGTGTCGGTGACTTTGGCGCAATCGGCCAACTGCTGGGGGAGTTGCTGGGCGGCGACCGGGAGGGTGAACACGAATGGCAGCAGTGCTACGGGGATCTTCTTTAAATGCATGGGCTTTCTTTGGGAAATGCTCTACGGCAGGTTTGCGATTAATCAACGCTAGTGTCGCGGAAAAGCGGCGGCGATGTCGCACCGTTTGCCTGCGTCTATCGGTTCAACCTGTTGAGCAGCTGGATGCGCAGCGCCCGCGCGCCGTCCACGTCCAGTGGCGCCAGCATCCTGCGCGCCGCCGACGGGATGTGGTCGGCTTCGCTGCCGTCGCTCTCGAACACGTAATGGCGGAACAGCTCCTGCCAGGCACTTCGCTGGGCGGGCGGGAGATCGCGCATGGTGAGCAGCGCCAGCATCAGCGCACTGGCCGGCGAATCCATGTGCGGCGGCGACTGGCGCCACCAATAGTTGACCAGGGCGTTGAATGGCGCGAGCGCCTCGATGTGGTGCCACCACATCGATGGAATGAAGATCGCGTCGCCCGGCCCCAGTTCGGCCGACAGGGCGCTTTGCATGGCGCGCGCAAAGCGCGGAAAGCGCTGCAGGTCCGGCTTGGCGAAGTCGACCAGGCTGATCGCCTGCCCGGCCGGCGTGAAATCGAGCGGCCCGACGTACAGGTTGGCCACCTGCTCCGGCGGGAACAAGGTGAAACGGCGGCGCCCTGCAGCCACGACGGCGATGTTGTCCGGCACGTCGTAGTGGGCGGCGATGCGCGAACGGTTGCCGATCCAGATGCTGACCAGGGGCACGCGCTGGCCCAGGTCGAGGTCGTTCTCGGCGCGGAAACCCGGCAGGTAGTGGTCGATCATGGTCGAGCCGACGTAGACCGAGGGTGGACGGGCATCGTCCTTGTGGTCTTCCAGTTCTTCCAGCACCTTGTCGAGCGGTACCTTGATGGCGGCGTAATTGAACCCGCTCAGCTCGTCGTTATAGAAATAGCGCCCCGCCATCTCGGGCGCGCCCAGGAAGGCCAGCACCTGCTCGCCGCGGTAGAAACGGCGCAGGTAGGCGCCCGCTTCCCGCTGCGACCTGCGCGCCCGGTCCACCATCGGCCAGCGCGCGGCCAGCCCGCGCAGCACGACCGGTTCGGTGGAGGCGAGCAGCGCGTCGGTGAGGATGGCCGCAGTGCCGCCGCCTTCGTGGCAGTCGAGCTCGCGGATCGGCGCGGGTTCAGGCAGCACGACGGTTCTCTTGTTGCTCGCGGCGCGCGATCAGGTCGCGGAAGTTGGCGAGCGAGGCCACCGCCATGTAGATGGCCTCCAGGTGGCCGTCGCGGCTCAGGCGTTCGAGTGCGGCGCCCGGCAAGGCATGCAGGCGCTCCTCGTTGATCGTGTAAAAGCCCATGAGGCGGTGCTGCGAGCCGTCTTCGAGGGCGATGTCGGCAACGAAGGATTCGAGCAGCGCGTGCTCGACCAGCGCCGCCACGAAGGCCGGCATGGCTTGCAGGCCCTGGTGCAGGGTCAGCAGCACCGAATGGATGCGTTGCAGGTAGGGGCTGGTGCCGCCGTACGGCAGGAACAGTTCATTTCCCATGGTCCGGCTCACGCGCGGGTGTTCCAGGTCAATATGGATGTTGAGCTCGTCGCCATTGCGGCCGATCAGGAAGGGTCGGCGCTCGATATTCAGTGGGACATAATGCGCGTCCCAGCCCTGGTGGTCCAGGAACAGGTTCTCGCCGGTTTCAAAGCCGAACAGCGCCAGCGCCTCGAAGCCGCTCGCGTCATCGGTACGGCGAAAGACGATCGGATAATGGGCCTGGACCTGGCGGAATTCCTGTGGGAAGGTCAAGCTGAACATCACGTTGTCGCCATACGCGGCGCCGCGCTCGGACATGACGCGCAAGTCCTTGTGTTCCAGGCTGTGCAGCAAAACGGATTGGCTCATGGTCTCCTCTGTTCTCTTTTTTATGGCTTTGGAAGTGTCGCACAGGCAAAACCATGCGTGTGAAAAAAACAGGCCGCACGAGGACGGCCTGCTTGAAAAGGCGGCGCCGAAGCACCGCCCGGCACCGAACTTAAAACTTGTAGCGGGCTCCCACCATATAGCGCCGACCGCCCGTGGAAACCTGCAACACCTGCATCTCCGAACGGCCATGGACACGCTGGGTTTCGTCGTTGACGTTGATCGCCTCCAGCGACAGGCTCAGGTTCTTGCTGAGGTTGTAGCCGATCGAAATGTCCAGCTGGCCGTAGGGCTCGACATAGCTCGGGTTCGGCTTGCCGTTGTCGTTGGTCGAGGACAGGAAGCGGTCACGCCAGTTGTAGGCTGCACGGACCGACCAGTTGCTGTCTTCGTAGATACCGACGACGTTGGCCGAATCCGACAGCCCGACCAGCGCGAACTGGTTGCCCACACTGAGGTTGTTGTAGGTCAGGCCCGACTTTACGTAGGTGTAGTTGGTCTGGAAGCCGAAACCGTTGGCGAACATGTGCTGCCAGTTGAGCTCGGCGCCCTTCAGGGTGTCGCCCTGCGAGTTGACCAGGGTGGACACCTGGTAAGGCAGTGCCGGATTGCCCGGGATGCCGGTGATCGTGCCCTGCGCGACGCCGGACGAGTTCTCGCCCGTATAGGTCACGCCTGCCTGACCGGCATAGGTGCGCAGGATGTAGTTGCGGATGCAGATCCGGTTCGAGACCGAGCAGCCCGACGCCACCGCCGCATTCCAGTACGCGCCGCCCACCGGCGTGGTCGCGGTCGGCGAGCCTTCGGTGATCACGGTCGAACCCGTGTAATCGGTCAGCTTCTTGTGGAACAAGCCCAGCGAGAGCATGCTCTGCTTGTTGTAATACCACTCGGCGGAGAAGTCCAGGTTCTTGGACTTGACCGGTTCCAGTGCCGGGTTGCCGCGGCTGACCGTCACGCCCGTGACGCTGGCGGTGGTGCCGTAGGTACTGCCGCCGGCGATCTGGTCGTAGCGTGGACGGCCGATCGATACGCCGTAGCTGGCGCGCAGCTTCAGGTCGGAGCGCAGGTCCATGTCCCAGTCCACGCTCGGCAGGAAGTTGTTGTACTTGCCTTCCAGCGTCTCGAATTGCTGGGAACCGAAGTCGACCGGCAGCTCGTTTTCCGAAATCCAGCGGATCCCGGTCGGCACCTTGGTCAGGCCGGTCGAGGCGACCCGGGTCTGCTCGTAGCGGAAACCGATCCCGGTGTGCATCGGCAGCGCGGTATCCCAGTCGGTGTTGAACTGGAAGTAGAGCGACTTGGTCTTCTCGACCGTGGTGCGGTTGTAGGCCGGGTTGGCCAGGCTCGGCGTGTAGCCGGCACGGTCGCCGGTGATCGCGATGGCGGCATTGCGTACCGCTTCGAAATCGAAGGGGTGGATCTGGGTGAACAGGGCCGGATTGTCGGCGCCGCCCAGCTTGCTGAAGTAATTGCGCAGGTTATCCGCGTGCCACATGTTCTGGTCGTAGGCGTTCGACGTGACCGGCACCGTACCGCCCCAGGTATCGCGTTGCACCTGCTGGAAGATCGACTCGTTCTTGTTCTCGGTGAACGCAGCGCCGAAGTTCAGGCCCGAGCGCTCGAACAGCCTGAGCTTGCCGCCCAGCTGGACCTGGTCGAGCTCCATCTTGTTGCGGCCGTCCTGGAACCACGAGCCCGCGACCTGGTGCGGCCTGCCGACGAAGTCGGCGCCCTGGATCGACAGCACCGGCATTTCGCTGGTGAAATCGGCGCGCGTGACACCGCGGCTGAAGCTGGCGGTGGCCAGGTCGTTGTTGAATCCGTACGGGCTGTCCGACTTCGCTTCGGCGACCGAGTGGTGCGCGTCGAAGCTCAGGGTCAGGTCGGGTGTCGCGCGCCACTGGGTGTTGAAACCGAGCGAGTTCAGGGTCGACTTGCGGGCCGAGTCGCCGCCGTTCATCGAGATATCCTGGGGACTGGTATAGCGCTCTTCGTAGTACAGCGGCGAGGCCAGCGGACCTTTCGTGAACTCGGCGCCCTGGATGTCCATGTTGTGGCCGAACCAGGCCGACAATTCGCTATAGCGGTGCTGGAGCTTGTTCTCGGCGTAGGTGTAGTCGAGGGTGGCGGTCAGTTCCTTGACCGGGCGGAACTGGAAAGTCAGCTGGCCGTTGGTACGCTGGCGCTGGTAGCCGTTCATCTTGTACGACATGTTCTGCGGCGACAGATACAGGTCGTTCCCGCTCGGCGGGTTCTTGATGTTGACGAAATTCGGATTGCCCGGCTGCGGGATGGCGCCATCGGTGGTGTCGCCGATCTTGAGCGGCCCGAGCCAGCCGTTGATGACGGCGGCCGTGTTGACGCCCATGTTGCGTTCCTGGTAGCTGGCACTGGCGGACAGGCCGAACATCCCGTCGTTCCAGGTGTTGCTGTACAAGCCCGAGACTTCAGGAGTGGTCGAACGCCCGGCCTTGTTCTGGGCCGGCAGGTTGTTGTTGGACGTGTCGTGGACGAGCTTGGCGCCGAAGCTGGCCTGCTTGCCGAGGTCGAGCGGACGGCCGGTCATGACGTTCAGGGTGGCGCCGATGCCGCCCGGGGTGACGTCGGCGCGCACGCTCTTGTACACCTGGATCTGGGACACGGCTTCCGCGGCCAGGTTGCTGAAGTCGAATGCACGGCCGGACTGGTCGCCCAGGTTCGCGGTCGGCATCTGGCGCCCGTTGAGCAGCACCAGGTTCAGGTCCGGGCCGACGCCGCGCACGGTGACCAGGGCGCCTTCGCCGCGGTTGCGGTCGATCGACACGCCGCTGATGCGCTGCAGCGCTTCCGCCAGGTTGGTGTCGGGGAACTTGCCGATGTCATCGGCTGCAATACCGTCCACGAACCCATCCGAGTTGCGCTTCAGGTTGAGCGTCGACTGCATGGCGGCGCGGATGCCCGTCACGACGACGGTGTTGCCAGCGGTGGGAGTGGCCGGCTCGGCCGCGTTGCCTGGCGCCGCGGTGCCGGGAGCCGCATTGACCGCGGCCTGATTGTTCGCTTCCTGTGCATGGACTTGCGCGACCAGCGTGGCGCATGCGCTCGCTACCGCCAGAACGATCAGCCGGTGCCTGGTGCCCGGATGGAAGGCATTACCCTTGGTTTTCTTGTGCAGCACTATGTCTCCTCTCTTCTACAAAGATGGCGCCGCGCCCGGTCGGGAACGTGCCGCGGTTTGGTGTTGTCGAAATACACCTTGATTTGAAAATTTGTAGTGGGCCTTGTCCGTCGTGCTGTGTACAGGCGGCGCACACGCAGGCTCAAGCCTTTGCCGCGGACTTGTTGTAATGACCGGAGATTAGTGAAAGAGATTTAATTAGTCAATTCGTCGAACAAACTAAACAAGCTACGTTTGGTTATGGGACCGCAACAAAAAACGCCGTTTATCTGCCCAGGGAGAAGCCGGACGCACAGTGGCAAGGATCACTTATGAAATCGATTTCATAGACAATTCAAGGACTTCGCGTTGTTTGCTGCGGCGACTGTCGAACGGAAGAGCCGGTTATACTTGCAAGCGTTTACCGCCTCGACAAACAGCGAATTTTTTTCCCTGCGTTCATGGTAGTGTTGCATAATAGTCACGCTTACCCCACTTTCTCGGCTCATGCCCGTCACCGGCGACCACCAACTACTCAAGCAACTCAACCGGATGGCGCTGGTGCGCCAGGTCAGCATGCAGCCCGGTCTATCGCGCGCGTCCCTGGCAGAGGTGCTGGGGCTCACCAAATCGACGGTCAGCATGCTGGTACGCGACCTGATGGACGAAGGCTGGCTGAGCGAGCGCGAGTTGATTGCGACCGGTGAAGTGGGCCGCCGCGCGACGCCGCTGCACCTCAACCCGGACACCCTGGCCCTGCTTGGCGCGGAGGTCGGCGTGGATGAAGCGCGCATCGTCGCTACCAACCTCCTCGGCGAAGTGCTCGACGCACAGGTGGTGACTTACGACGACACCCGGGATCCGGCGCGCTGCATCGAGGTGGTCGCGGCCGGACTGGTACGCGTCGCGCGCCGGCTGGGCCGCGCCACGGGGGCCCGCGGCGCGCGCCAGGTGCTCGGCATTGGCGTAGGCCTGCACGGCGGGGTGAACGAAACGCTCGGGGTACTGCGCTACGCACCGCACCTGGGCTGGCGCAACGTCGAGGTGGACAGCCAGCTGCGATCGCATTTCTCCGGCACGCCGCTGGACGGCTTGCCGCTCTATATGCAGAACGAGGCCAATGCCGCGGCGCTGGCCGAGTTCGAATTCACCGGGCAGTCGGGCACCGACCCGCTGGTCTACCTGTCGATCGGCTATGGGGTGGGCGCCGGCGTGATCGTCGGCGACAGCCTGCTCACCGGCCTGAACGGCTTTGCCGGCGAAGTCGGCCACGCGATCCTGCAGATCGACGGACCGCCATGCTCATGCGGGCGCTGCGGCTGCGCGGACGCGTTGATCGGCCTGGCTTCCTTGCTGGGCACGGCCAAACCAAGCCGTGTGGCGCTGGAGCTGCTGTTCGACAGGATAGCGCAGGGCCAGCAACAGACCTGCGCGGCAGTCACCGCGGCAGGCGAACAGCTCGGGGTACTGCTGAACAATCTATGGGCCGCATTCGACCCGATGACGATCGTTATCGGCGGGCCGGCGCTGCGGCTGGGCGACACGCTGATCGCGCCCGCACGCCGTATTCTCGGCGAGTATGCGGATGCCGCGCTGCTGACCGCACCGGAAATCCGCACCTCGCGTTTCGGCGCCGATGCCGTCGCGGTCGGCGCCGCGGCGCTCGCGCGTCACCGGCTTACGCGGCCGCTCGACCTGCAGAGCATGGCAAGGCGGGGCGACAGGATGGGGCGCCAGGTCCGGGCAGCGGCCAATGGGCCTGATTGAAAGCGCGCGTCAAGGAACCAGCAGGTCCAGCTGGTCTTGCTCCAGGAAGCACCACTCCCCTTCTTTCAGTCCCAGCGCCTCCAGCGTCAGGCCGCCGATCTGCGAACGGTGGAGCGCGCTGCAATGGTTGTCCGCCGCCGCCAGCATGCGCTTGACCTGGTGGTACTTGCCCTGCTCGAGCACGATCTCGAGCAGGTGTTCGCCGCGCCGCACGCAGGACAGCGCCTTCAGCGGCGCCGGCTCGTCATGCAGCTGCACGCCACCCAGGAGCTGCGCGACCAGGGCCTCGGTCACTGGCTCGGCGGTGGTGGCCTGGTAGACCTTGGGCACGTGGCGCTTGGGCGAAGACTGGGCGTGAATGAAGGGACCGTCGTCCGACATCAGGAGCAAGCCGGTGGTGTCATGGTCGAGGCGGCCGACCGGCTGCACTTCGCGCCACCCGAACTGCTCGGGCAGCAGGGTCAGCACGCCGGGATGGTGGCTCGGCTTGCGCGAGCACTCGTAGTTGGCCGGCTTGTACAGCGCAAGATAGACGCGCTCGCGGTAGCGCCACTCCTCGTCGAACACGGTCAGCACCAGGTTGTCGGTATCGACGCTGGTCTTGTAATTGTCTTCGACCGTGCCGTTGACCAGCACATCGCCGTCCTCGATCAGCGCGCGGCAGTATTTGCGGGTGCCGAATCCCTGCGATTGCAGGATACGGTCCAGGGAAAGTTTGCTCATGGGGCGCCACTTTAACAGAAGGGGCAGTCCCGACAAAGCTTCGGCGCCCCCACCCCGGGCGTAAAGTATTCCGACAGGCGTCGGATGCACCTGTACATTTGACGAGCGTCAAGCCTAGGAAGTTTCCTATTGATAGACTTCAACGCGTTAGGAATCCACCTAATGACATGAGGACTTCTTGTAAGACAACATTCCTCGCCATGACCGATAGGACAAGACCGTGCATACCAACGCGCAAACGACCGATGGAACACTTCCTCCCGCAGTTGATCCTGCCGAGCGACGCCAGATGGCCCGACTCCATGCTGCCCTGTTTCCCACCCGGCTCGCCCTGTCGCGCTGGCAATATGGTGGACACATTCCCCATCTGCACCACGGCGCCCCGGCCTTGCGTGCGGCCTGGTACGCCAATGCCCGGCGTGACTTCCAGGCCTGGCTCGACCGCGGCGGCTTCAGCCAGTACGAAGAAACGGCAGCGCCTTGCCCGCCAAGCATCGTCAAGCGCCAGCCGGTACCCGACGGTGACACCCGGCAGATCGGTAGCTGCACGTAATCAAAGGCCTCTCGGGAAATGAAAACGACGACCGGAGCCGTCGTTTCCACTTCCTGAGAAGGAACACTACTATGAGGAATTGAATTCTCTCGAAAACTGCAGCTGGGTGCAGTGGGGGAGCGGATCCCGATCGGTACCTGCCCTCGAGTCGCTACACCCAATATAGAACATGTTCCGCAGGATGCAAGCAATTTGTCATCGAAGTTGCGGAACAGCTCCCTTGTAGGCGGCGTTGACGGCGCCATTGCCGACCGCCGCACCGAACTTCTTGAGCACGCGCTCGGGCAAGCCTTCATGGGCGGTGTAGTCGACGATGTCCTCGGCCTTGACGATGTCGCGCGCGACGCTGTCGACCGTGCCGAAGCCGTCGGCCAGGCCCATTTCCACTGCCTTCGCGCCGGTCCAGTAGAGGCCCGAGAAGGTTTCCGGGGTTTCTTTCAAGCGCTTGCCGCGGCCGGCGCGGACCACCGAGATAAATTGCTGGTGGATTTCATTCAGCATCGCCTGGGCGTGCGCCTTGTGCTTGTCGGACTGCGGGCTGAACGGGTCGAGGAAGCCCTTGTTTTCGCCGGCGGTGAGCAGGCGCCGCTCGACGCCCAGCTTTTCCATGGTGCCGGTGAAGCCGAAGCTGTCCATCAGCACGCCGACCGAACCGACGATCGAGGCCTTGTTGACATAGATGCGATCAGCCGCCGAGGCGATGTAGTAGCCACCCGAGGCGCACATCTCGTCCACCACGACGTACAGCGGCTTGTCCGGATAGCCGCGCTTGAGGCGCTGGATCTCGTCGACGATGATGCCGGCCTGCACCGGGCTGCCGCCGGGGCTGTCGATGCGCAGCACCACCGCGGCCGAGCCGGCGTCGGAAAATGCCTTGTTCAGGGAAGGAATCACGGTATCGGCCGCGCCGCTGCCCTCGGACTCGATATCGCCGTTGATCTCGATGAGGGCCGTGTGGCGGCCCAGGTTTTCGTCGCCGCCCAGGCCGAAGGTGGAGTCGTAATAGGTGAGCAGGGCCAGGATGGCGACCAGCAGGAAGCCCAGCTTGAAGAAAATGCCCCAGCGGCGCGCCGCCCGGCGTTCCTGCACGGTGGCGAATACCAGCTTTTCGAGCGTCGCGCGTTCCCAGTTGCCGACGCTCGGGTCGGCGGCGAGACGCTTGTCGGAAGGGCTCAATGGATCGTGATCGTGACTCGTTTGGTCGCTCATTCGCTCAATTGTTCAGCTAATTGTTCAGCTAATTGTCGGATTCCCGGGGACGGATGCCCGCACCATGTCGTCGGGCTGCCACCAGATGCCACCGTCCCGCTCGCTGACCGCGATCGGCCGCAGCCGGCCGCCGCGGCAGGGTCCGCCGGCGCACTTGCCGGTATCCGGCTCATACACCGCGCCATGGGTCGCGCACATCAGGTACAGGCCGCTCGATTCGAAAAAATCGCCTTGCGACCAGTCGAGTTCGATCGGCACATGCGCACAACGGTTCAGGTAAGCAAATGGTTTACCGTCATACCGTACCACAAAGCCGGTGCCCGGATGCCCAAAAGCAATTACCGGAAAGCGCACGCCTTTGCCTCCGTCCAGCAGCGCAGACGCTTCGCACACGAACAGCCTGCGATCTTCTTCCATCACGCAGCCATGTTCATGCGTTCTCCAGCAGCCAGGCATGCAGCTCGGGAATCGTCCGCGCCGAGAAGATCGGCTTGCAAGCCTGCAGCTGGTGCACCGGGTGAGCGCCGAACTCGACCGCGATGCCCGATGCGCCGGCATTGGTCGCCATCATCAGGTCGTGGGTCGTGTCGCCGATCATCACGGTGCGGCGCAGATCCTGGCCCAGCTCGCGGGTCAGCTCCTGCAACATGGCAGGGTGCGGCTTGGAAAAGGTTTCGTCGGCGCAGCGGGTGGCATCGAACATGGCCAGCAGCCCGGCCGCGTTCATGGCGCGGTTCAGCCCCACGCGGCTTTTTCCCGTGGCTACCGCCAGGAAGTAGCCTTGTTGGGAAAGTTCGGTCAACATCTCGCGAACTCCCTTGAACAGCACCAGTTCGTGGTCTTTGGTAAGGAAGTGGTAACGGTAGCGCTCGATCATGCGCGGGTACAGCACCGGATCGATGTCCGGCAGGACGGCCTGCATGGCCTCGGACAAACCGAGGCCGATCACGTGCGATGCCGAGGCATCGCTCGGCACCGGCAAACCGAGGTCGCGCGCCGCCGACTGGATGCAGCGGACGATGGCCGCGGTGCTGTCCATCAGCGTGCCGTCCCAGTCGAAGACGATCAGGTCAAATTGCTTTCTTGGCATTGTTGTCGGTGGCTTCGCCACCTGTCTCTCTTGGTTTGGTAGGGTGGGCGGATCCTCCGCCCACGCGTTCAACCAGCCAATGCACAGCCGCGCGGCTGTTCTTGAGCTGCTTGAACGCGCGGACGGCAAAGCCGTCCACCCTACAATGTTAGTTTAATGGTTGCCCCAAGCTTACCAAGAATCGGTCGCACTCCGCCGGCAGCGGCGCGCGCAGGGTCACGGGCTGGCCGGTGTCGGGGTGCGTGAAGGTGATCTGGTAAGCGTGCAGGAACATGCGCTTGAGCGCCCCGCGCTCGTTGTTCGCCTTTTGCAGCTGCTTGTTCAAGGCAAAATCGCCGTATTTCTCGTCGCCGAGGATCGGAAAGCCGCTCGACGCCAGGTGCACGCGGATCTGGTGCGTGCGGCCGGTCTTGAGTTCGGCCTCGAGCAGGGCGAAGCCCTGCCACTTGCGCTTCAGGTTGAACACCGTGTGCGCTTCCTGGCCGCCGGCCTGCACCACCACGCGGCGCTCGCCGTCCGGAGTCGTGAACTTATGTAAAGGGAGCTTTACATGCTGGCGCTTGTTGGTCCAGTCGCCCACCACCGCAGTGAGGTAGCGCTTGTCGGTCACGCCTTCGCGCATCTGGTCGTGCAGGTTGGTCAGGGCCGAGCGTTTCTTGGCGATGAGCAGCAAACCGGAGGTTTCGCGGTCGAGCCGGTGCACCAGTTCGAGGAACTTGGCCTCCGGCCGCGCCGCGCGCAACTGCTCGATGACGCCATAGGACACACCCGAGCCGCCGTGCACGGCGACCCCGGCCGGCTTGTCGATGACGAGCAGGTGGGTGTCTTCGAACACGATGGCGAATTCGGCGCCCGGCGCCACCTGGCTGCTGGCCTTCTCGGCAATGCGGATCGGCGGGATGCGCACCAGGTCGCCTTCCACCAGGCGGTACAGCTGGTCGATACGGCCCTTGTTGACCCGCACCTCGCCCGAACGGAGGATGCGGTAAATATGACTTTTGGGGACGCCTTTGCAGACACGCAACAGATAGTTATCGATGCGCTGGCCGGCCTCTTCCTCTGTGATTGTGACGAACTGCGCCTGTAATGGTGCCGATGCGGGGGCCGCTGCTGCCGGCTGTGATGAAGGGGGAACAACATCGTTCTGTAACACTGTTCGCATTGTCTTCCCAGAAATTCTCTCTAAGTCCTTCATTTTGAATATATAATCGACAGGCGGCGGTCAAACCTCTGCTGGTGTAAGAATTAAAACGATATTTTACACAGGGGCGCGCTCCACCGGCCCCGCCATGAGCAAATTCGGTGGAAAAAAACGTGTACGCACATTCAGGCGGACATCTCGAAAAACCGTCGCGAGCGGCAGCAGTTTCGGTCGAGAAGCGCAGCTGTACTAGAGTACAGCGAGCATCGCAGACCGAAAATGCAACGCGCAGCAGGTTTTTGGTGGTGTCCTTGCGCCGATCAGGGTTGCACCTGCAGTTGCAATCGGGTTGCGTGGCTGAGTGCCGGATTGGATTGTTTGGATTTGTATGGATAAGTACCGGAAAGCCACCTTTGGCGGCTCGCCGGTTGATGGTGTCGATAACGCTTGTCGTTTCCGCCCGAACCGAAGTAAGCATCACCTGAAGGCGCAAGGGTAGAAGGCTGATTGATCGCCTCTGCATCGACGTCTCGGTTGTTCGCCGGCTCCGGTCTGGCCCGTTGTTGCACACCGACCCGCTGTGCCCGCTGTGCCCACCCCAACGTGGTGGCAGGCGGTCCCAGTCGCTGGTTGCGGCGTGCGTAGACAATGACGTTCGGCTCCATTTGCGCCCTGTGCGGCAGCGATGTGTTTGCATCGCCCTGCCCCGTCCCGGGTATTCCCCCCTCCAACATTCCTGCTCCGCGTACATCCCTTGTACTTTCGCCGCGTCTGACACACGCGGCATGACACGGCCTTCGGGTCGCGGAGTTAATAAAAATGAAACGCATGTTGTTTAATGCTACGCAGCAAGAAGAGCTGCGCGTAGCGATTGTCGACGGCCAGAAGCTGATCGACATCGATATCGAGACCGCTGGTCGCGAGCAACGCAAGTCGAATATCTACAAGGGTGTCATCACCCGCATCGAACCCTCCCTCGAAGCATGCTTCGTCAGCTACGGCGAAGACCGCCACGGCTTCCTCCCCTTCAAAGAAGTTGCCCGGACCTATTTCCGCGATGGCGTCGATGTGCGTAACTGCACCATCAAGGAAGCCCTGCGCGAAGGCCAGGAAATCATGGTGCAGGTCGAGAAAGAAGAACGCGGCAACAAGGGCGCTGCCCTGACCTCGTTCATCTCGCTGGCCGGCCGCTACCTGGTGCTGATGCCGAACAATCCGCGCGGCGGCGGCGTGTCGCGCCGTGTCGAAGGCGAAGAGCGCCAGGAACTGCGCGAGACCATGGACAAGCTCGACCTGCCGCAGGGCATGTCGGTGATCGCCCGCACCGCCGGCATCGGCCGCAACGTCGATGAACTGCAGTGGGACCTGAACTACCTGATGCAACTGTGGCGCGCGATCGAAGGCGCGGGCAAGTCGGCCTCGGGTCCGTTCCTGATTTATCAGGAATCGTCGCTGGTGATCCGTGCGATCCGCGACTACTTCCAGCCGGACATCGGCGAAGTCCTGATCGACACCGACGAGATCTTCGACCAGGCGCAGCAGTTCATGTCGCACGTGATGCCGGACATGGCGCACCGCGTGAAGCGCTACAGCGACGACGTGCCGCTGTTCTCGCGCTTCCAGATCGAACACCAGATCGAGACCGCCTACGCACGCACCGTACCGCTGCCGTCGGGCGGCGCGATCGTCATCGACCACACCGAAGCCCTGGTCTCCATCGACGTCAACTCGGCACGCGCCACGCGCGGCTCGGACATCGAGACCACCGCCTTCAACACCAATTGCGAAGCCGCTGACGAAGTGGCTAGACAACTGCGCCTGCGCGACCTGGGCGGCCTGATCGTGATCGACTTCATCGACATGGAAGTGGCCAAGAACCAGCGCGAAGTGGAAACGCGCCTGAAGGAAGCCCTGCACCATGACCGTGCACGCGTCCAGATGGGCAAGATCTCGCGCTTCGGCCTGATGGAACTGTCGCGCCAGCGCCTGCGTCCGTCGCTGTCGGAAGGCTCGCATGTGACCTGCCCGCGCTGCTCGGGCACCGGACACATCCGCGATACCGAATCCTCGGCCCTGCAAGTCCTGCGCATCATCCAGGAAGAGGCCATGAAGGAGAACTCGGCCGCGATCCACGTGCAGGTGCCGGTGGACGTCGCCGCCTTCCTGCTCAACGAGAAGCGCGGCGAAGTGCTCAAGATCGAGAACCGGCACCGCATCACAGTCATCCTGATCCCGAACAAGCATCTCGATACCCCGCACTACAAGCTCGAGCGCATCAAGCACGACGACCCGCGCCTGGAAGACGCGGCCGCCAGCTACACCATGGCGGAATCGGCCGAGACCGACATGGGCTTCGCCAAGCGCCAGAAAGAAGAAGCCAAGCCGCGCCAGGAAGCCGTGGTCAAGACCATCACTCCGGCCCAGCCGGCCCCGGTGGTGGACCGCAGCGAAGCGGCCAAGCCGGTCAAGCCGGCGGTTGCCGCCGCAACGGCACCGGCGCCGGTGGCCCCGCCCCCGAGCGAACTGGGCTTCTTCGCCCGCATCAAGAGCTTCTTCATGGGCGAGCCGGTCGTCCCGGCGCCTGCGCCGGCGCCGAGCGTGGTCGAGAAGCCCGCAGGTGCATCAGCTGGAACCTCGGCACCAGCAGAACGCGGCGAACGCAATGGCCGTAATGGCCAGCGCACCCGCAATCCGCGCGGCGCCAAGGGTGGCCGCGAGCGCGAGGACCGCGACCTGACCGGCAAGCTCGAAGACACCGTCAAGCCGGTGGATGCCGAAGCCAAGCCGGCCCGTCCGCCGCGTGAAAAGCGTGAGCCGCGCGCTCCACGCGAGCCGCGTGAACAGCTCGACAACGCAACGGCCGCACCACGCGCCGAACGTGAGCCGGGCGAGCGCAAGGAACGTACACCGCGCCAGCCGCGCGAGCGTGGCGAGCGCAATGCCCAGCAGGTCGAAGCCAAGGCCGAAGAACTGAAAGTGCAGGCCATCCCGGCACCGAGCGATGAAAGCGAACTGTCGACCACGACCCCGCACGGCGACGTGCTGGACCACGCGGTCAAAATGGCGACGCAGGGCCCTGGTGGCGAGGAACTCGACGCCGATGGCGACGAGCCGCGCCGCCGCCGCCGCCGCGGTGGCCGCAACCGCAACCGTCGCGACCGTGACGGCGCCGAGGGCATCGAGTCCGCGGACGGCGTGGAAGGCGCACCGGCCTTTACCCCGGTAGCCGACGAAGAAGCCGCGAAAGTCGCGGCCGAAGCCAAGGCCGCACCGAAGAAGTCCGCGCCGGTCGAGCCAGGTCCGTGGCCGTTCCCGACCGCCGCGTCGGTGGCTGCCAAGGCGCATGCCGAAGCCGCTGCCGCCGCTCCGGCACCGGTTGCCGCAGCATCGCGTGCTGTCGTCCCGGTGCCGGCCGTTGCGGCCGATCCGGGTCCGTGGCTGTTCCCGACCGCCGCGTCGATGGCTGCACCGAAGGCGCCGGCTGTCGAGGCTGCACCTGCGGCTGCTCCTGCTGCTGCTCCGGCTCCGCAAGCAGCGCCGGCGCCCGTCGCTGAAGCCCCGGTCGCTCCGGCTGTTGCAGCGCCTGTCGCCGAAGCTCCAGCGGCTGCTCCTGCTCCTGCTCCTGCTCCTGCTCCTGCTCCTGCTCCTGCTCCTGCTCCGGCGCCTGTGCAGGCAGCGCCGGCAGCGGCACCTGCCTCCGTGCCTACCGCGGTGCCTGCCGCCGCACCGATCGACATGAGCGCCGTGCTGTCCCAGGCTGGCCTGCAGCTCGCGTCGACCGACCCGGAGAAGCTGCGCGCAGCCCAGGAAGCAGCTGCCCAGGCCAATATCGCGCCACGCGTCGGCCGCGCCCGCAAGCCGGTGCAGGCACCGGTGGACGAGCCGCTGATCCAGGTGGATACGCGCCAGTAAGCACTGCCTTGGTGCTGAAATGACAAAATGGGAAGCCTGGCTTCCCATTTTGTTTTGGGGACGCCGATGTGCCTGCCAACACACTGTCATATTGCCGGGTTACGATAAGACAATGCCCGCCCCCATTTCCCTTCGCGAAGCCCTGCTCTACTGGCTCAAGCTCGGTTTCATCAGCTTCGGCGGCCCGGCCGGCCAGATCGCCCTGATGCACAGCGAACTGGTCGAGCGGCGCCGCTGGATTTCCGAACAGCGCTTCCTGCACGCCCTGAACTACTGCATGCTGCTGCCCGGTCCCGAAGCGACCCAGCTGGCGGTCTACATCGGCTGGCTGCTGCACCGCACCTGGGGCGGCATCATGGCCGGGCTGCTGTTCATCCTGCCCTCGCTGGCGCTGCTCATCGGCCTGTCCTGGATCTACCTGGCCTGGGGACACCTGCCCGTCATCGCCGGCATCATGGCCGGCATCAAGCCGGCGGTGGTGGCCATCGTGATCGCTGCGGCCTGGCGCATCGGCACGCGCACGCTGCGCAACGGCCTGCTTGCCGCCATCGCCGCACTCGCCTTTGTCGCCATTACGCTGCTCGACCTGCCCTTCCCGCTCATCGTGCTGGCCGCCGCGCTCGCGGGTTTGGTGGGCGGCCGCGTCTGGCCCCAGCGCTTCCAGCCCGGCGGCGGACACCCGGCCGACCGCAGGCACTACGGTCCGGCCCTGATCGACGACGACACGCCGACGCCGGCGCACGCCCGCTTCTCGCTGCGCGGGCTGCTCAAGGTGTCCCTGCTGGGTGTCGGCCTGGCCGGCGGCGCCCTGCTGGCGCTGGCGGCAAGCTACGGGGTCGACGGCACGCTGGCGCGGATGGGCTGGTTCTTCACCAAGGCCGCGCTGCTGACCTTCGGCGGCGCCTACGCCGTGCTGCCCTATGTGGTGCAGGGCGCGGTCGAGCAGTATGGCTGGCTCAGCCCCACCCAGATGATCGACGGCCTGGCCCTGGGCGAGACCACGCCCGGGCCCCTGATCATGATCGTGGCTTTTGTCGGCTTTGTCGGCGGCTGGACCCATGCGCTGTTCGGCCCGGCCGCACTCCCGCTTGCCGGCATCGCCGCGGCGCTGGTGGCGGCCCTGTTCACCTTCCTGCCGTCCTTCGTGTTCATCCTGGCCGGCGGGCCGCTGGTCGAATCCGGGCGCGGCAACGTGCGTCTGACGGCCCCCTTGACGGCGATTTCGGCCGCGGTGGTCGGCGTGGTTGCCAGCCTGGCCGTGTTCTTCGGCCAGCACGTATTCTTCGCCGGCGGCCAGGCCCAGCCCGCGGCGATCGTCATCGGCGCCGCCGCCAGCCTTGCCCTGCTGCGCTTCAAGGTCGGCCCCATCAAGCTGATCGCCGCCTGTGCGCTGGCGGGGGTCGTGCTATCGTATTGGCATGCCTGAAAAAATCATCCCGATTACCGACCTGCGCGAGCTGCGTTTGCCATCGATGGCGGTGCCGACGGCGCCGGAAGCGCCCACCGGGCGGCTTCTGGACGCCCTGGGCAGGCCGCTGCACGACCTGCGCATCTCGGTGACCGACCGCTGCAATTTCCGCTGCGTGTACTGCATGCCGAAAGAGGTCTTCGACAAGGACTATGCCTACCTGCCGCACGGCGACTTGCTGTCGTTCGAAGAGATCACGCGGGTGGCGCGCCTGTTCGTCGCCCACGGCGTCGAGAAGCTCCGCCTGACCGGCGGCGAACCGCTGCTGCGCAAGAATCTCGAGGGTCTGGTCGGCATGCTGCGCGCCTTGGGCACGCCAAGCGGCCGCCCGCTCGACATCACGCTCACCACCAACGGCTCGCTGCTGGCGCGCAAGGCCCGGGCCCTGAAAGACGCGGGTCTCGACCGCGTAACGGTATCGCTCGACGCGCTCGACGACACGGTGTTCCGCCGCATGAACGACGTCGACTTCGCCGTCAGCGATGTGCTGCACGGGCTGGATGCTGCCCACGCCGCCGGGCTCGGACCGATCAAGGTCAACATGGTGGTCAAGCGCGGCACCAACGAAGACCAGGTCTTGCCGATGGCACGCCACTTCAAGGATTCGCCCTTCATCCTGCGCTTCATCGAATACATGGACGTGGGCGCGTCGAACGGCTGGAACATGGACGAGGTCATTCCTTCCGCCGAGCTGGTGCGCCGCATCGGGCTCGAATTGCCGTTGGCGCCGGTCGGCGCCAACTACAGCGGCGAGACCGCGGCCCGCTGGCGCTACCTTGACGGCAGCGGCGAGGTCGGCTTCATCTCCAGCGTCACGCAAGCCTTCTGCCACGACTGCACGCGCCTGCGCCTGTCGACCGAGGGCAAGCTCTACACCTGCCTGTTCGCCACCCGCGGCCATGACCTGCGCGCCCTGCTGCGCAACGGCCGCACGGACAGCGAGATGTCCGGCGCCATCGCCCGGCTGTGGCGCGGACGCAGCGACCGCTATTCGGAAACGCGGACGGTCGACGCCTCGGGTCCCGCACGCGGCAAGAAAGTCGAAATGTCGTACATCGGCGGCTGATACATAAAACATGGACAAGAAACTCATCACGGGACTCATCCTGGCGGGCGGCCGTGGCTCGCGCATGGGCAACGTCGACAAGGGCCTGCAGCCCTTCCGCGGCAAGCCGATGGCCCAGCACGCGATCGAGCGCCTGCTGCCGCAGGTGGGCTCGGTCATGGTCAACGCCAACCGCAACATTGAAAGCTGGCTGGAGCTGGCCGCCCCCGTGTGGCAGGATGAAACGCCGGGGTTCGCAGGGCCGCTGGCCGGCCTGGAAGCCGGGCTGCGCCACTGCGTCACCCCCTGGCTGCTGGCGGTGCCCTGCGATTCGCCCTTCCTGCCGCCGGACCTGGCCGCGCGCCTGGCTGCCGCCGCGGAAGCGGCGGACGCCGACGTGGCCTTTGCCGCGACCCGGGAGCCGGGCATGCGCCCGCAAGCGCATCCGGTGTTCTGCCTGGTGAAGGCGAGCCGGCTGCCGGTGCTGTCGCAGTACCTGCTCGAGGGCGGACGCCGGGTGGACGGCTGGTACAAGGAGTTGACCTCGGTCGAGGTGCTGTTCGAGGATGCGGAGGCCTTCCGCAATATCAATACGTTAGAAGACCTGCAGGGGCTGGACGATACCTCCCCGCCCGCATCTCCACCGACGCTGGCGAAAGTCGTCAGCTGCCTGTCCGGCTACGATCCGGACGCCTTGAGCGTGCGTGACGCCCAGCGCATCATCCGCGAGTTCGTGCAGCCGGTGCGCGCCGTCGAAAAAGTGGCCCTGCGGTCCGCGCTCGGGCGGGTATTGGCTGCCGACGTGATCTCGCCGATCGACGTGCCGGCCCACGACAACTCGGCCATGGACGGCTTCGCATTGCGCGGCGCCGACCTGGGCGGCGATGGCCCGGCCAGCCTGCGCGTGATCGGCACCGCGTTTGCCGGCAATCCGTCCGGCCTGGTCCCGGGTCCCGGGGAATGCGTACGCATCATGACGGGCGGCGTCATGCCCGACGGTTGCGACAGCGTGGTACCGCAGGAATTCGTCACGCAAGAAGGCGATACGATCATCCTGCCTGTGGGCGTGATCCGCCCCGGCGACAACCGCCGCTTCGCCGGCGAAGACCTGCAGGCCGGCAGCGCTGCCTTGAGGTCCGGGCGCGTGGTGCGCCCGCCGGACCTGGGCATGATGGCCTCGCTCGGCATCGCCGAAGTCGCGGTGCAGCGCCGCCTGCGCGTGGCCTTCTTTTCCACCGGCGACGAGCTGCGCTCGGTCGGCGAGACCCTTGGCGAAGGCTGCGTCTACGACAGCAACCGCTACACCATCTACGGCATGCTGCAACGCCTCGGCGTTGATGTCATCGACATGGGCGTCGTGCGCGACGACCCGCAAGCGCTGGAAGACGCCCTGCGCAGCGCCTGCGAGAATGCGGACGCCGTCATCACCTCGGGTGGGGTGTCGGTGGGCGCGGCCGACTACACCAGGCAGATCATGGCCAAGCTGGGGGAGGTGAGCTTCTGGAAAATCGGCATGCGCCCCGGGCGGCCGCTGGCCTTCGGGCGCGTGGCTTCGGCCGGCCGCAGCGCCTTCCTGTTCGGCTTGCCGGGCAATCCGGTGGCGGTGATGGTGTCCTTCTACTTCTTCGCGCGCGAGGCGCTTCTGCGCATGATGGGCGCCGAGGCCCCGCTGCCGCTGCTGCGCGCCCGCTCGGCTGCTGCCATTCGCAAGAAGCCAGGCCGCACCGAATACCAGCGCGGCATCCTGTCACGCGCCGGCGACGGCCCGCCGGAAGTGCGCATCACGGGCTCGCAAGGCTCGGGCATCTTGCGTTCGATGTCCGAGGCGAATTGCATGGTGGTGCTGCACGACGAGCAGGGCAATGTCAACGCGGGCGACATGGTCGACATCATCCCTTTCGAAGGATTGATGTAACAAGCCGCATCATTCGTCGGTATCGAGACGGTCCGGGCCGAGCATCAGCTGCGCCGCTTCGCTCGGCAAGGCCTCCACCGACTTCAGCTTGCGCGCCATCTGGCGGCTGCGCACTTCGGCGCTTTCGATGTTCTTGGCGGCCTTCTCCAGCGTCGCCTTGGTGGCCGCCAGCACGTCGCCGAACTTGGTGAACTCGGTCTTCACGGCGCCCAGCACCTGCCATACCTCGGACGAGCGTTTTTCCAGCGCCAGGGTGCGGAAGCCCATCTGCAGGCTGTTGAGCAGCGCCGACAGCGTCGACGGCCCGGCAATCGTCACGCGCAGCACGCGCTGCAGGTCGTCGGCCAGGCCCGGGCGCCGCATCACTTCCGCGTACAGGCCTTCGGTCGGCAGGAACAGGATCGCGAAGTCGGTCGTCTGCGGCGGCGATACGTATTTTTCGCAGATGGTTTTCGCCTCGCCGCGCACCGCGCGTTCGAGCTCGGCGCCAAAGCGCGCCACGCCGTCGGCGTCGGCCGTCTCGGCCGCTTCCAGCAGGCGCTCGTACTGCTCCTTCGGGAACTTGGCGTCGATCGGTAGCCACAGCGGCGGCCCGCCGTCGACCACGCCCGGCAGCTTGATCGCGAATTCGACGCGCGCGCCGCTTCCCGCGATGGTCTCGACATTCTTCGCGTACTGGTCCACGGTCAGCACCTGCTCGAGCAGCATCTCGAGCTGTACTTCGCCCCAGGTGCCGCGGGTCTTGACGTTGGTGAGCACCCGCTTCAGGTCGCCGACGCCGATCGCCAGCTGCTGCATTTCGCCCAGGCCCTGGTGCACCTTTTCCAGGCGTTCGCTCACCTGCCTGAAGCTCTCCGTCAGGCGCGTCTCCAGCGTCGCATGCAGCTTTTCATCGACGGTCTGGCGCATCTCTTCGAGGCGCTTGGCGTTGTCAAGCTGCAGGTCGCGGATCTTGCTTTCCAGCGTGCCGCGCACTTCCAGCATGCGCTGGGCGTTCGATTCGGTCAGGTTCGACAGGGTCAGCTGCAGCGTGTCGGCGAAGCGCTTGAGCGCGCGCGCCTGCTCTTCGCGGCCGCTGGCGGAATGCAGCTGCATCTGCTGGCGCATGCCGTCGAGCTGCTGCACGGTGGCGCCGTGGTACTGGCCCATGTGCCCCGCCACTTCCTGGCGCGTGGTCTGGGCGGTGGATTGCATCTCGAGACGCAGCTCGCGCTCCAGGCGTTCGATGTGGCGACCGTCGCCATTGGAACGGGCTTTCGCCAGCAGCAACAGCTGCAGCGCGATGACGACCACGACCGCCAGCAGAATCAGGAGTTCGACGATGGTCATGGATCAGTCGGCCTTGTTCCGCATCCAGTCGGCGGTCTGGTAGAACGACTGCATCAGCCGCATGCGCAGCGCCTCGTCGTAGCCCAGGTCTTCCATCGCCCAGGCCATGGCCCGCAGCCACTGGTCGCGTTCACCCGTGCCGATGGCGAAGGGCAGATGGCGTGCGCGCAGGCGCGGGTGGCCGTAGCGTTCGATGAACAGGTCGGGGCCGCCGGTCCAGCCGGACAGGAACATGAACAGCTTCTCGCGCGAGCTGTCGTTGGGGACGGGGTGCATGGCGTGGATGCCGGCGAATTCGGGCTCCAGCTGCATCAGGTCGTAGAAGCGGTCGACCAGTTCGCGCAGGCGCTCGGCGCCGCCCATGACTTGGTACAGCGTTTGTGCTTCGGGGGTGTTCGGTTCGGACATGCCGCCATGATAGCGCGCCGGGGTAGCGACTGGCCACCCCGGCAACGCGTTGTTGCAAACTCAGCGCGTCAAGCTTCGCGCAGCGTCTGCAGCGGCGGCTGGCGCAGCACGCTGCGCAGGCCCAGCCAGCCGCCGATCAAGGCGCAAAGCGCGCCCACCACCACCCCGGCCAGCCACACCTGCGGCTCGAACTTCCAGGGGAACTTGAAGATGAACTCGGCCAGCACCCAGCCCATCGCCGCCGCGCCGGTCGCCGCCAGCACACCGGACAGGCCGCCCACCAGCACGAACTCGATGCGCTGCGCCGTCGCCAGCTGGCCTTTCGTGGCGCCGAGGGCGCGCAGCAGGCCTGCTTCGCGGGTGCGCTCCGACTGCGATCCCATCAGGGCCGCGTACAGCACCAGCACGCCGGAAGCGAGGGTAAACATGAACAGGAACTCGACCGCCACCACCACCTGGTCGAGCACTTCCTGCAGCTGGCGGATGATGCCGGAGACGTCGATCACGGTCAGGTTCGGGTAGGCCCGGGTCAGGCTGTTGGTGAGATTGCCGGACGCGGCGCTTCCGCCCTCGGGCAGGTGGAAGGCCGTCATGTAGCTCTTCGGCGCATTCGCCATCGCTTGCGGGTTGATGATGACGAAGAAGTTGGCGCGCATCGAGCCCCATTCGAGCTTGCGCAGGCTGGTCACTTTCGCCTCCACCGGCAGGCCGGCCATGTCGAAGCGCATCACGTCGCCCAGCTTCAGGCCAAGCCGCTTGGCCAGGCTCTGCTCCACCGACGCTTCGGCCACGCCCGGCGCATCCTTGTACCAGGCGCCTTCGACGATCTCGTTGGTCTCGGGCAGGCTTGCTACCGTCGACAGGTTGAACTCGCGCTCGGCCAGGCGGCGCGCATCGCCGTCCTGGTAGCTGTTGCGGGTGATCGGCTGGCCGTTGACGGCGGTCAGGCGGCCGCGGATCATCGGATACAGCATCGGCGTGCGCACGCCCGCGCCGCGCAGCTGCCCCTCGACGCCGGCCGCCTGCTCCGGCTGGATGTTGATGATGAAGCGGTTCGGCGCATCCGGCGGCGTGGCGCTGCGCCAGGCCGACATCAGGTCGCCGCGCACGACGGTGAGCAGCAGCAGCGCCATCAGGCCCAGCGACAGCGACACCACCTGCACCACGGTAGCGCCGGGGCGGCGCTGCAGCGAGGTGATGGCGAAGCGCCAGCTCTGGTTCCTGGAGGCGCCGCGCAGGCGTCGCAGCAGGCGCAGGCCGAGCCAGGCGACGAAGGCGAACAGGGCCAGGCCGCCGAGGAAGCCGCCGGCCGTCATCAGGGCCAGTTTCGTGTCGCCGGCCTGCCACAGCAGCAGCGCCAGGAACACGCCGATGCCCAGGCCGTAGGTGGCCAGCGCCAGCGGCTGCGGGCTTGCTGCCTCGCGCCGGATGACGCGGTTGTGCGGCACGTTGCGCAGCTGGAGTACCGGCGGCAGCGCGAAGCCGACCAGCAGCAGCATGCCGGTGGCGATGCCCTGCAGCGCGGGCAGCGGCGACACCGGCGGCAGGTCGGGCGGCAGCAGGTTGCCGATCATCTGGACCAGGATGAAGTGGGCGCCGAAGCCCACCGCCACGCCCAGCAGGCTGCCCGCCAGGCCGACGATGGCGAATTCGGTCAGGTACATGGCGCCGACCTGGTTCTGGGTCATGCCGAGGCAGCGCAGCATCGCGCAGGCGTCCAGGTGGCGCTGCATGAAGCGGCGCGCCGCCATCGCGACCGCCACCGCGGCCAGCATCGCCGACAGCAGGCCGACCAGCGACAGGAAGCTGTCGGCGCGGTCGAGCGTGGCGCGCATCTCGGGACGGCCGTTCTCGAGCGTCTCGATGCGCACGCCGCGCACATTGTTCTTGACGATATCGGCGCGCACCCACTGCTCGAAGGCCTTGACGCCGGCCAGCTCGTTTTTCGACGGCGACGCCACCTGCAGGCGATAGGTAACGCGCGAAAACGCATCCACCAGGCGCGTGGCCGGCAGGTCCTGCAGCGACAGCATCACGCGCGGCGCGAAATTGGAGAAGCCGGCGCCCTTGTCCGGTTCGGTGGCGATCAGCTGGGCGATGCGGAAAGCCTTGTCGCCGAGCTGGATCGTGCCGCCCACGCCCACCTTCAGTGCGGGCAGCAGGTTGGCGTCGACCCACACCGTGCCCGGCTCCGGGACCGCCCGCGTCTTCCGGCCGACGGCGCGGCCGGCATCGTTCGGATCGGTGGTGATGGCGAGTTGGCCGCGCAATGGATACCCGCCCGATACCGCCTTGACGGCGGCCAGCTGGGCCAGCGTGGCCTCACCCTCGCCCGCCTGCGCCATGCTCTGGAAGGCGACGGTATCGGCCACCAGCAGGCCGCGCCGCGCCGCTTCTTCGCGCCAGCGCTGCTGGATCGCGTCATCGGCGTTGATCAGCAGGTCGGCGCCCAGCAGCTGGTGCGCGTCGCGATTCAGCCCCGCGCGCATGCGGTCGATGAAGAAGCCGACCGAGGACAGCGCCGACACGGCCACGATCAGGGCCACCAGCAGGAAACGCAGCTCGCCCGCGCGCCAGTCGCGCGCGGTCATGCGAAGGGACTGTTTGAACATGGGTCTACCTTATGCGGCGGCAAAGAATGCATCGACCTCGGCGAGGAAGGCGCGCTTGCGCTCCGGGTCGAGGAAGGAGGCGGCGAAACTGTTGTGCGCGAGCTGGCGCGCATGGCCGGTGTCGAGCGGCAAGGCCTCGAAGGCGGCGATGAAATTGGCGTTCATGTAGCCGCCGAAATAGGCCGGGTCGTCCGAGTTGACCGTGGCCGCCAGGCCGGCGTCGAGCAGCCGGCGCAGGTTGTGGCTGCCCATCACGTCGAACACGCGCAGCTTGATGTTCGACAGCGGGCACACGGTGAGCGCCATGCCCTCGGCCGCCAGGCGTTCGGTGAGTTCCGGGCTCTCGAGCGTGCGCACGCCATGGTCGATGCGCTCGACCTTGAGCACGTCGAGCGCGCTTTCGATGTAGCTTGGCGGGCCTTCTTCGCCCGCGTGCGCCACCAGGCGCAGGCCGAGCTGGCGCGCGCGCTCGAACACGCGCGCAAATTTTTCCGGCGGGTGGCCGAGCTCGGACGAATCCAGGCCGACGCCGATGAACTTGTCGCGGTAAGGCAGCGACTCGTCCAGCGTGGCGAGCGCTTCTTCCTCGGACAGGTGGCGCAGGAAGCACATGATCAGGCTGGCGCTGATCGGGCCATCCTGGCAGGCGCGCCAGATGCCGTTGATGACGGTCGCGAAGGACACGCCGCGCGCGGTATGGGTTTGCGGGTCGAAGAAGATCTCTGCGTGGCGGACATTGTCGGCATGCGCGCGCGCCAGGTAGGCGGCGGTCATGTCGTAGAAATCCTGCTCGGTCAGCAGCACGCTGGCGCCGGCGTAATAGATGTCGAGGAAGGATTGCAGGTCGCTGAAAGCGTAGGCCTCGCGCAACGCCTCGACCGAGGCGTAGGGCAGCGATACGCCGTTTCTTTGCGCTAACGCAAAAATCAACTCAGGCTCGAGCGAGCCCTCGATGTGGATGTGTAATTCTGCCTTGGGCATGTTCTGCAGAATCGTGCGCAGCTGGTCGTTCAGCATGAGGTTCTCCGGCGCCGGTGTGGGGTCGATGTGACATGGCCGACAAGTGTAACGCATGCCTGCCGCACTCTCCCGTCATAGGTGAAATCGGCCGTCTTGCACTGCGCTGTATTGACCGTTTGCGTGCGCCACAGCTTGGATAGTTGGTGCACTATCGGCTCACAAAGTTGATATTTAAGCAGCCTGGAGCGGACCGAATCGACCGCGCCGGAAAGCGTCCGGAAAGCCGTGTCCGCACGCGTTTTCCAGGGCCGCCGGAGCCCTGGAAAATCAGTATTTTCTTCTTCGATTCAAGCACTTGCATATGCGGTGCACGTACGAACGACGGTGCTTTGACTTCGGGAACTATTAGGCACATAATAAATTTCACAAACGCAAAAAAAGACGCTCTCCACACTGCGGGAGACCGGTGCGGCCGACACGGCCGTCCGGGACAACAACAAGAAAATCGCCGCACCCGCGGCGCCGGCAATCCCGGCGCCAGTGCGGGCGACCGAACTAGGAGTACGCAAAAAAAAACAGACCGGGGCCTGGGGCAGCCGAGCATCGACGGCGGCCGTGAAAGTGATCGTTGTTGGCACACGCTTTGCACATAAAGGACAGACGACATGAGCATCTTTGACAACTACACCGCCCGCTATGAGCGTACCCGGGAAGAGGAATATTCCATGGCAGAATTCCTCCAGCTGTGCAAGAAGGATCCCCTCACTTATGCCAGCGCGCCGGAGCGCATGCTCGCCGCGATCGGCGACCCCACCCTGGTCGACACCCGCCTCGACCCGCGTTTGTCGCGCATCTTCGCCAACAAGGTGATCAAGATCTATCCGGCCTTCCGCGAGTTCTACGGCATGGAAGAAGTGATCGAGCAGGTCGTCTCCTATTTCCGCCACGCGGCCCAGGGCCTGGAAGAACGCAAGCAGATCCTCTACCTGCTGGGCCCGGTCGGCGGGGGCAAATCCTCGATCGCTGAAAAGCTCAAGAGTTTGATGGAACACGTGCCCTTCTATGCGATCAAGGGTTCGCCCGTGAACGAGTCGCCGCTGGGCCTGTTCAACGAACTTGAGGACGGCACCATTCTCGAAGAAGACTACGGCATTCCGCGCCGCTACCTGCGCGCCATCCCGAGCCCATGGGCCGTGAAACGCCTGCACGAATTCGGCGGCGACATCAACAAGTTCCGCGTCGTCAAGCGCTACCCGTCGATCCTGAAGCAGATCGCCGTCTCCAAGACCGAACCGGGCGACGAGAACAACCAGGACATTTCCTCGCTGGTCGGTAAGGTCGACATCCGCAAGCTCGAAGATTATGCCCAGGACGATCCGGATGCCTACAGCTACTCGGGGGGCCTGTGCCTGGCCAACCAGGGCCTGATGGAATTCGTCGAGATGTTCAAGGCGCCGATCAAGGTGCTGCACCCGCTCCTGACGGCCACGCAGGAAGGCAACTACAAGGGCACCGAAGGCTTCGGCGCGATTCCCTTCGAGGGCATCGTGCTGGCGCACTCCAACGAGTCCGAATGGAAGACCTTCCGCAACAACCGCAACAACGAGGCCTTCCTCGACCGCATCTACATCGTGAAGGTGCCGTACTGCCTGCGCGTATCCGACGAAATCAAGATCTACGACAAACTGCTGTACAACTCCTCGCTCGACAAGGCCCCTTGCGCGCCCGGCACGCTGCGCATGATGGCGCAGTTCGCGATCCTGTCGCGCCTGAAGGATCCCGAGAACTCGAGCATCTATTCCAAGATGCTGGTGTACGACGGCGAAAACCTGAAGGACACCGACCCCAAGGCCAAGTCGCTGCACGAGTACATCGACTATGCCGGCGTGGACGAAGGCATGAACGGCCTGTCGACCCGCTTCGCCTTCAAGATCCTGTCCAAGGTCTTCAACTTCGACAATACCGAAGTGGCGGCCAATCCGGTGCACTTGCTCTACGTGCTGGAACAGCAGATCGAGCGCGAGCAGTTCCCGCCGGAGACCGAGCAGCGCTACATGTCCTATATCAAGGAACACCTGGCGCAGCGCTATGTCGACTTCATCGGCAAGGAAATCCAGACCGCCTACCTGGAAAGCTATTCGGAATACGGACAGAACATCTTCGACCGCTACGTCACGTTTGCCGACTTCTGGATCCAGGACCAGGAATTCCGCGATCCGGACACCGGCGAGAGCTTCGACCGCGAATCGCTCAATGCCGAGCTCGAGAAGATCGAGAAGCCGGCCGGCATCTCGAATCCGAAAGATTTCCGCAACGAGATCGTCAACTTCAGCCTGCGTGCGCGGGCCACCAACGCCGGCAAGAACCCGGCCTGGACCAGCTACGAGAAATTCCGTAGCGTGATCGAGAAGAAGATGTTCTCGAACACCGAAGAACTCCTGCCCGTCATTTCGTTCAATGCGAAAGCGAATACCGAGGATGCCAACAAGCATGCCGACTTCGTGGCCCGCATGGTCGAGAAAGGATATACGCCGAAGCAGGTACGCCTGCTGTGCGAATGGTACCTGCGCGTGAGGAAATCCTCCTGAATCAATTCCGTGCGCCGGGCGGCGGCGCAGGCCCCGCTCCCGGCGGCGTGCGCCGTCACCGGCGCACGCGCGTGCATCGTACGCGTCTGCGCCGCGCGTATTAAGATAGGAGTACCGGCTGGTTTCGCGGTGCGCCGAAGGTTTTTAGAGCAGGAGGCCTGTTTTGACTTACCTTATTGACCGTCGCTTGCAGGGCAAGAACAAGTCCGCGGTCAACCGCGAACGCTTCCTGCGCCGCTACAAGGCGCAAATCAAGGATGCGGTCGGCCGCGCGATCAAGGGCCGTTCGATCACCGATATCGAAAATGGCGAGAAAGTCACGATCCCCGTCAAGGACGTGAACGAGCCGCATTTCGGCCACGCCCACGGGGGCGTCTGGGAAACCGTCAACCCGGGCAATACCGAATACCAGAAAGGCGACCAGTTCAACCGCCCACGCAGCGGCGGTGGCGGGTCGGGTCGCGGGCGCGCCGGCAACAGCGACCAGACCGTCGAGGACGACTTCATCTTCGAGCTGTCGCGCGAAGAGTTCATGAATTACTTCTTCGAAGATCTTGAGCTGCCGAACATGATCAAGACGCAGCTCAGCCAGACCATCGAATTCAAGAGCCAGCGCGCCGGCTATAACGTGTCCGGCACACCGTCCAACATCCACGTGCTGCGCTCGCTGCGCGGCGCACTCGGACGCCGCATCGCCGTCGGCGGCCCCGCCCGGCGTCAGCTGCGCGAAGCCGAGGAAGCGCTGCAGGCCCTGCTCGACCAGGGCGCGCCTTCCGACGACGAGATGGTAGTGGCGCTGAAAGACAAGATCCACCACCTGCATATCCGCCTCAACGCGATTCCCTTCATCGACCCCTTCGACCTGCGCTATTCAAACCGGATCAAGGTACCCAAGCCAAGCACCTCGGCCGTGATGTTCTGCATCATGGACGTGTCCGGCTCCATGGACGAGACCCGCAAGGACACCGCCAAGCGCTTCTTCATCCTGCTCTACCTGTTCCTCAAGCGGGTGTACGAAAAAATCGAGGTCGTTTTCATCCGCCACCACACGGCCGCGGCCGAAGTGGATGAAAACGAGTTCTTCCATTCGCGCGAATCGGGCGGCACGGTGGTGTCCTCGGCCCTGCACCTGCTGCAGAAGGTGCTCTCCGAACGCTACGGCAGCGCCGACTGGAACGCCTACGTGGCCCAGGCCTCGGACGGCGACAACTGGGACAACGACTCGGTGCTGTGCAGGCAGATCCTGTCCCAGTCGATCATGCCGCGGGTGCAGTACTACACGTATGTCGAGATCACCGACGGCCCGCCGCAGAACCTGTGGGAGCAGTATTGCGAGGTGGCCGACCATCATCGGAATTTCGCGATGCAGAAGATCGTCACCCCGGCCGACATCTACCCGGTCTTCCGGGAGCTGTTCAAGAAACAGCCGAAGTAAACATCAAGGAATGCAGCGACACCTCGCTGCAAACACCGACGACACGGAGGCCCTCCATGCCAAGAGACCCGAACAACCCGCGCGCCCTGCCCGACCAGTCGGAGTGGACCTTCGACCTGATCGAACAGGCGCACGAGGAAATCAAGCGGGTGGCCAAGCGCTACGGCCTGGACACCTACCCGAACCAGCTCGAGATCATCACGGCCGAGCAGATGATGGACGCCTATACGTCCGTCGGCATGCCGGTCTCGTACAACCACTGGTCCTTCGGCAAGCACTTCCTGTCGACCGAAAAGAGCTACAAGCGCGGCCAGATGGGCCTGGCCTACGAGATCGTCATCAACTCCAACCCCTGCATCGCCTATCTGATGGAGGAAAACAGCCTGACGATGCAGGCCCTGGTGATCGCGCACGCTGCCTACGGGCACAATTCATTCTTTAAGGGCAACTATCTGTTCCGCACCTGGACCGATGCCGACGCCATCGTCGACTACATGGTCTTTGCCAAGAACTATATTGCCGAGTGCGAACAGCGTTATGGTATCGATGCGGTCGAGGAATTGCTCGACTCCTGCCACGCGCTGCAGAATTATGGCGTCGACCGCTACAAGCGGCCGGCCAAGCTGTCGGTAGCGCAGGAAACCGCGCGCCAGAAGGAACGTGAAGAATATGCCCAGTCGCAGATCAACGAAATCTGGCGCACCCTGCCGCTGCGCGACGAACAGGTAACGAATGCCGCGCCGGTGCGCTTCCCGCCCGAGCCCGAAGAGAACCTGCTCTACTTCATTGAAAAATACGCGCCGCTGCTGGAACCCTGGCAGCGCGAGCTGGTGCGCATCACGCGCAAGATCTCGCAATACTTCTATCCGCAGCGCCAGACCCAGGTGATGAACGAAGGCTGGGCCACTTTCTGGCATTACACGATCCTGCAAGAGCTGTACAAGGAAGGCATCGTCGGCGACGGATTCATGCTCGAGTTCCTGCAAAGCCATACGAACGTCGTCTACCAGCCGCCTGCGACCAGCCCCTACTATAGCGGGATCAACCCCTATGCGCTCGGTTTCGCGATGATGACGGACATTCGCCGTATTTGCGAAGATCCGACTGACGAAGACCGCGCCTGGTTCCCCGACATGGCCGGCAGCGACTGGATCAAGACCCTGGACTTTGCGATGCGCAACTTCAAGGACGAGAGCTTCATCGCCCAGTACCTCTCGCCCAAGCTGATTCGCGAATTCCACTTCTTCGCCGTGCTCGACGACGACCGCAGTGACAAGCTCACGATTTCGGCGATCCACGACGAGCAGGGCTACCGCTACGTGCGCCACAAGCTGGCGGAGCAGTACAACATAGGCAGCCGCGAGCCGAACATTCAGGTCTGGCAGGTCAATACCCGCGACGACCGCGCACTGACCCTGCGCCATACCCAGTTCAACCGCCGGCCGCTGAACCAGCAGGCCCAGGAGGTACTGAAACACGTCGCGCGCCTGTGGGGCTTCGATGTGCGGCTCGAAACCGTGGACCCGAACGGCCACGTGGTCAGCTTCCTGGAGTGCCGGCGCGAGAAACGCGGCCGCTGAAGGCCGGTGAGGCCTGCCGGGGCCGCTCCGCTGGCGGCGAGCATGCGGGCGCCTGCCCGACCGCGGCTTCTCCCGGAGCTGCCGAGCCTTCCCTCTAATTTCTCACGATGGCCGCGCCTTCCGGCGGTCTTTCCTGCCATAATGCCTGCGCCCGCTACCGGCGCCGGTGTCCGCATACCTCCCCACGCCTCCACGCGCAGCGCCACAACGCGACGACGACCTGCGTTCACGCTCGGATCCGCCTGAGGCGACGGGAAATCCGTGTTCGGGCACAGAGGCTGCAGTTACCCGCTTAGCCTAGCCCGTTCTTCCATGTCCGATCATCCGTTTTACTAGCCCTCCCCCAAGGGTATAGCCACGTGGACGCATATTTTTTTGCGCATCTGTGCGCAAACACACTGTTCAAAATGACGATTTCCATGTAGTTTTGCTATGCATGAGAAGCAGATATCGGAAATCCAGTTATCAAACGCACAACTGAAGCATATCAAGACGAGCTTTGCCCATGACTTTTAGCTATGCGTTATGCAGTGGGAATGGGCTTTTCCGGTGTACTCAACAGTACGCGCCGCTTCTGTAAAACTGGCTATAGTTTGCGTAAAGACCGGGATAGCGTCGTACGAAATTTGCCACAGAACCAGTTTGGCAATAAAAATTCGGCAAAACCACGCTACGTGCCTCACGATCCACATATGGAGGGGAACTGCTACATAAAATTACAATTCGCACCTGCTTTCTGGACCACGAACACCCTGGCGCCGGACTTGTATAGATGAGCTTCTTTGCCTGCTTTTACAGGCAGTTAGCACTCCTTTCGGGGGTACAAAAATGTATGCCCAAAAAAGAATTCGTAGGTATAATTCTTCGATGTCCCGGATGCGGCCCTAGGTTTTTGTCGTGTTTAGTGGGTTTAGTGGCAACAAAAAAGAGTTGGTATTGGAGAAAGATGGCATGAATTTTACGCATGAGAAGAACCCGGGAAAGAATATTACCGGTCTCGCCATTGTCATCCTGTTGCACGTTCTGGTAGCTTGGGCCGTCATCAATGGCTTGGGTACCCGGATCGTTGCCAAGGTGACCGAGGCTGTGGAAACGAAACTGATCGAAGAGGTGAAGCCGCCGCCACCGCCGGACACGCCGCCGCCGCCGCCGCCGCCGGAAATGAAGGCTCCGCCACCGCCATTCATCCCGCCGGTCGAAGTCCAGGTGCAGCAGCCGCCGCCGCCGCAGAACGCGATCACGACGGCAACCAACACGCCGCCGCCGACCACGAGCCTGGCACCACCTGCACCACCCGCTCCGCCGGCGCCGCCGGCAGCACCGCGCGGCCCGAGCCGTACCGAGGCAGGTGTGGACTTCAACACTTGCGCGCGTCCGGAATACCCGCGCTCGTCGCAGCGTAACGAAGAAACTGGTACCACGACCCTGCAGTTCCTGATCGGTGTCGATGGTCGAGTAATAGAATCCAAACTGCAGAAGTCGTCTGGCTTCCGCGACCTGGACCGGGCTGCGCAATCGGCCCTGAGCAAATGCCGGTTCAAGCCGGGAACTGTTGATGGCCAGCCGCAACAGTCGTGGACAGCGGTGCAGTACGTCTGGACGCTGGAATAAAACCGAGACAGAACATCGTCTCAATCTATGATTTTCGTTGTTAATTAAGTTCAGCGAACTGTCTATTTTATATTTTTGGAGGAAGCATGTTTAAGAATACCCGTTTGTCCGCTGTGCTGGCGGCTGTCCTGTTCTCGGTATCGGCGGCATCGGCCCTGGTCTCCGCACCAGCCTTCGCTGACGCTCCTGCCGCAGGCGCTACCGCTCCGGCGACTGACGCGGCTGCCCCGGCTGTCGACGCAGCCGCTGCACCGGCTGCCGACGCTTCGGCTGTCGACGCAGCTGCTCCGGTCGACGCAGCTGCTCCAGCTGCCGAAGGCGCCACCGAAGAAGTCCACAACCCGTACGGCTTCGCCGCCATGTGGGAAGAAGGCGACTTCGTCAACAAGGGCACCATCATCATCCTGTCGCTGATGTCGATCGGTTCGTGGTACATCATCATCACCAAGCTGATCGACCAGCAGAAGATCATGAAGCAGTCGAAAGAAGCGACCGCCAAGTTCTGGAAAGCGCCGTCGATCGCCGCTGGTTCGGCTCAGCTGAAAGAAGGCTCGCCATTCCGCTTCATCGCTGAAACCGGCACCAAGGCAACCCAGCACCACGACGGCGCCCTGCTCGAGCAGATCGACCTGTCGACCTGGGTGACCATGCAGATCCAGCGCGCCGTTGACCGCGTCCAGTCGCGCCTGCAAGATGGCCTGTCGTTCCTGGCAACCGTCGGTTCGACCTCGCCGTTCATCGGTCTGTTCGGTACCGTCTGGGGCATCTACAACGCGCTGACCGCCATCGGTATGTCGGGTAACGCGTCGATCGACAAAGTGGCAGGTCCGGTGGGTGAAGCACTGATCATGACCGCATTCGGTCTGTTCGTTGCAGTTCCTGCGGTTCTGGGTTACAACTGGCTGGTTCGTCGTAACAAGTCGGTCATGGAAGACATCCGTTCGTTCTCGGCCGACGTTCACTCGGTCCTGATCTCGGGTGCCATGTCGACCTCGAACGCTGCCACCGGTGCTAAGAAGGCTGGCTAATCATGTCGATGAGTGTCGGCTCCGATTCCGGAGATGAAGATACCGTGATGTCGGAGATCAACACGACGCCCCTCGTGGACATCATGTTGGTTCTCCTGATCATCTTCCTGATCACCAGCCCGGTGGTTCTGAACTTGCAGAAAGTGAACCTGCCTGCAGAATCGAACCAGGTCACCAAGACCAAGCCGGAAGACGTCAACATCACCATCAACAAAGATGGCGAGATGTACTACAACCAGACGCGCATCGCGAACACGGACGAGCTGTTCAAGTTCCTCGCGGAGCAGTCGGTGAAGCAGCCGCAGCCTGCTGTGAAAGTTCGTGGCGATCAGGAATCGCGCTATGAAGCAGTCGGCCGGGTCATCTACACGGCTCAGCGTGCTGGGATTCAGAAGGTCGGTTTCGTTATCGAACCACCTGACAAGGGCGGCTAACACCCTGTCCGCGATGTCGGGGCCTTGTTCGCGAGGCCTTGATATCGCGTCCGAGACCCCAACATTTGAAAAGGAAACACCATGGGCATGAGTATAGGTTCAGGCTCCGCTAAAGGAGCTGATCCGGAACCGATGATGGAAATGAACATGACGCCGCTGATCGACGTCCTGCTCGTTCTTATCATTATGTTGATTATCACGATTCCGAAGCAAAATCACTCGGTCAATCTGAACATGCCGGTCGGCACCCCGCCACCGTCGACCACCCAGCCGGTGGTGGTGACGATTGACGTGGACTTCGACGGCACCATCCTCTGGGATGGCCAGGTTGTTCCGAATCGCCAGGAACTGGAAGCCAAGATGAACGGCGTCGCTGCGATGCCGGACCAGCCGGAAGTGCACCTGCGTCCGAACAAGCTGGTCGAGTACAAGGTGGTTGCGGGTGTCATGGCAACCGCACAGCGACTCGGCGTCACCAAGATCGGCATGGTCGGTAACGAGCAGTTCCAGTAATCGATCCATGTATGACCAACACGGCAGGGTTTCCCTGCCGTGTCCATTTTGAAGAAGGATGTTTTCAGATGATTAAATTCCGTCTCGCACACCTTGGCCTCGCAATGGCCGCTCTCGGTTTCACCGCTGCCCTGCCGGTCATCGGCATGGCCCCTGTGCACGCCGCGGTCACCCTGCGTCCTGAAGTCGGCAAGCCGCTGCAGCAAGCGCAGTCGCTGCTGAAGCAAGGCAATGCCAAGGGCGCACTCGCTGCCCTGCGCGACGCGGACAAGGCAGCCAAGGACGACAACGAACGCTTCCTGATCGAGCGCGTGCGCGCTTCGGCAGCCTCGTCGGCAGGCGACTGGAACCTCGCCGCCAACTCGTTCGAAAAGCTGCTCGACTCGGGCAAGCTGAGCGCCAATGAGCGTTCGCAGTTCTCGGAAGGCCTGGTCGGCATCTACATGCGCGCCGGCGACCTGAACAAGGCGAACGCCACCATCCTGAAGCTGCTGAAGAACGGTAACGATCCGAAGCTGCGTGCCTACCTGATGCAGAACTACTACAAGCAAGGCAATGTCGCCGCGCTCGAGCAGGAACTGCGCAATGCTGAAAAGAGCGGCCGCCTGAGCGAAGACGAGCTCGGCATGCTGGCGAACATCCAGCTCAAGAAAAATGACAAGCTCGGCTATGTCAACACCATCGAGAAGCTGGCGAGCAACTACCCGAAGGCACAGTACTGGAACGACCTGCTCAACCGCGTGCAGGGCAAGCCGGGCTTCTCGGGCCGCCTGATGGTCGACGTGTACCGACTCAAGCTCGCCAACAACCTGATGAAGAAGCCGAGCGAGTTCATGGAAATGGCCCAGCTGGTGCTGCAGGCGAAAGCCCCGGCCGAAGCGCTGAAGGTGATCGACAAGGGCTACAAGGCCGGCGCCCTGGGCACCGGCACCGACGCCGCCCGCCACCAGCGTCTGAAAGACCTGGCCGAGAAGAACCTGGCCGAGCAGAACAAGGGCGTCGCCGCCCTGGAAGCCGAATACACCGCCGCCAAGGACAACGACGCGCTGGTGGGCCTCGGCTACGCTCTGGTGCAGGCTGGCCAGGCCGACAAGGGCCTGAAGATGATGGAAAGCGCCATCAAGGCCGGCGGTCTGCGTTACGCCGACGAAGCCAAGCTGCGCCTGGGCGAAGCCTATGCCGCGGCCGGCAAGAAGCAGCAAGCCATCAACACGCTCAAGACCGTCTCGGGCAAGGAAGGCACTGCCGACCTGGCCCGCTACTGGATCATGGCGATCAACCGTCCGATCGCGTAATCGCTCCGTCGATCACGCGTCCACGAAACGCCGCCTGTTCGCAGGCGGCGTTTTTTATGGCGCTGTCACCGTTTCGTATTGATGACTCCAACTGCGATGCGCAGCAATTGCTCAACAGTAGTAACTCGTTCGCAATCAAGTGCCCGATGCCAGCCCAGGTAATTCGGCAAGTAGCGCGAGGCCACGCCATGAAACCGGAGCAGCCAATGGCGCAAGCGCTGGTGGTAGGCATTGACGCTCTGCACATGGATTGCGCCGGCAGCGCCGTGACGTACCCGCTGCCCTGCCCGCAGGTTGACCGCCTGGTGAGCGATGCCATGTTTGCGTGAAAATGCGCGGTAAGCCGCATTCGAATCGCTGACCAGGAGCACGTGATCATCCAACCTGGGCAACAGATGGCGCTCCAGTTGCGCCATGTTGAGAGCGCCGCGGCCGACCAGTGCACCGATCGTCTGCCCGCTGCGGTCGCGTGCCACCAGGATGCAGTCGAGCTCGTTCGAGATGCCGCGTTTTCTTGCCCTGCCGCCCCGTTTGCGCGGCGCACGGTCCAGCTTGCGTGAACCCTTTTGCGATTCCAGGATGAACATCTCGTCGGCCTCGACAATGCCGTGCAGGCGCTGCGGCAGGTCGTGCTTGACCCGGTCGAGGAAACGGTGGCGCCAGCGAAAGGCGGTGTTGCGGTGAACGCCGGTGTCAACGGCGGCGGTGCGCACCGGCTTCGATTCGCGCAGCGCACTGAGATAATCGAGCCATTTCTCGCGCAGGCGCAGCCGCGCCAGCGGTGTGCCGCTCAGATCGTTGAAGGTGCGCCCGCAGTCACGGCAGCGGAAGCGCTGCAGGTTATTGGCCTGGCCATGGCGGTAATGGCGGGTGCTGGCGCAACGCGGGCAGCGGCGCGTCGGTGCCCGGATCTGTCCGATGAGCGCGATTACCTGGTCGAGACCGGCGGCCGGATGCAGGGCGGCCAGTGTTTGCAGGCGCTGCGGCTGGTTCAGCGCAGGCAGTCGTGCGAACCATTTCTTGAAACTGGGTGCTTTCACGGCCGGCTCCCGTCAATGCAGTCGGGTGTTCGACCGCCAAGGAGCTCAACAGTTCAATCCTCATCCACAGCCAAAGGTGACAGCGCCCTTTAATTGCTACTCGCGTTGGCGCCGCCGCATCGGCAGACCTACGTTGCTGTGCAACATGCGAGTTACCGTATAATCAGATATTTCGCGCCGGACCGGCCGGTTGCGCAACTGGAATCATTGATGAAGGTATTTCGCGGACTTCCCAACGACAGGGCGCGCGCACCCTGCGCCCTCACGATCGGCAACTTTGACGGTGTCCACCGCGGCCACCAGGCATTGTTGGCGCACGTGCGCGGCGCAGCCGCGGAGCTGGGGATCGAAGCCGCCGTCATGACCTTCGAGCCGCACCCGCGCGAATACTTTGCGCGGCGCAGCGGCGACCTGTCCAGGGCGCCGGCCCGCATCGCCAACCTGCGCGACAAGCTGGGCGACCTGTCCCGGGCCGGCATCGACCGTGTCATCGTCGAGCACTTCAACGAACACTTTGCTTCCCAGTCTCCGCGCGACTTCATCGAACGCGTGCTGGTCGACGGCCTGCACGTGAAGTGGCTGATGGTCGGCGACGACTTCCGCTTCGGCGCCCGCCGTCTCGGGGACATCGCCATGCTGCAGGACGCGGGCCGCGAATATGGCTTCAAGGTCGAGACCCTGGACGCCGTGATGCTGGGCGAGCGCCGCATCTCGTCCTCGGCCGTGCGCGAAGCGCTGGCCGCCGGCGACTTCGCCGCCACCCAGGAATTGCTGGGCCATCCGTACGCGATGTCGGGCCACGTGATCCATGGCCAGAAGCTTGGCCGCACGCTCGGTTTCCCGACCCTGAACCTGCGCGTTGCGCACCGCCCTGCCCTGTCCGGCATTTTCGTGGTGCAGGTCCACGGCCTGGCAGAGGACGGAAGCAATGCGCCGCTGCCGGCCGTCGCCAGCCTCGGCGTGCGTCCGACGGTCGAAGACGCCGGCCGCATGCTGCTGGAAGTCCACGTGTTCGACTACGATCAGCCCGCCTACGGCAAGCAGGTCCGGGTCGAATTCCTCGCCAAGCTGCGCGACGAGGAAAAATACGTCGACCTGCCCACCCTCACGGCCGCCATCGAGCGCGACGCCGTCCAGGCGCGCGCCTTTTTCGCGCAGCGCAGCGGCGCGCTCACCGCGACCGACCGAATTTGACGCCGCCAGTCCAGCACCGACCGAGGCACACCGAATCCAGGTGCAGCATGCGAATGCAAAGCGGTCCGCCCGCGGCACCGAACCGAATCCCCTAGAGAAGAAGCATATGTCCGATACCAAGCCAGACCAGAACAAGCCCGCCCAGAAGGGCGCGAAAAAGCCAGAGAGTAAATACCCAGTCAACATGACGGACACCCCGTTCCCGATGCGCGGCGACCTCGCCAAGCGCGAGCCGGGCTGGGTCAAGCAATGGCAGGACAAAAAGATCTACCAGCGCATCCGCAAGGCGGCCGCCGGCCGTCCGAAGTTCATCCTGCACGATGGCCCGCCGTATGCGAACGGCGACATTCACCTCGGTCACGCGGTCAACAAGATCCTGAAAGACATGGTGGTGAAGTCGCGCACCATGGCCGGCTACGACGCGCCCTATGTGCCGGGCTGGGACTGCCACGGCATGCCGATCGAGATCCAGATCGAAAAACAGTTCGGCAAGAACCTGCCGACCGCCGAAGTGCTGCAGAAAGCCCGCGCCTACGCGCTCGAGCAGATCGACCGCCAGCGCGCCGGCTTCATCCGCCTGGGCGTGCTGGGCGAGTGGGAAAACCCTTACATGACGATGGCCTACGGTAACGAGGCCGACGAACTGCGCGCCCTCGGCAAGCTGCTGGAGAAGGGCTACGTGTACCGCGGCCTGAAGCCGGTGAACTGGTGTTTCGATTGCGGCTCGGCGCTGGCCGAAGCGGAAGTGGAGTACCAGGACAAGCGCGACCCGGCGATCGACGTCGGCTTCCCGTTTGCCGAGCCGGAAAAGCTTGCCGCCGCATTCGGCCTGGCTTCCCTGCCGGCCGCCAACGGCTTCATCGTGATCTGGACCACCACCCCGTGGACCATCCCGTCGAACCAGGCACTGAACGTCAATCCGGAAGTAACGTATGCGCTGGTTCAGGCCGAGCGCGAAGTTGATGGACAACGCCAGCCGCTGCTCCTGATCCTGGCGCAAGACCTGGTCGAAGCGACCCTGCAGCGCTACAAGCTGGAAGGCGCGGTCATCGCCACCACCCTCGGCGAGAAGCTGGAAGGCCTGCGTTTCAAGCACCCGCTGCATGCGCAAGACCCCTTCTTCGACCGCACGTCGCCGGTTTACCTGGCCGACTACGTGACGACCGACAGCGGCACCGGCGTGGTCCACTCGGCCCCGGCCTACGGCCAGGAAGACTTCCAGTCGTGCAAGGCCCACGGCATGAAGGACGACGAGATCCTGAAGCCGGTCATGGGCGATGGCCGCTTCGCCTCGACCCTGCCCCTGTTCGGCGGCCTGACCATCTGGGAAGCCAGCAAGCCGATCTGCGAAGCCCTGCGCGCCGCTGGCGCCCTGTTCGAACTGAAGATGTTCGACCACAGCTACATGCACTGCTGGCGCCACAAGACCCCGATCGTCTACCGCGCCACCTCCCAGTGGTTCGCCGGCATGGACCTCACCCCGAAGGATGGCGGCCCGACCCTGCGCGAGACTGCCCTTAGCGGTATCGCCGAGACCAAATTCTTCCCCGACTGGGGCCAGGCTCGCCTGCATGGCATGATCGAGAACCGTCCGGACTGGACCCTGTCGCGCCAGCGCCAGTGGGGCGTGCCGATGGCCTTCTTCATCCACAAGGAAACCGGGGAACTGCACCCGCGCACCCCGGAACTGGTGGAACAGGTCGCCCAGTTGATCGAGCAGAACGGCATCGATGCGTGGCAGACCCTGGACCCGGCCACCCTGCTGGGCGAGGACGCCACGACCTATGAAAAGAACAAGGACACGCTGGACGTGTGGTTCGACTCGGGCGCCACCCACCAGACCGTGCTGCGCGGCTCGCACGCGGAACAGTCCGCCTTCCCGGCCGACCTCTACCTGGAAGGTTCGGACCAGCACCGCGGCTGGTTCCACTCCTCGCTCCTGACGTCCTCGATGCTCAACGGCCGCCCGCCCTACAAGGCGCTGCTGACCCACGGCTTCACCGTCGACGAGAACGGCAAGAAGATGTCCAAGTCGCTCGGCAATACCATGGCGCCGCAGAAGATCTCGGATACCCTGGGCGCCGACATCCTGCGCCTGTGGGTGGCCTCGACCGACTACACCGGCGAGCTGTCGATCGGCGAAGAGATCCTGAAGCGCGTGACCGAGTCGTACCGCCGCATACGCAATACGCTGCGCTTCCTGCTCGCGAACACCTCGGACTTCGACCCGGCGCAGCACGCCGTGCCGGTGGCCGAGCTGCTCGAGATCGACCGCTACGCGATCGCCTCGATGGCCCAGCTGCAGAACGACATCGCCGGCCACTTCGAGCGCTACGAGTTCCACCCTGTGGTCTCGCGCCTGCAGAACTACTGCTCGGAAGACCTGGGCGGCTTCTACCTCGACATCCTGAAGGACCGCCTGTACACCACCGGCGTCGAATCGCTTGCGCGCCGCTCGGCCCAGACCGCGCTGTGGCACATCGCTAATTCCCTGCTGCGTGTGATGGCGCCGATCCTGTCCTTCACCGCCGAGGAGGCCTGGGAGAAGTTCGCCGGCCAGCAGGCGTTTGCCGAGTCCGACGAGACCATCTTCACCCAGACCCTCTGGAGCTTCCCGGAGCTGCCTGACGCCGAGGCACTGCTCGCCAAGTACACCGCGCTGCGCGAAGTGCGTGCCGATGTCACCAAGCAGCTGGAAGAAGTGCGCGCCTCGGGTGCAATCGGCTCCTCGCTGCAGGCGGAACTGGCGATCAGGGCGGCGGGCGAGAAGTACAAGCTGCTGGCCAGCCTGGACGACGACCTGAAGTTCGTGTTCATCACCTCGCAGGCAAGCGTCGAGCAGGTGCCTGATGCCGCCGACGAAGCGGTGACCGTGACCCCGTCGGAAGCGGAAAAGTGCGAGCGCTGCTGGCACTACCGCCGCGACGTCGGCCATGACCACGCGCACGCCGGCCTGTGCGGCCGCTGCACCAGCAACCTGTTCGGCAGCGGCGAAGCACGCCGCTACGCGTAAGCAACATCCGCTCGCGGGATTCCTCCCGCGAGCATCACTTCCTCTACCATGGCCACCAAAAAGAAAACCGCATCGCCGGGCGCCAAGCCCGTCTACATGAGTTCCGCCAGCCTGTTCCCATGGCTCGGCCTGTCGCTCATCCTGGTCTTGCTCGACCAGGTCACCAAGCTCACCGTCGAACGCAGCTTCGCGTATGCCGAGACGCTGCCGATCACCAGCTTCTTCAACCTGATCAAGGTCTACAACCCGGGGGCGGCCTTCAGCTTCCTGGGCGACGCAGGCGGCTGGCAGCGCTACCTCTTCCTCGCCATCGCGATCGGCGCGGTGGGCTTCTGCCTGTACATGATGAAGAAGAACGCCAGCCAGCGCCTGTTCTGCTTCGCGCTGGCCCTGATCATGGCGGGCGCGATCGGCAACGGCATCGACCGCGTGGTCCACGGCCACGTGATCGACTTCCTCGATTTCTACTGGAGGGGCGTCGGCCACTTTCCGGCGTTTAATATCGCCGACATCGCCATTTCGATCGGCGCTTTCCTGTTCATCGTCGACGAACTGCGCCGCGTGAACAAATCGTAATGAGCAAGTCCTGAACAGGGAGGCATGATGAGCATGGAACTGAAGGGCAAGAAGATCGTCCTCGGCCTGACCGGCGGCGTGGCCTGCTACAAGGCGGCCGAACTGTGCCGGGCCCTCGTCAAGCAGGGCGCAAGCGTGCAGGTGGTCATGACCGAAGCCGCCACCCATTTCATCGGCACGGTGACCATGCAGGCGCTGTCCGGCCAGACGGTCTATCTCGACCAGTGGGACCCGCGCATGGCCAATAACATGGCCCATATCGACCTGACGCGCGATGCCGACGCGATCCTGGTCGCGCCCTGCTCGGCCGATTTCATCCGCAAGCTGGCGCACGGCGCATGCGACGACCTGCTGTCGACCCTGTGCGTGGCGCGCCCGCGCCGGGTGCCGCTGCTGGTGGCGCCGGCGATGAACGTCGAGATGTGGGAAAACCCGGCGACCGCCCGCAACGTGAAGCAACTTGGCGAGGACGGCGTCAAGCTGTTCGGCCCCGCGGCCGGCTCCCAGGCCTGCGGCGAGACCGGCCTGGGCCGGATGCTCGAGCCGGAACAGCTGGTCGAAGAGCTGATCGCCTCGTTCCAGCACAAGGTCCTGGCCGGGCGCCGCGTCCTGATCACCGCCGGGCCGACCTTCGAGCCGATCGACCCGGTGCGCGGCATCACCAACCTTTCCTCGGGCAAGATGGGCTATGCGGTGGCGCGCGCCGCGCGTGAAGCCGGCGCCGACGTCACGCTGGTCACCGGCCCGACCTCGCTGCCGACCCCGCATGGCGTGCGCCGCATCGACGTGCTCACCGCCCAGCAGATGCACGACGTGGTCATGGCCGGCATCGAGGGCCAGCACGTCTTCATCGGCGTGGCCGCGGTGGCCGACTGGCGCGTGGCCAATGCCAGCGACCAGAAGCTCAAGAAGCTCGACGGCGGCGGCGCCCCGCAGCTCGAATTCGTGCAGAACGCCGACATCCTGGCCACCGTCGCCGCCACCACCACGCTGTCCGGCTGGCCCTACTGCGTGGGCTTCGCCGCCGAATCCGAGAACCTGATGGCCTACGGCCCGGCCAAGCGCCAGAAAAAAGGCATTCCCCTGTTGGTCGGCAATATCGGCCCGCAGACCTTCGGTCAGGATGAGAACACCATCATCCTGTTCGACGAGGGCGGCCACACGGTGCTGCCGCGCGCCGGCAAACTGAGCCTGGCGCGCCAGCTGGTTTCCGAAATCGCGAAGCGCCTCGAACAGCGCTCGCTCCTGACATGAACACAAGAAGAACACCGCATGAAGAACATCGATCTCAAGATCCTCGACCCGCGCATGAGGGAGCTGCTGCCCGCCTACGGCACGCCAGGGAGCGCCGGCCTGGACCTGCGCGCCTGCATCGACGCCCCGCTCGTCATCGAACCCGGCCAGACGGTACTGGTACCCACCGGCCTGGCCATCCACATCGGCGATCCGGGCTATGCCGCGATGATCCTGCCGCGCAGTGGACTCGGCCATAAGAACGGCATCGTTCTTGGCAATCTGGTAGGCTTGATCGACTCCGACTACCAGGGACAACTGATGGTCTCGACCTGGAACCGCAGCCACGCGAGCTTCACGCTGCAGCCGCTCGACCGGCTCGCCCAGCTCGTCATCGTGCCCGTGCTGCAGGTGGGCTTCAACGTGGTGGAGGAGTTCGCATCGAGCGAACGGGGCGCCGGCGGGTTCGGCAGCACCGGCAAACAATAAACCCGAAGACAAGTAAGGAGGACCATGTTCCGCATCAATCGTTTGCGTCAGGCCGGGCTCGCCATCGCCAGCGCCGTCCTGCTGTCGGCCTGCGCCACGCAGGGACCGATGCAGCCGGGCCAGCCGCTCCCACCGGGGCAGACGGCTCCCGCGACACCGCAAGTAACACCGGAGATGACGGCGGCCGCCGACACTCTCACCCGGATGGCGACGCTGCAGGACCGCCTGTACAAGGTCGCTGCGCCCCTCCTGATCGACAACGCCGAGCTGTGCACGCGCCACGCGCGCAACCTGCTCGGGTTCACCGCCAAGAACCGCTACACCTACCCTGGCACCTATAACGACGCCGCCCACGCCGTGCTCGGCATGGGTGAGCGCCTGCAGGTCACCAACGTGCTGGCCGGCAGCGGCGCCGCCAAGGCCGGCCTGCGCCAGGGCGACGAACTGGTGGCTGCCGGCGGCAAGCCGCTGCCGACCGGTCCCAATGCCCTGTCCCAGGCTGGCGCCGTATTCGGGCCGATCGTGCAGAAGCAGGCCAGCCTGCCGCTGACGATCGAGCGCCGCGGATCGCAGCGCGACGTGACGGTTCCCGTGACGCGCGCCTGCGCCTTCGGCATCGAGCTGGGCAACGCGGACAACATCAACGCCTACGCCGACGGCCAGCGCGTGATGGTCACGCGCGGCATGATGGGCTTCGTGCAGAACGACGACGAACTGGCCTACGTGGTGGCGCACACCATGGCGCACAACATGCTCAACCACGCGGCCAGCCAGCGCAATTCCGCCACCATCGGCAGCATCATCGACAACCTCACCCGCATCACGCCCGACACCTCGATGCTGATCGGCAGCGGCGGCATCAAGGCGATGCCGGCCGCGCACGACAGCGCCGCCGACCGCCTCGCGGTCTACCTGCTGGCACGGGCCGACTACCGCATCGAGGGCATCGCCGGGTTCTGGAAGCGCTTCGCCGACACCTATCCGGCCACGGTCCTGAACGGCCATAGCGCCAACCACCCGGCGCTGGCCCAGCGCACTGCCGCCATTGACAAGGCGGTGGCCGAGGTCAAGGCGAAGAAGTCGGCCAACAAGCCGCTGACGCCCTGAGTTTCCAGCGACAGGGTTGAAAATGCGGACGCTGCGTGCGTCCGCATTCATTTGAGCGCTGCCTTCCACCCTGCGTACCCCGCATCCAACGCGTCCTGCGCATTTTTTGTATCATGGTCCATCTCACACCATCCCCACCGGCACCATGGACAGCATCGACCTCGACGTATTGAAAACCTGCGACGCCTGGCTCGCCGCCGGCCACCGCTGCCAGCTGGTGACCGTCGTCAAGACCTGGGGCTCGAGCCCGCGCCCGGTCGGGGCCACGCTCGCCATTTGCGACGACGGCAGCGTGGTCGGCTCGGTTTCGGGCGGCTGCATCGAGGATGACCTGATCGACCGGGTGCGCGCCAACGGCATCGAACTGGCGCGTCCCGAGATCGTCAGCTACGGCATCAGCGCCGACGAGGCGCATCGTTTCGGCCTGCCCTGCGGCGGCACCATCGAACTGGCCATCGAGCCGCTCTCGCAGGGCAGCCGCATCGACGAGCTGCTGGCGCGCCTGGCGCAAGGCGAATTGGTCGAGCGCCGCGTCGACCTGGCCAGCGGCGCGGTCAGCCTGGCACGGGCCGATGCCGGCGCCGTCCAGCGCGTGGAAGACGGGGTACTCGCGACCATCCACGGCCCCCGCTGGCGCCTGTTCATCATCGGCGCCGGCCCGCTGTCGCGCTTCCTGGCGCAGATCGCGAGCGGCATGGATTATCGCGTGCTGGTGTGCGACCCGCGCGAGGAATACCGCAGTGGCTGGAACCTGCCGGGCGTGGAGCTGGTTCACGCGATGCCCGACGACCTGGTGATCGAGGCGCGCCTGGATGCGCGCAGCGCGGTGGTCGCCCTCACCCATGATCCCAAGCTGGACGACCTGGCGCTGATGGAAGCGCTCAGGTCCGATGCTTTCTATGTCGGCGCGATCGGCTCGCGCCTGAACAACGAGCGGCGCCGCGAACGCCTCAAGCTGTTCGACCTCGACGACGCCCAGCTGGCACGGCTTCACGGCCCGGTCGGCATCTACATCGGCAGCAAGACCCCGGCCGAGATCGCGGTCTCGATCATGGCCGAAATGACCGCCGTGAAGAACGGCGTGCCGGCCGCCTTGCTGGTGCCGCATGCGAATGCGCCCCAGCCGGCGGGCAGCGCGGCCTGCACGGTGCTGCGCGGCGCTGCCGCGTGAATTCGGCCGCAATAATTCAATCGCAACATCCGGATGGCGCGGCGCGCGCCGAAGCGCCATAATCGCACCTTTGCCCCCGCCCCTGCCCCGATGAATTCCGTGAACATGTTGCGCCTGGTAGCGCTGGCCGCCATCTGGGGCGGTTCCTTCCTCTTCATGCGCATTGCCGCCCCGGTGCTGGGCCCGGCCGTGCTGATCGAATACCGGGTGCTGTTCGCGGCCCTGTTCCTGGCCGCCGTCGCCTGGGTCATGCGCCGCAGGGGCAAGGGTACGCCACTCGACCTGCGCCACCACTGGAAGCACTACCTGATCCTGGGCTTCTTCAACTCGGCCCTGCCCTTCCTGCTGTTCGCCTTTGCCGCGCGCACGCTGTCGGCCTCGGTGCTATCGGTGTTGAATGCCACCGCGCCGATGTTCGGCGCGCTGGTTGGCGCTGTATGGGCGCGCCAGAAGGTCTCAGGCCGCGCCGCGCTGGGGCTGGTACTGGGCACGGTTGGCGTGAGCCTGCTGGTCGGCTTCGACCACGTGTCGGAACGTCCGGGCGCCTTTGTCGCGATCGCTGCCGCACTGGTGGCCGCCTTCTGCTACAGCATTGCCAGCCAGTACGCCAAGTCGGCCAAGGCGGTGCCGCCCTTCGCCAACGCGCACGGCTCGATGTGGGCCGCCACGCTGTTCGTGATCCCCGCCCTGCCTTTCTTCCCTGCGCCGGGCACGCCAACGCCGGGCATCATGGCTGCGGTGCTCGCACTGGGCGTCGTGTGCAGCGGCATCGCCTACATCCTGTACTTCAAGCTGATCGAAGAAGTCGGCACCACCTCGGCGCTCACCGTCACTTTCCTGAACCCGATGTTCGGCATTTTATGGGGAGCGCTGTTCCTGCATGAAGTGATCGGCTGGCACACGCTGCTGGGTTCAAGCATCGTGCTGGTCGGTACGGCACTGGTGACGGGCTTCGTGCCGGCCTTCCTGCGCGGCCCTGCGGTGCAGGCCGACAAACAGGCGAAGTGATGCGTGTCGAACTCGCGCTTGCGCTGCCGGCCGGCTATCGCACGCAAGACGTGCTGGCCTTCCACAGCCGCGATGCCGAAGGGATCGCGGAAAGGGCAAGCGAAGGCAGCCTGAGCAAGGGCGTGCTGCTCGACGGCGTGCCGGTACTGCTGGAAGTCGCGTTCGGACAAGCGGCCGCACGCTGCGCGGTGGAGGCCGACGGCGAGCTGACCCCGGCCCTGCTGGCGCGCGCACGCGACGCACTGCTCAATATCCTCGGCCTGCGCATCGACCCGGCCGGATTCGAAGCATTCGCACGCACCGACGCTGTGCTGGGGCCGGTCGTGGCGCGCCAGCCTGGTCTGCGCATCGTCCAGTCGGCGACGGTGTTCGAGGCCCTGACCTGGGCCGTCATCGGCCAGCAGATCAATTTGCCGTTTGCGATCTCGCTGCGCCGTACCTTCATCCAGCTCGCCGGCCGGGTCCATGCGAGCGGCTTGTGGTGCTATCCGGAGGCAGCGGACGTCGCCGGCCTTGCGTTGGAAGACCTGACCAGCCGCAAGTTTTCGCGCTCGAAGGCCGAGACTCTGCTGCGCCTGGCACACCTCGTTGCCGATGGCCGCGTCGACCTCGAGCGCGAGCGCCCTGTCGACGAGGTGGAACAGGAACTCCTGGCAATCAAGGGCATCGGCCCATGGACCGTGAATTACGCCCTGCTGCGCGGCTATGCTTACCCGGACTGTTCGCTGGAAGGCGACGTAGCCATCCGCACCGCCTTCCACCGGCTGCTGGGCGGCGATGCACGACCGGACATCCCGGCCACGCAGCGCCTGTTGGAACGCTATGCGCCGCATCGCACGATGGCCGCAGCCCACCTGTGGGCGAGCCTCAGCGGGCAAGCCGACTAAACAGTTAATTCCACCGCGGCAAATCATCGAACTGCTGGGCGCTCTCCCCCGAGAACCGGATCAGTTCCGGCAGCGGCACCGTGGCCAGGTTGTCGCGCCCATAGTGGCCGCCGAGCGCGCTCGGGATCTTGAGACAGTATTTGCGGCCTTCGGCCAGCGGGCCGAGCGTGGATTCGGCCAGGTGCACGACCTCCGGCATGTACCAGTCATTGAGGAAATCCTGGTTGTAGGCCAGCGCATCCAGTGCCGCGCGGCTGTCGGCGACCGGTTCGCAGCACAGGTCTTGCGGGCGCAGCCGCCAGTAGCGCCCTTCGTCGTCGCGAATGATGAGGTTGCCGAATGCATTGGACCCAAGAACCTCGACAGCGGTCAAGCCGACCCAGCCCCAGGCGTCGTTGATGTCGTTTACGTTGATCATGTGGTCTGCCCCGTTTGGTTCGCAGGCCGGCGCCAAGGCTGCGCGCAACGGCCGTTTCGGGTGTTGGACATGGCTGGCTCGACAACATTCCGGATGGATGCGCCCGGCTTGAGCTGGGTCGTGCGGGCGCCAGAATGACGATAAAAACGAAAAAGCCGTTGATACGTACGTATCAACGGCCTTGAATTCTGGTTGCGGGGACAGGATTTGAACCTGTGACCTTCGGGTTATGAGCCCGACGAGCTGCCAGACTGCTCCACCCCGCGTCTGTGAAATGAATTATACGCTGCAACGGTCTTTTAGGCAAATCCAATCCTCTCGCCGTGTGCAATTGCAGAATGGTATGGCTCGGCATTGCTCACACCGGCGCGCGCCGGCGACGGCCAGAGACCGGAAAATCAGTGTAAAGTAACAAGCAACTCAACCTGCCGCTGACCTATGAAATTCTGTTCCGAGTGCGCCCACCCCGTCGCCCTGGCGATTCCCGAAGGCGACAACCGGCCGCGCTACGTCTGTCCGCACTGCCACACCATCCATTATCAGAATCCCAAGCTGGTCATCGGCTCGATCCCCGTCTGGGAACAGGACGGCACACTGCAGATACTGCTTTGCAAGCGCGCAATCGAACCACGCTATGGCTACTGGACCTTGCCGGCCGGCTTTATGGAAAACGAGGAAACCACCGAGCAGGCCGCCGTGCGCGAAACCGAGGAGGAAGCCGGCGCCGATGTCGAGCTCGGGAAGCTGTTCACCCTGCTCAACGTGGCCCACGTGCACCAGGTGCATCTGTTCTACCTGGCGCGCCTGCGCAAGCTGGACTTCGCGCCGGGAGAAGAAAGCCTCGAGGTGGAGCTGTTCAAGCAGGACGAGATCCCCTGGGACGACCTGGCCTTCCCGACCGTGCGCACCACGCTGGAACTCTTCTTTGCCGACCGCGTCAAAGTGCGCGAGGGCGGCAGCTACGGTTTCCATAGCCGGGACATCGTGCGCCCGATGCTGGCGCCCCGCGAACCCGACTGATCCGTAGAAGCCGCCATGATTCCCTGGCTCGAGCCGACTTCGCCGTTCCCCGACGTCTCCGACGCGCTGACGATCGACGCGCCGGGCCTGCTCGCGGCCGGGGCCGACCTGTCGCCGCAGCGCCTGCTGCTGGCCTACCAGAACGGCATCTTTCCCTGGTTCTCGGAAGGCCAGCCGATCCTGTGGTGGAGTACCGACCCGCGCATGGTGCTGCGCACCGAACATTTCAAGGTCAGCGACAGCCTGAAGAAGACCTTGAAGCGGATCGAAAGGAGCCGTCGCGAAGGCGGCCCATGGCAGGTGCGCTTCGACAGCGCCTTCGAAGAGGTGATGCGGGCCTGCGCCGCGCCGCGCAGGGACGGGCCGGGCACCTGGATCTCCGAGGACATCATCGACGGCTACACCGGCCTGCACGCAATGGGCTATGCGCACTCATCCGAGGTCTGGCACGAGGGCGAGCTGGTCGGCGGCGCCTATGGCGTCTGCATCGGCCGCATGTTCTATGGCGAGTCGATGTTCGCACGGGTGACGGACGCGTCCAAGGTGGCGCTGGCCTACCTGGTCGCCTTCCTGCGCAGCCAGGGCGTGCAGATGGTGGATTGCCAGCAGGAGACCGGCCACCTGGCCTCGCTGGGCGCCGCGCCGATTCCGCGCAGCGCCTTCCTGGCGCACCTGCGCGAGGCCATCCGCGAGCCGGCCATCACCCGCTGGGAAGTGGTATCACCCGAGCGTCTGACAAAGCCTTCAGGGCAAGGCGCAGCGTCGAAGACAGTACGCTAGTACGGCGAGACGATGCAACGCAGCCATGAAGGTTTTGTCGGGCGCTCGCGGCACCGTTGATTGGCTAACAGTGGCAATGCCGCGATTTCGTTAAAATAGGTTCATCACGTCGTCTCGAGGCTTTTGCATGACGCACCTAAATGACCTGCCCTTCGCCACCCTGCAGTTCTACACGACGGCGCCCTATCCCTGCAGTTATCTCGACGCGCGCCAGGCCCGCTCCCAGGTGGCGACGCCTTCGCACCTGATCAACGCCGACGTGTATTCCGAGCTGGTGCGCAATGGCTTTCGCCGCAGCGGCATCTTCACCTACCGTCCCTACTGCGACGGCTGCCAGGCCTGCATCCCGGTGCGGGTGAAGTGCGAAGACTTCGTGCCCAGCCGTACCCAGCGCCGCGCCTGGAAACGCCATGGCGACCTGGTGGCGATGGTGGCCAACCTCGCCTTTTCCGACGAGCACTACGCACTCTACCTGCGCTACCAGACCACCCGCCACGTCGGCGGCGGCATGGACCAGGACAGCCGCGACCAGTACGCCCAGTTCCTGCTGCAGAGCCGCGTGAACACCCGCCTGGTCGAATTCCGCGAACCCGACGGCCAGCTGCGCATGGTATCCATCATCGACGTACTGTCCGACGGCCTGTCCTCGGTGTATACCTTCTTCGACCCGGACCTGCCGGGCGCATCCTTCGGCACCTACAACGTGATGTGGCAGGTAAACCAGGCGCGCGAGCTCGGCCTTCAATACGTCTACCTCGGCTACTGGATCGAACAAAGCCCCAAGATGGCCTACAAGATCAACTTCCGTCCGCTGGAAGCGCGCATCAAGGGCGTGTGGAGCATACTGGAGCGCTGAGGCCGCCAACGGTCGCCGTGCTCTCACGGCGCTGTAAAATGGCGGGAGTCATTACTTCGAGTCCCCCATGTCCGACAAGCTCCTGTACTCCCTCGCCCGCCCATTGCTGTTCTCGCTCGACGCCGAACAAGCCCACAACCTGGCCCTGCCGCTGCTGCGCCGCGCCGCCGCACTCGGTCTCACCAGGCTCGCCAGCCGGCCGGCGCCGGACCCGCGCACGGTCATGGGCATCCGCTTCCCGAACCCGGTCGGCCTGGCCGCCGGCCTCGACAAGGATGGCGCCTACATCGACGGCCTGGCCTCGCTCGGCTTCGGCTCGATCGAGATCGGCACCGTCACCCCGCGCGCCCAGGGCGGCAACCCGAAGCCGCGCATCTTCCGCCTGACGCAGGCCCAGGGCATCATCAACCGCATGGGCTTCAACAACGGCGGCGTGGATGCCTTCGTGGCCAACGTGCAGGCCTCGCGGTTCTACCAGGACAAGCAGGGCGTGCTCGGCCTGAACATCGGCAAGAATGCCGACACGCCGATCGAGCGCGCCGCCGACGACTACTTGCACTGCCTGCGCAAGGTCTACCCGTACGCCAGCTACGTGACGGTCAACATCTCGTCGCCGAACACCAAGAACCTGCGCCAGCTGCAGGGCGAATCGGAACTGGATTCCCTGCTGGCGCAGCTGAAAGAAGAACAGCTCCGGCTGGCCGACCAGCACAAGCGCTACGTGCCGGTGGCGCTGAAGATCGCGCCGGACATCGATGGCGACCAGGTGCGCAACATCGCCGGCGCCCTGCTGCGCCACAAGATCGACGGCGTGATCGCCACCAACACCACGCTCAGCCGAAGCGCGGTGCAGGGCATGCAGCATGGCGAGGAAGCCGGCGGCCTGTCGGGCGCGCCGGTGTTCGAGCTGTCGAACACGGTGATCCGCCTGTTGAAGGCCGAACTGGGCGACGCACTGCCGATCATCGGCGTGGGCGGCATCATGCGTGGCGAGGATGCGCGCGCCAAGATCGCCGCCGGCGCCCAGCTGGTGCAGCTCTACACCGGCTTCATCTATGCCGGCCCGGCGCTGATCCGCGATTGCGCGGCGGCACTGCGCCGCTGAAGGAGAGCACATGGAACGCCGTCGGCTGGGGCAGGCTGAGCTGATGGTGTCGAAGCTCTGTTCTCCAGCTCAGTGCGCTACCAATCGTAGGGTGGGCGGCTCTACCTGAAACTGTCCGCATACGCGCGTTGCGTGCCGCCCACGCGTTCAACTCCCGCTAGAACAGACGGACTGGCTATTCGTGCACCGGCTAAACGCGTGGGCGGCGCTCACGGCGCAGGCTACGCATCTTGCAGGGCGGAGCCGCCCACCCTACGAATTCCGCAAGCGCCGCCATGAACGCGCTCGGTCAGCGCCACTCGATCACTCCACCGCCTGCAACGCCTTCTCGATATCCGAGCGCGTATACCCCTGCGCAAAGCGCTCGATGAAGTGGTACGCATACGTACGCAGGTAGGAGCCCTTGCGCACGGCGAGGCGCGTGACGTTGGGCGCGAACAGGTGCGAGGCCTCGATCGCGCGCATGCCCTTGTCGCGGCCATGGTCGAAGGCCATCGAGGCCACGATTCCCACGCCCATCCCCAGCGACACATACTGCTTGATGACGTCCGAGTCCATCGCGGTAAGCACGATGTCCGGGGCCAGCCCCGCTTCCACGAAAGCCGCGTCGATGTGACTGCGGCCGGTGAAGCCGACGTCGTAGGTGATCAAAGGGTGCTCGGCCAGGTCTTCGAGCTTCAGCGGCTGCCCGCTCGAGAAGATCGGGTGCCCTTCCGGCGCCACGACCAGGTGGCTCCAGCGGTAGCACGGGAAGGACACCAGGTCGGGGAAGGCCGACAGGCCCTCGGTGGCGATGCCGATGTCGGCCTTGCCCGACAGGACCCATTCGGCGATGTGCTCCGGCGCGCTCTGCTGCAGGGCGATGCGCACGCCCGGGAAGGCGTTGCGGAACGACTGCACTACCTGCGGCAGCGCATAACGGGCCTGGGTGTGGGTGACCGCCACGGTGAGCGTGCCGCTGTCCTGGGCCGCGAACTCGGCGCTGGCCTGCTGGAGGTTCTCGGCCTCGACCAGCAGCTTCTCGACGATCTTGAGGATGCCCTTGCCCGGCGGCGTCAGGCCGGTCAGGCGCTTGCCATTGCGCTCGAAGATCACGACCCCGAGTTCGTCTTCGAGTTCGCGGATCTGGCGCGACACGCCGGGCTGCGAGGTGAACAGCGCATTGGCGACGTCGGTCAGGTTGAAGTCGCGGCGTGCGGCCTCGCGCACGGAACGCAGCTGCTGGAAGTTCATATGCCCGCCTTTCAGATTCCGTCGCCGGCATCGACGAAGACTTCGATGCGGCGCGGCTTGACCACCAGCGTGTCGCCCTCGCGGAAGCCGTGGCGCGCGAACAGTTCGTTCGGCATCACCGCTTCGATCAGCTGCTGGTTGTCGGCGCGCTCCAGGTCGAGCTGGGCCAGCGGGCCGATCGCATGCGCGCGGCGCAGCTTCGCCACCACACCTTCGGCGCCGGGCGTGTAGCGCTCGACGTCGAGGTCGTGCGGACGCACGTAGCCGATGCCTTCGCCGTTCCGGATGCCGGCATGTTCCGGCGTCTTGAACTGTGCTTCGCCGCTGGCCAGCACGCCTTCGTGCACGCGGCCGTGGAACAGGTTGACGTTGCCGAGGAATCCGTACACGAACGGCGACGCCGGCTTGTTGTACACATCGCCAGGAGAACCAAGCTGCTCGATGCGGCCCTTGTTCATCAGGACCACCTGGTCCGCCACTTCGAGCGCTTCTTCCTGGTCGTGGGTGACGAAAATCGAGGTCACGTGCAGGTCGTCGTGCAGGCGGCGCAGCCAGCGGCGCAGCTCCTTGCGCACCTTGGCATCCAGCGCGCCGAAAGGTTCGTCGAGCAGCAGCACGCGCGGCTCCACGGCCAGCGCGCGCGCCAGGGCGATGCGCTGGCGCTGGCCGCCGGAGAGCTGCGGCGGATAGCGGTCGGCGATCCAGTCGAGCTGCACGAGTTCGAGCAGCTGGCGCACCTTGTCGCGAATCTGCTGTTCGGACGGGCGCTCCTTGCGCGGCTTGACGCGCAGGCCGAAGGCGACGTTCTCGAATACGGTCATGTGCTTGAACAGTGCGTAGTGCTGGAACACAAAGCCGACCTGGCGCTCGCGCACGTGGCGGTGCGAGGCATCCTGGCCGTCGAGCAGCACGGCGCCCGAATCGGGATGCTCGAGGCCGGCGATGACGCGCAACAGGGTCGTCTTGCCGCAGCCCGAAGGGCCGAGCAAGGCGGTCAGCTGGCCGTCCGGGAACTGCAGCGACACGTCGTCGAGCGCGGTGAACTGGCCGAACTGTTTATGGATGTGCTGGACTTCGATGGTCATGCTGTGTGCTCCATGATGCGTTCGTCGGTGCTTGCCTTGCGTGCCTCGTGCAGGCGCCATTCGATGAAACTCTTCACCGCCAGGGTGACCAGGGCGAGCAGCGCCAGCAGCGATGCGATCGCGAAGGCGGCCGTGAAGTTGTATTCGTTGTAGAGGATCTCGACCTGCAGCGGCATGGTGTTGGTCTCGCCGCGGATGTGGCCCGACACCACCGACACCGCGCCGAACTCGCCCATCGCCCGGGCGTTGCACAGGATGACGCCATACAGCAGGCCCCACTTGATGTTCGGGATCGTCACGCGCCAGAAGGTCGACCAGCCGGAGGCGCCCAGCACCAGCGCGGCTTCTTCTTCTTCGGTACCCTGCTGCTGCATCAGCGGGATCAGTTCGCGTGCCACGAACGGGAAGGTGATGAAGATGGTTGCCAGCACGATGCCCGGCACCGCGAACAGGATCTTGATGTCGTGCTCCATCAGCCATTCGCCGAACCAGCCCTGGGCGCCGAACAGCAGCACGTAGATCAGGCCGGCGATCACCGGCGACACCGAGAACGGCAGGTCGATCAGGGTCAGCAGGAAGCTCTTGCCGCGGAACTCGAACTTGGCGATGGCCCAGGCCGCGGCCACGCCGAACACCAGGTTCAGCGGCACCGAGATGCCGGCCGCGATCAGCGTCAGCTTGATGGCGGAGACCGCATCCGGGTCGGTGATCGATTCGAGGTAGGTGCCCCAGCCGCGCTTGAGTGCTTCGGTGAACACGGCGGCCAGCGGCACGAACAGGAACAGGGTCAGGAAGGCCAGCGCCACGGCGATGAGCAGATAACGCACCCAGTCCGGTTCGAGCACGTTATTTGCTGATCGGCGCACCGGTGCGGCCTTCTTCGGCGCAGTACTGACGTTGTCGAGGACTGCGCTCATTTTTTACCTGCCCGTTTGCGCGTCCAGGCCTGCAGCAGGTTAATCGTCAGCAGCAGGATGAACGAGATGATCAGCATCACCACCGCGATCGCCGTGGCGCCCGCGTAGTCGTACTGCTCGAGTTTGGTGATGATGAACAGCGGCGTGATCTCGGAAACCATCGGCAGGTTACCGGCGATGAAGATCACAGAGCCGTATTCGCCGGTGGCGCGCGCGAAGGCCAGCGCGAAGCCGGTCAGCAGCGCCGGCGTCACCGTCGGCAGCACCACGCGCCAGAAGGTCTGCAGCGGCGAGGCGCCCAGGCTGGCGGCGGCCTCTTCGAGCTCGCGCTCGGCTTCTTCGAGCACCGGCTGCACCGTGCGCACCACGAAGGGCAGGCCGATGAAGGTCAGCGCCACCAGCACGCCGAGCGGGGTGAAGGCCACCTTGATGCCGAACCTGGCCAGCTGTTCGCCGATCAGGCCGTTGTGCGAGTACAGCGCGGTCAGCGTGATGCCGGCCACTGCGGTGGGCAGCGCGAACGGCAGGTCGACCAGGGCGTCGATGATGCGCTTGCCGGGGAAGGTGTAGCGCACCAGCACCCAGGCCACGATGCCGCCGAAGATGACGTTGATGAAGGCGGCCAGCAGCGAGGCGCCGAAGGTGAGGCGGTAGGACGCCATCACGCGCTCGGAGGTGACCGCGCTCCAGAACGCCTCCCAGCTCATGGTGAAGGTGTTCAGGAAGACCGCCGACAGCGGGATCAGCACGATCAGGGCGAGGTAGAAAATCGTGAAGCCGAGCGAGATGCCGAAGCCGGGGATCACGCGGCCCGGCGATCTGCGTGGCGAACTGCGCGGCGCGCTGTGCGTTTGCACGAGGGAGGTCATGGAAGCCCTTATTACAAATTCTTCTAACGGGCTACCATAATCGCATGCAGCCCTTATATTACAAACGAAGCTTTTCTCATTTGCATAGACGGAAACAGCTATTACGAATCAGAAAACGAGCTTGGCCGCCACCCCGGTCAGCGTGGTCGCCAACAATGCGCGGAGGAAGCGTTCCGGCACCTTGCGGGCGGCCATCGCGCCCAGCGTAATGCCCGGTACCGAGCCCACGAGCAGGGTCAGCAGCAGCATCCAGTCGATCGAGCCCAGCCACCAGTGGCCGACGGCGGCGATCGCGGTCAGCGGCACGGCATAGGCGATGTCGGTGCCAGCCACCTCGGCCGGGCTCAGGCGTGGATACAGCATGACCAGCAGCGTGGCGCCGATTGCGCCGGCGCCGATCGACGAGACGGTGACGAGCATGCCCAGCACCGCACCCGAGACGACGGTGGCGACCATGAGCGCCCTGCCCTGCAGCTGGCGTCCGGGCTTCGCACTGACCCAGGCCAGCATGCGGGCACGGAACAGCAGCGCCACCACGGTCAGCATCACGGAGCCGGCGATCGAATAACGGATGAGCTCCCCGATCTGTGCGTCGAGCCCGCCGAAATGCTTGAGCGCCAGCGTTGCCACCAGCGCGGCCGGCAAGGCGCCCAGGCACAGGTGGCCGACGATTTGCCACTGGACAGTGCGGTTGAAGCGGTGGGTGATGGTGCCGACGCCCTTGGTGATGGACGCGAAGGCCAGGTCGGTGCCGACGGCGACCGCCGGCGACACGCCGAACAGCAGCGTCAGCAGCGGCGTCATGAGCGAACCGCCGCCCACGCCGGTCATGCCGACCAGTAGCCCTACTGCGAAACCCGCGATGATGTATGTCGTCGACATGCCTGGACCCTTACGTTAAGCCACAGCGTAAGGGGACTCGGCAGTTACGCAAACAACAGGTTTCTTATTTGCTTATGCGACGGATGGGTTGGTAGGGTGTGCGGCTTTGCCGCACGCGCGTTCAAACAGTTCATGAAGAACACCGGCGCATGTCATGCACACGTGATGTGTACGCGCGGACGGCGAAGCCGTCCATCCCACGAAACACAACTTACTTGTTGGGCTGCGGCGTCAGGCGCAGGTAAGGCCGTGGCGAGGTATAACCCTTTGGATACTTCTGCTCGATGACGGCCGGATCCTGCACGGTCAGCGGGATGATGACGTCGTCGCCATCCTTCCAGTTGCCCGGGGTGGCCACGGTGTAGCCGTCGGTCAGCTGCAGGGCGTCGATCACGCGCAGTACTTCGTCGAAGTTGCGGCCGGTGCTCATCGGGTAGGTGATCATCAGGCGCACTTTCTTGGCCGGGTCGATCACGAACAGCGAGCGCACGGTGGCGGTGGCCGAGGCCTCCGGGTGGATCATGTCGTACAGGCTCGAGACCGACTTGTCGGCATCGGCGATGATCGGGAAGCCGACCACGGTTTGCTGGGTTTCTTCGATGTCCTTGATCCAGGCGCGGTGCTGCTCGGCCGGGTCGACCGACAGTGCGATCGCCTTGACGTTGCGCTTGTCGAATTCCGGCTTCAGCTTCGCGGTCAGGCCCAGCTCGGTCGTGCAGACCGGCGTGAAGTCGGCCGGGTGCGAGAACAGCACTACCCAGGAATCGCCCGCCCATTCGTGGAAGCGGATCTTGCCGATGCTGGAATCCTGCTCGAAATCGGGGGCGGTATCGCCGAGGCGTAAGCTCATCGTCATTTCTCCATGTGATTGGACTACGGTAGCCTAGTCTACGTGGACTCGGCCATTAGTCAAACGACAGGTTTGTTATTTGCTTGTTCCGCAATGCTGCTAAAAAAAACGGCTGTACAGCACGACCGCCCAGGTGGCCGTCGCCAGCAGCAGGGTCAGGGCAACCGCCGCGCTCCCCATGTCCTTCGCCACCTTCGAGAGCGGGTGGCGCTCGAGCGAAATGCGGTCGACGATCGCTTCCATGGCGGAGTTGATGATCTCGACGATCAGCACCAGGACCAGCACCCCGATCAGGACCAGCTTCTGAAAGCCCGACACCGGAAGCAGCAGCGCCACCACGGCGGCAATGGCAATCACGACGACTTCCTGGCGGAACGCAGCCTCGCTGCGCCAGGCCCAGGCCAGGCCATCCCCGGTATTGCGGCAGGCTGCGAGGATGCGGGCGATGCCGCGCTTGGTCTTGAACTCGCTGATCGGTTGTTCCATTGGCTCAAAGAATTGATTGCAGGCGTGTCATTATGCCGTGCCGGCTTCCGCTTGCACACTACAGCCCATCGGTTTGCATCTGCGTTTCACATCATGGTATAAAGGACCAATACTGCACTGCACCAAGCACATCATGAAAATGGAAAACCCTTTGTTGGACACACAGGCATCCCCGGCATCGGGCAAGACCTCGATCCAGGTGATCGAACGCATGGTGGCGCTGCTCGATGCACTGGCCACCTATTCCGATCCGGTGAGCCTGAAGGAATTGTCGAAAGTTTCCGGCCTACATCCGTCGACCGCGCACCGCATCCTGAACGACATGGTGGTCACGCGCTTCGTCGACCGGGTCGAGCCGGGCACCTATCGCCTCGGCATGCGCCTGCTGGAACTGGGCAACGTGGTGAAAAGCCGCTTGTCGGTGCGTGAAGCGGCGCTCGACTTCATGCGCGCCCTGCACAAGAAAACCCAGCAGACCGTCAACCTGTCGGTGCGCCAGGGCGACGAGATCGTCTACATCGACCGCGCCTATTCCGAACGCTCCGGCATGCAGGTGGTGCGCGCGATCGGCGGCCGGGCGCCGCTGCACCTGACCTCGACCGGCAAGCTGTTCCTGTCGATCGACGACGCCAAGACCATCCGCGCCTATGCAACGCGCACCGGCCTGGCGGGCCACAACAAGAATTCGATTACCGACCTGGCGCGCTTCGAGCGCGAATTGAGCCTGGTGCGGGCGCGCGGCTATGCGCGCGACAACGAGGAACTGGAGCTGGGCGTGCGCTGCATGGCCGCCGGCATTTTCGACGACAGCGGCAAGCTGGTGGCCGGCCTGTCGATCTCGGCCCCGGCCGACCGCCTGCAGGAAGAATGGCTGGATGACCTGGTGCAGACGGCGTCGAGCATCTCATCCACCTTGGGCTACCGCCCTGCTCCAGCAATCTGATCCGGTCAGTGCAGCGTCGGCGCCGCCGCCGTGGCGCTGCTCATGATCGGTGTATCGGTGTTGCCCAGGGTCCCCGGCGTCAGCACATCGAGCTTGCCCGGCGCCAGCGCTTCGAGGAAGCGGCGCACCCGGCCGGCATCAGCGGTGCGTGACATCTTCCCTTTCGAATCCAGGAACACCATGATCACGTTGCGGCCGTGGATCGCCGCCTGCATCACCAGGCAGCGCCCCGCTTCGTTGATGAAGCCGGTCTTCTGCAGGCCGATATTCCAATCGGGCAAGGCCACCAGGTAATTGGTGTTCGCATAACGCATTGGCCGGCCGCTGGCCTTGACGACCGAGTTCGGCGTGGTGGAATACTCGCGCAGCAGCGGTTCCTGGTAGGCGGTGGTCACCAGCCGCGCCAGATCGCGCGCGCTCGACACGTTGCGGCTCGACAAGCCGCTCGAATCGACGAAGTGGGTATCCTTCATGCCCAGTTCACGTGCCTTGGCGTTCATCGCGGCCACGAAGGCGTCGATGCCGCCCGGATAGTTGCGGCCGAGCGCGGAGGCAGCGCGGTTTTCCGAGCTCATCAGGGCAATGTGCAGCAGTTCGCGGCGCGTCATGCGCGTGCCCACCGGCAGGCGTGAGCTGGAATACTTGTGGCGGTCGACATCGGCGTCGGTAATTCGTAGCATGTCGTCGAGATCTTGCCCGGCCTTCAGCACGACCAGGCCGGTCATGAGCTTGGTGATCGAGGCGATCGGGAGGGCAATGCCGGCGTTTTTTTCGAACAGGACTTCCGAACTGTTCTGGTCGAGCACGAAGGCGACGTTCGAGCGCAGCGACAGCGGATCGGTGGTACGGCGCAGGCCGGCGGCGTCGCCGACGGTGCGCGGATCGACCGCGACCGCGCTACCGGCGGCACGGCGCACCAGCCGGTAAGTGACCTTGCGCTTGCCGCGCACCATCTCCACGCGACGAACCATGCGTTGGCGGTTGTCATCGGCGATGACCTGGGCCAGGTCCTTGCGTTTGCCGCGCACGGCCTTGCGCTTCACCGCGCGCTTTTTCTTGACGACCTTCTTCTTGCTGGCCTTGGACTTGGACTTGGACTCCGCGGCGGCACCGGCGCCGGCACCGGCACCGGCGCCCGCGCCAGACGCGTGGACGGACTGGACCGCAAACAGCAGCGAAACGATAGCGGCCAATGCAAGTTTGAACATCTGAAACCCTTCGACGCAACACTGATGACGCAAAACCGATGAGATGCGCAATCCAGTTTAGCGGAACGACGTCTGACCGCAAGCGATAATCGAAATTCCGTGCGGCAACATCAAGAATCCAACAGTCCTTAGCAATCAAGTATTTACGCGAGCGCCTGGGCTTGCCTGGCGCCGGGAGTTTATTCCATGAAGCGGGCGAAGTGTCCGACCTGCTCGCGCTCGGTCACCAGCGAATTCTCGATTTTTCCCGGGTCGGCCCAGCCGAGCGCCATGCCGCACACCACCATTTCATTTTCCGGCAACCCGAGTTGGCGCGCAATCACGCGGTGATACTGTGTGAAGGCCGCCTGCGGACAGGTGTCGAGGCCGCGGCCGCGTGCGGCGACCATGATATTTTGCAGGAACATGCCGTAGTCCAACCAGGAGCCCTGCTCCATGATGCGGTCGATGGTGAAGATCAGGCCGACCGGCGCGTCGAAGAAGCGGTAGTTGCGCGCATGCTGGGCCGCCATGCCGGCCTTGTTGTCGCGCGTGAGCCCCAGCAGCGTATACAGGTCCCAGCCCACCTTGCGGCGCCGGTCGACATAGGGCGAGATCCACTCGCGCGGGTAATAGGCGTATTCCTCGGCATGTTGGCGCGCCCCCTCCGGATCCGCGTTCACCGCCAGAATCGCCTCGCTCAGCGCGCGGCGCGCCTGCCCGGTCAATACGTAGACACGCCATGGCTGGGTGTTGGTGCCGGACGGCGCGCGCGCGGCCACCTCGAGGATGCGCTCGATGTCGGCGCGCTCGACCGGCTTGTCCAGGAAGGCGCGGATCGAACGGCGCGAGGTGATGGCCGCGTCGACGGCTTCCTGCTGGGGGCTGGTAATCATGGGGTCTCCTTGTGCGGGGGTTTCTTGACGACGAATGCGACACCCAGCACGGCAACCAGCATGCCGGCCAGTGCCAGGGGGCTGAACGACTCGCCGAACATCAGCCAGGCCATGATGGCGGTGGTCGGCGGCGTCAGGTACAGCAGGCTGCTCACTTCGGTGGCGCGGCTGCGCCGGATCAGCGTAAACAGCAGGAAGATCGCGCCGATCGACAGCGCAAAGATCGACCACAGCCAGGCCGCGATGAAGTCAAGGCTCCAGGTAACCCTGGAAAATCCCGGGTCCAGGTCTTCGAGCACGATGGCTAGCGGCAGCAGCGCGGCGACGGTGGCGGCGAACTGGATCACGGTGCCGGTACGCAGGTCGAAGCCCGGGCACCAGCGCCGCTGGTACATGGTGCCGGCCGTGATGCACAGCAGCGCGAACACGCACAGGAGCACGCCAGCCGCCGTGAGCCCGGCCAGGTGCAGCTTGCTGTAGACCACCAGCACCACGCCGGACAGGCCGAGTGCGAACCCGAGCCACTGGTGCAGGCGCACCCGCTCACCGATCAGGGGCGCGGCTGCGGCGGTGAGGATCGGCTGCATGCCGACGATCAGTGCGGTGAGCCCGGCAGGCATGCCAAGCTTGATCGCGGTCCATACGCCGCCGAGGTAGCCGGCCTGCAGCAGCAGTCCGGCGACCGCCACATGCAGGACCTGGCCGCGCGGCCAGGGCGCGCGCAGCAGGAACACGACCGGCAGCAGCACGGCCAGCACGCCCAGGCAGCGCAGGATCACGAAGGTCAGCGGCGGCGCATAGGGCAGGCCGAGCTTGGCGACGATGAAGCCGGTGCTCCACAGGAACACGAACAGCAGCGGCACGGGCGAGAGCCAGGAAGCGGCCGGGATGGAACGGGAGCTGGAGGGGGTACAGGAAGACATGAAAGAGACGCCGCGGTGCAGCGGTGTGGATGGCTTGGCGAAAGGACAAACCATCAGTCTAGCACGCCGGTGCAGCTCCCTTGGGCGGTCAGCAATTCCACCATTTGTTGCGATAAATCAAACAAAAACGATTGAATTCTCTTGCAATCAATGCATTCAAGAAATTTATGCACAAGATCATGGTGCATCGCATCAAATTCGCTTGACTCGGCCTCAAACTTGATTGAAAATTGGATTTGTTGCGGTGCACAAGAAAAACAGTTTCGTTCAAAACAAACGGAAAACCTGCCTCACCGGTCCAAGCAACATTTCATCCACTAAACGCACTGAATTTGGAGAATCACATGTTTGCAATTCCTGAGCAGTTCTCGAACGCCACCAAAGCCAACCTCGAATCGCAATTCGCGCTGATGTCGTCGCTGACGGCCAAGACCTTTGAAGGCATGGAAAAGCTGGTCGGCCTGAATATCAGCGTCGCCCGCAGCACCCTGGAAGATTCGTCGAACGTCGCCCGCCAGCTGCTGAGCGCCAAGGACCCGCAAGAGTTCTTCTCGGTCACCGCTTCGCAGGCCCAGCCAAGCGCCGAAAAAGCCCTGGCCTACAACCGCCAGCTGGCCGCCATCGCCAGCGGCACCGGCGCTGAATTCTCGAAGGCTGCCGAGAGCCAGATCGTCGAAACCAACCGCAAGGTGATCGCACTGGTCGACGAAGTGAGCAAGAACGCCCCGGCCGGTTCGGAAACCTTCGTTGCCGCCGTCAAGACCGTGATCAGCAACGCCAACGCCGGCTACGAGCAGTTCAGCAAGACCAGCAAGCAGGCTGCCGAAGCCATCGAGAGCAACGTCAACGCAGCGGTGAGCCAGTTTTCGGCAACTGCTCGCAAGGCTACCGCTACTGCTGCTGCTGCCACCCAGTCGGCTGCCGCCTAAGTTTCGGCCGAAGCTGCGACTAGTCAAATGAAAAAGCCGGGACGGTGACGTCCCGGCTTTTTTGCGTTTGCGCCTTATGAAGGGTGGGCGGGGTAATTTCGGGCAATGCCCGGAATTACAAGCGCCCACGCGTTCAGCCCGCCGATGATACTTCGAGGCGCATCGATTCAAACGTGATTTGAACGCGTGGGCGGCGTAGCCGCCCACCCTACGAACATCACTCCCCGAGATACGCCGCCTGCACCCGCGGGTCGTTCAGCATGTCCACCGCATTCCCCGTCATCGTCAGGCTCCCCGACTCCATCACATAGCCCCGGTGCGCCGCCTGCAGCGCCAGTTTCGCATTCTGCTCCACCAGCAGGATCGTGATGCCCTGCTTCGACACGTCGCGGATCACCTCGAAGATCTTCTCGACCATGATCGGCGACAGCCCCATCGATGGCTCGTCCAGCAGCAGCAAGGTCGGATGGCACATCAGCGCGCGTGCCATCGCCAGCATCTGCTGCTCGCCGCCCGAGAGCGTGCCCGCCAACTGCGCGGCGCGCTCCTTCAGGCGCGGGAACACGGCGTACCACTTCTCGATATCCGCCGCGATTCCGGCCTTGTCCTGGCGCGTGTACGCGCCCATCAAGAGGTTCTCGTGGATGCTCATGCGGGTGAACACGCCCCGCCCTTCCGGTACCATGGCCAGCCTGCGCTGCACCATGCGGAAGGATGGCGTGCCGCGCAAGGGCTGGCCCAGGTAGCTGATCTCGCCCTCCACCTTGCAGGGCGGGAGCGTGCCGGTGATGGCTTTCAGGGTCGTGGTCTTGCCGGCGCCGTTGGCGCCGATCAGGGTCACCAGTTCGCCCTTGTTCACTTCGAGGTCGAGGCCCTTGACGGCCTTGATGCCGCCGTAGGCCACCTTCAGGCCCGAAATTTTCAGGATAGTGTCGCTCATGGTGTCGGTCACTGATGCGCTCCGCCGAGATAGGCCTTGATCACGGCCTCGTTCTTCTGGATCTCGGCAGGCAATCCCTCCGCGATCCGCTTGCCGTATTCGAGCACCGTGATGCGATCGCACAGGCCCATCATCAGCTTGACGTCGTGCTCAATCAGCAGCACGGTCTTGCCTTCGTTCTTGATCTTCACCAACAGCTCGCGCAAGGCCAGTTTCTCGGTGGCGTTCATGCCGGCGGCCGGCTCGTCCAGCGCCAGCAGTTGCGGGTCGGTGGCGAGCGCGCGCGCGATCTCGAGGCGGCGCTGGTCGCCGTAAGAGAGGTACTTGGCGGTGCGGTTGGCGTACTGGCCGATGCCCACGAAAGTCAGCAGCTCCTGCGCGCGCCCGCGGATCGCCGCTTCCTCGATGCGCGCCGCCTTGTGGCGGAAGATCGCACCGAACACGCCCTGGCGGGTGCGCACGTGGCGGCCCACCATCACGTTTTCCAGGGCGCTCATCTCGCCGAACAGGCGGATGTTCTGGAAGGTGCGGGCGATGCCTGCCCTGGCCACCTCGTGCGGGGCCGACGGCGAATACGGCTTGCCGGCCAGCTCGAAGCTGCCGCTGTCCGGCTGGTACAGTCCGGTGATCACGTTGAAGAAGGTGGTCTTGCCTGCGCCGTTCGGGCCGATCAGGCCAACGATCTGGCCGCGCTCGATGCGGATGCCGACATCGGTCAGCGCCTGCAGGCCGCCGAAGCGCTTGTTGACGCCGGCGATGTTCAAGATGATCTCACTCATGCCTTGGCCCCTTCTTCTTCCTCATTTGCCTCGTCATGGGCCAGCGCGGCGTTGGGGCGTTCCTCCTTGTTCGGCGACGGCCACAGGCCGGCCGGGTTGACCAGCATGATCAGCACCAGCGCCAGGCCGTACAGCAGCTGGCGCAGCACCTCGGCCTCGATCAGCACGGTGCCGAACAGCGCCTGCTGCGCCGGCTCGACCACGTGGCGCAGCACTTCCGGCAGCGCCGCCAGCAGCACGCCGCCCAGCACCACGCCAGGGATGTGGCCGATCCCGCCCAGCACCACCATCGCCAGCACGGCGATCGATTCGGTCAGCGAGAACGATTCGGGCGAGACGAAGCCCTGGAAGGCGCCGAACATGGCGCCGGCCACACCGCCAAACGACGCGCCCATGGCAAACGCCAGCAGCTTCACGTTGCGGGTATTGATGCCCATGGCCTTGGCCGCGATCTCGTCCTCGCGGATCGCCACCCAGGCGCGGCCCAGGCGCGAATGCTGGAGGCGCGACGTGATGAAAATCGTGGCGATGGTAAGGAACAGGAAAAGGAAGTAATAGGCGTTCACCGAGGGCATCGAGAAGCTACCGATGTGGACCGTGGCCTGGGAACCGGCCTCCCCCGCCAGCGACACACCGAACACGCGGATCGGATCGATCATGTTGATCCCCTGCGGCCCGTTGGTGAAGTTGATCGGGTCGTTCAGGTTGTTCATGAAGATGCGGATGATCTCGCCGAAGCCGAGCGTCACGATCGCCAGGTAGTCGCCGCGCAGCTTCAGGGTCGGGGCGCCCAGCAGCGCGCCGAACAGGGCCGCCACCAGTCCCGCCAGCGGCACGATCGCCCACACCGACAGGTGGATGCCGTTCTGCTGGATCTCGGGTCCGAAGAAAGTCACCAGCGCTTCGCCCAGCGCCGGCGAATAATAGATCACGGATTCGAGCAGCGCCGCGAACTGCGGCGACGAGAACAGTCCGACCATGTAGGCGCCCACCGCGAAGAAGGCGATGTAGCCCAGGTCGAGCAGGCCGGCAAAGCCGACCACGATGTTCAGGCCCAGCGCTAGCATGATGTACAGCAGCGCGATGTCGATGATGCGCACCCAGGAGTTGCCGAACTGGGAAGCGACGAAAGGGAAGACCAGCATCAGGATGAGGACGATCGCCATGCTGGCGTAGGCCTGGCGCGGCTTGTGCTGGACGTCGAAAGTCAGGAGTGCCATGTGTGTCCCTCCCTGGCTACGCGCGGTCCGCCACGCGCTCGCCCATGATGCCCGACGGGCGCAGGGTCAGCACGAGGATCAGCACGACGAAGGCGAAGATGTCCTGGTAGTGGCTGCCCAGGAAGCCGCCGGTAAGGTCGCCGATGTAGCCGGCGCCGAGCGCTTCGATGATGCCCAGCAGGATGCCGCCGATCATGGCGCCGTAGATGTTGCCGATTCCGCCCAGCACGGCGGCGCAGAAGGCCTTCAGGCCCGGCAACACGCCCATGGTGAAGGTGATCGACGCGTAGTTGGCGCCCCACATCACGCCGGCGACCGCGGCAAGTGCGGCGCCGATGGCGAAGGTGGCAACGATCACGCGGTTCGAATCGACGCCCATCAGGCCGGCCACGCGCGGGTTCTCGGCCACCGCGCGCATCGCGCGGCCCATGCGGGTGCGTTCGACCAGCAGCACCAGGCCGAGCATCGCCACGGCGGCCAGCACGAGCAGCAGGATCTGCGTATGCGAGATCAGCGCGCCGCCGATCGACACCGGTTCGGGCGAGAGCAGCTGGGGGAAAGGCAGTGGGCTGCGGCCCCAGATCATCATGGCAAAGGTCTGCAGCAAAATCGACACCCCGATCGCCGTGATCAGGGGCGCCAGGCGCGGCGCGTTGCGCAGGCGCCGGTAGGCGACGCGCTCGATCAGGATGTTGACCAGGATGGCGACCGGGATCGCGCCGAGGATGGCGGCCGCAAGCTGCACATAGCCCGGCAGGCCAGGGGCGTAGCTTTCCAGCAGCTTCAGGATGCTCAAGCCGATCATGGCGCCGATCATCAAGACGTCGCCGTGGGCGAAGTTGATCAGGTTGAGCACCCCGTACACCATCGTGTAGCCGAGGGCGACCAGGGCGTACATGCTGCCCAGCACCAGGCCGTTGAGGATTTGTTGGATGAATGTTTCCATCGTATGCGTTGTATCTCCGGTCTAAAAAAAACGGCACTCCGGGTATCCCCGCAGTGCCGTTCCGGCCCGACGTTCATGTTCCGATTGCCATCATGATAAATGGCATTCAGGAAAACTTACACTGGAAAACAGCTCATTCCAGCAAATTTGCTCTTGCGTAATTACGCAGCCTTGATGCCATCCAGGCCCTTCGGCAACGGAAACACCACGTTTTCTTCGACGCCCTCGAGCGCACGCACGCTGGCCGCGCCCAACGCCTTGAGGCGGTCGATCACGGCCTGCACCAGCACTTCCGGGGCCGAAGCGCCGGCGGTCACGCCAATGCGCTTCTTGCCGGCGATCCATTGCGGGTCGATGGCAGCGGCATTGTCGACCATGTAGGCCGGGGTGCCCATCTTGTCCGCCACTTCGCGCAGGCGGTTCGAATTCGAGCTGTTCGGGCTGCCGACCACGATCACCACTTCCACCTGCGGCGCCAGGAACTTGACGGCCTCCTGCCGGTTGGTGGTGGCGTAGCAGATGTCGCCCTTCTTCGGCTCGATGATGTTCGGGAAGCGTGCCTTCAGCGCGGCGATGATGTCGGCGGTGTCGTCCACCGACAGCGTGGTCTGCGACACGTAGGCCAGGTGGTCGGGGTTGTTGACCTGCAGCGTCGCCACGTCGTCCACCGTCTCGACCAGGTGCATGCCTTCCTCGGCCTGCCCCATCGTACCTTCGACTTCCGGGTGGCCGTCGTGGCCGATCATGATGATCTCGCAGCCCTGCCTGCGCATCTTGGCCACCTCCACGTGTACCTTGGTCACCAGCGGGCAGGTAGCGTCGAAAATGGTCAGGCCGCGCGCCTCGGCATCGGCACGGACAGCCTTCGAGACGCCGTGGGCCGAGAACACCAGGGTGTTGCCCGCCGGGACGTCTTCGAGTTCCTCGATGAAGATCGCGCCCTTGTTGCGCAGGTCTTCCACCACATAGGCGTTGTGCACGATCTCGTGGCGCACATAGATCGGCGCGCCGAACTGGGTCAGGGCGCGCTCGACGATCTCGATCGCGCGGTCCACGCCGGCGCAGAAGCCGCGCGGCTGGGCAAGCAGAATTTCGTTGTCCATGAAGGTTTCCTGTTTTACAGAACCGAAATCAGTTGTACTTCGAATTGCAGGGCCTGGCCGGCCAGCGGATGGTTGAAGTCGAACAATGCGGTGGTCTCGCGCATTTCCAGCAACACGCCGGCGAAGCGGCCGCCCTTGGGCGCGTTGAACTCGATCAGCTCGCCCACCTTGTAGTCGGCGTCCGGTACCGAGTTCTCTGCCAGCGTCGCCTTCGACACCGGCCGGATCAGCTCGGGGTTGCGGTCGCCAAAGGCCTCCGCTGCGCTCAGCTGGAAGGTCTGGTGCGCGCCTTCCGGCAGGCCGATCAGGCGCGACTCGAGGAAAGGTGCGAGCTGGCCCTGGCCCAGCAGCAAGGTGGCCGGCGTGCCGCTGAAGGTAGTGATGAGATCAGTACCGTCGGAAGTAGCAAGCCGATAATGCAGGGTCAGGTAAGACGATTCGTTGACGACTGGAGCGTTGGACATGTTCTTTGTGATGACAGGCGGGCCTGTTGCGGGCAAACCGCTATTGTAAGCCACGCCCGGCTGCTACGCCCCGGTGTGTCCTTTTTTATGGCAAGGATCAGACAATGAGAATCACTGAATGGCCGAAAGAGCAACGCCCGCGCGAACGCCTGCTGCGCGGCGGACCCAGGGTGCTCTCGGACACCGAACTGCTGGCGATTTTCCTGCGGGTGGGCGTGGCGGGAAAAAGCGCGGTGGCGCTGGCGCGCGACATGCTCGACCATTTCGGTTCGCTGCACCGGCTGCTGCACGCCAGCGCGACCGAGTTCGGCGCCCTGCACGGGCTCGGACCGGCCAAGTATGCCCAGCTGCAGGCAGCGATCGAGCTGACGCGGCGCGCAGTGGCCGAGGAGTTCGAACGCGAGGGCATGTGCTCGCCGGAAGCGGTGCGCGCCTACCTGCGCCACCAGTTCGCATTACAGGCGCATGAGTCCTTCGCCGTGCTCTTCCTCGACGTCAAGAACCGCCTGATTAATTACGAAGAGATGTTTCGCGGGACGCTGACCCATACCAGCGTGTATCCGCGCGAAGTGGTGAAGGCGGCGCTGCGCCGCAATGCCGCGGCCGTGATCCTGGCACACAACCACCCATCGGGCGTGCCGGAACCGAGCGAGGCCGATCTGCGGCTGACCTCCGCGCTGGTACAGGCGCTGGCCCTGGTCGACATCCGCGTGCTCGACCACTTCGTGGTAGCGGGGACACAGGTCCATTCGTTCGCGGAACACGGCCAGCTATAAGCCTGGAAGCGCGAATAAGCGCGTGAAAACAGGGTGTTACATCACTCGACAGCAATTGTTAAATTTAACTACTACATTAAGACACATTTGTTTTTCGCAAGTGATTGATTTGTCGTGTGTTTCCACGCTATACTCTCGTTTTTCCAATCCTGGAATATATTTAAGGAGTGCACTATGGCACGTGTCTGCCAAGTTACCGGCAAGGGTGTGATGGTTGGCAACAACGTCTCCCACGCTAACAACAAAACCAAGCGTCGTTTCCTGCCGAACCTGCAGAACCGTCGCATCTACGTGGAATCGGAAAACCGCTGGGTCTCCCTGCGTCTGTCCAACGCCGGTCTGCGCGTGATCGACAAGCTCGGCATCGACGCCGTGCTGGCCGACATGCGTGCCCGTGGCGAAAAAGTTTAATTAGGGAGCTATCATGGCAAAAACTGGCCGCGACAAAATCAAGCTGGAATCGACCGCAGGTACCGGTCACTTCTACACCACCACCAAGAACAAGCGCACCATGCCGGCGAAAATGGAAATCACCAAATTCGACCCGAAGGCACGCAAGCACGTGATCTACAAAGAAACCAAGATCAAGTAATCGATCTTGCTTTTCGAGAAAGCCGCCCGTTTCGACTGGCGGCTTTTTTTATGGCGGCGACTCGTCCTGAAAATACAACAGTGCTTGACTGCGCTCAGCGGGACAGGCCAGCGAACATTGCAATCTTCGCCAGCCCATGAAAGCATGGAAGCTTGCCGACTTCATCACGAAGGCATGCTCCCGCTCCTGTCACCTGCCGTGTTGTCCGCCCTGGTCGCCTGCCTGCTGTGCGCCCTGCCCGCGCATGCCCAGGCGCCCGCTCAGGCGCCCGACAGTTTGCCGATGGTCGAAGTCAAGGCCTCGCGCACGCGCCTGCTGCCCTACAAGCCCTTGTTCTACCCGATGGCCAAGGCGGTCCAGCATAACCTGGCCGGACGCGCCGCCCTGGCGGTCCAGCTGCGCCCGGCCCGGGCCGGCGTGCGCACCGACGACCTGTCGCTGTGGCTCGAAGGCGGCGGCGAATCGCTGCCGGTGCACGCCGGTGAACACGGTCTGTACATCGTGCCGGTTGCCGACCGCATCGCGCAGCAGGACGGCAGCTTTTCGATCAATGCCAACCCGTCCGACCTGCGCACCAACCTGGTCTTGATTCCCACCCTGGCGCCGGACGCCTGGACCATGGGCGAAGTGCGGCGCCTGCTGCACGACGTGCACGCGACCATCGATCCGCTGATCCCCTGGCATCACCGCTTCCTGAACTGGGCCTCGATGCGCAAGCTCGGCCTGTCGGTGTGCAGCCTGTCGCCGCGCGCCCATGTCGAGGTGTTCGACGGCAGCCGCCGGCTGGCGCGCTACCCGACCAGCGAACCGGCACGCAACCATGCGAATTCGCCGGTGTATTGCCACCGTTTCACCGGCAACGAAGACTTCGATCCACGCGCGCGGCTGGTACTGCCCGAGGATGCGCAGGTACTGCTGATTTAAGACGAAAAAAAAGCGGCTCCCCAAGGAGCCGCCCATATGCCGCGCGAAGCCGCTTATGCGTAGCTGCGCAGGCGCAGCGAGAACTCCTGAAGCGACTTGATGCCCGAGGCTTCGGCGCGGGCGCACCAGTCCTGCAGCTGTTGCAGCAGCTGGTCGCGGGTCGCGTGCGAACGTTCCCAGATCGCGCCCAGTTCCACGCGCATCTGGTGCATGGTTTCCAGCGCCTTGCTGTGCTGGAACAACTCGACCAGTTGCTGCTTCTGCGACGTCTCCAGCTTGGCCGGCTCGCGCTGCATCAGCTTGCGCGAGCTCTTCAGGAAGCGCGCTTCCAGCTCGGCCTTGTGCTTCAGGTGCTCGAATTCTTCACGGAACGCATGACGCACCGACTTGGCATACTTGGCCATCACGTCGTAGCGGTTGGCGATCACCGACTGCAAGGTGTCGTGGTCGGCCACCATCTTGTCCTTGGCGAACTTCGGCTCCGGCGCAACCTTCTTGACCTTGGCCAGGCCCAGGGTTTCCAGGATGCGGATATACCCCCAGCCCAGGTCGAATTCGTACCACTTGCTCGACAGCTTGGCCGAGGTGGCGAAGGTATGGTGGTTGTTGTGCAGTTCCTCGCCGCCGATCAGGATGCCCCACGGCATGATGTTGGTGGCCGCATCGCTGCAGTCGTAGTTGCGGTAACCCCAGTAATGGCCGATGCCGTTGATGATGCCGGCCGCGGTGATCGGGATCCACATCATCTGGACCGCCCACACCGAAATGCCGACGATGCCGAACAGCGCGAAGTCAATGAACAGCATCAGCACCACGCCCATGGCGCTGTGCTTGGTGTACACATTACGCTCGATCCAGTCGTCCGGCGTACCGTGGCCGTACTTCTCCATCGTTTCCTTGACCTTGCTCTCGGCACGGTACAGCTCGGCGCCTTCGAACAGCACCTTGCGGATGCCGCGCGTCTGCGGGCTGTGCGGATCTTCTTCGGTATCGCACTTGGCATGGTGCTTGCGGTGGATCGACGCCCATTCCTTGGTGACCTGGCCGGTGGTCAACCACAGCCAGAAACGGAAGAAATGGCTCGGAATCGCGTGCAGCTCGAGGGCGCGGTGCGCCTGGTGGCGGTGCAAATAGATCGTGACGGCGGCAATCGTGATGTGCGTCAGCACCAGCGTGGCGAAGAACACCTCCCAGCCGGTGAAGTCCAGCAGGCCGGTGGACAGGAAAGTCAGCACGGCTTGCACGGGGTCGCTACTTAAGAAATTCATTCGGTCTCCATGGATGTTGCGCCAGCACACAGTTCGTTCGCACCGTCGCGCAAGCTGATATTTTACGCTGTTCTAGTGACACACGGCACGCCAAGATGCCCGAATTCATGTAGGAATCAAGCTTGACCAGTAGTTCGCGCCACAAGCGATGATATATGGGCATCGAGCAAACGCGTATCCATGGTCGGATGGCCAAGTTTGATGTCGCCTGATTGGACAAGCGAATAGATTTTCTTGTTCACGTCCGAGATCGGACCACCCTGCCCGTTTTCCGGATCACCCAGCCAGAAGCCGACTTCCAGCTCGTAGCCGTCATGCGTAAACGCATTGAGCAGCACATTGGGAGCGGGTTGTTCCAGCACCCGCGGCACGCCGCGCGGCTGCGCTTCCAGCAGCGGCATGACCTTGGACAAGTCGCTGTCGTAGGACACGGTCAGCCTGGTGACCGCGCGCACGTTGCGGTTGGTCGAAGACTGGTTCAGTACGACGCCGGTGATCAGCATCTCGTTCGGCAGCAGGGTCTGGGTGCCGTCCGCGCCGCGCAGCACGGTATAGCGCGTGTTGATGCGCGCTACCTTGCCGGAATATTTATCGAGGGTGATCGGGTCGCCGATCGACAGGCTGCGTTCCAGCAGGATGATGAAGCCGGATACGTAATTGCTTGCAATGCGCTGCATGCCGAGACCGAGGCCGACGCCGAGCGCGCCGCCGAATACCGACAGCACGGTCAGGTCCAGCCCCGCCAGCCCCAGGCTGAACAGCAACGCAACCAGGATCAGCACCGCCCGGCTCATGCGCGCCAGCACCACCTTGATCGAACTGTGCATGCGCTCGACCTTCATCAGGCGCTCTTCCAGCGCGGCGCCGGCCCACAAGGCCAGCATCATCAAGACCACGATCGAGACCGCGCCTTCGACCAGGTCGGCCAGCGTGATCTTGTGCTGGCCGATCGGCAGTGTACGCTGTTCGAAGTAGCGGATCACGTCGGGCAGCACGCCCATGATGTGCAGGGCCACGCCGAGCCAGACCACCAGCGCGAATATCTTTTCGAAGGTCTGCAGCGTCTCGCCCAGTTGGCCGTGGCGCGCGAACACCCGTCGCAGCAGGTAGAAGAAGGTGCGGATCACCGCGAACGAAGACGCCAGCGGCACTGCCAGGTCGAGCAGGTGCACGCTCTGGTAGTTCGCCATGACGGCGCGGGTCACCACCAGCAGGCCGAGGATCAGCAACGGTGGCAGCACGCGGCTGAAGCTGGCCATCCCGAGGCCGATCAGGCCACGGGCCTGCTCCTGGTGGCTCGCCAGCCAGGAACGATGCATCAGCCGCGCCAGACCCCAGCCGACCCCGATGCACAGGGCGATGGCAAGTAGCTGCCACAGGATGGCAGGCTTGTTGATGTCGCCGAGCAGGTCGGCCAGCAGTTGCTGGAGCGGCATGTGTCGGCGTTATTCCTCGGCTTGGGCGACTTCCGACTCGTCGGCCGGCGCTGCCTTGGCCTTCGCCTTGCGTTGCAGCACGGCGGCGAAGAAGCCATCGGTCTGGTGCTTGTGCGGCAGCATCTTGAGGTACTGGTCCATCTCGAGCGGGATCTTCTGCTCGGCCAGCACGTCCTTCATCGGCACCAGTTCGAAGTCGGCATGGGTCGACAGGAACTGTTCGACGATGAAGTCGTTCTCTTCGTTCAGCAGGCTGCAGGTGGCATACACCAGGCGGCCGCCGCTCTTGACCAGGCGCGCGGCGCCGTCCAGGATGGCGGCCTGCTTTTCCTGCATCTCGCCGATGGCGTCGGGATGCTGGCGCCATTTGACGTCCGGATTGCGGCGCAAGGTGCCCAGGCCGCTGCACGGCGCGTCGACCAGCACGCGGTCGATCTTGCCGGCCAGGCGCTTGATTTTCGCATCGCGCTCATGCGCGATCAGCACCGGGTGCACGTTCGACAGGCCGCTGCGCGCCATGCGCGGTTTCAGCTTGGCCAGGCGCTTTTCGGAGACGTCGAAGGCATACAGGCGGCCGGTGTTGCGCATGGTCGCGCCCAGGGCCAGGGTCTTGCCGCCGGCGCCGGCGCAGAAGTCCACCACCATCTCGCCGCGGCGTGCGCCGACGATCTGGGCCAGCACCTGGCTGCCCTCGTCCTGCACCTCGATCGCGCCTTCCTTGAATAGCGGCAGGTTCTGCAGCGCAGGCTTCTTGAGCACGCGCAGGCCGAGCGGTGCGTAGGGCATCGGTTCGGCGGCGATCGGCGCCTTGGCCAGTTCGGCCATCACGTCGTCGCGGTTGGCCTTGATGGAATTGACGCGCAGGTCGAGCGGCGCCGGCGTATTCAGCACGGCAGCCAGTGCCAGGGCTTCTTCCTGGCCGAACTGCGCGACCAGCTTATCGTACAGCCAGGTCGGCAGGTTCGCCTGCATCTGCGGCGGCAGCAGGCTGCGGTCCACTTCCTTGATGCGGGTGAGATACTGCGTTTCGTCCTCGCTGAGGCCGCCGAGGGCATCGATGCCGACGGTCTCGGACAGGCCCAGCAGGGCCAGCTTGCGCATCGACGGCATGTTGCCGGCGCCGGCGAAATCGGTGAAGAAGGATTTGTTGCGCAGGACGGCGTACACCGCCTCGGCAATGACGCCGCGCTCACGGCCGCCGAAACGCGGGTGATCCTTGAAGTAACGCGACAGGGTAACGTCGGCCGGCGATGTAAAGCGCAGTACCTCGCGCAATACTTCTTCCGTATTGCCGAGGATTGCTGGTGGCAATCTCATGGTGTTCCTTAATTAGATGCTGGTGGTTTCGGCGGCTGCACTGTTAATGCGAACTTCGCCGTTTTCAATACTGAGCCTGTCTTCGACGAAGAGGCGCACCGCATACGGGTACAGCTTGTGTTCTTCGACGAGCACGCGGGCGGATAGCGTGTCCTCGGTGTCATCCGGCAGCACCGGCACCTTCGCCTGCGCCACGATCGGGCCATGGTCGAGTTCGGCCGTCACAAAATGAACGGTGGCGCCGTGTTCCTTCTCGCCGGCGTCGATCGCCTGCTGGTGCGTGCCCAGGCCAGGGAACAGCGGCAGCAGCGAGGGGTGGATATTCAGCATGCGGCCGGCGTAGTGCTCGACGAAGGGCGCCGTCAGGATACGCATGAAGCCTGCCAAAACGACCAGGTCAGGGGCAAAGCCGTCGATGGTTTCCTGCAGGGCCGCATCGAACTCGGCGCGGCTGGCGAACGCCTTGTTTGCCACGACGGCCGTCGGGATGCCGCGGCCCTCGGCAAAATCCAGGCCTTTCGCTTCCGGTTTGTTGCTGATGACGGCCGCCACTCTGGCTGGCCAGCCCTCGGCTTCCAGCGCGCGCACGACCGCTTCCATATTGCTGCCGCGGCCGGAAATGAGGATCACGATATTTTTCATACCGCGCATTGTACCGTATCGCCAGCGGGCAACCGCAGCGGGCCAAGTCCTGGCGGCTGCCTGCGGACCGGGCGTCCGGCGTTCAGGCCGGGATCGCGAACGAGTAGAATACGCGGAACGGGACCTTCTTTTCGGCCCAGAATTCGGCCGCATCGCGGAACACGTCGAGCAGGTTTTCGCGCGCTTCCTTGTCGAATTTTTGCGCACTTGGCAATTGTTCGAGCACGACGAGGAAACCGGGCTGCGGACCGGCCTCGGCTACGGTCTCGGTGAGGCACTTGCGCAGGGCGTCGAAGTTCTTGCTGCAGGGTTTGGGGAAATAAAAGTTTTCGCCGATGCGAGCGCATACCTGCTGCTTGGTCAGGGTATTGGCGCAATGCGCATACAGGAAGTGCTGACCCAGGCGCGCAGCCTCCTGCTGCAGCTCGGCGACGCGGAACGCGCGGATCGACTGCACAAGATTGGGCGGCACTCTCATCAACAAACTCATTTTTTCCTCAAGTTGACCAGGTCGGTACGATAGTGGCGCCACGGCCACCCTGTACAACGGTTGGCATCCGCCGTCTTGTTCTCTCCCTGTCATTTCCACGCGCCAATAAGACCCTGATTTGTGTAAGGGTAACGTTTTGTGGTATTGGAAGCAACCCAAATGTGATTACAGGAATTGCATTTGTAAAAAATAGTAGTGAAATATCCGCCTGGATTAGACCTTTAAAAAGCCCTTTGTCATTCTGGCGCGGAGTAAAAAATGCTTGCGCTGCTGTTACATTTTGTTGCCACGTGGATTCGATGCGGCCGGCGGATCGGATTACCATAGGAGGTAAGAAAGTCCGGTCGGCTTGCTCTCCCACCAGACTCGTCTCTTGCCCATCACGTGCCCACTACGAGGTAGAACATGAACTTTCAAGCCAAACTGATCATCGCCGCCATGGGCCTTGCCGCATTGCCGCTGGCCCAGGCCCAGGATTTCGAAGACTTCGGCCGCGTGGTGCGCGTGCAGCCCCGTGTGGAAGAAGTCCGCATGCCGCGCCAGGAATGCCGTACTGAATACGTGCAAGTGCCGGTGCAGCAGCAACGCGGCGTCGGCGGCGGCATCGTCGGTGGTGTCGTCGGCGGCCTGCTCGGCAACCAGGTCGGCAGCGGCAGCGGCCGTGTCGCCGCGACGGCGGCCGGCGCGATTGCCGGCGCCATGGTCGGCGACCGTGCGGAAAACAACAACCGTCCGCAAGGCGGCGTGCAGGAACAGGCGGTGCGCCAGTGCCGCACCGTCGACGCCATCGAGTCGCGCACCCGCGGCTACGACGTCACCTACGAATTCCGCGGCCAGACCTACACCACCCTGATGAACCGCGATCCGGGCAACCGCGTGCGCCTGCGCGTGTCGGTCCAGCCGATCGATTACTGAGCTCCCGCGCCGGCATTCGCCCGGCGCCTGGTTCCCGCGCTTGCGCTGCGGGAACCCCTCCCCCGATAATAGGGCGATTCAACCAGGTTGCCCTATGCTCATCAAACGCAAATCCATCGAACAGGCCGAATCCTCGCGCCGTCCCGCGCGCAAGCCCAAGTTCGCCCCCGTCACCCTGTCCGAACAGGACGGCGTCCGCTACCTCCATTTCGGCACCGAATGGGTGCAGGGCGCGATGCGCATCCGCAAGCCGGACTGGCCGGAGCTGGAGTACGCGCAGCAGATGATGGCCTGGATGCTGTTCATCGAGTCGCCGCGCGCCATCGCGCAACTGGGACTCGGCGCCGCTACCTTGACCAAGTTCTGCTATCGCCAGTTTCCTGAAGCGAGCGTCACCGCCGTCGAGCTCAACGAATCGGTGATCGGCATCTGCGCCTCGATGTTCAAACTGCCGCCGGGCGACGAGCGCCTGCAGGTGCTGGAAATGGATGCGATGGATTTCGTCACCGATCCGGCCAACCACGGCGCCTTCGACGTGCTGCAATGCGACCTGTACGACGCCACCGCGCGTGGCCCGGTACTCGATACGCCCGAGTTCTACCAGGCCTGCAACGACTGCCTGCTTGACGGCGGCATCATGACGGTAAACCTGTTCGGCGACCACCCGAGCTTTGCCAAGAACATCAAGGCCATGAAATTCGCCTTCGAGCACGTGATCTGCCTGCCGGAAGTCCACGACGGCAATGTGGTCGCCCTGTGCTTCAGGGACCGCCCAGCGCTGGACAAGGAAGCGCTCGCGGCGCGCGCGGCCCAGATCGTCGCCGCGACCAGGCTGCCGGCCAAGTCCTGGGTCAAGGGTATTTTCGCCGCCGCCTGATATCTCCACCGGGAGCCGAACGTGAACAGTGCCATCCCTGCCCCATCCAAGGCGCCGCGCCTGCGTGCGCTCGACCTGCAGTCGATCTTCTCCTGGCTGCTGGCCGATGGCATCGTCACCAAGGAATTCGTCAAGACGCAGTTTGCCCATGCCCAGGGCATCCTCAAGAATGCCGCGGGTTCGATGCACCCGCTTACCGCGGTGGCCCAGTGCAAACTAATTTCAAACCTGCCGCCGCACCGCATGCTGACACTCGACGCCCTGACCGAATGGTGCGCGAGCAAGGTCGGCCTGCCTTTCATCCGCATCGATCCGCTCAAGATCGACTTCACCAAGGTGGCGGACGTGATGTCGGCCAGCTATGCGGCGCGCTTCAATATCCTGCCGGTGGAAATGACCGGCTCGACGCTGGTGGTGGCGACGGCCGATCCGGCGAACGTGGAATGGGAAGCGGAAATCGCCAAGGTCTCGCGCCGCAAGATCGAACTGGTGCTGGCCAATCCACTCGACATCGCCCAGTACATCTCGCAATTCTTCAGCCTGGCCAAATCGATCCGTGACGCCAACCGCCATACCGGGCAAGACCTGGCGATGCGGAACAATTTCGAGCAGCTGGTCGAGCTGGGCAAATCGAACAAGCAATTCGACGCGAACGACCAGCACATCGTCAATATCGTCGACTGGCTGTGGAGTTACGCCTTCGAGCAGCGCGCCTCGGATATTCACCTGGAGCCGAAACGCGAATTCGCGGTCATCCGCTTCCGCATCGACGGCGTGCTGCACCAGGTGTACCAGGTGCCGGCGGTCGTGATGATTGCGATGACCGCGCGCATCAAGCTGCTGGGGCGGATGGACGTGATCGAAAAGCGCCGGCCGCAGGACGGACGGATCAAGACCCGCACCGGCGGCGGCCAGGAAGTCGAACTGCGTTTGTCGACGCTGCCGACGGCCTTTGGCGAAAAGCTGGTGATGCGTATTTTCGACCCGGAGGTGGTCGTCAAGACCCTGCCGGAACTGGGCTTCCCCCCGGACGACGCGGCGCGCTGGGACGCGCTGACCACCCGGCCGCATGGAATCATCCTGGTGACCGGGCCGACCGGGTCGGGCAAGACGACCACGCTGTACACGACCCTGAAAGCCCTGGCGACCAGCGAAGTCAACGTGTGCACGGTAGAGGATCCGATCGAGATGGTCGAGGCCTCGTTCAACCAGATGCAGGTGCAGCCGGGGATCGACCTGTCGTTTGCCGACGGCGTACGCGCCCTGATGCGGCAGGATCCGGACATCATCATGGTGGGCGAGATCCGCGATCTGCAGACGGCCGAAATGGCGATCCAGGCGGCGCTGACGGGGCACCTGGTGTTTTCGACGCTGCATACCAACGATGCGCCAGCTGCGGTGGTGCGGCTGCTGGAACTTGGCGTGCCGGATTATCTGCTGGAAGCCACCTTGATTGGCGTGATGGCGCAGCGGCTGGTGCGCACGCTCTGCCCTGAGTGCAAGGCACCTGGGGGTGAACTGAGCGATGAGGTGTGGCAGGGCATTGGAGGCGCGTGGAATATTCCGAAGCCTTCGATTGTCTATCGTCCTATTGGCTGTCCGGAGTGCCGGCAGACCGGTTATCGCGGGCGCACCGGCATCTATGAACTGCTGACGGTGAGCGAAGGCTTTGCGCATGTCATCCGCGCATCCGGCGACATCCAGAAGCTGCGGCAGCAGAGCGTGGCGGACGGCATGAAGCCGCTGCGCATTGCGGGGGCGATGAAGGTGGTCGAGGGCGTGACCACGGCGGACGAGGTCTTGAAGGTGACTGCGGCGCTGGGCTGAGGCCTGCTTGTACAGTTGGCACTAGCGCAAACCGGAACACCCGGCTATAATGCTGCCTCTTTCGGGTCGTTAGCTCAGCTGGTAGAGCAGCGGACTTTTAATCCGTTGGTCGCAGGTTCGAATCCCGCACGGCCTACCACGAATTTGTTGCAGCAAAAAAGGCGTTACGAGTGATCGTGACGCCTTTTTTGTTTTGTAACCAAGGATATAAATGCTTGTGTGTATAGCATTCATACCGTATCGAAAAAATAGTTTTATCCGGCTAGTATCGACTTCCCGAATTCGGTATCGGGGCGCCGTTCCCGTGCTTTTTTCATAATCCGACTCATGCTTGATGAGAAAAATCCTCCTCCCGCGCCTGCCTGGCCGCGAATAACAGCTTACGATCTCCTCCCACAAACACCACCCGCGGATCAGATGGAAGTGTGGCATCCCTGGCGAATCCAGCCAGCGAGTCATGCACAAAAAAATCAAAAAGTGCAATCGTTTCCGCATCCCGCAAGCCCGTATTTTTATGAAATTCATTCTCATAAGCGTTAATTAAGGCTCTGTAGTGCGGTCTCAGATTTTTCCGTTGCACAGATAGGTTTTTATCAGAGGTACGGGATAGTGCAGAAAGAATTGATTTAGCATCTTCCATTAATTGCTGATCGTATATATCTAGCATCGCCTGATAATTTTCCATATTCGGAATAGCATTCCTTTTAGCCTCCGCCCTCAATCGATTGTCTCGTGCTTCCAAATACTGTTGACGCGCTGCTTTTACTGCAGAGAAATCCGGTGCTGATGCCCTACCACTCGCATGTGCTGTGGCCATGGGGCCAACACCGACCTGCTGCGTCCGCATCAGTAAATCGTATTTAACTCTGGCAGAGCTCTCCACTTTCGCAAGATTAGAAACTTCAGCGGCCATTAATTTTTCCTGACTACGATATCTGTCGCTATATTCCTTGATTATCCCGGCTTCCTTGCACTCCCCACCTAGTTTCCGTTTTATTGAAGAGAAGCGCCAAGAGAAATACATTTCCCTGTGCTTGTTCATCAAGTCTCCAACACCACTCCCTACGCCAACGGCCTTCGAATAACCATCGTAAGCTTTACGCAGGTCATCACTAACATCGAAATCTTGCATATTACGTGACGCCTTTATTGGCAACAGCGGAACACCTTGACGCAAGGCAGAGTCATACATATGACGCAAAGGAATAAGACAAAAGTTTTCTTTTGGGAGCATTGCCTTTGCACCTTCACCAGGAGCGTATCCACCACCCACATCGGAGTGCGATCCTGGATAAACTGTTTCGTGAAAGTGAGCCGGTTTGGTCATCCCGGCGCCCCCCATCATGCTGATACTATCCACTGGAAAGGAGTTTCGTATCTCGTGAGCTGCAATAAAATGACGTACCTCCATAACGGTTTCATGTATTGCCATTCGCTCGCCCCATGCGTCGTGACCACCGTAGTCTCCTGGAGCAGGATCGGCACCTGCCACTCCTCCAGTAGAAAATGCCAAGGCTACAGGTGTCGTATCGGGGTAATCTTCCAAGCGTTCCGACATCATACCTTTCACATCACCAAGCGCTGGATTCCAGTAATCAGTGTTATTTCTGCTCATGGGTTGCCCCACCGAAGCGACCGTGTCAAACAATCCCATAAATCGGAAATTTATAGGGGCGTTTGCGCTGCGCAACCTCCAACGACTCTTCTGAGAAACGCAGCGAGTCTCCATCAAAATGCTTACAAAAGCCCGAGCGAGCGCCGCCCCTCGACTGAATCCGAAAACGGCAATATTAATCTCTTCAATTAGATTCATTCTAGATTTGGAGATCGCTATCGGACGCTCCAATGCTTGATCGAACTGACGCAAAGCAAAGTCCAAACGAGCCTGGCCCATCGCTCCAAAAGCGTTTCCAGCTGCACTCCCGCCTTTATCACCTACCTCTTTGAAATAAGTGGCTATCCCGGGAATATAAAATCGATAAATGCCATTTACTGGATCCGTTTCTCGATGAATCCGATACAGCCGCGCGACATTACTGTGCTTTAACAACCCAAGATCCGCCTCTAAATTATTCCCCGTTCCATCGAAAAAAAATGTTAGCCAAAGTTTTTGCTTGCATGTCAACGGCTTACGAAGGTGAAGCTCTTCACCAGCGAGTACTGTTTTAATATTCTCGGTAGCGCTAATACAGGCTGATGGCGGCGAAGGATTCGCCGGAATAATCGGCAATTCCGCAGCCGTTCTCAGTTTAGTCCCAGATGGTTGCAAAGGGGTCATCTTTGAATCGCCGACCACAGAGTTATTCTGGCCTTTTGTCATCCTTGCACCTTGGAAAAAATGATTGCTCAAGACGATTTCCGTCCAGTCGAACCTGCGGAGCAGACAATTCGTGTGTTACCAAAACCTCTACTGTTCCGTCACGGTAAAAGTGAGTTTCTACATACTGAGGACGTCCTTTGGAAACATCCTTCACCGGAATCAGTACCTCCCTGTAGTAGAGATGGCGAATATTCTGCGTCGCGCCGGTCAGTTCGCTTCTAAGAACATACATGCAACCATCGACTTGCCACCTAACTTTTATATTTTTATGCGGTGAATTTACAGACGAAAAACCAATGCAACATGTTATACCACCTCCTCCACTCGTCTTCGAACTAAGTCGAACATCCCCACCTCCCACCCCATTCAACGTGTAATTCTCTATATCTTTACTCGTATAGTTATAACCAATAAGACCTAATGATGTATTATTGCGCTCCACAATAGGAAAATCATATCCACGTGCTTCTGTAGGCAGTATTATCAAATATAAAAATACCGGTATGTATAGCAAACTTTGTGACAGGATAAAAAATATCTTCCGCACCATTGTTGATTCTAAATATTTTTTTACCAGCATGTCAATTCCAGGCTGTTAAATGATCAGGCGCGTTATTGGAATCTGGAAAATCCCAATGCTGTTCTTTTTTGACAGACAAAATATCTACGACTCTGCAAACAACGCTTTCCATTGAGAACATGCTTTCGTTTCCGAAAAAAGCGATCGAATCCATTATCTCCCTCCAAAGATCAACTGGGGGAGTACTCATCATTAAATCCTGAAAATTGCGTTGGAGAATATGCATTACTTGGTCTACTGCTGACTCTCTCAACAGTAAATCTTCTTGTGCTTGTGTTAAAAAAATCCTCCCCCTTTCGGTCGAACTTTCGCTAAACCCGCAGGCAAAATGCACGATCTTGCCCAACCGATTGAAATACCACCAGCTATCTGCAATCCCGCAAAACCAAATCTTCTGGGATTCATCAAGATGTAATGTAAGCGCCTCAAACACGCGAGGGTCGTAAAATCGGAGCATAGCCTGTAAGTGTCCGCACAAGGTGATTTCAAGCCGCTCAGTCAATCGTGTTGATGCCGCGTCAAAGCCTAGAGGAGAGGAAAGCATTAAAGTCGTTGAATTTGCGTTCCCTGACTTTTGAACCCACTCCAAAAATCGCCTCGAAACCAGCAAACGGCTTTTACTACCAGCCAAAATCAGAATAGGTCCGGCCTCTTCAACACTGGAATCGCAAGTATCACTAAAGAGACTTTTCCAGCGTAGCGGAGTTGACGCCAACCGAACGCGTAGTCTGGGCATGCCAGCGCCGTTAACTAGCAAGAAAAAGTTTTTTTCAGAACCAGACGATATCTGGCCCTGCGCCAGGCTATATAGATCCATATCGTCGACTAGCTCCGCAAAATGAAAGGTGCACCGCTGCTCTGAGCCCTGAGCAAACATTCAAGGCATATGCCATTTGGCAATTGTGGAAATAAATAGGAATACTTCGCGCCTTGCATAAAGCTTTTTTTCCCAGCATGCACCTTGATTGCACCCGGGCATTCCACCGCGATATTTCCCGCCTCGATCGTTATGCTTGCGCCGTCCGCTGTGACTAAAGTGATTTTATTTTTTCCTGCGAATTCGATATGGGCGCTGGCACTTCTAATGATTGATTCATTTTTTGCATTTACATTCAGATCCCCGAACTGGGACTGAACGTCAATTGCGTCCTCAACTGTAATGAGTTGCAAGCCGATGTTGATTTCGCCTGGCTTCACTGCCCCGCCAAGTACCCCGATCGCTTGCTTTGACTGAAGGCGCATTTGTGCCGCTGCTACCAGCTGCGTGTCCTGACCGCTGGACAAAGTGGTAGTCTCCTCAGCTGTTAGTTGTACACTTTGTCCGGCGACTGCGCCGAAGCCATCCTTTGCAGTGATTGCAATAATCGGATCAGTTAAAATCTGAATTTTTCCGTCACCTGCGCTTGTGTTCTTGGCGGCCGCATCAGCAAGCGCAGACTGGAGATCTTTTGTCGCACCTATCCCTGATAGACCAGTCGACATCGCCTTGAGTGGCGCCGCTGTGCTATCCAATACGCTTTCGCTTGCTTTTACTGCACCCTGGTGAGCGGCTAGCGCCACGGTCTGATGCGTACCTGCCGCGGAACTAAAGGTGTCGGCTGTTGCGAGTAACTGCTTCAGCAATGCGATTGCAGCAGTATTTTCACCGGCCGCATCTCTCCTGGCAGTGCTGTGATTGAGCTTGTAGCTCGAAACGACCAAACCAGCCCCCGCCCGCACTGCGCCGTAAGCATCAGTACGCAGTTCCGCCCCCAAGCCACGACAACTTCCGCGGTAATTATCCGCAGCATGAATCAGCTGCCCCAGATTCAGCTCGCTCGCCGCATACGTGCTCTTGAGCTGCACCCGCCCCTGCCCATCCACGTCATCGAACAACAGCTGCGAATACCCTTGCCCCCCGAATTCCTTGCTCCGCATCCCCCACTGCGATGCCGGATTCCGATGCCCCGCGCTATCCGCCGATGCGCCATGCCACACCGGGCCTTTCCCGCCACTGAGGTTTGCCTGCGCCGACGTCGCGTGATCATGCGCAGTTTCAAAGCAGGAAAGGTCCGCCTCCTTGTCGCGACGACCACCCGGGGTAGCAACGACACCGCCTTCACCGCGCCCGTTGTAAAGCGCGCCAATGACAATCGGCCGATCGATATCGTTCTCCAGGAACTGCACCAGGACTTCCTGCCCGATCCGTGGCAGGAATTGGTGTCCCATTCCCCTGCCGGCCGAGCGTTGGGCAACGCGCACCCAGCAGCTCGCATTCCCGCTGTCCTGCCAGTGAAAGCGAATCCGAATCCGCCCCAGCCTGTCGCAATACAGCTCATCCGCACCACTCGGCTGGTCGTTGCCGTCGGCGCCGACCACGACGGCACTCTGCGCGCCGAAGGCGAGCGGCTTCGGATACACCTGCCCGTCGCTCCGCTCCAGCGGCGGGCGCCAGACCATTTCGGTTGCCACTGCATTGAAGCAGTTGGCATAACCAGTCTCCCGCGCCTGCGTCATCGCCAGCGCGAGATCTTCCGGCGTATCCGCACGGGTCAGATCCTCCAGCAACTCTGGAATCGGCCCGAACAATTCGGCAAGCGCATGCTGCGCCGGCGGCGGCATATTGTTGACGCCGATGCTGAGAACCCGCAGCACGGTGAACGACGCCGTATCGCCCAGCTGCTGCAAGGGCGCGCCGAGCACCTGCATCCGCGTCCCCGCGCGCAGTGTCCTCACGGTGGAGCGCCCCCGCCACACGTGTCCGCAAGCCTCCTGCTCTTGCATGCGCAAGTCGGCGTAATGCTGCGCCTGGCGCCAGTCGGCACGGGCGTACTGCCCCGGCAACTCATACGCCTCCAGCGCAGGCAGCTTGCTCCCATAAATAACGTGCGACGGTGAACTGGCTCCAATGACTTGCTTTGCCTTGTAGTCATCACTGAGCAAGCTCGTCATGGAAGCGTGCAGACGCCGCTGCGTCGACAGCGCCTGGATGCTGTCCGATTCCTCCACCGAGCGGGCGCCATGAAAACGAATGCCTCCAAGCTCCGCGCTGCTGGCATCTTCCGGCACCGCACAGCGCCGGCTGCTGTCCGCAAACAGCACCAGCCCCGGCCCGTCCCTTGTCTGCTCAAGGCGCCAGCACAGTCCCTCTTCGGCCAGGATCCGCCACACGAAATCAAGGTCCGATTCCCGATACTGGCAGCAGTAGCTGCGCGGCGACACCTGGTCCAGGAATGACCCGACATCCTCGCTCCAGCGCCAGCGCGCCAGCGGCTGGTAGGCCGCGAACACCGCGTCGACGATATCGACCACACGCGCGTCCTGCCACACTCGGCTATTGCGAACCTCTCCAAGCCGCCATAGCCACGACGACATGCGGATGCGGTAGCGCGCCAGGCCGCCGTCGCTGCCCAGCATCGCTGCTTCACGGATTTCCCCGGCAAAGCGCTCGCGGGCGCCATCCGCGAGGCAGATTTCCAGCACGGCGGACTGGCCCAGCAGCGTGTCCGGTTCCAGGCAGGCGTCGGTCGACAGTGCAATCACGTCGCGCGTACCGACCTTTTGCAGCGCATCGTCGGCAAGAAAGGCTTCGACCAGCAGGTCGGCCTCTTCGCGATCGCCAATCTTGAGCTTGTACAGCCTGCTGGCACTGCTGAACTCAGCGAGTGCTGCAAAGATCTGGTCCGTCAGCGTCGTGCTCATGAACGTAGTGACTCCCGATGGATGCGGTGGCCGAAGGCACCACGATATAAGCAGTCCGAACGGCAATTCTTGCGCCGCGTCATCAGTTGCAAACCCGTGCTGAACCGAACGCCTGTCTATTCAATAAATAGTTAAACTATTTGCAACCCCCCATCTGGCGCGCGTCGTGAAACTCATCCAGAACATCTTCCTCCTCGGCTACATGCTGATCGTCGCCCTCTTCTTCGTCTGCGGCCTGGGGCTGATCGTGCTGGCTGCGGTGGAAACCTGGAGCGCCCTCAATCCCGGCGTCGAGCTCAAGGTCCGCGAGCGCTTCCAACTGATCCTGGAATGCGTGGGTCTGCTGACGATCGCGGTCGCTTCGCTGGAGCTCGGCCAGACCGTGCTGGAAGAGGAAGTGCAGCGTTCAGTCAACATCAGCTCGCCCACCCGCGTGCGCCGCTTCCTGTCGCGCTTCCTGATCGTGGTCGTGGTGTCGCTGTCGATCGAATGCCTGATCGGCGTCTTCCAGTTCATGCACGGCCGTCCGGAATACCTCTTGCATTCGGCCGCCATCGGCGTGGCCGCGGCCGCGATCCTGGCCACCTGGGGCATGTTCATCCGCATGAACGTCGAAGCGGAAAAGCTCGAACCGCAATCGATGCACGAAGTGCAGGCCGAGGACAAGGAACTTGAAACTTGAGTGAAAAAGCGCCAATTCCTAAAACAATGACACGAAGCACTTGGATATTCGTGCAAACGCCGCTATAATCTTGTCTTCTTCGGGTCGTTAGCTCAGCTGGTAGAGCAGCGGACTTTTAATCCGTTGGTCGCAGGTTCGAATCCCGCACGGCCTACCAAAGATTCAGCAATGAAGGCGTCATGAGAAATCGTGACGCCTTTTTTGTTTTTCGCGTCATCGCCTTGTCATCCCCGCCTCCTATGCTGTCGGTTTTTCAACAGGAAATCCGACAATGCCGTTTCTCGACCTCGCCGCTTCCCCCAAACCCCTGCGCGTCCTCGTCGGCGCCATGCTCGCTGCCGGCATCCTGGCCGGCTGCGGCAGCAGTGACGACGATGAAGACCTGACGCCGAAGACGCTGACGATGGAAAAGATCGGCGCCTACAACGGCGGCAAGGTGGGCGCGGCCGAGATCACCGCGTTCGATGCGGCCAGCAAGCGCCTGTTCGTGGTCAATGGCGCCAACGGCACGGTCGATGTACTCGACCTGTCCACCCCGTCCGCGCCCAAGCTGGCCGGCACCATCAGCGTGGCCGGCCTCGGAGCGGGCGTGAACAGCGTCGCCATCCATGACGGCCTGGTCGCGCTGGCCATCGAGTCGGCGCCCAAGACCAGTCCCGGCACCGTAGCCTTCTATACTGCCGCCGACCTGAAGCTGGTCAACAGCGTCCGGGTCGGCGCCCAGCCCGACATGCTCACCTTCACGCCGGACGGCCGCACCGTGCTGGTCGCCAACGAAGGCGAACCGAACAGCTATGGCCTGGCCGATTCGATCGATCCGGAAGGCTCGGTCAGCGTCATCACCGTCAACCGCGGCGGCACGCCGACGGTCGCCAGCGCCGACTTCCGCGCATTCAACGGCCAGGAAGCGGCGCTGCGCAGCCAGGGCATCCGCATCTATGGCCCGGGCGCCAGCGCCGCCCAGGACTTCGAGCCGGAATACATCGCCGCCAGCGAAGACGGCCGCACCGCCTGGGTCACCCTGCAGGAAAACAATGCGGTGGCCATCGTCGACGTCGCCACTGCCAGGGTCACCTCGATCAAGCCGCTCGGCACCAAGAACCACAACCTGGCCGGCATGGGCATGGACGCTTCCGACGAAGACGGCGGCACCAACACCAACAGCGGCACGCCGGCGGTCCGAATCGCCCCGCAGCCGGTGAAAGGCATGTACCTGCCGGATGCGATCGCCCGCTTCACCGTGGACGGCAAGGCCTATCTGATCACCGCCAACGAAGGCGATGCACGCGCCGACTGGCCGGGTTTCAACGAGGAGACGCGAGTACGTGCTCACTGCGGCGCCGGCCTCGACCCCGCCGTGTTCGGCGATGCCGCCAACCTGGTCCTGGATTCGAACCTCGGCCGCCTGCGCATCACCACCACGCCCAATGGCGGCAGTGCCGGCAAGAACGCGGCCGGCCAGTGCAACGAGCTGTATGCTTTCGGCGCGCGCTCGTTCTCGATCTGGGATACCGACCTGAAGCGCGTGTACGACTCGGGCGACGAGTTCGAACAGAAGACCGTGTCGCTGCCGAACGTGCGCTTCAACGCCAGCAACGACAACAACGATCTCGACGGCCGCAGTGCATCGAAGGGGCCGGAGCCGGAAGGCGTGACGGTCGGCCGCTTCGGCAGCAAGACCTATGCCTTCATCGGCCTCGAGCGTATCGGCGGCGTGATGGTGTACGACGTCAGCAAGCCGTCGGCAGCCAGCTTCGTCACCTACCTCAATACCCGCAGCAACGACACCGGCGACCGGGGTCCGGAAGGCCTGACGTTCATTCCGGCGGACAAATCGCCGAACAGCAAGCCGCTGCTGGTGGTGGGCAACGAGGTCAGCGGTACCACCGCCATCCTGCAAATCAACCTGGCTTACTGAGCCTGAACGGGGAAATGCCAGCCGCGACGGTTGGCATTTCCTGCCGCGCCGCCGATAATCGGCGCCATGCCCTACTCCATCGCTTCGCCCGTCCACTTCGAACTCATCATCAAGAAGAGCCGTTTCCTGGCCTGCGTCCAGCCCATGCCCGACCGCGCCGGCGCCCAGCAGGTCGTCGCCAGCCTGCGTGCAGGACACCCCGGCGCCGCCCACGTGTGCTGGGCCCTGCTGGCCGGCGGCCAGTCGGCTGCCGTGGACGACGGCGAACCGAGCGGGACGGCGGGCCGCCCGATGCTCGACGTGCTGCGTCACCAGGACCTGGAAGGGGTGCTGGCCACCGTGGTGCGCTACTTCGGCGGGGTCAAGCTGGGCGCGGGCGGCCTGGTGCGCGCCTATACCGACAGCGTGGCGCAGGCCCTCTTGCTGTCGCAAAAAGTGCCGATCATCAAGCTGCAGGCGCTGCGCTGCACGGCGCCCTACGCGCTGGAGGGCTTGGTGCGGCGCGAACTCGATGCCGCCGGCGCCCGCCTGGACGCGGTGGCGCACGGCGACGCGGTGCTGTTCGATTTCAGCCTGCCGGACCAGGACGCCGGCGCCCTGCGCACCCGTCTCGACAACGCCGGCCACGGCCGGATTACCTGGCCGAGGATCGACGAATAGGCCGTCGTTCATTTCACAGGGCTATACCAGACATCACGACTCGAAAGCGGACTGGGCGCGTGTCAAGCGCTATAGTGGCCGGTCCTCCCCGCCACGTCTGCGCACCTTGATCAAGAAAAGCCTCCTTCCCCTCGCCCTCGGCGGTTTCGGCATCGGCATGACCGAATTCGTCATCATGGGCATCCTGCCCGACATCGCCGGCGGCCTGCACATCAGCATTCCGCAAGCCGGCTACCTGATCACCGCCTATGCACTGGGCGTCGTGGTGGGCGCGCCGACGCTGGTCAGCCTGATGGCGCACCGTCCGCCGCGCAGCGTGCTGATGTGGTTCATGGTCATGTTCACAGTGTTCAATGCCTTGTCGGCCTTCTCGCCGAACTTCGAGGTGATGATGCTGTCGCGCTTCATGGCCGGGCTGCCGCACGGGGCCTTCTTCGGCGTCGGCGCAGTCGTCGCCAGCCGCCTGGCCGACGAGGGCAAGGTGGCGGCCGCGCTGGCCACCATGTTCACCGGCCTGACGCTGGCCAATGTCGTCGGCGTGCCGGCCGGGACCTGGCTCGGCCACAACATGAGCTGGCGCGCGGTGTTCCTGGTGGTGGCGGCGATCGGCCTGCTCACGGTGCTGGCGCTGCGCCAGTGGGTGCCGCACATCCAGGCCAATGCGCGCACCAGCCTGACGCAGGACCTGCGCATCTTCCGCAGCCCGGCCCTGTGGCTGGCGCTGGCCATCACCTCGATCGGCACCGGCGGCTTCTTTGCCTTCTTCAGCTATATCGCGCCGCTGCTGACCGAAGTCACGCACTTCCAGCCCGCCAGCATCCCGCTGGTGATGACCGTGGTCGGGGTCGGCATGACGGTGGGCGTCAACCTCGGCGGGCGGCTGGCGGACCGCGTGCCGCCCCTGCAGGCGATCCTGATCCTGCTGCTCATCATGACCACCCTGCTGCTGTGCAACGGCCTGTTCGCCGCATCGCAGCCGGCCATGCTGGTGCTGGCCTTCGCTACCGGCGCCAACGCGCTGGCGCTGGGTCCGCCGATCCAGATGCTGCTGATCGAACATTCGCGCGAAGCGGAAATGCTGGGTTCCTCCCTGGGACAGTCGGGCTTCAATATCGGCAACGCCCTCGGAGCCTTCCTCGGCGGCATTCCGCTGACGCTGGGCTATTCGTATGCGTCGCCGCAATGGGTCGCGGCCGGTCTGGCCCTGTCGGGCGTGATGCTGGCGTCGGCCATGCTGGCGCAGGGCCGCACTCAGGCGCGCGCGCTGGCCTGAAGGCCGAGGGCCGCCAGCACCTCCTCCGACCACACCACGGTCGCAAATTCGCCATGCAGGCTGGCCAGGGCTGTGTCATGCATCTGCTCGGCCGTGAAATGGCGTCCGTCCGGCCCGGTACGCTCGAAGGTCGCGCTGGCATCGGCCACGAAATACGTGTCGAAACCGAAGTTGCCGGCCATGCGCGCCGTGGTCGACACGCAGTGGTCGGTGGTCAGTCCCATGATCACCAGCACCCCGATGCCGGCCGCGCGAAGGCGTGCCTCGAGGTCGGTGCCGATGAAGGAACTGTTGACGCTTTTGACGATCACCGGCTCGTTCGCCAGCGGCTGCCCTTCCGGCTTGTGCAGGTAGCCCGGCGTTCCCGGGCGGAACAGCCCGGCCGGCGAAGCCGAACAGTGCTGGATATGGAAAATTGGCCGGCCGGTGGCGCGCCAGGCCGCCAGCAGCGCGGCAATCTTGCGCTCGGCATCGGGGTTGTTGCGTTGTCCCCAGGCGGGGTCGTTGAAAGCCTGCTGCACGTCGATGCTGACCAGGGCTGCGTTCGGCGGTAGTTGCTTCATGGGCTAGTGTAGCGAAGTGGATGGAGACCCCATCCTGCGCCGCTCCCCCCGATGCCACAACCGAAATGACGGATAATGGCCGGCTTGACATGAAGGATTTCGATGGCATGAAGCTGAACCAACTCAAGATGCTGGTCGCCGTTGCCGAGCACGGCAGTTTCAGCGCCGCCGCTGCGGAGCTGGGCTGCACGCAGTCGCGCATCAGCCATGCGATCGCCGAGCTGGAGGGCGATCTCGGCGTCAGCCTGCTCGCGCGCGGACGCGCCGGTTCCGCGCCGACCGAGGCCGGGCAGCGGGTACTGGACACGGCGCGCCAGATGCTGCGCCTCGAGGACAGGCTGCGCGAGGCTGCACTGACCGGCGGCGGCCTGTCCGGCACCGTGCGCATCGCCTGCTTCCGCAGCATCGGAACCCACCTGCTGCCCCATGTGGTCGAAGCGCTGGTGCGGCGCCATCCACAGCTGCGCGTCGAGATCGACGACAGTTGCGAGCAGCGTGCCGACGTGACGGCCGCGCTCCGGGATGGACTGGCCGAGATCGGCATCGCCCAGCTGCCGCTGGCCGCCACGCTGGCTTCGCGGCCCTACCTGCACGATGACTACGTGCTCGTGGTCCCTGCCGCGCTGCCGCCGGCGCCAAGCGCCGATCCGCATTCCGGCTGGCCGGTGCCGGGTTCCCTGCCCTTTATCGGCCTGGCCTGCAGCGGCGCCGCGGACATCCTGGCGCGCTGCCGCGCGGCCGGATTTGCGCTCGAGCCCAGCCGCACATTGGCCAACGACACCAGTATCGCCGCCATGGTCGGCCGCGGCATGGGCTATTCGATCCTGCCGCGCCTGGCCACCTTTCCGGAACCGCCGGATGTGCGGATCCTGCCGCTGCCGATCCCGGCGCGGCGCCGGTTCGCCATTGCGGCACTGCCGGACCTGATGCGCCTGCCCAGGGTACGCGCCGTGGTGCGCGCCCTGGGCGAGCGCAGGCTGGCGGCCGATACGGCGGTCGGCCGCGCCGGCATCGTCGGGTGGGAATAGAAACCGGAAAAGCTCAGACCAGCGCGGCGTCGCCCAGCGCCTGGGCGGTCTCGGCGGCTTCGCTGCGCAGGACCGCCAGGGTGGCGGCGTCGAGCGGGCCGGCCTCGTGGTCGCCAAGCGGAGCGCCCAGCGGCGAATCGACCAGCACGTAGTGGTTGGCCAGCAGCAGGGTGTCGAGCAGGGTATGCGGCTGCGGGTTGACGGCGCCGTCGCGCAGTCCGCCAACGGCCTCGGCCACATCGGTGGGGATCGCCAGCTTGCGCATGATTTCCTGGCTGGCCACGTCCTCGACCAGCATGCCCCAGTTCTCGGTGTCGTCCTCCAGCAGGCCGGGGAACTCGTCGGCGCGCGACAGCAGGTAGAAGCCGCCGATCTCGTGCACGATGCCGGCAAACAGGGCGGTATCGGGATCGGTGCTGGTGACGTGGCGCGCGATGGCATGCGCCAGCGCCGCCACCTGGGCGCTGTGGGTCCACAGCTGCTCGGCCTTGGCGCGCAGCAGCGGATCGGCGATGCGGTGGCCGAACTGGCGCACCATCAGTGCGCCGACCAGGCCGCGCAGCCGGCGGTAGCCGATCCGCAACACCGCCGCGCGCACACTGCTCACCTGCGTCCCGCCTGCGGCGCCGTACGCTGCGGTATTGGCCAAGGCCACGGTGCGCGCCGCCAATTGTGGTTCGGACAGCACCAGGCGGATCGCCTCGTCCACATGGCAATCCGGATCGTCGAGGGCCAGCTGCAGGCGCAGCACGGCGTTCACGCTGGTGGGAAAGCTGATGTCCCCGCGCGCGGCCTGGGCAGCGATGTATCCGAAAGCTTCGAGTTTATTCACAGCGGGATTATACCTCCGGGCCCAGGTCTGCCCGGCAGTAAAAAAAAAGCCCGCACGGCAGGCGTGCAGGCTTCCTTGTAGCGAGTGCAGGTGCTTACTTCACCTTGAGCGTGCTCTTGACGCTGGTGACGCCCTCGACGCCCTTGGCAACCTTCTCGGCGCGCTCGGCCTCGGCCTTCGATTCGACGAAGCCGCTCAGCATCACGACACCCTTCTCGGTTTCGACCTTGACCGCCAGGGCGCTGGTGTCCGGCGCTGCAGCCAGGCCGGCCTTGACCTTGGCGGTGATGGCGGTATCCGACATATTGGTCGCGGTGCGCGAGCCGGCGCGCTCGGTCTTGTCGACAGCGGTCGAGGCGGTGTCGCGGGTCTTGTCGCCAACGTTCTCGGCGGCGCGTTCGGTGCCGACCGCGGCGGCGCCGGTCACTTCCCTGGTCTTGTCGGCAACGGTGCGGCCGGCTTCCTTGGTCTTGTCGACCGCGGTGGTCAGCGCGTTGCGGGTCTTCTCGCCGGCACGTTCGAGGGCCGTATCCGGCTTGTCCTTGTTCTCGACCAGGCAGGCGGTCTTGTTGCCGCGCTCGTCGCACTTCTCGACGGCTGCCGCCTTGACCGGATCCTTGGTGTCGGTCGAGGCGATCAGGCCGGCGCTGCCGGCGGCGCCCGCGGTAGCCGCGGTGCTGCCGCTGCCGCCGGTGGTGCGGGCCTTGTCCGCGGTACCGAGGTCAGCCAGCGCGGCGGTGCGCACCGACTTGGCATTGTTCATGCAGCTGTCCTTGGCGTTGCCGCTCATGGTGTCGCACTTCTCTTCGGCCAGCTCGTATTCGGCTTCGGCCAGCTTGCGGCGTGCCGAGTCGCGGTTGGCGGTGGTGTTGTCGTACTTCTGCACTGCGGCCAGCTCGGCGCGGGCGCGGGCGACGTCGGCCTGTTCTTCGCACACGTCTTCATCCTTGAGCGCATCGCACTTCTGCTTGGAGGCCTTGTGGTCGGCCGCGATCTTGTCCATGGCCTTGCGGTAGCCGGCGCTGTCGTTCTGGGCAAAGGCGGGAGCGGCGGCGATGGTGGCGCCGGCAGCGGTTGCCAGCAGGGCGGCGAGGAGTCGGTTCATGATGTTGTCCCTTGAAGTGGTTGTTGTGATGACAATCATCATTAAACGCTCCATGCCCGACAACATCTGTGCGACAACGAACGCTCGCCGCGTTCCTTGCCATCCTGGCGGCCTCATTCGGTCGCCAGGAGTCCTTCGCGCCACAGTTCGTCCACATCGTCGAACGGTGCATCAAGCTTGCCGAAGGCCGCGCCGTCGCCTGCCAGGCGCACCCAGACGCGCGTGTCGTGGCCGCTGCGCGGCACCGCCACCTTGTCGCGCACGCCGGCCAGCCAGCGGTAGACCCGCGCGTAGTCGTCCGGGTTGCTGCGCCAGGTCCAGGCCAGCGCCGCCAGGTCGGCGAAACCTTCTTCGCGACGCGTCTCGCGCATGGCCTTCGATGCCGCCAGCAGCGAGGCGTCGAGGGCGCGCTCTTCGCCCGCTTCCACGAAGCCGGCCGGCAAGGCGTGCCAGGCGCCTTGCGCATAGCGCCAGCAGTGCGCGATCTCGTGCGCCGCCATCGCTTCGATCAGGGCGCCCTGCTGCGCTTCCGGAATGCCGGCCAGGATGGTCTCGGCGTCCGGGTTATTGCGCAGGGACATCACCAGCTTGCAGCGGCCCTTGTCGAAGCCCATCGCCAGCGGCACGTCGCCGGGTCGCGGCTGGGGCTGGACCGTAATATCGAGGGGAAGCTTGAGTTGCTGGGAGTAGGCCAGGACCGGCCCGGCGGCGCCGAGCCAGCGCTTCTCCAGCGCGGTCAGCTCGGCGGCATGGAGTAGTGGCGCCAGCGAGGTGGCGGCAAACAGGACGGCAAGCTGCAGGGGCTTGAACATATCGATTCTCTCAAGGACGATGAAATGCCTAACGGCAATTCTAGCCCCTGAACAAGCCCTGCTTTTGGGAAAATTTTGCTGCGTGTTTAGAACAATAAACTTGTCAGTTTTGCCTTGGCAGATCGGTTTCAACGCCGGGCAGTACTGGCGCGACCATGGCCGCCAGGCGCTGCGCCTCGGCTTCCATGGCGGCCGCCGCGGTGGACGCCTGCAGCAGCGCCGTGGTGCGGCGCGTGCTCTCGGTCTGGCCCCGGGCAGGGCCGTCTTCCTGGCCGATCGCGGAGGTGACGGCGGTGACCCGGGCCACCGCGTTGGCGATCGCCTGCAGGGCGCCGGCGTCTTCCATGTGCGCCACCGGGCTGCCGACCAGGTCGCGGATGTCCTTCACCACGGCGCTCGAGCGCAGCGCCAGTGCCTGCAGCTCCTCCACGACCGCGGTCTGCTCTTCGTCGTGTTCGCCGGTGCGCAGCGCCTGCACCGCGGCGTCGAGCGCCAGGATGTTGGCGCGGAAGGCCAGGCCGTCGATGGCGCCGACGATGTCGTCGACGCGCTTGGGGGTCGCTGCGGGTTCCGCCGCTGTGGCCGCTGCGGCACCTGCGCCGGCCGGTGCAGGTGCCGCAGCGGCGCGCGACAGCCCGCGCACCACGTACCAGGTGCCGATCACGGCCGCCGCGGCCGCGCCCGCGCACAGCAGGATGATCCATTGCGCAAAGCCGGATGCCAGCAGGCGTGCCGAGGCCATGTCGTCGGCCGCGCGTTTTTGCTGGAGTTCGATGAAGCGGGTGACGCTGGCGAGCCAGTCCACGAAGGCCGGCGCCGCCTGCTGTGCCAGCAGCGCGCCGGCTTCCTGCGCCTGCCCGGCCGCGTGCAGGGCAACCACACGGTCGACCAGGGGGCGGGTACGGCGTTCCTGTTCCTTGATGGCGGCCAGCGCCTCGCGTTCCTCGGGCAGGATGCCCGGCAATTCGTGGAATAGCGCGTCCAGCGGCGTGGCGGCGCGCGCATAGGCGTCGGTCAGGGTCTTGAGGCGGCCGATGGGCGCAGCGGCAGCGGCGGCATCGGGGGCCAGCACGACGTCGCGCAGCGCAATTGCGCGGTCGCGCACGCTGGCGCCGAGTTCGAGGGCATAGCGCCCCTTGATGCCGCTGACATCGTCGATGCGGAACAGCAGCTGTCCGATCTGCCCGGCACGCGAAGCCGCCAGCACGCCGAGCGCGATCATCAGGAGGAGCACGGCGCCGTAGCCGATGGCCAGCCGCGCGCCGGTGGTAAGGGGCTTCGTCGTCATGTTCTCGTCGTTGGTGCAGAAAGCGCTGTGGGGGACGCCGGACGGCGCCAATACTTTCCCCTAAGCAATGTAACGACTATAACATGACGCTGTATGGATTGACGAAGCTTTCAGTTTAAGTTAAGTAAACTGGGCGGCATCTGTTGCGTCGATACCAATGGTTCAATTACTTTGTCAGCCCAGCCGCAGTCACGAAGCTCGGGCGGATATCGTTCGGCACGGTCGGCTTCAGGCGGTCGAGCGCCTTCTGCACTTCCGGACGGATCACCACGTACTTCGTCATCATTGCCTTGGCACGCGCGTAGTCGCCGGTGGCCTCGATGGTCAGGAACTCGCGGTCGAGGTCCATCACGGCCCCCTTGATCTTCTTGAAGTCGACCGAGAACGTGCCGTCGGCGTTGGCGACGAAACCGCCCTTGTCCAGCAGGTAGTTCATCTGGATCGCCATGCCGCGTGCGTGCGACGAGGTCAGGCCGAAGTGCAGGGTGCGGAAAGCCGATGCCAGGAAGGTGTTGTACAGCTTGCGCTCGGCAGCCGCGCCCTGCCCCAGCGTGTCCTTCAGCAGGCCCTTCTCCATCATGTAGCCCAGCGCCCACAGGCCGGTGATGTCGGCCTTGGCTTCCTCGATGGTCGAGTAGGTGTCTTTCAGGTCCTGGCGCGGGGTCGATTCCTTGCCGTCCTTGCGGGTGGTATGCGGGCCGAGGCCGTGCATGATCTCGTGCGCCAGGATGTGGGTGAAGAAGGAATCGAAATCGAGGTCCTTCTGGTCGGCGGGCTTGAGTACCAGCTTCGAGATGGGTTTCAGGGTCGATTCGAACTTCGCTTCCTGCACGTTCTTGAGCATCACGCGCTTGGAACCGCGCTCGCGGATCACGCGCTCGTCGTTCGGCAGGTTGTAGGCGGCGGTCTGCACGCCCATGTTGCCGTCGCCGGCGCCATAGACTTCGTTGACCACGACCATCGGGGCGATCGCGCCGACCTTCGGGTTGCGGTACTGCTTGTCCAACGGCAGGTTGTCTTCCAGCTCTTGCAGGTGCTTGCCGAAGAAGGCCAGCTTCTGCGTTTCTTTCTGGTCGCGGATGCTGACATAGGCCTCGAACGCGGCCTTGTAGCCGAACAGTTCGTCGTTATAGGTCTCGTAGGGGCCGATGGTGATGTCCACCGGCGAATCCAGGTCCATCCAGGCGAAGTCCGAGGCCAGGTAGTCGTTGGACAGGAAAGCGTCGGCGCGCAGGGTCAGGAATTTCTTGAGCGAGGCGTTGTCGGTGAGGCTTGCTGCCTCGCGCAGCAGCTTGGCCAGCTTTTCCAGGTCCGGACGGTATTCATCCGAATACTTCACGGTGCGGAACTTGCCGTCCGGCCCGGTGCGGATCACGGTGAAGAACCACTGCGCATCGGCCTTCTGGGCCGACGGCAGGCCGTTCATCCAGCTTTCCAGCGCTTCCTTGGTCGCGTTTTCCGGATAAAAATTGGCGCCCAGCGGCTTCTTGGCCGGGATCTTGATGCCGGCATACTCGGCGGGCATGAAGGAGTTGTTGTCGTCGAGGCTGGACCACGGGCCCTTGTTCAGCCAGAAGGCGTTCTGGCGCGCGCGGCCGAGCTCGGAACTGTCTTTCTGCAGGGCGGCCCACAGGGCTTCGTTGCCGGCCCAGCGCTGGCGCAGTTGCAGGGTGTCGATGATCCTGGCGGCCTCGATCAGCTTGACCATCGCGGCGCGGTCGCCTTTCGAGAGCTTCGAGATATCGGCCTTCAGCTCGACCGGCGCGAAGCGCTTGCTCATGCTGGTAAGCTGGGCGGTGGTGGCGGGTTCGGCCGCGTGTGCATACGCGCCGGCGATCGCGGCAAACAGCACGAGAGGAGCAAGTAACTTGTTCATGGTGTCTCTGGAATAGTTGTAGTCGGGGGATTGTAATCTGTTCGGCTCAACGATTCGTCATTGCAGCGCAGGCCCCGTGTACTTCATCAACAATCCTTTGGGCCCTACCGCCCAGCCCTGGGTCGGGCTGGAAAACCCGACCGTGTTCATCGGCGTCCTGTCGAGCTCGGCCCAACTGCGGCCGCCATCGCGCGAGTAACCCGATCCGGCCAGGCCGGCGGCCACCAGGGCGCGCGGCGCCCCGGGCACCGGCACCACCACCGACATGTAGCCGCTTGGCGCCACCTCGACCGGCGTCCAGTTCGCGCCACCGTCCGCGGTGAAGGCGCCGTTGATGCCGGCCATGCGGGTTTCCTTGTAATCGCCGCCGGCGGCGAAGCCTTCCTTGCTGTTGAGGAAGGCGACCGAGAACACGCCGCGCGCGGGTGCACCGGCCGGGATCGGCGTCGAGGCCGCGCGCCAGGTCTTGCCGCGGTCCGCGGAGTGGAACACGCGCGCGCTGGCGCTGCCGCCGGTGGCGATCCAGGCGTCGTTCGACCCGGTCACGGTCAGGCAGGTGCCGCTGGCGGCAAACGCGCCTTCGTTGGGCATCGCCTCAATTCCCTTGGCCGCGACTTCCTGCCAGGTGCTGCCGCCGTCACGGGTCGTGTACACCTGGAAGCTGCCCTTGACCGGATCGCCGAACAGGATGCCGTTGTCCTTGTCCCAGAACGCCATCGCATCCCAGAATCCCTCGGCAACCGCATTGGTGATGACCAGCTGCCAGCTTGCACCGCCGTCGACCGTGCGGTAGATGCGCGAGGCCGCGCCGGGCCCCGCCCCCATCACGATGGCGCTCTTCGCGTCGACAGCATGGATGTCGCGGAAGTCGATCTTGTCGGCCTCCGGCACCTGCATCGCCTGCCAGGTCTGGCCGTCGGCGGTGCGCAGGACGGTGCCCTTGGCGCCGCTGGCCCAGGCGACCTTGTCGCTGACGACCGACAGGCCGCGCAGTTCGGCGCCGGTACCGCTGGGGACCGTTTGCCACCGCTGGGAAGAGGATGCGGCGGACGCCGCGTTGGAAGCCAGGAGGGCGGCGATGAACAGGGCGCGTGCGGACAGGGACATGGGTGCGGATCCTCGCATGGTTGAGTGATCCCGCATTCTAGCTGACGCCCTGCCTCCTCAGGGCGCCTTTGCGATCGTTGCCAGGGCTTCGCCCTGCTCCCAGCCGCCGCCGAGCGCACGCGCCACCGCCACGGCGGCCAGCAGGCGCTGGGTGCGGATCTGGCTTGCCGCGCGATCCGCGGCCAGCGCGTTGCGCTGGGCATCGGTCACGTCGAGGTAGGTCGACAGGCCGCGCTCGTAGCGCGCCTGCGCCACGAGCAAGGCGCGCGCCGCGGCCTGCTGCGACTGCGCCTGCACCTCGCCCTGCTGCTGGCGCCCCTCGGCGTCGGACAGCGCGTCTTCCACTTCGCGCAGTGCCGTCAGGAGGCGTGTCTGGTGGTTCGCCACCGCTTCGTCGTAGCGCGCTTGTGACAAGGCCAGGTTGGCGCGGTTGCGGCCACCGTCGAAGACCGGCAGCGACAGCGCCAGCGGGCCGATCGAGAACTGGCGCGCGCCGCCGCTGGCGAGGTCGCGCAGGTGTTCCGACGCGAAGCCGAAGTTCGAGGTCAGCGACAGGGATGGGTAGAACGCGCCTGCGGCCACGCCCACCTGGGCATTGAAGGCCTTGAGCTGGGCCACGCTGGCCGCCAGGTCGGGCCTCTGCTTCAGCAGGCTGGCGGGCAGGCCGGCCGGAATCGCAGGCGGCAGCGGCAGTTGGGCATGCGCGCTGCCATCGAGCAGCGGCTGGCTCGGCGAGGCCCCCACCAGCGTGGCGAGCGCATGCTCGACCGCATTGCGCTGGCGCCGCACTTCGTGCAGGTCGGCTTCGGCATTGGCGCGCTCGATGCGGGCCCGCGATACGTCCAGTTCGTTCGACAGGCCGGCATTGAAGCGCGCCTCGACCAGCGCCAGGGCCTCGCGCCGTGCAGCGAGCGCGCCGCGCAGGATTGCCTGTTCGGCGTCCAGTCCGCGCAGCTGCCAGTACGACTGGGCCACCTGGCTCGAGAGCATCAGCAGCACGCCGTCGCGCTCATCCTGGGCTGCCAGCGCCTGGGCGTCGGATGCTTCCACCACGCGGCGCACGCGGCCCCACAGGTCGAGCTCATACGACAGCGACGCGCCGACGCTGACGTTGTTGCCCTCGATCGAGCGGCCGCCCAGCGCGATGCCCTGCGCGGTTTCGCTCGAGCTGCGGGTGTTCGACACGCCGGCGCTCACGGCGACGTTCGGCATCTGGCCCGCGCGCACCACGCCCAGCTGGGCCTGCGCCTGCAGCAGGCGCTGCGCCGCCGCCTTTACGCCCGGATTGTCGCGCAGCGCACGCTGTTCGAGCCGGTCGAGGGTGGCGTCGCCGAACACGGTCCACCACTGGGCGGGCAGGCGGGCAGCCTCGCTGCCGGCCGCCGCATGGCGGTAAGCAGCATCGGGGGCGGCAGCCGGCGCCTTGAAATCGGGACCGACCGTGGTGCAGGCGCCGAGCGCGGCGGACAGCGCGGAAACAATGACGAGATTCTTTAACATGTTCACTCTTTCAAACAATCAGTGCGCAGCCGATACGCCACCAGGAGACTTCACCTTGTCGGCCAGCCAGATTGCGGCGATGCAGCCGATCAGCACCAGGCCGATGATCAAAAAGGCGTCGTTGTAGGCCATCACATAGGACTCGCGCCGCACGATGCGGTCGACCACGGCGAGCGCCTGGCTGGCGGCGGTGGCGGGGTCCATGCCGCCCGCGATGAAGCCCTGGGTCAGCCCTTCCAGGCGCTGCTGGGTCGGCAGTGCGTAGGTCGACACCGCTTCCCCCAGGCGCGCCGAATGGAAGTGCTCGCGCTTGGTCAGCGCCGTGGCCAGCAGCGCGATGCCGATCGAGCCGCCCAGGTTGCGGGTCATGTTGAACAGGCTCGAGGCCGAGGGCATGTCCTTCGGCGCGATGCCCTGCATCGCGAAATTCGACAGGGTCAGCATCACGAAGGGCTGGCCGATCGCGCGGACCACCTGGGTGAGCATCAGCTGGTCGTAGCCGGTGCTGGCGTCCATGAACGCGTTCATCAGGCAGGAACCGCCGAACAGCAGCAGGCCGAACGAGCACAGGATGCGGTTGTCCACTTTCGACGAGAGCGCCGCCGCGAACGGCATTACCAGCAGCTGCGGCAGCCCGACCCAGGCGATGACTTCGCCGATCTGCATCGGCGTGTAGCCCGCGATCTGGCCCAGGTAGAGCGGCAGCAGGAACGAAGAGCCATACAAGCCCATCCCGGTCACCGCCGACAGCACGGTCGCCACCAGGAAGTTGCGCTGGCCGTAGAGGCGCAGGTTGACGAAGGGCTCGGGTTTCGTGAAGCTCAGCGCCACCCAGCCGAGGATGCCGACCAGCGACAGCGAGGCGAAGCTGACGATGAACGAGGACTCGAACCAGTCCTTCGAATTACCCTCTTCGAGGAAGATGGTGAGGCAGGCCAGGCCCATCGCCATCAGGCCGATGCCGAGCCAGTCGGCATGCAGCAGCGCCTCGACCTTCGATTTTTCCCGGTCCAGCCCGTACAGCAGCCCCGCGATCAGCAGCACGCCCGGCACCCAGTTGATATAGAAGATCGACGGCCAGCCGTAGAGCTCGGACAGGAACCCGCCCAGGGTCGGGCCCATGGCCGGCGCCAGGGTGGCGGTCAGGCCGAAGATCGCCATGCCGGCCGCGCGCTTCGAGGCGGGCAGGCGCGTCATCACCAGCGTCATCGCCATCGGGATCAGGGCGCCGCCGGTAAAGCCCTGCAGCATGCGGAACACGATCATGCTTTCCAGGTTCCAGGCCGCCCCACACAGAGTCGAGAACAGCAGGAACAGGGCGGTGGTGCCGATCATGTAGCGGCGCGCACCAAACGCACGCGTGAACAGCGCGGTCATCGGGATCACGACGATCTCGGCGCACAGGTAGGCGGTCGAGATCCACGAGCCCTCTTCCTGGGTGGCGGAAAGCGAACCGAGGATGTCGCGCAGCGAGGAATTGGTGATCTGGATGTCGAGCACCGCCATGAAGGCGCCCAGCATGCCGGCGGCCACCGCGATCCAGGTGCGCGCGTCGATACGGGCGCCGTTGGCGGGCGCGCCAGGGACGATAGCAGGTACGGCTCCCTGCGTGAGGCTAGTCATTGCAGAACCTTAGTTTGCCAACTGCGGCGCGGCGGTAGCCGTTTGGACAGGCGCGCGCTTCTGGCCGAGTTCCACCTCCGCGATCACCGACATGCCCGGCACCAGGCGCCCGGCGTACTTCTTGACGTCACTCGGATCGAGCACGATCTTGACCGGCACCCGCTGGACGATCTTGGTGAAGTTGCCGGTCGCGTTATCGGCCGGCAGCAGCGCGAACTGGTTGCCCGAGGCCGGCGAGAAGCTGTGCACGCGGCCCGTCAAGTGCTTGCCCGGCAGCGCGTCGACCTCGAGCTGCACCTGCTGGCCCGGCTCCAGGCCGGCCAGCTGGGTTTCCTTGAAGTTGGCGGTGACCCAGACCTCGTCCTCGACCACGGCCAGCAGCTGCTGGCCCGGCTGCACGCGGGCCCCGACTTCGATGCTGCGCTTGCCGATGCGGCCGGCGACCGGCGCGAGGATGCGGTTATAGGCCAGCTGCTGGCGCGCGTCCTTGAGCTCGGCCTGCAGCACCCTGACCTGGGCCTTGAGCACGTCGCGGCCGGCATCGGCCGCAAGCACCTGCGCCTGGGCCGCGCCAGCGCTGTCGCGGCGCGCCGCCACGTCGGCCTGGGCCGCGGCGCGCGCCGCGCGCGAGGCGTCCACTTCGGCTTTGGAGACGGCCTTCATGGTCTCGTTGTACAGCTGGCCGAAGCGCTCGGCATCCTGGCGCGCACGCACCAGCTGGGCCTCGGCCTGGCGGATCTGGGCGCCGGCGGCGGCGGCCTGGGCCCGCACCTGCGTCACCTGGGCGCCGGCCTGGGCGATCTGCTGTTCCACCGAGGCGATCCGGGCTTCGATCTGCTCGACGCGCACGCCGTGGTCGGCGGGATCGAGCTCGGCGATCACGTCGCCCGCCTTCACTCGCTGGTTATCGTCGACCAGCACCCGCGTTACCACGCCGGCCACGCGCGCCGATACCGGATGCACCCGTCCGGTGAGATAGGCATTCTCGGTCTCGACGTAATGGTGGCTGCGGTACCACATACGCCCGCCTGCCCCGAGGGCGACGACGGCGATGAGCGCCACCACGCCCAGCACGCGCTTGTTGGGCGGCGTCTTGCCCGGCGCCGCCGGCGCGTGGGTCGGAACGGCGGGCTGCATAGCCGGGGCCGAGGTGTGCGATTCTGCCATGAGGTCAAACTCCGCTGAAAATGAAATGGGTCATGCGCATTATTCGCGAGCTAGTGAGCGAAGTCAAGAAATGAAACGGTTGCATTTCATTCCTAGGTCGATTACATTATTCAGCATGAATAAAGCGATGACCGAGCCCACCTCTCCTGCGAAATCCGCCGGTCGCCCCAAGGCGTCCGAAGTCGAGGCGCGTACACGGGGCTTGATCGATGTCGCCGGTTGCCTGTTCCTGAAGCATGGATATGCTGGCGTCAGCCTGGAAGCCATCGCGCGCGAAGCGCGGGTGGCGGTGCGGACCATCTACGTGAAGTTCGGCGGCAAGGCTGGCCTGCTGAAGGCCGTGCTGGCGGCGCGCCGCGAGCGCTTTTTCCCGGTCGGCAAGATGGACGTGGACCAGCGTCCGCTACGCGAAGTCATCGATGAGTTCGCCGGCCACTTCTACACCATGCTGTGCGAACCGGATGCGATGACCCTGCAGCGCGTGGTGATGGCGGAAGCCGCCAGCAACCCGGAGCTGGCGGAAGCCTTCTACGAAGGCGGCCCGCGCATGACGCGCGAGATGCTCGAGCGGTATTTCGCCCGGCCCGATATCCGCGCCCAGCTGCGCGCCGACGTGCCGTTTGCCCTGCTCCCCTCGCACCTGATCGCCTGCATCAACGGCGACCCGGTGCTGCGTTATCTGTTCCCGGAACGTGAACCCATTGGCCAGGAAGCCCGGCACGTCCTTGCTGAGCGGCTAGAGCTGTTTTATCGGAGCATTCTTTGACCATATGGTCAAAAAGCGGTCTGTGCGTGATCGCACCGACTTGCGGCAAGTAACTGTGTCAATCTGACATCCTTATTACAGGAGGATGTCATGAACAATACAAGAACAGCGGCCGTTCGCCGCGAGGAGGAAGCATGAGCAAGTCATCCCGATACGAATGGCGTGACCAGCAGGCCTCGCTGCAGGAGCGTATGAAGGGCTTCCTGCAGAATCCGAACAACGAACAGCTCGAAGCGGTGCTGGCGGAAATGCGCGCGTATGCCGCCGCCGCCCAATCCGGCACCATCGACATTCCGCAGCGTTTCATCGCCTTCACGTGACGACCCGCTGATCATCCGAACCGATAAAAGCCGCCCCGCACCCGCCGGGCGGCTTTTTTACGTCCGGCGTTCAGGCCATGGCCGGCGCCGCACTTCCCTGGACCCGGGTCTCGAAGTCATACAGCCGAGTCAGGCAATACACCTTGCGCGGGGCGCGGTGGCGTTCGTGGATCTCGCGGGTCATCACCTCGACCCTGCGCGGCTGGGCCGCTACCTGGCGCGGGTCGATCGCATCCGGGGCGCCTTCGACGAAGCGCGCGGCGAGCTGCTGGGAAATGGTGCCATGAACAACCGACGATTCGCCGTGGACCGTGGTCCTGAGTTCGAAGCAGCGCGTTTCGGGCAGCACATAGACCGTCCCGACGTATTCATTGCCGTGCTCGTACATAACAATCTCCCTGTAGCCCCACACGCGACCGGCGACAAAGTGGGCTTGCCGCCACACGCTCCCATCATAGCAAGTCAATACAGCGTCGAGCGGCTGTCACGATTGAAATTTTCGGCGCTGTCAGCGTGAGCTGTTGGAGATCTTGAACTGTTGAGCGGAACCGCCGCATTGGTTCGCTAGAGAAGCCGCTGCGAATTGCGCGGGGCTCGTTCAACACGGGACGGTGAAAGCGCCGAAGTTTTCAGCTGCACCCGACGTGCAATTCGCGCCGTCCGCATGCAGCTCGCGCCGAATCGCCGCCGTTTCGTCGCAAGCACGAGCGTGTCCGGAATCGGCTCGCCAGAATGGCTCCATCAACCACCCCTAGGAGCCCGTCATGCAAACCATCCGTACCGCAAGCGCCATTGCCATCCTGTCCGCCTGCAGCGCCGCCGGCGCAGCGGACCTGAGCGTCCGCGTCGAGGACGTCAAGTCGGCGCAAGGCAACATCATGGTCGCCGTCTACGATTCCGCCCCCAGCTTCCTGAAGCGCCCTGCCAAAGCCGCCCGTGTCGCCGCCGCGGCCGGCGGCGTCGACCTGGTGATCAAGGATTTGCCGGCTGGCGAATACGGCATTGCGCTTTTTCACGACACCAACGGCAACGGGAAGATGGACAGCAACGCGATGGGCATCCCCTCCGAGGACCATGCCTTCAGCAACAATGCCCGCGGCACCATGGGGCCGCCGACATTCGAGCAGGTGAAGTTCAGTCTGCCGGCTGCCGGCGCCACGGCCACCATCAGCCTGCGCTGAGGAGCGAGCATGGACCGCCGCCGCTTGATCGGAGCCGGACTTGGCCTTGGTGCGCTCGGACTGGCCGGCGCCGCGCGCGCCGACGAGGAAACCCGGCGCCGCTTCCACGCCGCCCTGGCACGCGACCCGGCGCTGGCCGTGTACGCCGACACCGTCGGCAGCCAGGCCGGCGACGCCTCGGTCAGCGGGCGCCTGCCGGCCGACCTGCAGGGCAGCTTCTATCGCAACGGCCCCGGCCGATTCGAACTGGGCGGCGAGCGCTACCACCACTGGTTCGACGGCGACGGCTTCGCCCAGCGCTGGACCATTGCCGGCGGGCGCGTGCGCCACCAGGGCCGCTTCGTCGAGACGCGCCGCTTCCTGGACGAGACCGAGGCCGGTCGATTCCTCTACCCATCCTTCGGCACTTGGGTGGCGCGCCGCGGCTTTCGCGACAACGACAGCCTGAACGCAGCCAACACCAATTTGCTGCCCTTCAACGGGCGCGTGTACGCCTTGTGGGAAGGCGGCTCGGCGATCGAAGTCGATCCGGACACCCTGTCCACGCGCGGAGTCAAGACCTGGCGCGAGGATTTGCGCGCCATGCCGTTCTCGGCCCATCCCAAACCCGACCCGCAAGGCGGGATGTGGAACTTCGGCGCCCTGCCCGGTTCCAACCGGCTCGCGATCTACCAGATCGGCGCCGACGGCCAGGTCCTGCGCACCGCCCTGCTCACGGTGCCCGGGCAGGCCATGGTGCATGACTTCGTCGTCAGCGCGAAGCACCTGGTCTTCCTGATTCCGCCCTACGACCTGACGCCGGGAAGCGGCATGAGTTTCGCCGAGCGCCACATCTGGGCCGGTAGTGGCCCCGATGCACGGCCGCTGCGCGTCGTGGTCGTGGCCAAGGACAGTCTGGCCGTGCGCCAGGTATTCGAGCTGCCGCCGCGCATGGTCTTCCACTTCGGCAATGCCTGGGAGGACGGCGCCTGCACCCGCTTCGACGTGGTGCTGCACGAGGGCGACGCTCTGGCCGAACTCGGCGGCTTGATGGCCGGCGAACGGCGGAGCCGCTCGCGCAGCGAGGCGATGCAGGTCTGCCTCGACTACGCCAGCGGCCGCGCACATGCCAGCCGCCTGTTCGGCGCCTGCGAATTTCCGCGCGTGGCGCCGCAGGTGGCCAGCAGGCGCCATCGCAGGCTGGTGCTGCTGGGTGGCGAAGCCGGCCTGCTGTCCTCGGTCAACCTGGTCGACACCGACAGCGGCAAGGTGGACGGCTACCGTTTCGGTCCAGGCTGGCAAGTCGAGGAGCACGTGCTGGTCCCGCGCCGCAATGCGCGCGTCGAGACCGATGGCTACCTGGTCGGCGTGGCGCAGGACTTGCGCAAGGGCGTCGGCGTGCTGAGCGTGTTCGACGCGGCGTACGTGTCCGCTGGACCGCTGGCGCTGGCGCGGCTGCCCTATCGCACGCCGCACTGTTTTCATGGTAATTTCTTGTCAGCATGATTACTGCCCATTCTCCCGAGGAGCGCGATATAGCGCGCGAGCGCAACCATCCGCTGGAATTGATCCCGCTGTTCCGGCGCTGGCCGCCCTCGTTCGCCCGCGACCTGCTGTACACGGCGATCTGGAGCAGCATGCTGGCGCTGGCGCTGACCGTGCTGCAAAAGCTCTTCGGCCGCGGCATGCCGTTCGCGCGGCTGCTGTTCGCGACGCTCGTCATCAGCAACATGATCGGCTTCATGATCCATGCTGCCCTGCATTTTCTCGAGCGGACAATGCCGCGCGAGAACCTCGTGCTGTTCCGCATGGCGCAGCTGCTGGTCATCGCCGCAGCCAGCGTCATCGGCATCCCCTTCGGGAATGCGCTGCTCGTCGGCCGCAGCCCGCTGCGCTTCTTCCAGAGCACCACCACCGTGTTGTTCCTGCTTGCCTTCGGCGTGCTGACGGCCGGCCTGATGGTGCTGCTGCTGGCCGCCGGCGAGCGGCGCCTGCGGCGCGAAGCGCTGGCGGCGCGCCAGCAGGAGCAGATCGAGGCCGCCGGCCGCCTGGTCGCCGAGGCGCGCCTGCGGGCCCTGCAGGCCCAGATCGAGCCGCACTTCCTGTACAACACGCTGGCCAACGTCGTCAGCCTGATCGACAGCCAGCCGGCCAAGGCGCGCCGCATGCTGGAGCGCTTCATCGACTACCTGCGCGCCAGCCTGTCGGCCAGCCGCGCCGAGCATGCGACGCTCGGCAGCGAAGTCGATCTGGCCGGCGCCTACCTCGACGTGCTGGCGGTGCGCATGGAGGGGCGGCTGCGCTGCCGTTTCGAGCTCGACCCGTCCGCGCGCACGCTGCCGCTGGCGCCGATGCTGCTGCAGCCGCTGGTCGAGAACGCGATCATGCACGGCATCGAGCCCATGCTGGAAGGCGGCGAGATCGTGATCCGGGCGCGTCTGGGCGGCGGCATGCTGGTGCTCGAGGTCAGCGATACCGGCGCCGGGCTGCGTTCGGCCGCCCCGCGCCCCGGCGGCGGTGTCGGCCTGTCCAACCTGCGCGAGCGCCTGCGCCAGCTGTACGGGGCAGGCGCCCAGCTACAGCTCATCGAAAACCCTGCGGGCGGCGTGAGCTCGCGCCTGCTGCTTCCCCGCATTGTCCCTGCCATGGTGCCATCATCGACCACCCACGCGCCCTGATCGCCGACGACGAGCCGCATCTGCTCGACTATATGGAGTCGCAGCTGGCCATTGCCTGGCCCGGCCTGCACGTGACCCGCGCCGCCAACGGGGTGCAGGCGCTCGCGCTCATCGACGAGCTGGCGCCGCAGGTCGTCTTCCTCGATATCCAGATGCCGGGACTGAACGGCATCGAGCTGGCTGCGCGCCTCTGCGAAGGCAGGCAGCCGCCGCGGGTCGTCTTCACTACCGCCTACGATCACTACACGCTGCAGGCCTTCGAGCACGCGGCCTTCGACTACCTGCTCAAGCCGATCAAGCTCGAACGCCTGTCGCGCACGGTGGCGCGGCTGAAGGAAGCACTGGCCGTGACGGCAGCGGCGCCAGCGCCGGATGCCCTGGCGGCACTGCTGCGGCAATTGGGCGTGACCACGGCGGCGCCGGCTCCGCTGCAGTGGATCCGGGCGGCGAAAGGGCAGGAAACTCGGCTGGTCGCAATCGACGAAGTCATCTACTTCCAGAGCAACGACAAGTACACCAGCGTGTTCCTGGCCGATGGCGAGTGCCTGATCCGCACGCCGCTCAGCAAGCTGAAAGAGCAGCTCGATCCCCAGCAGTTCTGGCAGATCCACCGCGGCGTGATCGTCGCGGCGCGCCACGTGGCGGCAACGCGCACCGACTTTCGCGGACGCTTGCACGTGCGCTTGAAAGGGCGTGACGAACAGCTGGTCGTGAGCCGGAACTACGTGGACTTGTTCAAGCAGATGTAGAAAGATGGGAACTGTCGGAGGCAAGGCCGTCCAGTAAAAGGTTCTGTAGCGTGGGCGGGTTCCCCGCCCACGCGGCGATTGACTTGTTCAAGCGGATGTAAAAAAGGGGACCGTCGAGGTCCCCTTCCACTACGCCAGACTGAGCGCGATCACTTCTTGCGCACCGGCGGCAAGTCTGTGCAGACGCCCTTGTAGACTTCGGCCGCCATGCCGATCGATTCGCCCAGGGTCGGGTGCGGGTGGATGGTCTTGCCGATATCCACGCCGTCCGCGCCCATCTCGATCGCCAGCGCCACTTCGCCGATCATGTCGCCGGCATTGGTGCCGACGATGGTGCCGCCGATGATGCGCTTGGTCTCGGCGTCGAACAGCAGCTTGGTGAAGCCTTCGTCGCGGCCGTTGGCGACCGCGCGGCCGCTGGCGTTCCACGGGAAGTGGCCCTTCTCGACCTTGATGCCCTTCTGCTTGGCTTCATCCTCGGTCAGGCCGACCCATGCCACTTCCGGATCGGTGTAGGCCACCGACGGGATCACCTTGGCGTCGAAGTAGGCCTTCTCGCCGTGCGCCGCTTCCGCCGCCACGTGCGCCTCGTGTACCGCCTTGTGCGCCAGCATCGGCTGGCCCACCAGGTCGCCGATGGCGAAGATGTGCGGCACGTTGGTGCGCATCTGGCCGTCCACGCCGATGAAGCCGCGGTCGCTCACGGCGACGCCGGCCTTCTCGGCGGCGATCTTCTTGCCGTTCGGGCTGCGGCCGACGGCCACCAGCACCAGGTCGTAGAGCTGCGGTTCAGGTGCAGTGGCGCCGGCTTCGGCGGCTTCGAAGCTCACCTTGATGCCTTCGGGCAGCGCCTCGACGCCGACGGTCTTGGTCTTCAACATGATGTTGTCGAAGCGGTGCGCGTTGTACTTCTGCCAGACCTTGACGGCCTCGCGGTCCGCGCCCTGCATCAGGCCATCCATCATCTCGACCACGTCGATGCGCGCACCCAGGGTCGAGTACACGGTTGCCATCTCCAGGCCGATGATGCCGCCGCCGATCACCAGCATGCGCTTGGGCACCTGGCGCAGTTCCAGCGCGCCGGTCGAATCGACGATGCGCGGGTCTTCCGGCACGAAGGGCAGCTTCACCACGGCGGAACCGGCGGCGATGATCGCTTTCGCGAATTTCACCACTTTCTTGCTGCCGTCGGCTGCGGTCACTTCGATGTGGTTCGGGGAGAGGAAGCTGCCCACGCCCTGCACCACATTGACCTTGCGCGCCTTGGCCATGAAGTTCAGGCCGCCGGTCATCTTCTTGATGACGCCATCCTTGTAGGCGCGCAGCTTGTCGATGTCGACATCAGGCTTGGCGAAGCTCACACCCAGGTCGGCCATGTGCGCGGTCTCGTCCATGATGTGCGCCACGTGCAGCAGCGCCTTGGACGGGATGCAGCCCACGTTCAGGCACACGCCGCCCAGGGTCGCGTACTTCTCGACCAGCACGACATTCATGCCGAGATCCGCCGAGCGGAAAGCGGCCGAATAGCCGCCCGGGCCGGCGCCCAGCACCATCATCTCGCATTCGATGTCGACCGCGCCGCTGTAGCTGGCCGCGCCCGGCGCCGGCGCCGATGCTTGCGCAGCGGCTGGCGCGGGATGGGCCGGTGCGTACGAATCGGCCGGCTTGCTCGCGGCGGTCGCAGCGACTGCCTGCGCCGGTGCGGCTGCGGCAGGAGCAGGCGCGGCGGCGCCCGCGCCGGATTCTTCGATCATCAGCAGCAGCGAACCTTCGTTCACCTTGTCGCCAACCTTGACCTTGATTTCCTTGACCACGCCGGCATGGGTCGACGGGATCTCCATGCTGGCCTTGTCCGATTCGACGGTGACCAGCGACTGGTCGACCTTGATGGTGTCGCCCGGCTTGACCAGCAGCTCGATGATCTCGACGTCCTTGAAGTCGCCGATGTTCGGAACCTTTACTTCGACAGTGCTCATGCTCGGCTCCTTACAGAAGGGTCTTGCGCAGGTCGGCCAGGACGTCGGCCAGGTAGGCGGCGAAGCGGGCAGCGCCGGCGCCATCGATCACGCGGTGGTCGTAGGACAGCGACAGCGGCAGCATCAAACGCGGCTGGAATGCCGAGCCATCCCACACCGGCTTCATCGCCGACTTCGACAGGCCCAGGATCGCCAGTTCCGGCGCATTGATGATCGGCGTGAAGGCCGTACCGCCGATGCCGCCCAGCGACGAGATGGTGAAGGTGGCGCCCTGCATGTTTGCCGGGGACAGCTTGCCGTCGCGTGCCTGTGCCGAGAGCTCGCCCATTTCGGTGGCGATCTGCGACACCGTCTTCTTGTCCGCATCCTTCACCACCGGAACCACCAGGCCGTTCGGGGTGTCGGCGGCGAAGCCGATGTTGTAGTACTGCTTCAGGATCAGGTTCGCACCGTCTTCGCTGAGCGAGGCGTTAAATTGCGGGAACTTCTTCAGCGCGGCGACCGACGCCTTGATGACGAAGGCCAGCATGGTCAGCTTGACGGTCGACTTCTGCTTGGCCAGCGCGGCGTTCGAATCGACGCGGAACCGTTCCAGGTCGGTGACGTCGGCTTCGTCGAAGGTGGTGACGTGCGGGATCATCACCCAGTTGCGGTGCAGGTTCGGGCCAGAGATCTTCTTGATGCGCGACAGCGGCAGCAGTTCGGTCGGACCGAACTTCGAGAAGTCGAGCGACGGCCATGGCAGCAGGTCGAGGCCAACGCCCGATCCACCCTTGGCTGGTGCGGCGGCGGCGGCCGGCGCGGCCATCACGCCCTTGACGAAGTTCTGCACGTCGAGCTGGGTGATGCGGCCTTTCGGGCCGGTGCCCGGCACGCGGCCGAGGTCCACGCCCAGTTCGCGGGCAAACTTGCGGATCGACGGCGAGGCGTGGGCTTTCGAGCCGGTGAGGCCCTGGGCCGGGGCCGGTGCAGCTGCGGCAGGTGCCGGAGCTGCAGCGGCGGCGGGTGCGGCAGCCGGAGCAGCGGCCGCAGGGGCAGGTGCGGCCGCTGGCGCCGGCGCAGCGGCGCCGCCACCGGTCGATTCGACCAGCAGCACCAGCGAGCCCTTGGCGACCTTGTCGCCGACCTTGACCTTGATTTCCTTGACGGTACCGGCGTGGCTGGACGGGATCTCCATGCTCGCCTTGTCCGATTCGACCGTGATCAGCGACTGGTCGACCTTGATCTGGTCGCCCGGCTTGACCATCAGCTCGATGATTTCGACTTCCTTGAAGTCGCCGATGTCCGGCACGGTGACTTCGACGATGCCGCCCGAGGCTGCAGGGGCGGCAGCGGCTGGCGCCGGCGCAGCTTCAGCGGCAGGCGCAGCGGCTGCCGGTGCTGGTGCGGCCGCAGTAGCAGGTGCAGCAGCGGCAGCGCCGCCGGCTTCTTCCAGCAGCAGCACGAGCGAACCCTCGGCAACCTTGTCGCCGACCTTGATCTTGATTTCTTTCACGACGCCGGCGTGGCTCGACGGGATTTCCATGCTTGCCTTGTCCGACTCGACGGTGACCAGCGACTGGTCGACCTTGATCGTGTCGCCCGGCTTGACCATCAGCTCGATGACTTCGACTTCCTTGAAGTCGCCGATGTCCGGGACTTTGACTTCCACAATGCTCATAGTGTTAGCTCCGTTTGTTCTTTGAGTTCGCGCTTAAGCCGCCGCCCTGCACACGCGGGACGGCGGACTTCGAGCATTTACTGGGTCACAGGATTCGGCTTGTTCTGGTCGATGCCGTACTTCGCGATCGCCTGGGCGACCACTGCACGGTCGATCTTGCCTTCATCGGCCAGCGCACGCAGGGCGGCAACCGTCACGTAGTAGCGGTTCACCTCGAAGAACTCGCGCAGCTTGACGCGCGAATCCGAGCGGCCGAAGCCGTCGGTGCCCAGCACTTTATAGGTGCGGTCCTTCGGCATGAAGGCGCGGATCTGCTCGGCGAACATGCGCATGTAGTCGGTGGTCGCGACGATCGGGCCGGCGGTGTTCTGCAGCAGCGAAGTCACGTACGGCACGCGCTGCTGCGCATCCGGGTTGACCATGTTCCAGCGCTCGCAATCCTGGCCGTCACGGGCCAGCAGCGTCAGCGACGGCGCCGACCACACGTCGGCATCGACGCCCCAGTCGTTCTTCAGCAGTTCGCTTGCTGCGATCGACTCGCGCAGGATGGTGCCGCAGCCGATCAGCTGGACGCGCTTGGAGCTGTCCTTGCCGCCGTCGATCGCCCCACCTTCCTGCAGCAGGTACATGCCCTTCAGGATGCCCTCTTCCTGGCCTGGCTTCAGGCCCGGATGCGCGTAGTTCTCGTTCATGATGGTGATGTAGTAGAACACGTCTTCCTGTTCCGTCACCATGCGGCGCAGGCCGTCCTGGATGATCACCGCCACTTCATGGCCGAAGGTCGGGTCGTACGGCAGGCAGTTCGGCACGGTGGCGGCGATGATGTGGCTGTGGCCGTCCTCGTGCTGCAGGCCTTCGCCGTTCAGCGTGGTGCGGCCGGCGGTGCCGCCCATCAGGAAGCCGCGCGCCCGGATGTCGCCCGCCAGCCAGACCAGGTCGCCCACACGCTGCATCCCGAACATCGAGTAGAAGGTGTAGAACGGGATCATCTGGCGGTTGTTCGACGAGTACGAGGTCGCCGCGGCGATCCACGAGCTCATGCCGCCCGCTTCGTTGATGCCTTCCTGGAGGATCTGGCCGGCCTTGTCTTCACGGTAGTACATCACCTGGTCGCGGTCGACCGGCTCGTACAGCTGGCCCTGCTGGTTGAAGATGCCGATCTGGCGGAACAGGCCTTCCATACCGAAGGTACGCGATTCGTCGACCAGGATCGGCACGATGCGCTGGCCGATGCTCGGGTCTTTCAGCAGGCTGGTGATCACGCGCACGTAGGACTGGGTGGTCGAGATCTCGCGGCCTTCCGGGGTCGGCTCGATCACGGCCTTGAAGCTGTCCAGCGGCGGCACCACCAGGGCTTCGTCGGCCTTGGAGCGGCGCTGCGGCAGGTAGCCCCCTAAGGCCTTGCGGCGCTCGTGCAGGTACTGCATTTCCGGCGCATCGTCGGACGGCTTGAAGAACGGGATCTCGGCCAGCTTGTCGTCCGGGATAGGAATGTTGAAGCGGTCGCGCATCTCGCGGATCGCGGCGTCGTCCAGCTTCTTGGTCTGGTGCGCGGTGTTGCGCGCCTCGCCCGACTTGCCCATGCCGAAGCCCTTGACGGTCTTCACCAGCAGCACGGTCGGCGAACCCTTGTTCTCCTGCGCGTTCTTGAACGCTGCATAGATCTTGTGCGGGTCGTGGCCGCCGCGGGTCAGGCGCCAGATGTCGTCGTCGCTCATGTTGGCGACCATCTTGAGCAGTTCCGGGTGCTTGCCGAAGAAGTGCTTGCGCACGTAGGCGCCGTCCTTGGCCTTGTAGTTCTGGTATTCGCCGTCGACGGTTTCCATCATCACGCGCTGCAGGATGCCGTCCTTGTCTTTAGAGAGGAGCGCATCCCACTGCGAGCCCCAGATGACCTTGACCACGTTCCAGCCGGCGCCGCGGAAGTCGGCTTCGAGTTCCTGGATGATCTTGCCGTTGCCGCGCACCGGACCGTCCAGGCGCTGCAGGTTGCAGTTGACGACCATGACCAGGTTGTCGAGGCGCTCGCGCGCGGCCATGCCGATCGCGCCCATCGATTCCGGCTCGTCCATCTCGCCGTCGCCGCAGAAGACCCAGACCTTGCGGTTCTCGGTCTGGGCGATGCCGCGTGCGTGCAGGTACTTCAGGAAGCGCGCCTGGTAGATCGCCATCAGTGGGCCCAGGCCCATCGACACGGTCGGGAACTGCCAGAAGTCCGGCATCAGTTTCGGGTGCGGATACGAAGAGAGGCCCTTGCCGTCGACTTCGCGGCGGAAGTTCAGCATCTGCTCTTCGGTGATGCGGCCTTCCAGGTAGGCGCGGGCGTAGATGCCCGGCGAGGAGTGGCCCTGGATGTACAGCAGGTCGCCGCCGTGCTCTTCGGTCGGGGCGTGCCAGAAGTGGTTGAAGCCGATCCCCAGCATGTTCGCCAGCGAGGCGAACGAGGAGATGTGGCCGCCCAGGTCGCCGTCGGCGCGGTTGGCCTTGACCACCATCGCCATCGCGTTCCAGCGCATCCACGAGCGCAGGCGCTCTTCGTATTCCAGGTTGCCCGGGCAGTTCACGTTCAGGTGGGCCGGGATCGTGTTGACGTAGGCCGTGTTGCTCGAGAACGGAATGTGGGCGCCGCGGCGGCGCGCCAGGTCGACCATGCGCTCCATCAGGTAGTGCGCGCGGTCGGTGCCTTCATGTTCGATCACCGCTTCCAGCGCGTCCAGCCATTCCTGGGTTTCGAGCGTGTCCGGGTCGTTGGCAGCTTGTGCCGTCAACTGGTCGAGTTGAGCTGACATTAATGCGTCTCCTTGAGTTTGCGCCCCGACCGCTCTCTGGAATGGCTGGTGGCGTATGGTGAAATTTCAAATATCTGAAAATAAACTCTTCGATTCTACCAGTGGCCACGTCCTTTTTCAAACTATGATATGCCATTTCATATAGTGGAATCTTATGCTGCACCTGCACAATTTCCCCTATGACGAGGTCTTAATAATCCTATAACAGCACCGCGATTCGGACGCAAGCGCCGACTCTCACTTATGGCAGAGCGGGGCGATCCGGGCGTACCTGCCAATATGACGATGCTCGCTTCGTCGCGGCGCGCGATATGAGCATGGGCCTTATAATTTCGTTTTTGCCTAGCCCGAGCCAAAACATGCCAGCCCAGAACATCGACGGAGTCCTCCTTTCCCAACAACTGCGCGGCGAAATCGCCCAGCGCGCCGCCAAGCTCACCGCCAGCGGCCGCCAGCCCGGCCTGGCCGTGATCCTGGTCGGCGAAGACCCGGCCAGCCACGTCTACGTGCGCAACAAGGTCAAGGCCTGCGGCGATGTCGGCTTCCATTCGGTGCTGGAAAAGTACGACGCCGACCTGAGCGAACAAGCCCTGCTCGACCGGATCGCCGCCCTGAACGCCGACCCGGCGATCCACGGCATCCTGGTGCAGATGCCGCTGCCGAAGCATATCGACCCGAGCCGGGTCATCGAGGCGATCTCGACAGCCAAGGACGTCGACGGTTATTCGGTGCTGTCGGCCGGCGAACTGGTCGCCAACCTGCCGGGCTTCCGTCCCTGCACGCCGTATGGCTGCATGAAGCTGATCGAGACCACCGGCGTCGACCTGCGCGGCAAGCACGCGGTCGTGATCGGCCGCTCGAACACGGTCGGCAAACCGATGGCCCTGCTGCTCTTGCAAGCCAACGCCACCGTCACCATCTGCCATAGCGCGACGCCGGACCTGGGCCTGTACACCCGCCAGGCCGATGTGGTGGTGGCCGCCGTCGGCCGCCGCAACACCCTGACCGCCGACATGGTCAAGCCGGGCGCGATCGTGATCGACGTCGGCATGAACCGCGACGACGCGGGCAAGCTGTGCGGCGACGTGGATTACGCCGGCGTGCGCGAAGTCGCGTCCCACATCACGCCGGTGCCGGGCGGCGTCGGTCCGATGACGATCACCATGCTGTTGATGAACACCGTGGAGTCCGCCGAACGCGTGCACTCCGCCAGCCAAGACTGCCCCAGCCAGGCAACGGGAATGGAACCGAAGCCCGGCGTGGCCTGAACCTCAAAAGGAAAGCCATGACCACTGCCACCAGCAATCCCCTCCTCGATTTTTCCGGCCTGACCCGGTTCGACCTGGTCAAGCCGGAGCACGTGACGCCGGCCATCGAGCAACTGATCAAGGGGGCGGCCGACGTGGTCGCCCAGCTGGAAGCCCCTTCGGACGAGGTGACGTGGGACAGCTTCGTGATCCCGCTCGAGGAAGCCACCGAACGCCTGGGCCGGGCCTGGGGCGTGGTCAACCACCTGAACCACGTGGTGGACACGCCCGAGCTGCGCGCCACCTACAACGAAAACCAGCCCAAGGTCACCGAGTTCTGGACCGCGCTGAGCCAGAACGAGGCCTTGTTCGCCAAGTACAAGCTGCTCCGCACCAGCAGCGAATACGCTACCCTCACCCCGGCGCGCAAGCGCATCGTCGAGAACGCACTGCGCGACTTCCGCCTGGGCGGCGCCGAGCTGCCCGAGGATAAGAAGGAGCGCTTCGCCGAGATCCAGGAACAGCAGGCCGCGACCTCGACCAACTTCTCGCAGAACGTGCTGGACGCAACCAACGACTACAAGCTGCTGGTCGAGAACGAAGCGGAGCTGAGCGGCATCCCCGACGACGTCAAGCTTGCGGCCCGCGCACTGGCCGAGAAGGACGGCAAGGCCGGCTGGCAGTTCACCCTGCACTTCCCGTCCTATTACCCGGTGCTGCAGTTCTGCGACAACCGCGCCCTGCGCGAAACCATCTACCGCGCGAGCAGCACCAAGGCCTCGGAAGCCGGCAGCATGTTCAGCGACAGCGCGAAGTGGGACAACACGGCCAACATCGTCAAGCTGCTGCAGCTGCGCCACGAAGAAGCCCAGCTGCTGGAATACGCGAACTTCGCCGAGGTCTCGCTGGTGCCGAAGATGGCCGAGAGCCCGCAGCACGTGGTCGAGTTCCTCCAGGACCTGGCCAGGCGCGCCCGCCCGTTCGCCGAAAAAGACCTGGAAGAGCTGCGCGCCTTTGCGCGCGGCGAGCTGGGCATCCTTGACCTGCAATCCTGGGACGTGGCCTATGCTTCCGAGAAGCTGCGCGAGCAGCGCTATGCCTTCTCCGAGAAGGAAGTGAAGGAATACTTCCCGGAGCCGAAGGTCGTCGAGGGCCTGTTCACCGTCATCCAGGACCTGTTCGACGTGCAGATCAGGCAGGATGTGGCGACCGTGTGGCATCCGGACGTGCGCTTCTTCCGCATCGAGCGCGCGGGCCAGCTCATCGGCCAGTTCTACCTCGACCTGTACGCCCGCCCGGGCAAGAACCAGGGCGCCTGGATGGACGATGCGCGCGGCCGCCGCGTGACCATTGGCGGCATCGTGCAGACGCCGATCGCCTACCTGACCTGCAACTTCACGCCACCCGCCACGGTGGACGGCAAGCAGCAGCCGTCGCTGTTCACGCACGACGAAGTCATCACCCTGTTCCACGAATTCGGCCACGGCCTGCATCACATGCTGACCGAAGTCGAGGAGCTGTCGGTCTCCGGCATTTCGGGTGTCGAATGGGATGCGGTGGAGTTGCCGTCCCAGTTCATGGAAAACTTCTGCTGGGAGTGGGACAAGCTGCAGCAGATGACGGCGCACGTGAAGACGGGCGAACCGCTGCCGCGCGCGCTGTACGACAAGATGCTGGCCGCAAAGAACTTCCAGTCCGGGATGATGACGCTGCGCCAGGTCGAGTTCTCGCTGATCGACATGCACCTGCACTACGACTTCGATCCGCAAAGCGAGCGCACGGTCCAGCACCTGATCGACGACATCCGCAAGCAGTTCTCGGTGATGATCCCGCCGAGCTTCAACCGTTTCCAGCATTCGTTCGGCCACATTTTCTCGGGCGGCTATGCGGCCGGCTACTACAGCTACAAGTGGGCCGAAGTGCTGTCCGCCGACGCCTATGCGGCGTTCGAGGAGGCTTTAGAGTCCGGCAAGCTGCAGGAGACCGGCAAGCGCTTCCAGCAGGAGATCCTGGCGGTGGGCGGTTCGCGTCCGGCGCTGGAATCGTTCCGGGCCTTCCGCGGCCGCGAACCCTCGATCGACGCGCTGCTGCGCCATAGCGGCATGAACGCCCCATGACGACCCGGATCGACTTCCACACCAACATCCCCGACAAGCTGGCCTACGCCTGCCGCCTGGCCCGCAAGGCCTACGCGGCCAAGGCCAGGGTGGTGGTGCTGGCCGAGGATGCCGCCCAGGCCGAGGCCCTGAACGCGGCGCTGTGGACGGTGTCCGGCACCGACTTCATCCCGCACGTGCCGGCCGGTGACCCATTGGCGAATGAAACGCCTGTCATCATCACCGCTGACGAGGGGCTGCCATTGCCCCATCATGAGATGCTGGTCAACCTCACCCGCCGCACTCCTGCGCTACTATCACAGTTCGCGCGCGTGTTCGAGATCATCTCGATCGACGAGGACGACGCCGCCGCCGGGCGCCAGCGCTACGTCGCCTACAAGAAGCAGAACTATCCCCTGACCCACTTCGTTGCGGGTCAATCATGAGCCCAGGACAGTCATGAACGAGAACCCAGCTTTCGACCCGAGCATCCCGGTACTGACCGAAGTCGTCAGCGAAGTTGTCACGGAAGCAGCCGCGCCGACGGCGGCGCCCGTGCCGGCCCAGGAAGCCTCGGGCGAACAGCTGGAACGCCGCGCCCACGAGCGCTGGACCGGCGAGGAATGGAGCGTGCTGGAACGCCGCGTCACCGAGCGCGTGCTGCAGCAGCTGCAGGGCCGCGTCGACTTCGTGCTTGAGCAGCGCGTACGCGACGCCATGGCCGACGCCATGCAGCGCACGTTAGAGTCGTTCACCGCCGACCTGCGCGCAGGCTTGAATGAAGCTCTAGGCGAGATCGTCAGCCAGGCGGTGGACAAGGAACTCGAGCATCTCCGTAGGGTGGGCGGGTCTCCCGCCCACGCGTCCAAACCCACATTGATCTGACGCACATTTCACTGCTGGCGCACCGTCTACCATGCGCCAATGCCCCGCTACCGCCGCGCCCTGACTGGCACTACCTACTTCTTCACGGTCGTCACGCATCGCCGCCGGCCCATCCTGTGCGACGATGCCGTTCGCACCGCGCTACGCCAGGCCATCGAACGCGTCCGACTCCGGCGGCTGTTCACCACCGATGCAATGGTCTTGATGCGGGACCACCTGCACTGTATCTGGACGCTGCCCGACGGCGATACCAACTTCTCATCGCGCTGGTCGCAAATCAAGCACCACGTTTCGCACACTTGCGGCCAGCAGTATTCGGCAACGCTGTCAAAGTCCCGGCAACGCCAACGCACGGCGGCCATTTGGCAGCGCCGTTTCTGGGAACACGAGATCCGGGACGAGGCCGACATGGAGCGGCACGTCGATTACATCCATTTCAATCCAGTGAAGCACGGATTCGTGAAGGCGGCGTCCGAGTGGCCGTATTCGACGTTCGGACGGTTTGTCCGGGCGGGCCTGTACGCGGCAGATTGGGGCGGTAATCCAGTGTGTGACGGGATGGAGTTCGAATAGGCGTTACGACGCCGCATCCGTTGGTTGAACGCGTGGGCGGGAAACCCGCCCACCCTACGTGCAACATGGTTCACATGTATCCGCTAAGATTGCTGCCTCAGCAATTTTCTGGCAACTCCAGTGAACCGAAAGACCCTCATCGCGTCCCTCGCCGGCGCGGGCATCGTGGCGGCCGGCGCCGTCCTCTACTTCACCGACATCATCGGGCGCCAGCCCGGCGCGCTGGCCGTGCTCACGCCCAAGGCCGCCAGGACGACGCCGTTCTGGCCCGCCCGCGTCACCACCCTGGCCGGCGACGGCATTCCCGGCGCGGTGGACGGCCCCGCAGCAAGCAGCCGTTTCGACGATCCGTTCGGCGTCGCCCTCGACAGCAAAGGCACGATCTACATCGCCGACGCCGGCAACAGCAACCGCATCCGCACGATCGCGCCCGATGGCAGCGTCGCTACATTCGCCGGCAGCAAGGAAGGGTTCCAGGACGGCACCGGCAGCGCGGCCGCCTTCCACACCCCTTCCGCGCTGGCTTTCGACCACGAGGGCAACCTGTTCGTGGCCGACACCGGCAACCACGCCATCCGCAAGATCGCGAAAGACGGCAGCGTCACCACGCTTGCCGGCAACGGCGCGCCCGGCGACGTCGACGGCATCGGCCGCGCCGCCCGGTTCAACGGCCCGGTCGGCCTCGCGGTGGACGACGCCGGCATCGTGTACGTGGCCGACACCTATAACGACCGCATCCGCCGCATCGGCCGCGACGGCAGCGTCACCACCGTCGCGGGCGGCAGCAGGCCGGGCAACGCCGATGGCATGGGCACGGCGGCCAGCTTCGACACCCCGAGCGCGGTCGCGGTGACCACCAACGGCACGCTCTACGTCGCCGATACCGGCAACAACGCCATCCGCCGCGCCGCCCTCGATGGCACGGTGACGACCATCGCGGCCCCCGCCGACGGAGAACGCCGGGCGCCCCTGCGCCGCCCGGTCGCCCTGGCCCTGACCCGCGACGGCTACCTGTACATCGCGGCCAGCGCGGGCGGGCGCATCCTGCAGCTCACGCCGGAGGGCGAAGTCCGTCCGCTGCCGGACGCCGACCTCCCCGCCTCCGGCGACGGCTTCGGTCCCGACGGCACCGTGCAGCTCTACGGCCCGCGCGGCATCGCGGTCGAGCGCGACGGCAGCCTGGTGGTGGCCGATGCCCAGGCCCACCGCGTGCATCGCCTGTCCAGCCCGCGCCCCGGAGAAGCGGCGCCAGAAAGGTCACAACCCGTCGCGGTGCGGCGCCAGGCGCCGATGCCGTGGCCGGTCGGCCCGCAGGACAGCGTGCATGAGGTGGTCGGCGTGATGGGCGAGGTACGCGGCAGCTACAACGGCGACAGCCGCGACCACTTCCACGCCGGCCTCGACGTGCGCGCCGACGTCGGCTCGAAAGTGCTGGCCGTGTTCCCCTCGAAGGTATCGGACCCGTACGCCAACTGGGGCTTCGACTCGCTCAGCGAGGGCATCAGCGTCGGGCCGCTGTCGTACATCCACATGCGGGTCGGGCGCGACACCCGCGGCCGGCCGCTCGATCCGCGTTTCCAGGTGCTCACCGCTCAGGACGGCAAGGCGCGCGGCAAGGCCGAGCGCGTGCGCGTGCCGCGCGGCACCCGCTTCGCCGTGGGCGACCCGCTCGGCACCATCAATGCGATGGCCCACGTCCACCTCGACTATTACCAGGGCGGCGCGGTGGTCAATCCGCTCAGCCTTCCCTTCGTGGGCTTCACCGACACCGTGGCGCCGCGCATCAACAGTATCGCGCTGTTCGACAGCACCGGAAAGCGCCTGCGCCCGCCAAGCGGCACGCGCAAGCGGCCGGCACTGGACAAGCGCCTTCGGGTGCCGCGTTCGCTGGGCGAGGTGAATATCGTCGTGGACGCCTACGACCAGGTGGACGGCAACCTGGCGCGCCGCCGCCTCGGGCTGTACAAGCTCGGCTACCAGCTGCTGCGCGCCGACGGCACGCCCGTGCCCGGCCATGAGCGCCCCCTGATCACCCAGGTGTACGACCGCCTGCCGCGCAACCCCGATGCGGTCAAGGCCGTCTATGCGCCCAACAGCGGCATCACCGTGTACGGCAGCAAGGCCACCCAGTTCGCCTATGCGCTGCACAGCCGTTTGCAGGATGGCGAGGTCGAGACCGGCAGCTGGCAGCTCGGCGGCATCGCACCGGGCGAGTACATCCTGCGCATCCATGCAGCGGACTATGCTGGACAGGTAGCCCTGGAAGGAAGGGACTTGCCCCTGGTGGTCGAGTAAGGGCGTATAGTTGGCGCACCGCGACATTCACGAAGGAGCCGCAGATGGACGAATCAATGTTACTGCTGGGCTCTGCCGGCGCCTTCGTTGGATCGCACTTCCTCCTGTCGCATCCCTTGCGCCGTCCCCTGGTGAAGGCAGTGGGCGAAAAAGGCTTCCTGGCGCTGTATTCCTTCGTCGCTTTCGCCACCCTGGGCGCCATGGGCCATTTCTACCCGAAGACCCCGGTCGGTGCGCCGCTCTGGAACGTCGGCGATGGCATGTGGGCGCTGGCCACGATTCTGATGCTGGCGGCGTCCGTGATGCTGCTCGGCTCGCTGGTGCGCAATCCAGCCATGCCGGGCGCCAGCAACGCAGCCAGCGCCGAGGCGCGCGGCGTCTATGCCATCACCCGGCATCCCATGCTGTGGGCGTTCGCCATCTGGGGCGTGGTGCACATCCTGGTGTATCCGGTGACCAGAAATATCATCGTCGCGCTCGCCATCATCCTGCTGTCGCTGGTCGGCGCGGCGCTCCAGGACCGCAAGAAGGCTGCGCTCGATCCGCAGGGCTGGCCGGCCTGGGAACAGCGCACCAGCTACTGGCCCTTCGCGGCCATCCTCCAGGGCCGGGCGCGCGTGGGAGGTATCTCCGGTTTGGGCGCCCACGCGCTGGGCGGTGGCCTGCTGGTGTGGCTGCTGGCGACCTGGGCGCACATACCGCTGGCCGGACGGGCAGCGGGCATCTGGCGCTGGCTAACCTGATCCTGTCTCGACAACGAATATCCCGGATCCTCCTGCGCGAGAGCGGAACATTTCGGTCTCGCCGGCGTCTGTACATAGAGTAGGCTTGCGTCGTGGCTTGTTACAGGAGGCCATCGTGGACCGATATGACGTACTCATCGCCGGCGCGGGCCCCACCGGCATGGTGCTGGCGCTGGCGCTGGCAAAGCAGGGCATCCGGATCTGCATCGTCGACAGTGCCGACGGACCGGGCACGACCTCGCGCGCGATGGCGGTGCAGGCGCGCACGCTGGAGCTGTACCGCGCGCTCGGGCTGGCCGACGAGGTGGCCGCCGCCGGCCGCCCGAATCCCTGCATCAACCTGTGGGTCAGGGGCAAGCGCCGCGCCAGGCTGTCGCTGCGCGATGCCGGCGCCCGCCTGACGCCCTACCCGTATGTGCTGATCTATCCGCAGGACGCGCATGAACGGCTGCTCGAGCGCCATCTCGAGGCGGCCGGGGTGTCGATCCTGCGCCGCACCGAGCTGGCCGAGTTCGAGGAAGAAGACGACCACGTGCTGGCCCGGCTGCGCCGCGCCAGCGGCGAAGACCTGCACGTCGAGGCGCGCTACCTGGCCGGCTGCGACGGCGCCCGTTCCTTCGTGCGGCGCACGCTCGGCACGGGGTTTGGCGGCGGCACCTACGACCACATCTTCTATGTCGCCGACGTGCAGTCGCGCGGCCAGGCGGCGAACGGCGAAATCCACCTGTCGCTCGAAACGGCGGATTTCGTCATCTTCCTGGGCTACGACGACAGCGGACGCGGACGCCTGGTCGGCACCATCCGTGACGAGCGCGGCGGCGTGACCGACGCGGCCGGGGCGCTGAGCTTCAAGGACGTCAGCCACCGCGCCATGACCAGCCTCGGGCTGGAAGTCGAGCAGGTGCACTGGTTCTCGACCTACCGTGTGCACCACCGGGTGACCGACCACTACAGGGGTGGCCAATGCGGCCACGTCTTCCTGCTCGGCGACGCCGCCCACGTGCACAGCCCGGCAGGCGGCCAGGGCATGAACACCGGGATCGGCGACGCCATCAACCTGGCCTGGAAACTGGCCGCCGTGGTGCGCGGCGATGCGCCCGACAGCCTGCTCGACACCTATGAACAAGAGCGTATTGCCTTTGCTCGCAAGCTGGTCGACACGACCGACCGCTTGTTCAGCTTCGTCACTGCGGAGAGCGGCTTCGCCGATTTCGTGCGCACCCGCATCGCGCCGATGTTCGCCAGCGCCGCCTACGGCATTGGACCGGTGCGCGAGATGATCTTCCGGATCCTGTCGCAGACCACGATCAGCTACCACGACAGCCCGCTGTCGAGCGGCGTGGCCGGCCGCGTGCATGGCGGCGACCGCCTGCCCTGGGTGATGCGCGAAGCGGTCGACGAGGTACAGGATAACTTCGCGCCATCGGCGCGGATCGACTGGCAGGTGCACGTCTATGGCCAGGCCTACCCGGACCTGCGCGCCTGGTGCGACCGCCACGGCATGATCCTGCGCGAATTCGAATGGGGTTCGGTGCACGACGAGGCCGGCTTTGCGCGCAATGCCGGCTACCTGCTGCGACCGGACGGCTACGTGGCCCTGTGCGACCCGGGGGCCTCGGCGCAGGCGCTGGAAGATTATTTCTGCGACCTGAACTACCAGCGCTTCCGTGTATGCCAGCCGAAACCGGCCGTTCCATGAAGCACGCATAAGCTGCAGATCCGAGCAAACATTTTGTAGACATGTTTGTCTACTTAATTTATTGTCGAGGCATTCCCACGGACCACGGAGTGCCCGCATGCTGAACCGATTGCTTGCCGCCCTGTTGCTGGCCGCCACCGCCCTTCCCGGCATGGCGGCCGACCTGCCCAATCATCCCTTCATCCACGTCAGTGCGACCGCCGACCAGTACATCATGCCCGATGTCGGCGAGATCGATATCGACCTCGTGTCGCTCGAACCCGATGCCGACGCCGCCTGGAAGCTGGTCAATGAACGGCTCGAAGCGAGCCGCGCGCTGTTCGCCCAGAACGGCATCGCGACGGAGGACGTGTTCGTGCAGGATATCGTGCGCTGCCCGCGCAAGGTCGAGGTCCTGCCCGAGGGACAGCCGATGCCGATGGAGACGCGGGTCTCGATGCACGTCACGGTGCGCGACATGGCCCACTGGACGCCGGTGATGCAGGCCCTGCTCGTCATGAAGGACATCGAATCGCTGGCCGTCTCCTTCAACAGCAGCGACCGCGAGAAAGTCGAAAGCGAGCTCCTCCGGCAGGCGCTTGCCTCGGCCAAGCGCAAGGCGCAGGACATCGCGCGCGGCGTCGGCGCCCGGCTGGGGGCGGCGACCGGCGTGTCGATCGGCCCGCTGAAGAACCTGTCGAACGCGATGGGCATGGCGAGCGATTCCAACGCGCGCGGCGGCGCGACCCGCCGCCCCCCACCGCGAACGGAAATGGCGCTGGTCCAGGCGATGCGCCTGGCGCAGGGCGTCGACGTGATCTACCGGATCGGCGGCAAATAAGCGCCGTGTAAAAAAACAAAAAGCGCGCCATGCTCACGCAGGCGCGCTTTTCTTGTGCGGGCAGGGATTACTTCTGCGCCATCACCCACTTCACCAGGCTGCGGGCTTCGGCCTCGCTCACCTGCGGGTTGGCCGGCATCGGCACCGGGCCCCAGGTGCCCGCGCCGCCCTTCATCACTTTCTGCACCAACTTGTCCTCGGCGCCCTTCTGGCCGTTGTACTTGGCGGCGACGTCCTTGTAGGAAGGACCGACCAGCTTGTTGGCCACGGCGTGGCACGCCATGCAATTCTTGGCTTTCGCCAGGTCGGCCTGAGCGAACGCGCCGCTGGACGCGAAGGCCGACATCAGCACACACAACAACAACGAGCGTTTCATTTGTTTCTCCAGGTATATGACAAATGCATTCTACCGTGGATTTCCGCAAGCTTCATCCAGGGATACACTCTGTAACCAAGACGCAAGAGCGCTTAACAATTCCCCCGATGGCTGCGTTGCATCGTCTTGCCGTACTAGCGTACTGTCTTCGCCGATGCGCCTTGCCCTCGGGGTTTTGTTAAGCGCTCCCCGGGGGCACGTTGATGAAATCCTACAACAAAGAAGATTTTTCCACACGGCAATATCTTCGCTGTAATATGCATGCCTGAAGGAGTCTTCCATGCCGCTCATCCTCTTGATCGCCGCCCTGTGCGGACTGCGCTTTTTCGACGTCTGGCGTTTTGCCGAATTGTCGTGGTGGTACATCGTCGCCCTGATGGTGTTCGCCTTCGTCTGGTTCGAGTTCATCGAAAAGGCGCTCGGCCTCGACAAGAAGAAAGAGCACAACGTCCTTCACCACCATCGCGAAGCGCGCGTCAAGCAGGCTTTCGACAAGCGCAGCAAACGCTGACGGCGGTCCTGCGCCGCAAGTGACGCCGCGTGTAGTGTGATATGTTTTGCATATCACCCAGCTCTATTCATACACCGCGCGTATCAATGAACCTCGAACTCCGCCAGCTTCGCCATTTCGTCACGGTCGCCGAGGAACTGCATTTCGGCCGCGCCGCCGAGCGCCTGCACATGACCCAGCCGCCGCTCTCGCAAAGCATCGCCGGGCTGGAAGAGCTGCTCGGCGCCGCGCTGTTCCTGCGTAACCGCCGCCAGGTCACCCTCACCGCCGCCGGCACCGCCCTGCTGCCGGAAGCGCGTCGCCTGCTTGACGATGCCGGCGCGCTGCCCGACCTGGTGCGCCGGGTCGCCGCGGGCGAAGCGGGCCGCCTGGCGCTGGCCTTCGTCTCCACCGCCGACTACAGCGTGCTGCCCGCGATCCTGCAGCGCTACCGCGCCGCTTTTCCGGCGGTGGGGCTGGTGCTGCGCGAAGCGACGTCCGACATCCAGGCCGATGAACTGCTGGACGGCCGGATCGACGCCGGCTTCGTGATTCCGCCGCTGCCAAGCCATGCCGATGCCGCTCTCGATTACCGGAAGGTGTTAGAAGAGCCGCTGATCCTGTGCGCCCCTGCAGGACTGGCTGCGCTGCGCGCCGGCGGACCGGTACGCCTGCGCGACCTGCCGCCGCTGCCGCTGGTGATCTTCCCGCGCGCCGCCGCGCCGGCCCTGTACGACGCCATCCTCTCGTGCTTCCGCGCGGCCGGCATCACCCCCGTCATCGGGCAGGAAGCGCTGCAGATGCAGACCATCGTCAGCCTGGTCTCCGGCGGCATGGGATTGGCACTTGTGCCACAATCCGTGTCGAACCTGATGCGCGCGGGCGTAGAATACCGTGCCTTGCTGGATCCCACGCCGCTGGCCGAGACTGGCCTGGCCTGGCGCCGCGACAGCGATTCTCCCGTGCTCAGGGGCTTCCTGGATTTAATCGAGAAAGAGTAAAACAATGCTAGTACACCCGCAGCCGGATCCCATCGCCTTTGCCATCGGACCGGTGCAGATCCACTGGTATGGCCTGATGTACGTGGTGGCCTTCGCCCTGTTCCTGATCCTGGGCCGGGTGCGCATCCGCCAGCCGCACATCGCCGCGCAGGGCTGGAAGGCCGAAGACCTGGACGACATGCTGTTCTACGGCATGCTTGGGGTGGTGCTGGGCGGGCGCCTGGGCGAAGTGCTGTTCTACCAGCCCGCCTATTTCCTGGAGCATCCGCTCGAGATCTTCATGGTCTGGCGCGGCGGCATGTCCTTCCACGGCGGCTTCCTGGGCGTGCTGCTCGCGATGGCGCTGTGGGCGCGCAAGAGCAAACGCAACCTGCTCGACGTCTACGACTTCATCGCGCCGATGGTGCCGCTCGGGTATGCCGCAGGGCGCCTGGGCAACTTCATCAACGCCGAACTGCCGGGCCGCCTGGCCGACCCCAGCCTGCCCTGGGCCATGCTGTGGCCGGGCGTCGAGGGCCCGCGCCATCCGTCGCCGCTGTACCAGATGCTGCTCGACGGGATCGTCGTGTTCCTGATCCTGTGGCCCTATGCGCGCAAGCAGCGCCCGCGCCTGGCGGTGGGCGCCATGTTCACCCTGCTGTACGGGTGCGCGCGCTTCACCACCGAGTACTTCCGGGTGCCCGACTGGGAAACCACCGTGCTCGGGATGCCGATCACCTCGGGCCAGGTGCTGTCGCTGCCGATGATCGTCGGCGCCCTGGTCATGCTGGCCTGGGCCTACCGCCAGCCGAACGGGCGCGCGGCGCACGCTTGAGCGCCTGAGGGTGCTGTCAGACGCTCTGTGTTGAAGCGGGCGTGAGCGCCCGCCGTAGATCATCCAGCGTAGCCGGCTTGGTCAGGTGCAGGTCGAATCCTGCGCCGAGCGCCTGCGCCACGTCGGCGCGCTGGCCGTAGCCGGTCAGCGCCACCAGGCGCAGGTGCGCGTCCTGCGCGCGCAGCTGCGCCGCCAGCGCGTAGCCATCCATGTCCGGCAGCCCGATGTCCAGGATCGCGACATCCGGCACCGCGCGCCGCACCTCCTCTACCGCAGCCGTGGCCGTGCCCGCGATGCGCACCGTGTGTCCGAGGTACGCGAGCAGCGCGGCGCTGCTGGCGGCCGCGTCGAGATTGTCGTCCACCACCAGCACATCGAGCAGGCGTGCCTGCGGCGCGGCGCCTGCCTCTCCACCCCGCGCCTCGGGCGCCGCAACCAGCGGCAGCGCCACCTCGAAGCGGCTGCCCTTGCCCGGGCCCTCGCTGTGGGCCGCCACCGTGCCGCCGTGCAGCTCCACGATGCGACGCACGATCGCCAGGCCCAGTCCGAGCCCGCCGGTGTGGCGCGCGAGCGGCTGCGGCGCCTGGAAGAAGGGTTCGAATACGCGCTCCAGCATCTCCCGGTCCATGCCGACGCCGTCGTCCCGCACCGACAGGCGCGCCATGCCTGCGCCGGCCTCGAGCCGCACTTCGGTCCGGTCCTTGCCGAAGCGCGCCGCGTTGGTCAGCAAATTGTTGAGCACCTGCGTCAGGCGGCTCTCGTCGCCCCGCACCCATGCGTCCAGCGGCGCATGCGCGTCGATGACGCTGCCCTGGAACGATGCCGTCACATGGCGCACCACCTCGGCCAGGTTGACCGGATGCAGTTCGATCTGCAGCTTGCCGCTGGTGATGCGCGAGACGTCGAGCAGGTCGTCGACCAGGCGCTTGAGTTGGTTGGCCTGGCGCCGCAGGATGGTGCGCTCGCGCTGGTTCGATGCGTCGTTGCGCAGGTCCATCAGGTCGAGCGAGGCGACGATGGGGCTGAGCGGATTGCGCAGCTCGTGGCCGAGCATGGCGAGGAATTCGTCCTTGACGCGCGAGGCCGCGCGGCTGTCCTCGAGCGCGCCCTCGAGCGATGCCAGCAGCAGCGAGCGTTCGGCCTCGTGCGCGTCGCGCTGGCCGGCGGCGTCGCTCAGGGCGCTGCCGGTATCGTCGATCTCGGTAATGCGCGAAGGCGCCACCGTCACCGGCAGGCCCGCCCCCAGCGCCGCGGCGCCACGCTGCAGGCTGCGGAACGAGTGCACGATGCGGTTCGACAGCAGCGTCGCCAGCAGCGTGCAGGCCAGCAGCGAGGCGGCCAGGCCGGCCGCGTACAGCATCATGCCTTGCGGCGAGGCCGGCGCCAGCGCCGAGGGCGGGACGCCGACCGCCACCGCCCAGCCATGGCGCGAACGGGAAAACGCCGAACTTACCGGCTTGCCTTCGCGCGAGATCGTTTCGCCCGCCGCTTCCATGCCGCCCTCGCGCAGCAGGCGCAGCAGCGAAGGATGCGGCGAGCTGCCGACCGCCTGCTCCTGCCCGCGCGAACGCGCGACGATGGCGCCGCCGGAGTCGACGACCGCGATGACGGAACTGCCGGGCGCCTTCTGGCGTTCGATCACCCGCAGCATGCGGCCGGGCTGGATCACCGCGCTCAGCACATAGCGGCGGCCGGCGCTGTCGGTGACAGGAACCCGCACCGGAAACGCGGCGCGGCCGCCCTTGCCGATCGCGACGCGGCCGGCCAGCGGCTGGCCGCTGTCGAGCGCCCGGTGCAGGCTGGGCGGATCGGCGATGATGCCGCCGGGCTGGCCGAACGGTGCATTGGTGCGAAACAGGACGGCGCCGGTGGCGTCGGTCAGGATCACGGCCAGCCATTCCGGCTGGGCCGCGGCGTGCATGCGGGCGATCTCGTACACCGTGCGCAGGTCGCCGGCCGCCATCGCCGGCGTGCGCCCGATGCCGGACAGGGCCGTGACCGCGCCATCGAGTTCGGCGTCGACCGCGCTGGACAGGGCGCGCGTCAGGTCGAGCAGGTGGTCCTGCTGCTCACGCTTCTGGAATTCGCTGACGAGGTGCAGGCCCCATACGCCCAGCAGCGCCAGGGGCAGGAGGCCGAAGGCGGTGAGCAGCACCAGCAGGCGCCGGAGCGAAACGGTGGAGCCCTGGCGCAGCAGCATGCGATCGGCCTGAGGTCGAAAAGGACATTATAGGCACGGTCGTGGCGCAAAGCCGGGGCTGGCGCTCGGACCAGCCGGGCTGTTATTCGAAGTCTTCGGCCAAATTCTTCCAGCCCCGGCTCTTGGCGAAAGCAGTAAACTCCTCCGGCGCCTCGAGCACCACCAGCTGGCTCTCTTGCAGGCCCGGGTCGCTGTGGCCGAAGTCCGGGCCCTTGTAGCCGAGCGCGCGCAGGCGGTCGATGATCTGCCGCACCAGCACAGTGTCTTTATAGGCACCCGGCTCCAGCCTGGCCTTGAAGTCGACGTACACGTCGATGATCCCGTAACCCTCGTCGAAGATGCGGATTGCCTTGACGTCGAGGGTACGGCCGCTGCCGTCCTTGGCCTGGAAGGGGCCGGACAGCTCGATGTCGGAATCAGTAGTCATGGCGCCAGCATACCACCGCGGCGCGCGGGCGGCGTCCGCGACGTGCGCCGCCAAGCGGTGTTGTCGATTCGCCCATGTTATTCTCGGTGCGTTGCAAGAAAAGATCATGAGATGAGGAACACGCGGCGATTTGGGTGGAAGGTGGCATTGGCGGTGTTCGCCGTGCTGGCGCTCGCCGCCTTCTTCCTGATGTGGCGTCCCGCACTGCCTGCGCAGGCGACGCCCGCCCGATTCGACACTGCGCTGGTGGCGCGCGGCGCCCAGCTGTCGAAGCTCGGCATGTGCGCATCCTGCCACACCGTCGATCCGGCCCGGCCCTTCGCCGGCGGCCTGGCGATGGCAACGCCCTTCGGCACCGTGTTCAGCACCAACATCACGCCGCATGAAGGCACCGGCATCGGCGGCTGGAGCCTGGAGGCGTTCGAGCGTGCCATGCGCCAGGGCGTCGCGCGCGACGGCCACCTGCTTTACCCCGCCTTCCCCTACACGCACTACACGAAGCTGGCGCAGGACGACATGCGCGCGCTGTACGCCTATTTTGTGACGCGCCCGGCCCTGGACGCGCCGGCGCGCGAGAACCGGATGAACTTCCCCTTCGGTTTTCGCCCGCTGCTGGCGTTCTGGAACCTGCTCTACCTGGACCAGTCGCCCTGGCAGCCACACCCCGGCCAGCCGGCCGCGTGGAACCGCGGCGCCTACATCGCCGATACGCTCGCCCACTGCAGCGCATGCCACACGCCGCGCACCTTTCTTGGCGGCCCCGATATCACGCGCCAGTTCGACGGCGGCGAGGCCGACGACTGGTATGCCCCGGCACTCAATGCACGCTCGCCGTCGCCGCTGCCGTGGACGCAGGCCCACCTGGCGCAATACCTGCGAACCGGGATCGCACCCGGGCACGCCATTGCCGGCGGCCCGATGCAGGACGTGGTGGTCCAGCTCGGGCAGGCCGACGAGAAGGATGTCGCCGCCCTCGCCGGCTACATCCACGGTTATCTCAAAGAGGCGCCGGCGCGCGCACCGGCCGCCCGCACCCCCGGTCCGCTCCCGGCGCCGCGCGACGACGACCCCGACCTGGCGCGCATGCGCCTGGGCTACGAGACCTATGCGATGGCCTGCGCCAGCTGCCACGACGCCGGGCGCGGCGCCAGTTCCGGCGCGGCGCTGCAGCTGCAGCAGGCGGTGGCCCTGTACGACCCGGACCCGCGCAGCCTGGTCCACATCATCCGCGAAGGCATCGTGCCGCTGGACGACGCCCCGGGACGCTGGATGCCGGGCTTCGGCACGGTGCTCGATGACGCCCGGATCACGGCGCTGGCGGCCTACCTGCGCCGTTATGGCGCCGGGGCCGAACCCTGGCCAGGGCTTGAAGAGAGCGTGGAAGACGCGGTGCAGAACAAGAGGAAACCATGAGCAAATTCGCGCTGCGGGTCAACGGCAAGCCGCACACGGTCGATGTCGACGCCGACACGCCGCTGCTCTACGTGCTGCGCAACGACCTGAAACTCAACGGCGCCAAGTTCGGCTGCGGCCTGGGCCAGTGCGGTTCCTGCACCGTGATGCTCGACAAGCAGCCGGTGATGTCCTGCCTGCTGCCGGTGTCGATGGTGGGCGGCCGCGCGGTGCGCACGGTGGAGTCGGGCGGCACGCGCTGGGTGCCGGGTTCGGTGCTGCAGCAAGCCTTCATCGACGAGCAGGCGGCGCAGTGCGGCTACTGCATCGCCGGCATGATCATGCGCGCCACCGCCCTGTTCGAACAGGTGCCCTCGCCGACGGACGCCCAGATCAAGGCCTGGATGCAGCCCAACCTGTGCCGCTGCGGCACCCACCTGCGCATCCTGCGCGCGGTGCGCCGCGCCGCCGACGTGCTGGCGGCCCAGCCGATCCGGAACTACTGATGAACGAGGCTCCACAGCGTCCGGGCCGGCGCCGCTTCCTGGCGAGCGGCGGCGCGCTCACCTTGTCGTTCGCGCTGCCGCTGCGCGCGGCCGGCGCGGCATTGCCCGGCAGCCTGGAAGACGCACCCTGGCTCGACGCCTGGATCCGGGTCGGCGCCGACAACCGCGTCACGGTCTTCACCGGCAAGGTGGAGCTGGGCCAGGGCATCAAGACCGCGCTGCTGCAGGTGGCCGCGCACGAGCTGCAGATCGATCCCGGGCGCCTGATCCTGGTCACCGCCGACACCGAACGCACACCCGACGAAGGCTATACCGCCGGCAGCCATTCGATGCAGGACAGCGCCACCGCGATCCGCCACGCGGCGGCGCAGGTGCGGGCCATCCTGCACGCGCGCGCGGCCGAGCGCCTGCAAGTGCCGGCGGCGTCGCTGGCGCAGGACAACAGCGTGTTCCGCGCGCCCGACCGGCGCCGCGTGAGCTTCGGCGAACTGGTGGCGGGCGGCGAGCAGCATGTACGCGCCACCGACGCGCTGCCGCCACGCCTGCCGAACGCCCGGTCCTACATCGGCGCCACGCTGCCGCGGGTCGACATCCCCGGCAAGCTGAAGGGACAGCTGGCCTACCTGCAGGACATCCGCCTGCCCGCCATGATGCACGGCCGCGTGGTGCGTCCGCCGTCGCCCGGGGCGCGCCTGCTCGGCGTCGACAGGGCGGCGGTGGCGCGCCTGCCCGGTGTGCTCGAGGTGGTGCAGGACGGCCGCTTCCTGGCCGTGATCGCCGACGAGGAATACCGCGCGGTGAAGGCGGCCAGGGCGCTGGCGCAGGCGGCGCGCTGGGAGGTATTGCCCACCGCGTCGGCCACCCTGCCGGTGGGGCGCGACATCGCCGCCCACGTGCGCAGCCTGCCCTCGCAGCCGCAGGAAGTGCTGGCGCGTGGCAAACCGGGCACACCGGGCCGCACGCTGCGCGCACGGTATACCCGCCCCTACCAGCTGCACGCCTCGCTCGGTCCATCGTGCGCGATCGGGCTGCTGGAAGGCGGCCGCTACACGGTATGGACGCATTCGCAGGGCGTCTACCCGCTGCGCACGGCGCTGGCCGAGCTGCTCGGCGTGCCCGAAGAAGCCGTGCGCTGCATCCACGCCGAGGGGTCGGGCTGCTATGGCCACAACGGCGCCGACGATGTCGCGGCCGATGCGGTGCTGCTGGCGCGCGCCTTTCCCGACCTGCCGGTGCGGGTGCAATGGATGCGCGAAGACGAACACGCCTGGGAACCCTTCGGACCGGCGATGCTGGCCGAGGTCCAGGCCACCCTCGATGCCGCGGGCAGCATCGTCGACTGGCAGTACGAAGTCTGGAGCCAGGCCCACGCCACCCGCCCCGGCAAGGCAGGCAACCTGCTGGCCGCCACGCTGCTGGCGCGCCCGTTCGCGCCGCCCGCGCCGCGCCCGATCCCGCAGCCGGAAGGCGGCGGCGACCGTAATGCGATTCCCTATTACGCGCTGCCCAATGCCCGCGTGACCCACCGCTTCCAGCCGGCCGGGCCGGTGCGCACGTCGGCAGTGCGCTCGCTCGGCGCTTACTGCAACGTGTTCGCGATCGAGAGCTTCATGGACGAACTGGCGCGCGCCGCGAAGCAGGATCCGGTGGCTTTCCGCCTGCGCCACCTGCGGGATGCACGCGCCATCGAGACGGTGCGGCTGGCGGCGGCGAAATTCGGCTGGGACGGTTACCAGCGCAGCGCCGGCCGTGGCCGCGGCTTTGCGTTTGCCCGCTACAAGAACCTGGCTGCCTACTGCGCCATCGCGCTGGAAGTCGAGGTGGCGCTGGACACCGGCTTCGTGCGCATCGTGCGCCTTGACGCCGCCGTGGACTGCGGCGAAGTGGTGAGTCCCGACGGCGTGCGCAACCAGATCGAGGGCGGCATCGTACAGTCGGCCAGCTGGACCCTGCTGGAGCAGGTGCGCTTCGATGCCGGAGGGGTCGCGAGCCGGGACTGGGCCGGCTACCCGATCCTGCGCTTCAACGGCGTGCCGGAGCGCATCGCCGTGCACCTGCTGGACCGTCCGGGCCAGCCCTTCCTCGGCACCGGCGAAGCGGCCCAAGGCCCGGCCGCGGCGGCGCTGGCCAATGCGGTGGCCGATGCCTGCGGCGCGCGCGTGCGCGACCTGCCGATGGACCGCGCGCGCATGCGCAGTTTCGCAGCGGGCAATCCGGTTAGTTGACCGCCTTCCAGAACATGTACGTCGCCAGCGCATACAGGATCACCGCAAACACCTTCTGCAGCTGCCGCACCGGCATCTTGTGCGCGGTGCGCGCCCCGACCGGCGCCATGCACACGCTGGCCAGCACGATGATGGCCAGCGCCGGCAGGTAGATGAAGCCGAGCGAATAGGCCGGCAGCCCGGGCTCGCCCCAGCCGAACCAGATGTTCGAGAGTGTCCCGGACAACGCGATCGGGAAGCCCAGCGCCGCGCTGGTGGCCACCGCATTGTGGATGCGCACCCCGCACCAGGTCATGAACGGCACCGACACGAAGCCGCCGCCGGCGCCGACAATGCCCGACAGGGTGCCGATGAAGCCGCCGGTGGCGAACATGCCGGGCGTGCCCGGGAGCGCGCGCGAGGCCGCCGGCTTTTTCCCGATCAGCATCTGGGTGGCCGAGAACGCGACGAACACGCCGAAGAAGGCGGCCAGCACGGTGGCATTCATCTGCTTGCCGATCCACGGCCCGATCCAGGATCCGACCAGGATGCCCGGCACGAGCAGCTTCACCACCGGCCACAGCACCGCGCCGTGCTGGTGGTGGGCGCGCACCGAGGACAGGGACGTAAACAGGATGGTGGCGAGCGAGGTGGCGATCGCCATGTGGATGGTCAGTTCCGGCGCAATGCCGCGCGCGGTGAAGATCATCGTAATGAAAGGCACCAGCACCATGCCGCCGCCGATGCCGAGCAGCCCGGCCGCGAAGCCGCCGAAGGCGCCCATTGCCAGCAGCGCCATGATCATCATGATGTCCATCAGCGCTTCCCGCCGCGCACCAGGGCGACGATCGTGTTCCACTGGCCCTGCGTTACCGGCGACACCGACAGCCGGCTGCCCTTCTGCAGCAGCACCATGTCCTCCAGCGCCGGGACAGCGCGCATCTCGGTGAGCGGCAGGTAGCGTCCCTTTTCCAGCGCGCGCACGTCGACCGAGATCCAGCGCGGATTTTCCTGCGTGGCTTTCGGGTCGTGGTAGGGAGAGCTTGCGTCGAACTGGGTCGCGTCCGGATACGGGCCGCTCGCGACGGTGGCGATGCCGGCCACGCCGGGCACCGCGCAGCTGGAGTGGTAGAACAGGATGCCGTCGCCGATGGCCATCCCGTCGCGCATGAAATTGCGCGCCTGGTAGTTACGCACGCCAAACCAGGCCAGCGTTTGCTGTGGCGCCGCCAGCAGGTCGTCGAAACTGACTTCGTCGGGCTCCGACTTCATCAACCAATAGCGCATCAGAACTCCATACGTAACCTGGCCGGCGTTGCCGGCCAAGTTAAAAACGCCCAGCAAAAAAAAGCGGCTGCGTACCAAAGTGCGCAACCGCTCGTGTGTGTAGCCCCGCCTGTGTCGTTATTGCCGGCATCCCGAACCAAAAGGCTCAAGGTGGTCGCAGTCAGCTCAATTTCGGGTTCGTCAGACTAGTGACGCTCGCGCCCACCAAGCATGTCCCACAACCTATGCGAAAGAATGGTTCAAGGAATATATGACAAATCTCGAACACCGCAGGGTAGAGCGGAGTTTACTCTGTTGGCCGGCCATGTCAACCGAATCCGGATTCAAACCCGACGATCAGTACAGATTTTCCTGCGGCGCCAAGGCCTTGTCCAGGACCGAGTGCATCACTTCGAGCTTCTGCTTGACTTCCAGGATCGACATGTCCGACAGCGGGCCCTGGGGCGATTTGACCGACAGGAATTCGGCCGCCACGCTCAGTGCCGCCATGACTGCGATACGGTCGGTGCCCTTGACCTTGCCCGAGTCGCGCAGCGCGCACATCTTGCCGTCCAGGTAGCTGACCGCTTCGCGCAGGGTGCGCTCTTCGCCTTCGCGGCAGGCCAGGCGGTAAGGTTGGCCCATGATGGTGCAATCGAGATGGATCATTGGGTCGCCTCGCGCGCTTCATCGGCGCCAGGGCCGTCCTCGGGATCCGCGTCATCGGGCGCGGGGAACTGTTCGAGCAGGGATTCGACGCGGCGCTGGGCTTCGATCAGCCGTTCCTTGAACGCGAGATTCTCCGCGCTCAGCAGGCTGTTGGCCTGGCGCAGCAGATAATTTTCGGCGCGCAGCGACTGGGCCAGTTGGGCAAGCCGGTCGATCTTATCGGAGAGGTCTTGAAATTCGGAAATCATTCGACACTATAGGACTGAGATGGTTTTTCCGTCAACCGAATCGCGTCTCTACTCGGCGCGAGACGGGAAGCGGGCCGCTAGCGGACTCCCTGCGCAGCCGTGCGGCACTCCCGGCACCATCCGGTGTACCCTGCCCGGCCATTGTCATGGACATCACGAGGCGACAGTGTACAACCGGTCGATTGAATTGTGTTTTCGCAAAAAAGTCGGTTCGCTCCCCCACATTCCCGCTTGAAATAGGGTGTTATCGTCCCTATAATCACATCTCGTTAGCACTCGTTAGTCGAGAGTGCTAACAACCGCGGTACCAGATTCCCTGGCCGGCACCATGTTGGAGCCGGCACTGAATAGCTAGTCAAACCACTGAAAAATAAGGAGTTTTGCATGAACCTTCGTCCTCTGCACGATCGCGTAATCGTGAAGCGTCTCGACCAGGAAACCAAAACTGCATCCGGCCTGATCATTCCTGATGCAGCAGCCGAGAAGCCGGACCAGGGTGAGATCCTCGCCGTCGGTAACGGCAAGGTGCAGGAAAACGGCCAAGTCCGCGCGCTGGAAGTGAAGGTCGGCGACCGCGTCCTGTTCGGCAAGTACTCGGGCCAGGCCGTCAAGGTCGATGGCCAGGAACTGCTGGTCATGCGCGAAGAAGACATCATGGCCGTCGTGGCCCTGTAATCTCGCATTCACCCCTTAACATCTACGAATTCGGAGAAACACATGGCAGCTAAAGAAGTAATTTTCGGCGACGCAGCGCGCGCCAAGATGGTTGAAGGCGTCAACATCCTCGCCAACGCAGTCAAGGTCACCCTGGGCCCGAAAGGCCGCAACGTCGTGCTGGAGCGCTCGTTCGGCGCCCCGACCGTCACCAAGGACGGCGTCTCGGTCGCCAAAGAGATCGAACTGAAGGACAAGCTGCAGAACATGGGCGCGCAGATGGTCAAGGAAGTCGCTTCCAAGACCAGCGACAACGCCGGTGACGGCACCACCACCGCGACCGTGCTGGCACAAGCCATCGTCCGCGAAGGCATGAAGTTCGTTGCCGCCGGTATGAACCCGATGGATCTGAAGCGCGGCATCGACAAGGCTGTCGCAGCCACCGTCGAAGAACTCAAGAAGATCGCCAAGCCGACCACCACCTCGAAAGAGATCGCACAAGTCGGCGCCATCTCGGCCAACTCGGAAACCTCGATCGGCGAGCGCATCGCCGAGGCGATGGAAAAAGTCGGCAAGGAAGGCGTCATCACCGTCGAAGACGGCAAGTCGCTGAACGACGAGCTGGATATCGTGGAAGGCATGCAGTTCGACCGCGGCTACCTGTCGCCGTACTTCATCAACAACCCGGACAAGCAGGTTGCCGTTCACGAGAACCCATTCGTCCTGCTGTGCGACAAGAAGATCTCGAACATCCGTGACCTGCTGCCGGTGCTGGAGCAAGTCGCCAAGGCCGGCCGTCCGCTGGTGATCGTCGCCGAAGACATCGAAGGCGAAGCGCTGGCAACCCTGGTGGTCAACAACATCCGTGGCATCCTGAAGACCGTCGCCGTCAAGGCGCCTGGCTTCGGCGACCGCCGCAAGGCCATGCTGGAAGACATCGCCGTCCTGACCGGCGGCCAGGTGATCGCCGAAGAAGTCGGCATGACCCTGGAAAAGGTCACCCTGAACGAACTGGGCCAGGCCAAGCGCATCGAAGTCGGCAAGGAAAACACCATCATCATCGACGGCGCCGGCGCCGCTGAATCGATCGAAGCACGCGTCAAGATGGTCCGCGTCCAGATCGAAGAAGCGACCTCGGACTACGACCGCGAAAAGCTGCAAGAGCGCGTGGCCAAGCTGGCCGGCGGCGTTGCCGTCATCCGCGTCGGTGCAGCCACCGAAGTCGAGATGAAAGAGAAGAAGGCCCGCGTGGAAGACGCACTGCACGCTACCCGCGCTGCCGTGGAAGAAGGCATCGTCCCAGGCGGCGGCGTGGCCCTGCTGCGCGCTCGCTCGAACATCGACATCAAGGGCGACAACCCTGACCAGGACGCAGGCATCAAGATCGTCCTGCGCGCGATGGAAGAGCCGCTGCGCATGATCGTCCAGAACGCCGGTGACGAGCCGTCGGTCGTGGTCGCAGCCGTCATCGCCGGCACCGGCAACTACGGCTACAACGCAGCCAACGGCACCTATGGCGACATGGTCGAAATGGGCGTGCTGGATCCGGCCAAGGTCACCCGCTCGGCCCTGCAGAATGCAGCGTCGATCGCCGGCCTGATGCTGACCACCGACTGCATGGTTTCGGAAGTCACCGAAGACAAGCCAGCCGGCGGCATGGGCGGCATGGGTGGCATGGGCGGCATGGGCGGCATGGACGGCATGATGTAATGTCTCGATGGCGCCAGCCGGCGCCATCGACCGCAAAGAAAGCCTGCAAGGTTCACGCCTTGCAGGCTTTTTTCATGTGCACTGGCGCGCTGCGCGATGGCGCGGGCACCTGCAGGAAGAACGCGGCCACCGCGAGCGCGCATTCGGCCAGCGCGGCCGGCCAGCTCAGTGGCGTCGGCATGCCCTGCAATGCAAGCGCAGCCCCGAACTGAGGGACGAGCAGCGCGACCAGCGTCAGCAGGCCCAGCGCCAGCGCGAATGCGCCGATCGACAGGCGAACCAGCAGCAGGGAAAAACGGAGCGTGTTGTTCATGATGCTTCCTTGTGAAGTGGGTTGAGGAGTTCCTACTCTACCCATGCAAAAACGCATATAAAATAGGCAATCATGAAACCATCCTATGCAAATCTGCAATCGGGGCTCGGCCTGCAGGACCTCGAGACCGTGCTGGCCCTGCAGCGCGGCCGCACCCTCGCCGGTGCGGCCGAGCGCCTGGGGGTGGACACATCGACGGTCTTCCGCGCCATCAAGCGCATTGAAAAGGACGTCGGCGAGCTGCTGTTCGACCGTGGCCGCCAAGGCTACACGGCGACGGAACTGGGACGGGTGCTGGCGAGCCATGCGGAGCGGATCGAGACCCAGCTCGAGGAAGCACGCGAAGCGGCCTTCCACCAGGCCACGGAGCCCTCGGGCCTGCTGCGCATCACCCTGACCGACACGCTGCTGCACACCGTGCTGCTGCCGGTGCTGGCGCGCTTCACCGCCCTGTACCCGCGCATCCACCTGGAGCTGGCGACCACCAACGTGCTCGTCAACCTGAGCCAGCGCGAAGCCGACATCGCGATCCGCGTCACCAATGCGCCGCCCGACCACCTGGTCGGCATCCGGCTCGGTACGGTACGCTCGGCCCTGTACGGCGCCAGCGACTATCTGGCGGCGCAGCCGGAAGGCAGGCCGGTCGGCGAGATGGACTGGATCGCGCTGGACGACAGCCTGCCGGACCACCCGTCGCAGGTTTGGCGCCGCGCCCACTATCCACATGCAGCGCCGCGCCACAAGGTCGGCAACCTGCTGGCGGTGGCGGGCGCCGTGGTGAACGGCCTGGGCATCGGCGTGGTGCCGCTGGCGGTGATGGGCGCGCATCCGCGCGTGCAGACGATCGACGGCCCCTTGCCCGAACTGGACATCGGCTTGTGGGTACTGGCGCATCCCGATACGCGCTACCTCGGGCGCATGAAAGCCATGTTCGATTTCCTGCGCACGGCGATCGAGCTGCCGACGTAATTCCCCGCGCTCTCCTCGTTATGAACGGCGCATATTCTGCGCCCTTCTCCCCATGCATATGTTGACAGCACCTCCGGCCGCCGCTACTGTACTACGTGTAATAGTACAGTCAGGAGACAACATGAGCCGCCGAACACCCTTGATGCTGAACATCGCCACCGGCGACACCCGCCCGATCAACCGCCAGATCGTCGACGGCGTGCGGCGCCTGATCGCCAGCGGCGAGCTGCCGGTCGGCGCCGCCCTGCCGAGCGTGCGCGGCCTGGCCCAGCAATTGTCGATCAACCCGAATACGGTAGCCAAGGCCTACGGCGAATTGACCCTGGAAGGCTGGGTGGAGTCACGCGCCGGCCTCGGCTTGTTCGTGCTTCAGCCACGCCAGATGCTGTCGGACGCCGAACGCGAACGCCGCCTGGGCGAGGCGGTCGACCGCTTCACCGGCGACGTCATCGGCCTGGGCTACAGCGGCGCCGAAGTCCTCGACCGCGTCGCCGACGAACTGGCGGCCAGCCTGCCGCGCAAGGTGGCATAAGGAATATGATGAACGACCTCGTCATCCGTACCGATAGCCTGTGCCTGTCTTACAAGGGCAAGCAGGCCCTCGATCACCTCAGCCTGCACCTGCCGCGCGGCGGCGTGCACGCCATCGTCGGCGCCAACGGCGCCGGCAAATCGACCCTGTTCCGCGTGCTGCTCGGCTTCGCCTGCGCCGACAGCGGCTCGGCCTCGGTGCTGGGCTGCGACAGCCGCGTCCTCACCCCGGCGCTGCGCTCGCGCATCGGCTTCGTCAACGAAGAACACACCCTGCCGGGCTGGATGCGGGTGCAGGAGCTGGCCAACATGCAGCGGCGCCTGTACCCGCTGTGGAGCGAGGAGCGCTACCGCCGGGTGCTGGCCAACTTCAACGTGACCGACCGCCAGCGCATCAGCGAGCTGTCACGCGGCGAGCGCGCAGGCGTGAGCCTGGCGCTGGCGCTGGCGCAGGGCCCGGAACTGCTGATCCTCGACGAGCCGACGCTCGGCCTGGACGTGGTAGCCAAGCGCGCCTTCCTCGACGCCCTGCTGCAGACCAGCCTGGACGACGGCGCCACCATCGTCTACTGCTCGCACCAGATGGAAGAGATCGAGCGCGTCGCCGACAACCTCGTCATCCTCGAGCGCGGCGTGCTGCGCCACATGTCGGCGCCCGACGCATTCTGCGAGCGCGTGAGCCTGTGGATCGCGGACTTCCCGTTCCGCCAGCCGGAAGCGGCGCACCTGCCCGGGGTGCTCGAGCTGCGCGTCATCGACGGCCTGACCCACCTGGTGGTGTTCGACGGCGGCATCGATTTCGGCCACCGCCTGCGCCTGATGGGCGCGCGCACCGCGCAGCAGATGCCGGTGAGCCTGGACCGCGCCGTCAACGGCTTCCTCACGCGCGGTCATGCCGGCGTCCACACCTATTCTGCCGCAGCCTGAAAGTCCCGAGATGAAAGAACTCTTCCTGAGCGAGTGCCGGCGCTTTCGCACCCTGGCCCTGGTCGCGGCCGCCGTGTTGCTGGTGATCCTGCAGCTGACCATCCGCATGGCCAACCCGCTGCAGCAGCGCTGGCAGGCGCAGCTGGTGATGATGCTCCCCATCGCCGCCATCGGGCTTGCCTTCGCGGTGGTCCAGTTCAACGGCTACCGCCAGCCCAGCCGCTGGCTGTGGCTGATGCACCGTCCGCTGGCGCGTGGCCGCATCTTCGGCGCGCTGGCGCTGGCCTCGCTGGTCCTCCTGAGTGTCGCGGTCGGGCTCCCGCTCCTGCTGGCGCTGGCCGGCACCGACTACTTCACCGGGGACACCGTCGACACCCGCCACTACCTGATCCCGCTGCACCTCTTGATCACGAGCTACACCGCCTGGCTGGGCGGCTGCTACCTGATGCTGTGCGGACGCCGCAGCGCCTTCGTGGTGCTGTTCGTGCCGGCCGCGCTGGCCTGGCACCTCGCATCCGGCGGCGCACTGTTGGCGCCGGAAGCGATCGGCCTGGCCCTGATGGCGGCGCTGGCCTACACCGCCTTCAAGCCGGACCGCACCGGACCGCCCGCCGGCGCGGGCGCTCACCTGGCAACTGCGATCCCGCTGGTGCTGGGCTTCTACCTGCTCATGCTGTGGGGCGGCTCGACCGCATTCCAGGCCGGCCAGATGCTGCTGGGTGTGAACCCGCTCAACAGCAGGGTGGCGCCGGTCGGCGGCTACCGGGAGCTGGTGCGCGCGTCCGGCAACGACAACCTGCAGCGTGCACTGGCGGCTTCCAGCGACCCGCGCGCCGCCCACTGGCGCCGCCAGCTGGCGCTGCTCGAGGTGGGCAAGGTCCAGCCCGAGGGGCGCGACCACCCGGTACGCGGCGCGATCGCCAACCTCGACACGACGCAGTGGGGCGACCCGAAGCGCAACATCGCCTGGACCTTCAACCACGACCGCATGCTGTACGAAGGACGCGACATGCACACCGATGCGCCGCGCGGCTGGTTCGGTATGGGCGGGGTGGGCGACCTGCGTCCCTTCGACTCGCCGGCGCTCATCGTGGGCAAATTCTTCATGACGGAGCAAGGCCTGTTACAGCTGGACTCCGAATCCGGCCGCGCCGATACGCTGGTCACGGTGCGCGGCGCCGAGAAGCTGACCGGCGGCGTGCAGGAAGTCGGCCGCCAGCCCTTCTTGTTGACCAACCAGCGCCTGATCGCGTTCCGCCGCCCGGCCCCGGGCGCAGCCCAGGCAAGGGCGCCGGCCGCGCTGGACGAACTCTACAGCGTGCCCCTGCCGGGCCCCTTCGGAGACCTCAACCGGGTCGACGTCGCGCGCCTGCTCGACGGCACCCTGCTCTCCTTCAATTTTGGCCGCCGCATGGTGAACGGCGAGACCGGCTCGCGCCAGCAGGTGCTGTTCGTCGACGCCCTGGGGCGCGCGACGCCGGTTGCCTCGCGCCTCGTCAAGCATGATTTCCCGCTGCTGTTCGAGCACAAGGACTGGTGGCTGTCGCCCGTGGCCAACGCCGTGGTGACACTGCCCGAACGCCTGCTCGACAAGGGCCTGATCGAGGACGCGCCGGGAACGCCGGTCCAGGCGCGCCCGCCGGCGGTGGTCGCGGCGGCGCTGGCCGCAGCCCTGCTGTCCGCCGCGCTGGCGGCATGGCGCCTGCGCCGCAGTGGCGGACCATGTCAACCAATGCGCTACCGGCTGGCCTGGACCGTGGCTGCCCTGGTGCTGGGACCGCCCTGTGCCGCCGCCCTGTGGGTGCTGGCGCCGCGCGCTATCCCCGCCGCTGCCGCTGCCGCCGAAGCACGCGCCACACACCCCGTGCCAGCCGCCGCATGAAGGGACCGATGATGAAACATCCTGGCTGCGCCGCCTTGGTGCGGGCCGGCGCACACCTGTGCGCTGCGCTGCTGGCAATCTCCTTCGCCCACGCTGCGCCCTTGTCCAGCGAACTGGCGCGCAATGCCGCACTGCCGCGCGCTCCGCTGCTCGACCCCGGCCTGTTCGACCGCCCGGAACGCCTGCGCGAGGTGCGCCTCGCCCCGGACGGCGCCCACCTGGCCTGGGTCGAGGAAGTCGACGGCAAAGCCGAGCTGTCCGTGATGCCGCTGGCCGGCGGAGCGGCGCGTCCGCTGGCCGCGTTGGAGCCGAACGACCGGGTGCACTGGTCGCGCGACGGCACGGTGCTGTTCCTGGCGCAGGAAGGCGGCGTCGCGGCGATCGGCGTGCGCGACGGCGCCGGCGGCCGGATCGCCATGTTCGACAAGGAAGGACGGCAGCGCTTCGCCGGGATCGACCGCGCCATGCCGCGCCACGCCCTGATCGAGGAGCAGGACATCGCGGGCCGCGGCACGCGCCTGGTACGCATCGGCGCCGACGGTGCGCGCAGCCTCCTGGTCGAGGGCCGCGGCGCCGTGAACGCCCTGCTTTCCGCGCCAGGCGGCGCGCCCGCCATCCTGCGCCGCCAGGAAGCCGACTTCACCCAGCTGATCCTGCAGCGGCGCGGCAAGGCGTGGACCGAAGCCGCCCGTTGCGCACCGCTGCGCACCTGCGTCCCGCTGGCGCTGTCGCCCGACGGCAGGCGCCTGTTCATGCGCACCCTGCATGCCGGCGACCGCGAGGCGCTGCTCGAGCTCACGCTCGCCAACGGCGCCCGGCGCCTGGTCCACACCGATCCGGAAGGCCTGGCGGACCTGGTCGACGTAACCCTGTCGCCGCGCGACGGGCAGCCGATGCTGGCCACCTACCAGCTGCCGAACCTGCGCCTGGTCGGACTGGATGCCGATGGCAAGCGCATCGCGGCCAGCATCGCGCGCCGCTTCCCGGACGGCGGCGTGGCGGTCGAATCGTGCGCGCCGAATGCCTGCCTGCTGGCCGAGCGCAATGCCCGGATGGCGCATGCCCGCTACTGGCTCCTGGACCTGCAGCGCCATGCCTTCCACCCGGTGCTCGACGGCGTCCGCGCGAAAGGCGGCATGCCGCCGGAAGCCCAGCTCGCGCAGCGGATCGCACTGCGCTATGCGGCCTCGGACGGTTTCACCGTGCACGGCTACCTGACCCTGCCGCGCGGCCTGCCGGCCCGCTCGCTGCCGCTGGTCACCTTCGTGCATGGCGGCCCCTGGGGCCACGTCACGGGCGGCTACAGCGCGAACGCGCAGCTGCTGGCCAACCGCGGCTTCGCGGTGTTCGAGCCGAACTTCCGCGGCTCGACCGGCTACGGCGCGCGCTACACGCTGGCGCCGGGCGCCGGCTACGGCAACGGCCGCGTGCAGGCCGACATCATCGACGGCGTGCGCTGGCTGCTGGCGCAGGGCATCGGCGACCCGCGGCGGCTCGGCATCGCCGGCGGCTCGTTCGGCGGCTACGCCACGCTGCTGGCGCTGACCCACACGCCCACCATGTTCCGCTTCGGAATGGCGACCCAGCCGCCCACGGACTTCGCGCGCGCGCTGCGCCAGGGAGCGGCCGAGCCGGCGCGGCCGGGCCAGCCGCCGCTGCGCCAGGTGCTGGCCGCGGTGGGAATCGATCCATCCGACCCGGCGCAGCTGGGTCCGATCGCCGCCGCTGCCCCGCACGGGCTGGCGAACCGGGTGCGCGCGCCGCTGCTGCTGGTGGCCGGCGCCAAGGACGACAAGGTCGAGGTGGAGGCGGTTGCCGACTACGTGGCGCGCCTGCAGGAACTGGGCAAACCGGTCAGCCTGCTGGTCGACCCGGACGAGGGGCACAACCCGCGCAACCCGGTGGCGCGCAAGGCGCAGATGCACCTGCTGCTGCGGATGCTGCACCGCTACCTCGGCGGTCCGCCTGCGCCGGCACCAAGCGCCGCCGTCGCCGGCTACCTTGCCCGCAACCTGCGTACCAATGGCGCCCTGGGCGTGTTGCCGTAAAAACACACTGGGTGTAGACTGCGCGCTCACCCTCCGAGGCATCCATGTCACCCATGTCATTCATGACGATACGCGCCGCAATCCCTCCTTCCCTGCCCTTGCTGGCCGCTACCCTCGTCCTGGCGCTGACGGCGGCCGGCTGCAAGCGTGCCGAACGCGAGGCGCCCAAGCCGGCCCCCGCGGTCGTCAAGGAGGCGCCCGAGCGTACCCGCGAACAGGCAATGGAAACCCTGCTCGCGGTCCCGGAGCTGAAGGCCTGGTCGGAACAGATCGAGCAGCGCTCGAAGGGCAAGGCGCATGGCGCGGTCATCGAGGACGATCCGACGCCGCGCGAGATCAACGGCAAGCAGTACTACCAGCTGACGTTTGTCGAGAACCGCAGCGACGAGGTGCGCCGCCGCGAGAGCTTCCTGGTTTCGCGCCAGGGCGAGGAGATCCTGGTGGAAGACGCCGAGACCGATACCCTGATGAGCCTGCAGGAATGGCGCCGCAACATCAAGCGCGTCGAGCTCAAGAGCGCGGACTAGGCGCGCAAGCAGCATAATCTCGCCTCTGGGACGAGCTGCGCAGCACATCCGTTCTCCGCCGTTCGGCAGCCATGGCAACTTCGCCACAGTGGCGCTGGAAGGGTTTGACTTTTTGCGCTGCAGCAACTTAAATGGCTGTTTTTCAATAAGAACAGACGCCATGGCAGACTATCGCGGCACCGACGCCAACGATTCCATCGACCAGGACAAGCTCGGCATCCCGGCCGGCACCAATATCTTCGGCGGCAAGGGCGACGACACCATCGTCATCGCCAGCGGCACCGCGGTCGGCGAACAGGGCAACGACACCATCACCGCGCTGCAGGCCTGGGCCGGGGTTGCCTACTGGGGCGCACCCGCCGGCATCAAGGTCAACCTCGCGACCGGCGTCGCCCAGGATGGCTACGGCACGGTCGACAAACTGGTCAACGTCCGCACTATCCAGGATTCCGGCCACAGCGACGAGATCATCGGCAGCGGCGCCAGCGAAGAGTTCTGGCTCAGCAACGGCTCGGACCGCGTGGTCGGCGGCGGCGGCCAGGACACCGTCAAGTACTGGGACGTCAAGCCGTCCGAAGTGAAGATCAGCTATTCGCGCGCCACCGACAGCTTCACCGTCGTCAAGCAGGCAAGCTTCAAGACCGGCACCGACACGCTGCAGGGTGTCAACAGCATCCAGTTGCTGGGCCCCGACGGCACCTATGCCCAGTACACGCGCGACATGTTCGACGACAGCACCGGCTTCCTGCGCCAGGCCACCGTCGTGCCATCGTTCGAGATGTTCGCCGTGAACCAGCTGCGCGCCGGCGACTTCAACGGCGACGGCCTTGGCGACCTGCTGGTGACCCGCACCCGTGGCGACCTGGGCGAAACCGCAGTGCCGCTGCAGATCCTGGCCGGCGACGGCAAGGGCGGCTTCACCGACATGACCGCCAGCCTGTTCAAGGGCGGCATCCCCTATGTGAACTACGTCCCGCGCATCTTCGCGGCCGACTTCAACAAGGACGGCATCACCGACATCTTCACGCCGGATTTCGGTCTCGACAAGGCGCCCTTCCCGGGCGGACAAAACTCGCTGTTCATCTCGAACAAGGCGACCGGCCTGCTGGAGAATGTCAGCGCGACGCTGCCGCAGGGCCTGAAGCAGAATCATGGCACCGCGCTCGGCGACATCAACCGCGACGGTCACATCGATATCCTGGTCAACGCGCTGCACGAGACCACCGGCAACGCCAATCAGGTCCTGATCAACGACGGCGCCGGCCGCTTCACGCCGACGCAATCGCTGCTGCCCGCCGGCCTGCGCCAGGCCGGCTACGACGCCGGCAATACCTGGTCCATGTTGCGCGACTTGAACGGCGACGGCTGGGACGACATGGTGCTCGGCACCTGGAAGCCGAATTCGAGCCCGAGCCTGGTCCTGCTCAACGACGGCAAGGGCAGCTTCGCCAACGCCACGCCGGTCGCCCTGCCCCGGCCCGGCGCTTTCAGCGAGACCGTGATCGGCATCGAAACCATCGACCTGAACGGCGATGCACTGCCGGACATGATGGTCAGCCTGACCAATGACGGCACCCATGACGAGTTCTACAAGCTGCCCTATCTCCAGCTGCTCGTCAACGAAGGCAACGGCCGCTTCCGCGACGAGACTGCCCAGCGGCTGCCGCAGTCGCTCAGCCCGGGGAAGGAAACCTCCTGGCTGCTCTCGGCCACCGCGCTGGACGTCAATGGCGACGGTTTCCAGGATATCCTGGTGGACGGCATGAACGCCTCCTCCTCGCGCGTCTACCTGAACGACGGCAGCGGCAAGTTCACCCTCGGCTGGAACGGCACCCCGAACCAGCACGTGGTCTCGATGGACATCAACGGCGACGGCAAGCCCGACCTGGTGGAAGCCACCGGCGCCGGCTTCTCGGTGCTGCTGAACACCACGCCCGACCGGATCGGCGCCAGCCTGGTCTACCGCTTCGGCGACAACGGCGGCAAGGTGGCGGGCGGCGCGGCCAACGAAACCATCCACAGCGGCAAGGGCGCCGACAGCGCCGACGGCGGCGCCGGCCTGGACAAGATGGTGTACGCGGGCCAGCGCGCCGGCTTCAGCGTCAAGAAGACGGGCGAGGGTTTCAGCGTGGGCAGCGGCGGCGTGACCGACACCTTGATCAACATCGAGCGCCTGGTGTTCAGCGACGGCGCGCTTGCCCTCGACATCGACGGCACTGGCGGCCAGGCCTACCGCGTCTACCAGGCTGCCTTCGCCCGCACGCCCGACCTGGGCGGCCTGGGCTACTGGATGAATGCGATGGACGTCGGCGCCACGCTCAAGAGCGTTGCCGAAGGCTTCGTCGCGTCAGCGGAGTTCAAGCAGAAGTACGGCGCCGCACCGACCAACCTGGAAATCGTCTCCCAGTTCTATCAGAACGTGCTGCAGCGTCCCGGCGAAAAGGCCGGCATCGATTGGTGGACCGGCCTGCTGGATTCGAACACGCTGACGGTGGCCGACGTGCTGGTCGGCTTCAGCGAAAGCGCCGAAAACAAGGCGGCGCTGGTGGGCGTGATGACGGACGGATTCGCGTATACACCCTATCCCTGAAGCGGTTCAGCCCGGCAAGCGCAGCAGGTCTACCTGCTGCAAGGAGCCGCTCGACATGGTCCAGTCGTTGACGACCAGCTCCAGCTGGTCGACCTGCATGCTGCCCAGCGGCTGGTGGCGCAGCTCCTCGAGCAGCGCCGCAAAGCGCGCCGGCTGCTGCAAGGGCGCGGCGAAGCGCAACAGCGTCGCATGCGCGCTCACCAGCCGGTAGCGCCCGTCCAGTGAACCATCCAGGCCGCGCGCCCTCAGCTGGCCGCGCAGGCGCTCGCGCAGGCTCTCCAGCGCCGCGCCGCGCGGATAGCCGCATGCCATGACGGCGCCGCGCGACAGCGTGATGCCGCCGAAATCGATCCCGAATGCCGGGATGCCTTCCAGCGCGGTGCGCACGGCGTCGCGATAGGCGTCCAGCTGCGCCAGCTGGGCGGCCGCATCCATCGTGACGGTGAACAGCGACAGGATGGTCACATGCATGTCGGCGGGTGGATGGCGATACTGCCCCGGCTCGGCGGTGGCCAGGCGGTCGAGCAATGCGTCGAAGCGTGCCGCCAGCGCCGGACCGGGTCGCGCGATGAGGGTCAGGCCGCGGCGTGGGTCAAGCCCTGCCAGGACCCACTCGTCGCGGTCGATATCGCCGGCGGCGATCGCACCATGGGCGCGTTCCCACATGGCGTCGTAATGGGCGTGAAGGCTGCTTGAGGCGGTGTCGTCTTGCGTCATGCCGCCATTGTCGCCCAGCTATCGCTCAGCTATCGAGATGCGAGATCAACAGCCTGCGTGCGTCCGCGCCCTGTGCGTCGCCGTGCTGGCCATCCACCGAAATCCCCACCGCGAGGATATCGATCAGCAGCAGTTGCAGGATGCGCGAGATCATCGACAGGAAGTCGGTGCTGTCTTCGGCGTGGTCCACCGCCAGGCACACGCTCGCCTTGCGCGCCAGCGGCGACTGGCTGTTGCTGATGGCGATCACGTCGGCGCCGGCGGCGCGCGCAATGTCCACCGCCTCCAGCAGCTCGGCGATGCTGCCCGAGTTCGACACCGCGATGACGACGTCGCCCGGCTGCAGCAGTTCGGCCGCCAGCCGGAACAGGTGCGAATCGCCGTACAGCGAGGTCGGGATGCGGAAGCGGAAGAACTTGTGCTGGCCGTCCAGCGCCACCGCGCGCGAATTCCCCATGGCGAAGAACTCGACCCGGCGCGCGCTGCTCACCAGTTCGATAGCGCGGTCGAGCGCGCGCACATCGAGCTGGTCGCGGAAGCGCAGGATCGCCGACACCGTATTGTCGATCACCTTGGCCGACAGGTCGTGGGTGCTGTCGCTGGTGCGCACCTGGCTGTGGCGTACGGGAATCGCGCCGGTCAGGCTGCTGGCGAACTTGAGCTTGAAGTCGGCCAGGCCCTGGAAGCCGAGCGAACGGCAGAAGCGGATCACGGTCGGCTGGCTCACGTCGGCCAGGCGCGCGATCTCGGCGATCGGTTCGTTCAGCACCAGGCGCGGCTGCTCCAGCACCAGGCTGGCGACGCGCTGCTCGGCCGGGCTCAGGCTGTGACGCAGCTGCGTGACCCGCTCCATCAGGGTATTGGCCCCGCTGCGTCCGCGCAGGTGCTCGGCCAGGATGCTCGCCACGCCGTGCAGGGCCGGATTGGGTGTGGTGATGACGTAGGTGGGGATGTCGGCCAGGTAGCGTGAAAAGCGGCCCTTGGCTTCGAAGCGCGTACGGAACGGCGATTGCGCGAACCATTCGCCCATGCGCGGCACGATGCCGCCGCCGATGAAGATGCCGCCGAACGCGCCCAGCGTCACCGCCAGGTTGGCAGCGGCGCCGCCGAGCATGCCGCAGAAGCATTCCAGGGTTTCCAGGCACAAGGGGTCCTGGTCGTCCAGCGCGCTGGCGATGATCTCGGCCGCCTTGCGCGCGGGCGCAGCCACGCCATTGCGCGCCGCCAGCGCGCGGTGGATGATTTCCATGCCCGGCCCGGAAATCAGGCGTTCGTTCGAGACGTGCTGCCATTCCTTCCAGGCGGTCTGCAGGATGGCGAACTCACGCTCGTCGGCGGGGGCGAAGTTGACGTGGCCGCCCTCGCTGCCCAGGGTGACGAAACCGTCGGCGGTCGGGATCACGCCGGACACGCCCAGGCCCGTGCCCGGGCCCAGCACGCCGACCACCGCATTCGGCGCCGGCGCGCCCTGCCCAACCTGCATCAGGTCGTTGGAAGCGAAGCCGGGAATGGCCATCGCCAGCGCGGTGAAGTCGTTGACGATCAGGAGCGTCGTCAAGCCCAGTTCGCGCCGCACCGCGTCGGTGGAGAACTGCCAGTCGCGGTTGGTCATGCGCACGAAGTCGCCGCTGATCGGATTGGCCACGGCCAGCGCGGCGTGGTGCAACTTCAGGCCATCATGGTCCCGCAGGTAAAAGCGCAAGAGGGGAACGATCCCTTCGAAGTCCCCGCACAACAGCACCCGCACGGCGCTGAACACACCGGGGGCGGTCTGCAGCGCCAGGCGCGCATGGGTGGCGCCGATGTCGGCCAGCAGGCGCGGTCCGTCGGCGAAGGCCGAACGTGCGGACTTTGCCGAGAGTGTCACCGCATCCTGCTGGCTGCCCATTATGCGTCGGCTCCCGCAGCGATGCCGCCGAACCAGGCGCCGTACGGCGGCAGGCTTACTTTGCCACCGGCGGCCTCGCCGGGCAGTCCGTGCGCGTCCAGCTTGCGTGCGCCGACAGTGGCCGGCCAGTCGAAGCTGACTTCGCGGTTCGACAGGTTGAAGGCGGCCAGCACGCTGTCCATCCCATCGACGTTACGGCGCAGTGCCAGCACCGGTTCCGGGGCATCGAAGAAGACGATCTCGCCACGGGTCAGCTGCGGCATGGTCTTGCGCCAGGCGATGAAGCGGCGCTGGAAGTTCAGCATCGAGTCCGGATCGCGGTCCTGCTGCTCGACACTGGCCGCTCGGTGCGGTTCGGCCACCGGCAGCCACGGGGTGCCGTCCGTGAAGCCGGCGTTCGGGCTTTGCGCCGTCCACGGCATCGGCGTGCGGCAGCCGTCGCGGCCCTTGAACTCGGGCCAGAAGGTGATGCCGTACGGGTCCTGCAGCAGTTCGAACGGCACGTCGGCTTCCGGCAGGGCCAGTTCGTCGCCCTGGTACAGGCAGGGTGTGCCCTTGAGCGAGAGCTGCATCGCCAGCACCAGCTTGGCCAGCGCCGGGGTCGCGGACTGGCCGTCTGCGCCGCCCCAGCGAGTGACGACGCGGATGGCGTCGTGGTTGCCGACCGACCAGGAAGCCCAGCCGTCCTTCACGCGCTCCTTGAAGTCTTCGACCTGCTTGCGGATGTGGGCTGCGGTGAATTGGGGGGTAAGCAGGTTGAAGCTGTAGGCCATGTGCAGCTTGTCGCCGCCTTCGGTGTACTCGGCCATCTGGGCCAGCGCGTCGTCCGAGCTGACTTCGCCGATCGAGACCGCACCGAACTCGTCCAGCTGCGCGCGCACGCGCTGCAGGAAGGCGACGTTCTCCGGCTGGGTCTTGTCGTAGACGTGGGCCTGCATGCCATAGGGATTCACGTCGGTGACGGTCGAGGTGTCGCGCACCAGCGCCGGCGGGTTGCTGCGCAGCTGGCGGTCGTGGAAGTGGAACACGCAGGCGTCCATGCGCACGCCGTCGACGCCGCGCTCCAGCCAGAAGCGCTGCGCATCGAGGTGGGCCTGCTGCACGGCCGGGTTGTGGAAGTTCAGCTGCGGCTGGCTCACCAGGAAGTTGTGCATGTAGTACTGCTTGCGGCGGGTATCCCACTGCCAGGACGAGCCGCCGAACACCGACAGCCAGTTGTTGGGCGGGCAGCCGTCCGGAAGCGGGTCGGCCCACACGTACCAGTCGGACTTGGCGTTGTCGCGGCTCTTGCGGCTTTCGACGAACCAGGGGTGGGTGTCGGCGGTGTGCGACATCACCTGGTCGATCATGATTTTCAAGCCCAGGCTGTGCGCCTTGGCGATCAGCTTGTCGAAGTCGTCCAGGGTGCCGAACAGCGGGTCGACGTCGCAGTAGTCGGCGATGTCGTAGCCGAAGTCTTTCATCGGCGAGGTGAAGAAGGGCGACAGCCAGACGATGTCCACGCCCAGGCTCGCGATGTAGTCGAGCTTCTCGGTAATGCCCGCCAGGTCGCCCACGCCGTCGCCATCCGTGTCGAGGAAGCTGCGCGGGTAGACCTGGTAGATGATGGCTTCTTTCCACCAGTTCGGATTGTCGGTCGTCGAGATCTGGGTCATGGCTGGCTCGTCAGGAATGGTCGGAATTCTAGGGAATATACATGATGAGCTTGAACTTTACAATTGGCCAATTCCGCCTCACAAAACAGCTTAATCCTTTTATTTCAAACACTTATGAAAAACCATGATTTGATCATCGCGCTGAGAAAGTAGCTAAACTACGGATCGTTTGTAGCTGATTTGTTTCGCAGCGATATTTTTATTGCAAAGTAACTCAGCCTCGGCATAGGATCGCGTCTGTATCGATTTTCGAGGAAGCCATGACTTCTCCAGCCACGAGTGAACTGAAAAGCGCCGGGCGCATGCCGCGGCAGATTCCCTACATCATCGCCAACGAGGGTTGCGAGCGGTTCAGCTTCTACGGGATGCGCAACATCCTGACGCCCTTCCTGATTTCGACGCTGCTGATCTTCCTGCCGGAGAACATGCGCACCGGCGAAGCGAAGGACGTGTTCCACACCTTCGTCATCGGGGTGTACTTCTTCCCGCTGCTGGGAGGCTGGCTGGCCGACCGCTTCTTCGGCAAGTACAACACCATCCTCTGGCTCAGCCTCGTGTACGTCGCAGGTCACGCCTGCCTCGCCATCTTCGAGGACAACGTCAAGGGCTTCTATTTCGGCCTGTTCCTGATCGCGCTCGGTTCGGGCGGCATCAAGCCGCTGGTGTCCTCGTTCATGGGCGACCAGTTCGACCAGACCAACAAGGGCAAGGCGAAGCTGGTGTTCGACGCCTTCTACTGGATCATCAACTTCGGCTCCTTCTTCGCTTCGCTCCTGATGCCGCTGTTCCTGAAGAACTACGGCCCGGCGGTGGCCTTCGGCATCCCCGGCATCCTGATGGCCATCGCCACCCTGGTGTTCTGGGCCGGCCGCAAGAAGTACGTCAACGTGCCACCGACGGCGCGCGACCCACATTCGTTCATGCGCGTGGTGCGCAGCGCGCTGATGGCGCAGAAGTTCCCCGGCCAGGGCCGTCCTGGCCTGGCCGTTGCCGTGGCAGGCCTGGTCGCTGCCTTCGCATCGCTGCTGCAAATCCCGAACTGGGGTTTCGTGATCTCCGCCTGCACGGCGCTCGTCATCCTGATCGCCGCAGTCGGCATCGGCGCATCGATGCAGCTCGAACGCGCACGCGGCATCCACCCCGACCTTGCGGTGGACGGCGTGCGCGCGGTGCTGCGCATCCTGATCGTGTTCGCGCTGGTCACGCCGTTCTGGTCGCTGTTCGACCAGAAGGCCTCGACCTGGATCGTGCAGGCCAACGACATGACCACCGAGGTCAGCCTGCTCGGCTTCAGCTTCAGCGTGCTGCCGGCCCAGATGCAGGCGCTCAATCCGCTGCTGGTGATGCTGCTCATCCCCTTCAACAACATCGTGCTGTTCCCGCTGATCCGCAAGATGGGCGTGGAGCCCACCGCCCTGCGCCGCATGACCGCCGGCATCGCCTTCTCGGCGCTGGCCTGGATCGCGGTCGGCTGGCTGCAGCTGCAGATCGACGCCGGCGACGCGGTATCGATCGCCTGGCAGATCCTGCCCTATGCCCTGCTGACCCTGGGCGAGGTGCTGGTCTCGGCCACCGGCCTGGAATTCGCCTATAGCCAGGCGCCGGCCGCGATGAAGGGCATCATCATGGCCCTGTGGTCGCTGGCCGTCACCGTCGGCAACCTGTGGGTGCTGATCGTGAACAAGGGCGTGAAGGACCCCGGCGTCATCGCCAGCATCGAAAGCTCGGGCGTGGGCCTGATGGCCTTCCAGATGTTCTTCTTTGCCGCATTCGCCATGCTGGCCGCGCTGGCCTTCGCCCTGTATGCCAAACGCTACAAGATGGTCGACCACTACCGCGCTTGATACCTCGGTGCGACGATGTTCGTAGGGTGGACGGCTATGCCGTCCGCGCGTTCAACCGTCGCTGAATCCATCCTTTTTATTGACAGGACTACCGCCGCTTGAACGCGTGGGCGGGAGACCCGCCCACCCTACAATGACCAGACTTCGCTATATTGCCGTGGCAGCCGCCGCCCTCGCCTCGTCCGCACACGCTGCGGTGCCCCTCGCCACTTGCGACGATCCGTCGTTCCAGCAGGTCCTGCACGCCTCCAGCGCCACGTTGGAAGCGCGTGCGGTCTGGCTCGACCGCCGGCAACTAACCTGGCCCGGCGCCGACGCAAATGGCGGCTTCCGCCTGTACCACTCGGCCAAGGCCGCCATCGTTGCCAAACCCGGCGCGAAGGTGGAAGGCGCCGATGGCGCGCTGGCGCTCGAGACTTCCCTCGCAAAACTGCCGGTCCGCTTCAAGTACGTGGCTGCAGGCCCGGTGTTGTCGGTGCGTGCAGGCGACGTGGCGCGCCTGAAGGACCTGCACCGCGGCCAGCTGGTGCTGGTGCAGGAAGCCGCGGACGGCACGGTACGCGCGGCGACGCGCATCCAGGCGGCGGGCGCACTGGACGACCTGTACGCAGCCGCGGGCGAGCTGCCCGGGCTCGGCGCCACGCCGAAAAAGGGACGCACGACGTTCCGCCTGTGGGCGCCGACCGCGCGCAGCGCCGCGGTCTGCAGCTACGACAGCGCCACCGGCAAGGCGAACGCGGTCCACGACATGGCTTTCGATGCCCGCACCGGCGCCTGGAACGCACAAGTTCCACGTGACCTCTCCGGCAGCTATTACCGCTATGCGGTCGACGTGGCGGTGGACGGCATGGGGCTGGTGCGCAACCTCGTCACCGATCCCTATTCCGTCAGCCTCACCACCGACTCGAAGCGCAGCTACGTGGCCGACCTGGACGCGGCGAAGCTCAAGCCGAAGGGGTGGGACGCGACGCGACCGCCGAACACGGTCAAGGCGCAGACCGACATGGTCATCTACGAACTGCATGTGCGCGACTTCTCGATTAACGACCCGAGCGTGCCAGTGGAAAAGCGCGGCAAGTACACTGCGTTCGGCGAAGCGAACTCGAACGGCATGCGCCATCTGAAGGCCCTGGCCAAGTCAGGCCTGACCGACATCCACCTGCTGCCGGTGTACGACCTGGGCAGCGTCCCGGAAAAGGATTGCGCAGTGCCCGCCCCCGCCGGCGCGCCGGATGGCGAGCTCCAGCAGGCGCTCGTCCGCAAGACCGCGGATACCGACTGCTTCAACTGGGGCTACGACCCCTACCACTACAACGCACTGGAGGGCAGCTACGCCAGCGATTCGCTTGATGGCGCGCGCCGCATCCTGGAGTTCCGCCAGATGGTGATGGACCTGCACAAGGCCGGCCTGCGCGTCGGCACCGACGTCGTCTACAACCATACCTTCATCGCCGGGCAGAATGAAAAATCGGTGCTCGACCGCGTGGTGCCGGGCTACTACCACCGCCTGAACGCGGCGGGCGGCATCGAGCGCTCGACCTGCTGCGACAACACGGCAACGGAAAACATGATGATGGCCAGGCTGATGATCGACTCGGCCGAGTTGTGGACCCGTCACTACAAGATCGACTCCTTCCGCTTCGACCTGATGGGCCACCAGCCGCGCGAAGCCATGGAGCGCCTGCAGAAACGGGTGGACAAGGCGGCAGGCCGGCATGTAGAGCTGATCGGCGAGGGCTGGAATTTCGGTGAAGTTGCCGACGGCGCCCGCTTCGTGCAGGCGTCGCAGCTGTCGCTGAACGGCTCGGGCATCGGCACCTTCAGCGACCGCGCGCGCGATGCGGTGCGCGGCGGCTCGGCCGGCGATTCGGGCGAAGCGATGATCCGGCGCCAGGGCTACATCAACGGCCTGGTTTATGATCCGAATGCAGCCCCCAACGCACAAGGCGGCGAACACAAGGCAGTCGATCTGCTGCGCGCCGCCGACATGATTCGCGTCGGGCTGGCCGGTTCGGTGCGCCCGTTTGCCTTCCAGACCTTCGACGGCCAGCGGCGCAGGCTGGAAGACATCGCCTACGGCAACCAGCCGGCCGGCTATGCGAGCCAGCCCGGCGAGGTGGTGAACTACGTCGAGAACCACGACAACCAGACGCTGTTCGACATCAACGTGCTCAAGCTGCCGGTCGATACCAGCCCGGCCGAGCGAGCCCGCGTGCAGGTGCTGGGCATGGCGATCAATGCCTTCAGCCAGGGCGTGGCCTATTACCACGCCGGCATCGACACCCTGCGCTCGAAATCGCTGGACAAGAACAGCTTCAATTCGGGCGACTGGTTCAACCGCATCGACTGGACCTACCAGGACAACTATTTCGGCACCGGCCTGCCGCAAAGCGACGACAACGGCAAGGACTGGCCGCTGCTCAAGCCCTACCTGGCCAAGGCCGCCGCATTCAAGCCGGCGCCCGCCGACATCGCCTTTGCGCGCGACGCCTTCCGCGACCTGCTGGCGATCCGCGCCAGCTCGACGCTGTTCCGCATGCGCTCGACCGACGACATCGTGGAGCGCCTGCGCTTCTTCAACACCGGGCCGCAGCAAGAGGCCACCGTGCTGGCAGCGTGGATCGACGGCAAGGGCTATCCGGGTGCGCGCTTCGGCGGCATCAGCTACCTGGTGAACGTGGACAAGGTGGCGCACACCGTGAGCGATGCGGGGCTGCGCGGCAAGCGCCTCAAGCTGCATCCGGTGCATGCCGCCGCCGGCGCCGCGGACAAGCGTGCCGCACAGGCGCGCTTCGACAGCGCAAGCGGCAGCTTCACGGTGCCGCCGCGCACCGCGGTGGTGTTCGTCGCCGAATAAGCAGCGACCAGGAATCAGCCCGTCGGGTCCATCAGACGGGCGATCTCCACCGAACCCTTCTCGTCGAAGATCGGGCATTCCTCGGCCAGGCTGACGGCCTCGTTGAAATCGGCCGCGGCGATGACGGAGTACCCGGACAAGGAGGCGCTGCTCAGCTTCGGACCAAGCAGCCGACTCGGCATCTGGACGCTGCTCAGCGCCAGGCTGCCGCGGTCCACCAGCGCGGAACCCAGCATCTCGAACCATTTGTCCCATTCTTCGGGATTGTGCTGCGGGCCTTCCGCCTCGTCGACGGTCGATCCGCGGTAAACGATCAGGTATCGTTCCATGCCGGCTCCTCTGCGCAAATGTTCAGCAAAACATAGCAGAAGGAAGCGGCATACGACGCACGGATTGCATTCTCGCCGGGATGGAATTGGTGAGTATCCAGAGCGAGGGCCTTCGCTATACTGGCCGCCTATGGCAAGTTTCCCGCTCTCCCCTTCGCGCTTCCCTTCGCTGTCCGCCGCGCCGCCCGACCGGCGCCTGGCCGGCATCCTTGCGACGGTGCTGGTCCATGCGGCCCTGATCCTGGCCTGGCAAGCGGCCCGCACGCCGTCGCCGGCGCAGCAGGGAGACGAGGCGCTGATGCAGTGGGTCGATCTACCCCCCATCGTGCCGGCAAGGGTGGCGCCGCCCGTCATGCCGGCCGCGGACGCGCGCCAGCCGGCCCGTCCGGCCGCCGGGCGTCCCATGCGTTCCAGCCCCGCCACGGCCGCTGCGGCTGCCCCGGATGCGGCCACACCCGTCGTCCAGGAGCGCGCGCCCGAACCCGCCCAGCCGGCGGAAACGCCAAGCCGGCCCAGTGCGGCCGACATCATGGAGCACGCGCGGCGCAGCGTCGCCGGCATCGACCGCGCCCTGCGCAAGGAAAGCAAACCGACCATCGTGGCGCCGCCCGACAGTCCGGAGATTCGCATGCGCCAGGGCATGGAGCAGGCCCACGCCCTGGCGCCGCCGCGCCTGTGGGAGGCGCCGAAGGTGGAGGAACTGGTGAACAACACCGGCGACGGCGCACGCCGCACGCGCGTCATTACCGGCCGGCGCACCTACTGCATCACGGAGCGCTCCACTGCCACCAACGTCGAAATGATCGAAATGCACGGCAAGATCAGGCTGACCAATTGTCCCGGACCCGAGACGCCCGCCAAGCGCCAGGAGTGGCGCACCGCGCGCGACTGAACTCAGTCCCAGGTCAACCCGAGCTGCTCCAGGATCGCATCCTTCATCGACTGCAGGGCCGGATCCGACAGCTTGCGCGGATGCGCCTGCGCAATCGGGAAGACCGACTGGATCGTGGTCGGGCGCTGCGACAGCACCACCACGCGGTCGGCCAGGTAGATCGCCTCTTCCACGTCGTGCGTGATCAGGATGACCGTGTGGCGCTCCTCGCGCAGCACGCGCAGCAGTTCGTTGCGCATCTTCAGCGCGGTCAGCGCGTCGAGCGCCGAGAAAGGCTCGTCCATCAGCAGGATGTCGGGCTTCACCGCCAGTGCCCGCGCGATCTCGACGCGCTTGAGCATGCCGCCCGAGAGTTCGTGCGGGTAGGACTTCTCGAAGCCCTTCAAGCCCACGACCTCGGCGTAGTGGTCGGCGGTGGCCGCCTTGGCGGCATTGTCCCGGCCGGACAGGCCGAACATCAAGTTCTCGCGCACCGTCAGCCAGGGGAAGACCGAACCGTGCTGCGAGATGACGATGGCGTTCGGCGACGGCCGCGTGACCGGGACGCCGTCGATCGCCACCGTCCCGCTGTCGGGATGCTCGAAGCCGGACAGCAGCTTCATGAGGGTCGACTTGCCGCAGCCGGACGGGCCGACGATGGCGATGAATTCGCCCGGCGCAACGTCCAGGTCGATGCCGCCCACCACCTGCAGCGCCTTGAAGCCCTTGCGCAGCGCGCGGATGGCGATTTTCGCATTTACCCTAGCGTCCATAGCGCCACCTTACCCCTTTGAGGCCTTCGAGGCGGCGCATCAGCACGTCCAGCCCCAGGCCGATGAGACCGATGATGATCATGGCCGCGACCACCAGGTCGTAGCGGTTGCCGGCATTGCGCGCATCCATGATCAGGAAACCCAGGCCCGAGCTGCGCACGATCATCTCGGCCGCCACCACGACCAGCCAGGCCACCCCTAACGCGATGCGCATCCCGGTCAACACTTCCGGCAGCACGGCCGGCACGATCACCTGGCGGAACAGCTTGGCGCGCGGCACGCCGAAGTTCTCGGCCGCGCGCAGGTAGCGCCCGTCGATGGCATGCACGCCGGCCGAGGTCTGCACGATCAGCGGGAACACCGCGGCCAGGAAAATCAGGAACACCGGCGCGACGTCGCCCACGCCGAACCACAGGATCGCGATCGGGATCCAGGCGATCGGCGAGATCGGGCGCATGATCTGGAACACCGGGTTGAGCGTGCGGTAGGCGCCGTCCACGCGCCCCATCCACAGACCGAGCGGCAGCGCGACCACCAGCGCCAGCAGGAAGCCGGTGGCGACCCGTACCAGCGAGGCGCCGATGTGCTGCCACAGCGTGCCGTCGCGGGCCAGCTCCAGCGCGCCGCTGGCCACCTGTTGCGGCGAGGGGAAGATCAGGCTGCCGCTGTACGCGATCGCCGCCCACCAGAGCGCGACGATGGCGGCAAGCACCAGCAGCGGAGGCCATATCCTGTTCAGTCTATCCATGGTTCATGCGTTGCGATCAGTGGAGGAACTCATTGGGGAAATTAGTGAGGGAATGCAGGCGCCACTTCAGGCGCGCCAGGCCGGCGACGGGCGCTTCCTCGACCAGCACCGTCATCTTGCCGCTGGCGTGGGCGGTGCAGTCGAAAGGGTGTTCGCCGGCCTGCGCGAACGGCAGGCGGAAGTCCTGGCCCGGCATGATCAAGACGGGGCCGAAGACCTGCGGCACCGTATCGCTGTTGCGCAGCAGGAGCACGTCGCGCACACCCAGGGTCAGGGTGATCTGCTCGGGCAAGATGCTGGTCTTGTCGCCTTTCATGCGGCGCTCCCAGGTGCCCTTCGGGATCTCGAACAGCTGCTCGCGCGAGGCGGCGCGCAGCGGCGCGAACGCCGCCCAGGCCAGCAGTGCAGCCAACAACGCCATGAAGAAGGCAAGGCCGATCCGCTTTGTCATTCGCCCGCCAGCACGTTCACGTCGTGCACGATCTCGTCGGCCGGCCGGCCAAACGGCGCCAGCGCCCGCAGCATGCCCTTCTTGTCGACGAAGTAGAGGTAAGACGAATGGCCCACCTGGTAGCCGGCCTGGCCGCCTGGCGCGGCCATCTTCGTCGCCGTGATGCCGTAGTCCTTGCGGATGGCCGCCATCTGCGCCGGGGTGCCGGTCAGGCCGATGAAACTCTTGTCGAACTGCGCCAGGTAACTGGCAAGGCGCGCCGGCGTGTCGCGTTCCGGGTCCACCGAAACGAACACCACCTGCAGCCGGTCGGCGTTGGCGCCCAGCTTTTGGCGCGCCTGCGCCAGCATGGCGAGCGAGGCCGGGCACACGGCCGGGCAATGGGTGAAGCCGAACTCCAGCACCACCACCTTGCCGCGCAGCGCGGACAGGCGGAACTCGCTGCCGTCGGCGGCCGTCAAGGCGATCTCGGGCGCCACGCGCGCCGGCGAGAAGCTGCCCGATTTGAGCGCCGGGGCGGCCTGCACGGTGGCGGCCACCAGCAGCAGGGCTGCAAGCACGCTGCACTTCATAGCGTCACCTTCACCGGCTTGATATTCCGGACGAAGCTCTCGTCCACATATTGTTCGTAGCGTACCGGACGCTTGAGCGTGCCGGCCTGCACCGACAATTGCATCAACTCGTCGAACTCGGCGCGCAGCATGCGCAGGTCGCCGTAGGTCACGCGATCCGACGGGTTGTTCATCACGAAGCGAATGATGTTCGGGTCCTGGTTGAAGAACTGGCGCTTGGACGCGATCACGGCCGCCTTGTCGCGATTGGCGGGCGCGGCGTCGAGCCAGGTGCCGGCGGCCTGCACATGGTTCACCAGGTCCTGCACCAGCGGGCGATTGGTGTCGATGAGTTCCTGGCGCACGGTCAGCACGCAGCAGATGTAGTTGCGCCACTGGTCGCGCGTCATCGACAGCGGACGCGCATAGCCGGCGCGCTGGGCCGCGGCCCCGAACGGCTCGCCGGTGCAGTAGGCGTCCACGGCCTTCGCATACAGCGCGGCCGGCATGTCGGGCGGCGCCATCTCGATGATCTCGATGTCCCTGGCCGACATGCCTTCGCGCGCCAGCATCTTGCGCAGGAACAGGTAATCCACCGCGAAACGGCTCGGGATGGCGATGCTCTTGCCGCGCAGGTCGGCGAACTTCCTGAACGGCGAATCGGTGCGCACCATGATGACGGCGCCCGAACGGTGCCCGAGCGAGACGATCTTGAGCGGGATGCGCCAGTCGGTCAGGTCCATCACCAGCGGCGCCAGCATGTAGGCCGCCTGGATGCGGCCGGTCATCAAGGATTCCTTGATCTCCGGCCAGCCCGAGAACTTGCTGTACTCGAAGGCCGTGAAGGCTGCATCCGGCTTGCCGTCGTTGACCGCGCGCGCCTTGCAGGCGATCGGCAGCGTCAGGTTGCAGGTGACGGGCAGGCCGCCCACGCGCAATGGCCCGGAGGCCGGCGCCGCGCTCGCATCGCTGCCCATGCCCACCAGCGGCAAGGTCAAGGCGCCGCCTAAAAGCTGGCGCCGGCGCGGGGAATGCTCAAACATGGAAACGCTTCCAAAATCCTCAGGGTGGGCCAATTCTAGCACTGTATTGACCTGGACCAACCCTTAAATATCGAGATGGGAGATGAGCAGCCTGCGTTCCGCATCTCCCTCGGGCGCATCCCCATTGCCGCCCTGGTTGCCGAGCGAAATCCCGACCGACATGATGTCGATGAGGAGCAGCTGCAGGATGCGCGAGATCATCGACAGGAAGGTGGTGCTGTCTTCGCTGTGGTCCACCGCCAGGCAGACGGTCGATTTCTTCGCCAGCTGCGACTTGCTGCTGGTGATGGCGATGACGTCCGCCCCTGCGGCACGGGCGATATCCACCGCCTCGAGCAGCTCCGGCAGCTGGCCGGCGGTGGAGATGGCGATCACCACGTCGCCCGGTCCCAGCAGGCCGGCGGCCAGCGTGAACAGGTGCGAGTCGCCGTACAGGGCGGCCGGGATACGGAAGCGGAAGAACTTGTGCTGGCCGTCCAGCGCCACCGCGCGCGCATTGCCCATCGCGTAGAACTCCACGCGGCGTGCACGGCGCAGCAGTTCGATGGCGCGGTCGATCGCATGCACGTCCAGCTGGTCGCGGAACTTCAGGATCGCCGACACCGTGTTGTCGATCACCTTGGCCGACAGGTCGTGGGTGCTGTCGCTCATGCGCACCTGGCTGTGGCGCACCGGAATGGTGCCGGTCAGGCTGCCGGCGAATTTCAGTTTGAACTCGGCCAGGCCCTGGAAGCCGAGCGAGCGGCAGAAGCGGATCACGGTCGGCTGGCTCACATCGGCCAGGCGCGCGATCTCGGCGATCGGCTCGCCCAGCATCTTGCGCGGGTGCTCCAGCACCAGGCTTGCCACGCGCTGCTCGGCCGGCGACAGCTCGTGGCGCAGCTGCTGCACCCGGTCCATCAGCGTGTTGGCGCCGCTGCGGCCGCGCAGGTGTTCGGACAGGATCCGCGCCACCCCATGCAGGGCCGGGTTGGGGGTCATGATCACGTAGGTCGGGATCTGCGCGATGTAGTCGGTGAAGCGGCCTTTCGCTTCGAAGCGCGCGCGGAAGGGCGAAGTGGCGAACCATTCTGCAATGCGCGGCACGATGCCGCCGCCGATGAAGATGCCGCCGAAGGCGCCCAGCGTCACCGCCAGGTTGGCGGCCGCGCCGCCCAGCATGCCGGCGAAGACCTCGAGGGTTTCGAGGCACAGTGCATCGCCCTCTTCCAGCGCGCCGCTGACGATGTCGGCGGTGCTGCGGCCGGGTGCGGAGACCCCATTGCGTTTGGCCAGCGCGCGGTACATCAATTCGATGCCGGGGCCGGAAATCAGGCGCTCGTTCGATACGTGCGGCCATTCCTGCCAGGCGTACTGCAGGATCGCGAACTCGCGCTCGTCGGCCGGGGCGAAATTGACGTGGCCGCCTTCGCTGCCCAGCGTGACGAAACCGTCGATGGTCGGGATCACGCCAGACACGCCCAGGCCGGTGCCCGGCCCGAGCACGCCGGCCACGGCATGGCTCTGTGGCGCACCGCCGCCGACCTGCAGCAGGTCTTTCGGTTCGAAGCCCGGCAGCGCCATCGCCAGCGCGGTAAAGTCGTTCACGATCAGCAGGGTCGACAGGCCGAGCGCGCGCCGCACCTCGTCGGTCGAGAACGCCCAGTCGCGGTTGGTCATGCGGATGGTATCGCCGCTGATCGGATTGGCCAGCGCGAACGCGGCGTGGTTGATGCGCACCCCACCGGTCTGGGCGAGATAGGCGTGCAGCAGCGGCACGATGCCGGTGAAGTCGTCGCAGAGCAGCACCGCCACCTGGCGCAGCACGCCGGGCGCGGTCTCGAGACCGAAGCGCGCATGGGTGGCGCCGATGTCCGCAAGCAGGCGCGGGCCATCGGCGAATGCGGCGCGGGAGGGTTTCAGTTCGGTGTCGGGTTCAACAGTCATCGCGATCAGAGGCTGGGCGGGACATCAGTCCCGGATCGCGTTAGGATACCATTGAACGATTGGCAAGAATACGGCTCAATCGTTGATGCGACGTACCGAAGTGGCGTAGGGTGGGCAAGTTTCTTGCCCACGCGTTCAGCGACCTTCATCTCACCACGGCGCGTACTTGCATATGTGATGTGAACGCGTGGGCGGGAGACCCGCCCACCCTACGGTATCAGTCCTGCGCGATCAGGGCCACGGGCGCCGGTGCGGCGAACTGCACCTTGCCGCCAGTGACGACCGCGCTCTGGCCCGAGTACCATTCGCGCACGGTCTGGCCGTCGTTGAACACGCCGGCCACCTGGATTGGTACCGCCTTGTCCTTGGGCAGGTCGAGCGCCACGACCACGCGATCGGATACGCTGCCCTGCTGCCAGGTGCGCTTGAAGGTGTAGGGGCTCGCCGCGATCATCTGGTGCCTGCCTGCGCCTATCGCCGGGTGGGCGGCGCGGAAGCGGCCCAGCTTGGCCCAGTGCTCGTGAATGTCGGCCACGCGGTGCATGCCGCGCTGGGCGTTGGCCGCCAGCTCGTCCCAGTTCATGAACGAGCGCAGCTTGGCGTCGCCTGCCGCGCCTTCGATGTTCAGCATGCGCGCGGTCTCGTCGCCGTAGTAGATCTGGGCCGCGCCAGGCGCCAGCAGCAGCTTGTTGGCCGACTCGATCGGGCGCTGGCGCGCCGGATCGAAAGGACTGCCGTCGTCGTGCGAGCTGATGTAGTTCAGCACCGAATAGCCCTTCATCGGGCCGTGCAGGGCCTTCGAGTAGTCCGAGAACAGCTTCTCGTAGCCCTGGGCCGCATCCGACTTCATGCTGAAGTTGATCATGTTGTCGAAGCCATTGGCCAGCCAGTCGACGGTGACCCCGCCCCCCATGTCGAAGCTGCGGCCATGGTTGATCGAGTAATTGTAGACTTCCGATGTCATGAAGAACGGCAGGTTGCCGAGTCGCTTGGCCGGGTTGGCGCGCTTCCACTCCTCGAAGGCCAGGCTGGCTTCCTGCTTGAGTTCCTTCCACACACCCGGCTCGGTGTGCTTGACGGTGTCGGCGCGGAATCCATCCACGCCGTACTTGCGCACCCAGTCGGCGTGCCACTTGACCAGGTAGAAGCGCGGCGCGCGCGGGTAGCCGGTGCGCTTGAAGAAGGCGTCCAGCTCCTTCACCTCGCGCTCGTAGCGTCCTTCCTTCTTCCATTTCGCCACCAGCGCCGGCGGCAGCGCCACGTTGGCATTGCTATTGGTGAGGATGTCCGGCAGGTTGTCCACCAGCGTGCAGTCGACCGTGGTCGGCGCATCCTTGTAGGTGCACTTCGGCCCCGTGCGTACCCAGTCCTTCGGCCACACCGGGTCTTCCTTCGTCACCGGCCCGGTATGGTTCATCACCACGTCGAGGATCACGCGGATGCCGTGGGCATGCGCCGTCTCCACAAAAGTGCGGAAGTCCTGCTCGGTGCCGAGGTTGGCGTCGACCGCGGTGAAGTCCTTGGCCCAGTAGCCATGGAAGCCGTAGGAGTTGCCGGTGCCCTCGTCGGTGGATGCGTGGATCTGTTCCACCGGCGGCGTGAGCCAGATGGCGGTCACGCCTAGCTCCTTGAAATAGCCGTCCTTGATCTTGGCCGTGATGCCGGCCAGGTCGCCGCCCATGAAGCCGCGCAGCTTGGCGGCGTCGTTCTTGCGGCCGTACGCCAGGTCGTTCGCCTTGTCGCCGTTGTTGAAACGGTCCGTCAGCAGGAAGTAGACGGTGGCGTTCTCCCAGACGAAAGGCTTGCCGGCCGGTTTGGCGGCGGTGGCGGTCTGCGCGCCGGCCTGGGCAGAGAATGTGCCAACTGCGGCCAGCAGCATGGAGGCGGCAAGGACGGGTAGTTTCATGCGGGTTCCTGTGGGTGAGGGGTTTAGGTGATCACGGTCGGGCTCTCCCGGCCGGTGCGCTGGCGCAGTTCGGCCACGCTGTCGGCGATGGCGATCAGTTCCGACAACGCCTGCTGGGTGTCGAGCTCGTGCCGGGACGGGTCGGCTTCGTAGCGTTCGAGGTAGAGGCGGATGGTCGCGCCTTCGGTGCCGGTGCCCGATAGGCGCAGCACGATGCGCGAGCCGTCCGCCATGATGATGCGGATGCCCTGGCGCGTGGCCACCGAACCGTCGACCGGGTCGTTGTAGACGAAGTCGTCGGCCTCCGCCACGCGGAAGCTGCCCAGCGTCTGGCCCGCCAGGTCCGGCAGTTTTGCGCGCAAGGCGGCCATCAGGCCGTCGGCGGCGGCGGCGTCGACCGCTTCGTAGTCGTGGCGCGAATAATAGTTGCGGCCGAAGCGGGCCCAGTGCTCGCGCACGAGCTCATTCACGGACTTGCCTCGCACAGCCAGCAGGTTCAGCCAGAACAGCACGGCCCACAGGCCGTCCTTCTCGCGGATGTGGTGCGAACCGGTGCCGTAGCTTTCTTCGCCACACAGCGTGACCAGGTTGGCGTCCATCAGGTTGCCGAAGTACTTCCAGCCGGTCGGGGTCTCGAAGCAGGAGATGCCCAGCGCATCGGCCACGCGGTCGGCGGCTTGCGAGGTGGGCATCGAGCGCGCGATGCCGGCGATGCCCCTGGCGTAGCCAGGCGCCACGGTGGCGTTGGCGGCGATGATGGCCAGGCTGTCCGATGGGGTCACGGCCAGGTTGCGGCCGACGATCATGTTGCGGTCGCCGTCGCCGTCCGACGCAGCGCCGAAGTCGGGCGCATCGGGGGCGTTCATGTGCGCGACCAGGTCGGCCGCATTGACCGGGTTCGGGTCCGGGTGGCCGCCGCCGAAGTCTTCCAGCGGTTCGCAATTCACCACCGTGCCAGCTGGCGCGCCGAGCATGCCCTCGATGATGGCTTTCGCGTAAGGACCGGACACCGCATGCATGGCGTCGAAGCGCATCCGGAAACCGCGCCCGAACAGCGCGCGGATGGCGGAAAAATCGAACAAGCGCGCCATCAGCTCGCTGTAGTCGGCCACCGGGTCGATGACCTCGACCACCATATTCTCGAGCTGGGTGCGGCCCGGCTGGTCGAGGTCGACCGGGCCGGCATCGCTGATGCGGTAGCTGCTCAGGGCCTGGGTGTTGGCGAAGATCGCCTCGGTGATCTTCTCTGGCGCCGGGCCGCCGTTCTCGATGTTGTACTTGATGCCGAAGTCGCCATCCGGACCGCCGGGATTGTGGCTGGCCGAGAGCACGATGCCGCCGAAAGCGGCGTGCTTGCGGATCACGCAGCTGACCGCGGGCGTGGAAAGGATGCCGCCGCGGCCCACCAGGCAACGTGCCACGCCATGGGCGGCGGCCATGCGCAGGATGGTCTGGATCGCTTCGCGGTTGAAATAGCGGCCGTCGCCGCCGACGACGAGGGTGCCGCCCCCACCCTTGCCTTCGCCCTCGCCCTCGCCCTCGCCCAGGGTAAGGAAAATCGCTTCGACAAAATTCTCGAGGTAGCCGGGTTGCTGGAACTCGGTGACCTTCTTGCGCAAGCCCGAGGTGCCGGGGCGTTGCCCGGCGAACGGCGTGGTCGGATTGGCGTGGATGCTCATGCTTCGCTCCTGTCGTTATAACGTAGTGCAACACCGCACGATGTTGGTAAAACGTTACGATACGACAGGCGCGAAATCATTGGCGCGCGGCGCTCAGATGCTCGATTTAACGGGCGCGGCGCGGTCGGTGACGAATAGCGTCAGCACGGCCGCCAGCAGCATGGAAGCGCCGCCCAGGGCCACGGTCATCACGGTGTGGCCGCCGAAGAAGTGCTTGGTGACGCCGCCCAGCAGCAGGCCGCTGCAGATCTGCGGGATCACGACGAAGAAGTTGAACAGGCCCATGAAGTAACCCATGCGCTTGGCCGGCAGCGAGCCCGCCAGGATCGCGTAGGGCATGGTCAGGATCGAAGCCCAGGCCAGGCCGACGCCGATCATCGGCAGCATCAGCATGTCGCGGTCGGTGATCAGGACAATGCTGGCCAGGCTCAGGCCGCCGATCGCCAGGCAAGTCGCGTGCACGGTCTTGCGCGAGGTAGCGCGTGCGAACACCGGCAGCAGGAAGGCGGCCAGCGCCGAAACGCCGCTATAGACCGCGAACATCACGCCGACGAAACTGCCCGCGGCCTGGAACTCGGACGATTGCGCATCCGTGGTGCCAAAGACGTTGTCGGCAATTGCCGAACCGGTGTAGATCCACATCGCGAACAGCGCGATCCAGGTGAAGAACTGCACGAAGGCCAGCTGCACCATGGTCTTGGGCATCTTGCCGAAGCCGCCGACGATCTCTTTCAGGGCCACGCCCAGGCTGCGCGAGTGCTTGCGCTCGGCGTTGAAGGCGTCCATGTCCGGAGGCGGCAGTTCGTCGGCACTGATGACGGTCCAGAGCACGGCCAGGAAGAAGATCGCGCCGCCGGCATAGAAGGAGTAGCGCACGGTCTCGGGAATCATGCCGCCAACCGCCTCGTTCGACACGCCCATCGATTCGAAGAAGGTCGGCAACAGCGAGGCGATCACCGCGCCGCAGCCGATGAAGAAGGTCTGCATCGCGTAGCCGGCGGTCTGCTGCGAGGCGTCCAGCTTGTCGCCCACGAAGGCGCGGAACGGCTCCATCGAGACGTTGATGGCGGCGTCCATCATCCAGAGCACGGCGACGGCCATCCACAGCACGCTGGAATTCGGCATCAGGAACAGCGCGATGGCGGCCAGCACGGCGCCGATGAAGAAGAACGGACGGCGGCGGCCCCATTTCGGGTGCCAGGTGTTGTCGCTCAGGTAGCCGATGATCGGCTGCACCAGCAGGCCGGTCACCGGCGCTGCCAGCCAGTACAGGGCCAGGTTGTCGGGGTCGGCGCCGAGCGTCGAAAAGATGCGGCTGGTGTTGGCGTTCTGCAGTGCGAAGCCGAACTGGATGCCGAAGAAGCCGAAGCTCATGTTCCAGAGCTGCCAGAACGACAGGCGTGGCTTGATCGCGCCGGTTTGCATATCCATCGTGGAGTCCCCAATCTGGCCCGGACCTTGCGGGCTCTCGTGTGAAGCAGGCAGCCCGGATGAGGCCAACCTACAGGTAGCTGTAGCAAAATAACATGTCGATTTCCGAGTGTCAATCGAAGAGCTCTCATAGTAGAATCGACACAACAGGGCTGGCTAAATAGCACAGCTCTGTAGTCAAACAACACAAACAATTGATCAAGGAGACCCTCGCATGTCATCGCTTCGCCGTGCTGCTCTTCCCCTCCTGCTGGCCGTCGTGGCTGGCGCGCCCGCGCTTGCCGCCGACACCCCGAAGACCTCGACCGCCCGGCCCGGCGTGAGCCTGCTGGGCGAACCGCTGGCGATGCCCGGCCTTGAACGCAAGCGCCAGTTGCGCCTCTACCTGCCGCCCGGTTACGCCACCACCACGAAGCGCTATCCGGTGCTGTACATGCACGACGGCCAGAACCTGTTCGATGCGGCGACCGCCTATGCGGGCGAATGGAAAGTGGACGAGACCCTGGATGCGCTGGCGAAGGAAGGCAAGCTGGAACTGATCGTGGTCGGCATCGACAACGGCCAGGACAAGCGCATGACGGAGCTGAACGCCTGGGACAACGATCGTTTCGGCACGGGCGAAGGCCGCGCCTACACCGACTTCATCGTCAAGACCGTCAAGCCGATGATCGACAAGCATTACCGCACCCTGCCCGGCCGCGAAAGCACCGCGATCATGGGCAGCTCGATGGGCGGGCTGGCCTCGCACTACGCGCTGGTGCAGTACCCCGAGGTGTTCGGCAAGGCGGGCGTGTTCTCGCCGGCTTACTGGACGGCGCAGCCGTCCTTCGGCTTCGTGGCGTCGAAACCGGTGCCGAAGGATGCACGCGTGTTCATGCTGATGGGCGGGAAGGAAGGACCGCAGATGAATGCGGACGTCAAGCGCATGGCCGAGACCATGAAGCAGGCCGGGCATCCGGCAGCCAACACGGCGCTCAGGATCGTGCCCGAGGCCGAGCACAACGAGGCGTTCTGGGCGGGCGAGCTGCGTGAGGCGCTGCTGTGGATGTTTGCGCCTGATAAGACGTAGGGTGGGCGGGTCTCCCGCCCACGCGGTGATAGTTTGTGGCTCCGCTATCGTGCCGGATGATCTTGCTGCTGACTATCACCGCGTGGGCAGGGAACCTGCCCACCCTACGGTGTAACTCAGCCCTTGCGGTGCGGCTTCTTGGTGCCCGCCTTCGTGAAGCTCTTTTTCTTCGGCGGCGTCGCCATCGGCTCCTCGCCGTCGCGCGTCATGTTCAGCTGCTGCCCTGCCACCCACACCGTCTTGAGGTGGTCGACCAGGTCGGCCGGCATGTCGTCCGGCAGGTCGATCGTGCTGTAGTCGTCGTAGATCTCGATGCGGCCCATGTACTTGGCCGGCATGTTGGCTTCGTTGGCGATGGCGCCGACGATGTTGCCCGGCTTGACGCCGTGCTGGTGGCCGACCTCGATGCGGAAGGTGGCCATGCCCGGCTCGGCGTCGCGCACCACGCGCTCCTTCTTGAAGGCCGGCTCACGCGGCTCGCGGGCTTCGCGCACCGGACGGACCGGACGGTCTTCCCAGCCGCCGGCATCGCGGGCCGATTCGCGCGGCGCGAAATCGTTACCAAACTGCGCCGGCTTCGCTTCGCGGTCCGGCTTGTCGATCAGCAGCGGCTGGTCGCCACGCGCCAGCTTGGCCAGCGCCGCGGCGATGTCCACCGCCGGCACGTTCTGTTCGCGCTCGTATTCCTCGATCAGCGAACGGAATACTTCCAGGCCGCCCTCGGCCAGCGTGGCCGCGATCTGCTCCTTGAACTTCGCGATGCGCACGTCGTTTACCGCCTTGATGGTCGGCAGCGTCAGCGGCGCCACCGGCTGGCGGGTGGCGCGTTCGATCGCCTTGAGCAGGCCGCGCTCGCGCGGGGTGATGAACAGGATCGCTTCGCCGCTGCGGCCGGCGCGGCCGGTACGGCCGATGCGGTGGGTGTAGCTTTCCGGGTCGGACGGCACGTCGTAGTTGATCACGTGGCTGATGCGCTCCACGTCCAGGCCGCGGGCGGCGACGTCGGTCGCCACCAGGATGTCGATCTTGCCGTTCTTGAGCTGTTCGATGGTGCGTTCGCGCGCCTGCTGGGCCATGTCGCCGTTGATGGCCACGGCCGCGAAGCCGCGTGCCTGCAGCTTGGTCGCCAGTTCTTCGGTGCCGAGCTTGGTGCGCGCGAAGACGATCATGCCGTCGAAGGGTTCGGCTTCCAGGATGCGGGTCAGCGCATCGAGCTTCTGCATGCCGGACACCAGCCAGTAGCGCTGGGTGATGTTGGCGGCGGTGCCGGTCTTGGCGGCGACCGTCACTTCCTGCGGGTCGCGCAGGTAGGTCTTGGCGATACGCTTGATCGCCGGCGGCATGGTGGCCGAGAACAGCGTGGTCTGGCGCTCCGGCGGGGTCTGCTGCAGGATGTGCTCGACGTCGTCGATGAAGCCCATGCGCAGCATTTCGTCCGCTTCGTCCAGCACCAGGGTCTTCAGCTGGCTCAGATCCAGCGAGCCCTTCTCGATGTGATCGATCACGCGGCCCGGGGTGGCGACCACCACGTGCACGCCGCGGCGCAAGGCGGAGAGTTGCGGGCCGTAGCTCTGGCCGCCGTAGATCGGCAGCACGTGGAAGCCCTTGATGTGGGCGGCGTAGCTCTGGAAGGCCTCGGCCACCTGGATCGCGAGTTCGCGCGTCGGCGCCAGCACCAGCGCCTGCGGCGCCATCTGCTTGATGTCGATGCGCGACAGGATCGGCAGCGCGAAGGCGGCGGTCTTGCCGGTGCCGGTCTGGGCCTGCCCGAGGACGTCACGGTTGGCCAGCAGCAACGGGATCGTCGCAGCCTGGATCGGCGATGGCGTTTCGTAGCCGACGTCCTTCAGCGCCTTGAGTACGGGCGCGGAGAGGTCGAGGTCGGCAAAGTTCGGGAGGGGGGTGTCGGACATGGCAAAACTTTCAAAGTTGATACTAAAGCCCGCAGTTTACTCTCTCGGACAGGGAGGGCGGGCACAATTTGGAACGGGCTGGATTTTACCGGATGGTAAAAAACAAAAGCCCCATGCGCTTTCACGCATGGGGCCGCGTGTAAGGCAGGGTCGCTACATCTTCCTGGCAGCGCACATCTTGGCGATGTAGTCGTCATGCGACGGCATGACATTGACGCACTTGGCGATCACCTCGCGCACGCTGGCGAGGTACTCGGCAACGTCTTCCTCCGACTGCGTATCGGCCAGCGGATGGTAACCGTCGATCGGCATGTTCTGCCCTTCGAACACCTGGATCCAGCCGACTTCCGAAAACAATTCGTTGTCGACCCGGACCACGCGGCCGTGCGAGCGGTACATGGCCATCTTGTGGCGCAGCGTGTCGGGAATGGCCATGTTGGCGCACTCTTTCCAGTACTCGGAATCGGTGCGCTGGTTCAGGTGGTAGTGCAGGACGATGAAATCGCGGATGCGCTCGTACTCGAAGCGCGCCTGGCGATTGTACTCCTCGCGGTCCACGCTGCTGAAGCGGCGGTCCGGGAAGAAGTCGATCAGGCGCTGGATCGAGGACTGGATCAGGTGGATGCTGGTCGACTCGATCGGCTCCAGGAAACCGCTGGACAGGCCGATCGCCACCACGTTGCGGTTCCAGGCCTGCTTGCGCATGCCGGTCTGGAACTTGATCAGGCGCGGCTCGGCCAGCGCCTTTCCGTCCAGGTTGGCCAGCAGCGTGCTGGCCGCCTCGTCGTCGCTGATGAAGCGGCTGCAGTACACATGGCCGTTGCCGGTGCGGTGCTGGAGCGGGATGCGCCACTGCCAGCCCGACTTGTGCGCCGTCGCACGGGTATACGGCGTCATGGCGGCCACCGATTCGCAAGGCACGGCCAGCGCGCGGTCGGCCGGCAGCCAGCGGGTCCAGTCCTCAAAGCCGGTGTCGAGCGTCTGCTCGATCAGCAGGCCGCGGAAGCCCGAGCAGTCGATGAACAGCTCGCCCTCGACGCGGGTACCGTTCTCCAGCTCGACCGCGTCGACGTGACCATCGGGCTCACGCAGCGTGGCGCGGGTGATCTTGCCTTCGATGCGGGTGACGCCGCGGCTTTCCGCCAGCTTGCGCAGGAATTTCGCGTACAGGCCGGCATCGAAGTGGTAGGCGTAGTTGATGTCGCGCAGCGGCGAATTCTGCACGTCGAAGCGCGGCGGCATGAACTTGTTGGCCTTGGCGGCCATGCGCGTGATCGAGTATTCCTCGAGCGGCGCGGCCTTGCCCGCCATGTGCATGCGTTGCCAGTACTGGTCGAAGGGCACGGTGGCGAGGTCCTGCCCCAGGCGCCCGAAGCCGTGCATGTAGCGGTCGCCCAGCCGGCCCCAGTTCACGAACTCGACGCCGAGCTTGAAGCTGCCCTGGGTTTCGCGCATGAACTCGTGCTCGTCGATGCCGAGCACGCGGTTGAAGCGCTGGATCATCGGGATGGTCGCTTCGCCGACGCCGACGATGCCGATGTCGTCCGACTCGACCAGGCGGATGTTGTAGCGGCCGTTGAGCATGGTGGACAGGGCCGCCGCGGTCATCCAGCCGGCGGTGCCGCCGCCGACGATGACGATGTCCTTGATTGGTGCGTTTTGCATAGGTGTTTACCCGGAGGTCAAAAAAACAACCCCTGGCAGGCGCATGCCCGGCAGGGGTCGTTACTTTACCTTACTTCAGCTCAGCTTAGAACTTGTAGCTGGCGCCGAAGTGGTAGGTACGGCCGTAGGCGCGGCGGTTCGACGGGTTCTCTTCGTCGGTGGTGAACTCGAGGAACGGTGCGTTGTTCCAGTTCTGCGCCTGGGCATACAGGCTCACGCCCTTCAGCCAGCCGCGCTGGATTTCGTACGAAGCCTGCAGGTCGACGATGGTCTCACCCTTGATGAAGGTGAGCTGGGCGTTGTCCTGGAAGTCCGACACCTGGCCCAGGAAGCTCGAACGCTTGCGCGCCGCGGCGGCGATCTGGAAGCCGTTCTTCTCGTAGTACAGGCGCAGGTTGGTCACCTTGCGCGACAGGCCCGGCAGCGGAATGCTGAGCGGATCGCCGTTCACGTTGGCGAAACCGCTTTCCGGCAGGTTCACGTTGCTCTTGGTGTCCGAGTGGTTGACCATGACGCCGAAACCGTCCAGGTATTCGGTCAGCATCGAGAACGGCACGTTGACGGCCAGTTCGAAGCCCTTCAGGTTGCCGCCGTCGCCGTTGACCGGCTGGTTCAGCAGGCCGACGGTCGAACCGGCGTACGGGCCGGTCAGCGGCAGTGGGGTGGTCGGCGTCACGTAGGGCCCGAAGTCGAACACGCGCGGCACGCGCAGGATATAGGTGTCCAGCTTCTTGTAGAAGTAGGCGGCGCTGATGTAGCCCTTGTTGCCGAAGTATTTTTCGTACGACAGGTCGAAGGCCTTGGCGCGGAACGGCTTGAGCTGCGGATTGCCGGAGCTGCCGGTCAGGATCGGCACGCCGGTGCTGGAGATGCCGAAGCCGCTGCCGGCGCGCAGATCGTCCAGGTTGGCGCGCGACACCACCTTGGCCAGGCCCAGGCGCAGCTTCTGCTCGTTCTTCAGGTCGAAGCTCATGTTCAGGCTCGGCAGCACATCCCAGTAGCTGTCGCCGTCGCTGGTACGCTGCGCCGGGCAGGTCTGGGCGGTATTGCCGGTGCAGCGCGCACGGTCGACGACGAAGCCGCCACCGCGCTGGTTGGTATGGATCGCCTGCACACCGGCGTTACCGGTGTAGTCCAGGCCGAACAGGTTACCTTCCAGGTCGCCCATCACGTAGGCGGTGTTGATGCGCTCGCTCACGTCCCAATACTTGTTGAGGATGTCGGCATCGACCTTCTGGGCCAGCTCGTAGACCGAGCCGAGCGAGCCGCGCGGATCCCACGACAGCACATTGAAGCCCGAGTTGCCGGCCTGCGCGACAACACCACCAGGCATGGCCACGGCCGCGTACGGGCCGGCGCCGCCCTTGATGATAAGACGGCCTTCGTCGCCGGTGCGCGACTTGTCGCGCGAGGTGTGGTTGTAGCCGAAGCTGGCGCCGGTCACCGGGCCGAACTCGACGGCGCGCTTGGCGGTCAGGCGCACGGCCTTGACGGTATCTTCGACGTAAGGCTGGGCCAGGTAACCAGCCTGCGGCGAATTCTCGCCGCCCGACCAGCCCATCACGTCGGTCAGGCGCGCCACGCCGGCGTCGGCGTAGTTCGAGCCCGGGGTGTACTTCACTTCGGAGACGTTGGCACCGTTGAAGTTGGTGTAGCGCAGGGTGTCCTGGGCACGGCCGGCCAGGCCGGCGGTGGTCTCGTAGCGCGAGCTCAGCTTGGTCGCCTTCGACCAGGTCAGGTCGGCCGCGGTGGTCCAGTCGGCGATCTTCAGCTCGGAGTTCCAGCCAATGGTCTTGAGGTCGTCTTCGGAACCCTCGTAGTGGTTACGCACCACGCCCTTCCAGTTGCTGAGGGTGCCGCTGGTGGCGACGCCGTTCGACACGGTGGCCGCGCTCAGCACGTGCGGCAGCTCGTAGGCGCCGCCGCCGTTGTAGGCCACGCCGCCTTCGAAGCCGGTCTTCTTCTGGCCGGTTTCGCCGGCCGAGTAGAACAGGTCGACGGTCGACTTGAAGTTCTTGTTCGGACGGAACTGCAGCGAGGCGAAGGCGCCGTCGCGTTCCTGCGAATCGACCACGGTGTCGTAGCCGAAGCCGCCTGGGGTCTTGACCTTGGCGCCGCCGAAGTCCATCTCGGCAGTGCCCCACGAATTGAAGGTGGTCTGGCCGCCGCCGGTTTCTTCGTAGCGGGTGAAGCCCACCGCCACACCGATGGTGCGGTTGGCGAACTGGTCGATGTACGACAGGGTGGCGCGCTTGCCGTCGCCTTCAGGCAGGCCATCGGGGTGCTTCACGCCCAGGCGGGTCTTCTTGTAGCTGGCGGCGATGGTGCGCTTGCCGAAGTCCAGCGGCTGCACGGTGCGCAGGTCGATGGTCGAGGCCAGGCCCTGGCCGATGACGCTCGCGTCCGGGGTCTTGTAGATGACGATGGAACCCATCAGTTCGGCCGGGAACAGGTCGAACTCAGGCGAACGGGCATTGCCGGTCGAGGCCATTTCGCGGCCGTTCAGCAGGGTGCCGTTAAAGCTCGGCGACAGGCCGCGCACCGAGATGTCCGCAGCACGGCCCGAACCGCGGCTGCGCTGGGCCGACACGCCCGGCAGGCGCGAGATCGATTCGGCGACGCTCTGGTCCGGCAGCTTGCCGATGTCTTCGGCCGAGATGGCTTCGACGATCGACGACGAGTTCTTCTTGATCGAGATCGCCGCTTCGATACCGCGGCGGATACCGGTCACCTGGACGGTGGCGACGCCCGGCTGGGCGGTCGCGCCCGGCGGCGTCGGCTCGGCGGCGGCTGCTGCCTGCTCGGCGGAGGCCGGCGCGGTCGCGACGCTCGACGTGGCGCTGGTCGTGGTGGTGGTGTTGTCCTGGGTGGTGGCTTGCGCGTAAGCGCTGCCCGCGAACACCGACAGGAAGACTGCGCAGCCGGCGGCAACCGGGCTCAGTTGGAATGCAAGGCGGGCCGAGTCGGCGCGCTTGGTTGCGAAGATATTCATTTGTCCCCTCAAAAAGACCAATAATTTTTTCCCGAAACTACAGCGCGACAGGCGGCTGCGGCAGCCTCAAGCAAACGGTTTAGACGTTCTGTCAAGGATTCTGTATTAAAACTAGATGCACTGTCAACGGGAGTTGCTTGTTACTACGATATTGGCATGTTTTTCCGAAAATCGGCAGTACAGCACGCCTTTTGCGTTGTATTTGGGCTACAGAGCGACATTCAGATAGTTGTAGTCGGACTACAAATGCCCAATTTAGCGACATAAGACGACCCAATCGCACCAACTTGGTGCACTCGGGTACGCAGAGACGCTCAAATGTTGATAAAAGTTCACTTGGGAAATTTAAGTTTCCTATGTTCAAGATGTACTTTGACTAGATTTCGAACATGCGTTTCGTTTGTGTATCGTAGTTAATTCATAGTATTCTCGCCGCAACATAACCAGCTCCGGCATTTTCCTTCGTCGGTTTCGTCCAGTGGCTGTAGTCTGACTACGTCAACATGCCCGGGACGGCAGGCCGGCGGCGCAGGGATGCCTACAATCCATGAGACACTTGTTCGCTACCTTCCTGCTCGGCAGTACCCTCCTCGCACCGTTCGCGGCCCACGCCCAGGCTCCCGCCATTGCCCACATGGAGCCGCCGTTCTGGTGGACCGGCATGCAGCACAGGGGCTTGCAGCTGATGGTGCATGGCGAGCGCATCGCCGAGCTCGAACCTGCGCTGGCCTATCCGGGCGTGCGCATCGCTTCGGTCACCCGCGTACCCAGCAGAAATTACCTGTTCATCGACCTCGAGATCGGCGAGCAAGCCAAGCCCGGCAAGTTCGACATCGTGTTCAAGGGCGCCGGCCGCCAGGCCAGCTACACCTACCAGCTGCTGGCGCGCGCGCCCGGCTCGGCCCGGCGCCAGGGCTTCGACAGCAGCGATGCGATCTATCAAGTGATGCCCGACCGCTTCGCCAACGGCAATCCGGGCAACGACTCCACGGCCGACACGCTGGAAAAGGCCAACCGAGCCAACGGCTCCGGACGCCACGGCGGCGACATCCAGGGCATCATCGACAGGCTCGACTACATCAAGGGCATGGGTTTCACGCAGCTGTGGCCGACGCCGCTGGTCGAGAACAACATGCCGGCCTACTCCTACCATGGCTACGCCGCCACCGACCACTACCGCATCGATCCGCGCTACGGCAGCAACGAGGACTTCGTGCGCCTGTCAAAAGAAGCGAAGCGGCGCGGCATCGGCCTGATCCAGGACGTGGTGCTGTCGCACATCGGCAGCGGGCACTGGTGGATGAAGGACCTGCCGACCCCGGACTGGGTCAACTACGGCGGCAAGTTCGTGCCGACCCAGCACCACCGCACCGCCGTTCAGGACCCCTACGCCTCGAAGGAAGATGCCGACAACTTCACGCGCGGCTGGTTCGTCGAGAGCATGCCCGACCTGAACCAGTCCAACCCGCTGGTGGCGAACTATCTCATCCAGAACAACATCTGGTGGATCGAGTACGCCGGTTTATCAGGGCTGCGGATCGACACCTTCGGCTATTCGGACGGCGCCTTCCTGTCCGACTACACCCGGCGCCTGCTGGCCGAATACCCGAAGCTGAACATGGTCGGCGAAGAGTGGAGCAAGCTGGTGCCGGTGGTGGCGCGCTGGCAGCGCGGCAAGGACAATTTCGACGGCTACCGCGCCTCCACCCCGAGCCTGATGGACTTCCCGCTGGCCGAAGCCATGCGCACCGCGCTGGCCGACAAGCGTGGCGGCAACGTATTCACCAACGTGTATGAAACGCTCTCGCTGGACTACCTGTATCCGGAACCGGGCAACCTGGTGCTGTTCGAGGCCAACCACGACGTCTCGCGCATCTGGAGCGAAGTGGGCGAAGACTTCGACCGCTACCGGATGATGATGGTGTTCGTGATGACGATGCCGCGCATCCCGCAGCTCTACACGGGCGACGAGCTCCTGATGACCAGTGCCACCGGCGAGCGCGACGACGCCAGCTATCGGCGCGACTTCCCGGGCGGTTGGGCGGGCGACAAGGTCGATGCCTTCGCGGGCAAGGGCTTGAGCGCGCAGCAGCGGGCGGCGCAGGAACTGGTGCGCAAGCTGGCCAACTGGCGCAAGGGCCAGGCGGTGATCCACCGGGGCAAGCTGATGCATTACGGCCCGCGCGACAACACCTGGGTGTATTTCCGCCATGACGACAAGAAGAAGGTGCTGGTCGCCTTCAACAACAACCCGAAGGAGATGGTGCTGGACACCCACCGCTTCCGCGAGATGCTGGCGGGGGTGCCGGGCGGCGTCGACGTCCTGAGCGGCAAGCGTTTCGACCTGGGCAAGGAGCTGCGCCTGCCGGCCATGGCCAGCATCATCCTCGAACTGGACGCCGCACGATGAAGCGCCGCCTGCTCGCAAGCGCCGCGCTTCTCGCCTGCCTGGGGGCATCCGCCCAGGAGAAGGAGCTGTACATCCGCGGCGCCTTCAACGGCTGGGGAACCGACAACGCCCTCACCCACAAGGGCAAGGGCATCTATGAAGCCGACATCCTGGTCAGCCCGGGCAACCATGCCTTCAAGGTGGGCAGCCGCGACTGGAGCGACGAGTGGGTGCTCGACGCGAACAAGAGCGTGACGATCGCGCCGGGCACGCCCTACCGGCTCGCCACCCGGCCCGGCCCGGAAGACTACCTGTTCGTGCGCCAGACCGGCAGCTACCGCTTCACGGTGGATGCCTCGAACCCGGCGGCGCCGAGCTTGCGCGTGGCACGCCTGGCTACACCACAGGCCGCGGCGGCGGCCGACCCGCATGCCGGCCGCGACGCCGTCGCTGCGCTCACCTGGCCGACCTGGGACGGCAAGCGCGAAACCGCGCGTTTCTCCACGCTTGATGCCAAGGCCGACCTGCGGCGCTATGCCCATTCGACGACGATGAACCTGCGCGATCCGGGACCGCAGCACAGCGAATATGCCGAGCAGCCCGGCCTGCCGCGCATCCGCACCGGCAACCTGGCCTTCGATGCGCTGTTCGCGCTGGCGGGCTTTGAAATGCGCCAGGATGCGGTCAGCCAGATCCGCGACGGCAACTACAACGGCGGCGCCGCGATTGCCTGCGAGTGCTTCGCCACCGGCGAGAAGTGGCACTACGTCTGGACCCGCGACCTGTCGTATGCGGCCGACCTGGGCCTGGCCCTGCTCGACCCGCAGCGGGTGCGCAACTCGCTCGAGTTCAAGCTGTCCGGCTGGCGCAAGGGCCTGCCGATCGCCCCGCAGGTCGCCGGTGACGCCGACGGCCTGCAAATCGTGCAGGACACCGGCAGCGGCGGCAGCTGGCCGGTCAGCACCGACCGCGTCACCTGGGCCTTCGCCGCCGAGGAAGTGCTGCGCACCCTGCCCGCGTCCGAGCGCGCGGCATTCGCCCAGCGCGCCTTGCGGGCGCTGTCGAACACCATCGAGAACGACCGCATCGCAGCGTTTGACGCGAACACCGGCCTTTACATGGGCGAGCAGTCCTTCCTCGACTGGCGCGACCAGAGCTACGCGGCCTGGATCCCGAACGACCTGGCCGCGATGTCGACCTCGATATCGCTGTCGACCAACGTCGGCCATTACCAGGCCTTGACGCTGGCTGCCAGGCTGGCGCGCGAGCACGGCGAGGCAGCCATGGCGGAGCGCTACGCACAATGGGCAGGCGCGCTGGCCCGCGCCATCAACACCCGGCTGTGGCTGGACGATGCCGGCATGTACAGCAGCCTCACGGCGGGCCACCTCGACGGCGCGCCGCTGCACAAGTTCGACTGGCTCGGCCAGTCGCTCGCCATCATCACCGGCATCGCCGGCGAGGAACGCGCTCGGTCGATCCTGGCGCGTTACCCGCACGGGCCGATGGGGGCGCCGGTGATCTGGCCGCAGCAGCCGGGCATGCCGGTCTACCACAACCGCGCGCTGTGGCCGTTTGTTACGGCCTACGGCCTGCGCGCCGCCACCCACGCCGGGAACGTGGCGGTGGCCGATGCGGCTTACGATTCGCTGGTGCGCGGCGCGGCGCTGAACATGTCGAACATGGAAAACCTCGAGTGGCTGTCCGGCCAGCCGCTGCTGCTCGACGAACGCAAGCCGAACCTGATCGGGCCGGTGATCAACTCGCGGCGCCAGCTATGGTCGGTCGGCGCCTACCTGGGCATGGTCGTGGGCGAGGTGTTCGGGGTGTCGGCGCAGGACGACGGCATCGCGCTGCGGCCATTCGTGACTGCGAAACTGCGGCGCGAGATGTTCGGCACGGCGAACGAGATCGCGCTGCACGACCTGCTCCTGCACGGCAAGCGCATCGGCGTTCGCCTGCGCCTGCCCGCGGCAAGCCGGGACGATGGCTATTACGCGGTCGAGCGCATCCTCCTGAACGGCAAACCGGCCGGGCCAAGGATGCGCCTGGCGCAGCTGGAGGCGGATAACCAGGTGGAGATCGTGCTCGGAAAGCTGACGCCCGGCCAGCAGGACATCCGGCGCGTGCAGGACGACCCGTATGCCGATGGCGGCGCCACCTTCGGCCCGCGCGAGCCGGTCATCGCCGGCTTGAAACGTGGCGCGCAAGGCGTGACGCTGCGGATCGCCAGCAGTGAGCAGGGGCAGGAGCAGGATGTCAGCTACAGCGTCTACCGCGACGGCAAGCGCGTGGCCGACGGACTGCGCGCCGGCAGCTGGACCGACCGCACGGGCAGCGCCTTCGCCTGCTATGCGGTCGAGGCGCGGTTCACCGCCACCGGCAACCGCAGCCACCACAGCGCGCCGCGCTGCGTCGATACTGGCATCGAAGTCGCCGTCACTGACCCGCGCACGAGCTCCAATGTCAAGGTGAGCCCGCCGAACGCCCGGTTTGCGACGCCCCACCTGGCAGGCTGGGGCCAGCCCGGCGACCGCTTCGCCGTCGAGCGCATCGCCGTGCCGGCGGCAGGCAGCTACCAGGTGCAGCTGCGCTACCACAACGCAGCCAACCAGGTGAACCTGGGGATCAGCGGCGGCGTGAAGTGGCTGGCGCTGAAGGATGACCGCGGCCGGGTCGTGGCCCAGGGCGTGGTGCAGCTGCCGCATGCGCCGCTGGCGAAGACGGACACGCCGACGGTGTATTCGACGCCCTTGGGCGCGCGCCTGAAGCGCGGCAGCTACCGCATCGAGATGAGCGACTTCTACAATATGAGCTATCTCGACAGTAACAGCAGTTTCAGTGCCGCAGGCGGGCTTACCGGGCCGTCGAACCGTGTCGATATCCACGGCGTCCGTCTGCTGCGCACTGACTAGCATTTGTAGCGTGGGCGGGTCACCCGCCCACGCGGTCAAATCACGGTACTGCAGCTTGTGCGGCCATCCATACCACAACGATCACCGCGTGGGCGCGAATCAAGCCATTGGCCTGATTCGCCCCGCCTACCCTACGGTCGTTAACGCCGTGGAGACTCGTCAGGCAGCTTCCTCACTGCCCTCGGCCGGCCGCCCTTCCTTGCGCGACGGCCCGTGCGCCATCAGCAGCAGCCGGCCTTCCAGCACGCGGAACTCCAGCGGCATCGTCATGTTCTCCACCTCGCCGTCGGTTGCGACCTTCATGCGCTTGCGCCCATAGACTGAGGGCGTGCGCACCAGCAGGCGCTTGAAGGCGAAGGCTTCGACCTCGTCGTCGCCGCCCAGGCGGCCCAGCATGCCGCGCACCAGCAGGCGCAGGAGGCCGAGCTTGCCCATCGGGCGCGGCGCAATGGCGACCAGCTGGCCGTCTTCCACCGCCTCGATCAGGCCGTCGCGCATGCCGACCTGCTCCAGCTGCAGGCGGTTATTTCCTATGAACAAAGTCGTGGTGCGCAAGCGGCGCTCCTTGCCGTCGCGCTCGAGCGTGATGCGCAGGTGCCGGTGCGGCCGCAGCGCGATCTTGATCGCGGAAAAGAACGCTACCACGCGGCTGCGTCCGTAGTGTTTCTTGTCGATTTCCCGTTCTTCCAGCAGCTTCGGATACAGGCCGACGCTGGCATTCACCAGAAAAATCTTGTTGTTGAGCAGGCCCACCTGGACCGGCTGCACGCTGGCGCGCAGCAGCGCGTATACGGCTTCGGTCAGGTCTTCCGGAATGCCGTGGGTGCGGCCGAAATAGTTGAATGTTCCCTGAGGCAAAACACCGAAAGGGCAACCGGCCAGCACGGCTTCGTGGGCCACCGTGTTGATGGTACCGTCGCCGCCCGCTGCCACCAGGATGCCCTTCTCGGCCGTGGCCCGGGCCGCCATGCTGCGCGCTTTGGCGGCCAGATCGGCCGGATCGTCGACCAGTTCCAGATGGCAAATGCGGCCGGCGCCAGCGAATACCTCTTCGATGGTGGAGCGCCGCAGCGCGGTCTCGGAATGGCCGGATCCGGCATTGAGGACAATGAAAAACGGCGCGTCGTGGCGCGGCTCGGTGGTCGGCATCGATGGCTCGGTTCGTCAAAGGATGGATGGAGATGCAGCGCCATCCTACCACCACCCAGCAAGCTGCCTCGTTACGCTAGCGCTCCGCGGAAAGGTCCATGCGGTACAGGTTGAGTTCGGGTTCGCCCTCCACCAGGCAGCGCCTGCCTTCGAAGCGCATCCCCAACCTGAGCAGCAGGCCGATCGAGGCCGCGTTGCCCGGCGTGGTGATGGCCGCCAGGCGCGGGATATCAAGCGTACGCGCATGCGCCACCACGGCCTGCGCGGCTTCGAAGGCATAGCCTCGGGCGCGATAGCGCGGCAGGAAGGCATAGCCGATGTCGACGTCGTCGAGCGCGTCGCGCTTGATCAGGCCGCACAGGCCGACCGGCACGGCGCCTTCCAGCAGCTCCACCATGTACATCGAGTGGCCGCGCGCGCGCTGCATCGCCACCGGCCCGTCTTCGATCGACTTCAGTGCGGCTTCCAGGGTGCGCACGCCGCGGTCGCCGATATGCTCGATGAAGGCCGGGTCGTTGAGGATCTCGAGGTAGACGGCGGCGTCGCGCGCATCGACCAGGCGCAGGCGCAGGCGGTCGGACCGCCGCACCTCGGTCATGCGTCCACCGTCGGCCAGTGATCGGGGTCGTGCAGCAGCTGGTACATGACGTAGGCGTCCACGTAGCCGAGGTGCTTGTGGCGGTAGGCCTTGGGCAGGGTGCCGACGATCGAGAAGCCGAGCTTCTTCCACAGCCGGACGGCGGCGCCGTTGGTGCTCACGACATAGTTGAACTGCATGGCGAGATAGCCCTGGCGCCGCGCTTCGACGAGACTGTGCTCGCCGAGCAGGCGCCCGATGCCGGCGCCCTGCGCCGCGGGGCTGACCATGTAGGAAGCGTTGGCCACATGGTGGCCGCGCCCGACCTGGTTCGCGACCAGCCGGTACATGCCGAGCAGGCGCGTCGCGCCGGAGGTCGCGACAAAGGACGTCACCTCCGGCCCGAGCCAGTAGGCATGGCCCGCTTCGCGCGAGGTGGCGGTGGTGAACGGATAGGTCTCGCCGGCGGCGACGTGGGCGCAGAAGATGCTCCACATCGCATCGAAGTCTTGCTCGCCGGCGGGGCGGATCTGGATGTCTTTCACGGCTGTGGGGCGGCGTTACCGAAATCGAAAGCGTTCTATTCTAGCCCCATTCCGCATCGAGATCCGTGAATCGTGCGCGGCTTTGCATTTGTCAGCGGGGCCCCTGCGGCGGCATGCGGAAATTGGTGCCGGCCGGCCGCCCGGGCAGGTGCAAGGTCGCCTGCGCGGACGGCGTCTCGGCCACCACGGCGCCGCGCCGCAGCACCAGCTTGCGGGCCGCGCGCAGGCGGATCGCCTCGATGGTGGAACCGGCGTCCAGCAGCACCAGGTCGGCATGGCAGCCCGGCGCCAGTCCATAGCCTTCCAGGCCGAGGATGCGGGCCGGGGTCTCGGTCACCGCCAGGAAGCACTGGTGCATCGCCTCCACCCCCGTCATCTGCGCCACGTGCAGTCCCATGTGCGCCACTTCCAGCATATCGCCCGAACCCATGCCGTACCACGGGTCGAGCACGCAGTCGTGGCCGAAGGCGACGTCGACGCCCGCCGCGAGCAGCTCCGGCACCCGCGTCATGCCGCGCCGTTTCGGGTAGGTGTCGTGACGGCCCTGCAGGGTGATGTTGATGAGCGGGTTGGCGATCGCGGCGACGCCGCTTTCCGCGATCAGGGGCAGCAGTTTGCTGACGTAGTAGTTGTCCATCGAGTGCATCGAGGTCAGGTGCGAGCCGGCTACCAGGCCTCCCATACCGAGACGCTGGGTCTCATAGGCCAGGGTCTCGATGTGGCGCGACATCGGATCGTCGGTCTCGTCGCAGTGCATGTCCACGCGCCGGTCCTGTTGCGCCGCGAACTCGCACAGCAGGCGGATCGATTCGGCGCCGTCCGCCATGGTGCGCTCGAAGTGCGGGATGCCGCCGACCACGTCGACGCCCATGGCGATCGCGCGTTTCAGGTTGTCGAAGGCGCCGGGGCTGCGCAGCAGGCCGTCCTGCGGGAAGGCGACCAGCTGCAGGTCGAGGTAGGGCGCCACCTGCTTGCGCACGTCCAGCAGCGCTTCGACGGCCAGCAGGCGGTCGTCGCAGATGTCGACGTGGGTGCGGATCGCCAGCAGCCCGCGCGCCACCGCCCAATCGCAGTAGCGCAATGCGCGCTCGACCAGCGCCTCCTGCACCAGCTGGGGCTTGAGCTCACCCCACAGGCGGATCCCTTCGAGCAGCGTCCCGCTGCTGTTCACGCGCGGCAAGCCATAGCTGAGGGTCGAATCCATGTGGAAGTGCGCATCGACGAAGGGCGGACTGACCAGGTCGCCGTCGGCGTCGATCTCGCGCGCGCCCTGGGCGCCGAGCCGTGTTGTCACGGCGGCAATCCGGCCGTTGTCGATGCCGATGTCGATGCCACGGCTGCCGTCCGGCAGGGAGGCGTTGCGAATCACGAGGTCCATGCGCGCTTCTCCTTGTTGTCTGCCTGATTGTAACCATTTCCCAATAGATCGGACGGCCAAGCAAAATCGACACGTACACGTAATGCTGCAACGCAAGATTTTCATCACAAAGGAAAAAAATAAGTTCTTTGCAACGCCAGCCATTCATGGCTACACTACTTATATTGCAGTGCGCCATAATGGCGCTCGAAAAACCGTAGCGAGCGACAAGGAAATCTCATGACTTCATTCAGCGATCAGTTTTCCGCAATACGCAAGGCCCAGTTCGACGCGCAGTTCGATTTCTTCAATTCCTTCACTACCCAGGCGCTCGACAGCGCCGGTCGGGTAGCGGCCCTGAACCTGGCGGTATCGCGCGATGCGGTGCAGCGTACGCTCGGCGCCGGCCTGGCGCTGGCGAACTCGCGCAATCCGCGCGACGTCTTCGCCGTGGGCAGCCAGGCCGAGGAACAGATGCGCAACCTGTTTGCCTATGGCCGTGAACTGCTGGGCATCGCCAGCAGCCTGCGCCCGCCTGCAGTGCGTCCGCAAATCTTGGGACTGGCCTCATTGCAGGCAGGCAAGCTTGCTGCCGAGACCGTGGAAGTGTTCGAGCGCGGCGTCGCCGACGCCGTCCAGGCTGTGCCGGCCGCAGCCGCTGCCGCCGAATCGATCGCCGAGGCGGCCGTAGCGCCTGCCCCGGCGGTGGAAGCCCCGCATCCGGTGGCGGCAATCGCGCCGGTCACCGAACCCGTGGTCGTGGCCGAGCCGGAAGCCGCACAGGAAGCCGCACCACAATCGGCAACCGAAGCGCTGGCCGCCGAGCCGGTCCCGGTGGCCGAGCCGACCGCCATTGCCAAAGCCATCGGCAAGGGCACGGCGCGCGCCGCCGCCGTGCCGCATCCTGCCGCAGCCCCGGTGGCCGAAGCACCGAAGACGGCTCCCGCCGCGCCGGTCTCCAAGCGCAAGAAATAAACTCGGAGCACGGGCGCCGCTGCGTCCGATTGGCAAAGCGACTACACTAGCGGGCTTCGGCCCGCTCGTTGTTTTTGGACGTTGCGGGCGCAAAAACTCCAAGGAACAACATGAGTCTCGCAAGGCTGATCGGCGGTTTCGTCCGCCGGCACTGGCATGCCTATGTCTCGTCGGCCTTCATGCTGGCCGGCGTGGCCATCTGCACGGTCTTGATTCCGCGCAAGGTCGGCGCCCTGATCGACGGCCTGGCCGGGCACCGCCTCGACCAGGATGCGCTGCTGCTCGGGCTGGCGCAGCTGCTCGGCCTGGGCGTGGCCATCTACGTGCTGCGGGTCGGCTGGCGCATCCGCCTGTATTCGGCCGCCTACAACCTCGGCGTCGAGCTGCGCACCCGCCTGTATGCGCGCCTGGCAAGCCAGGGGCCCGGCTTCTACCAGCGCCAGCGCACCGGCGACCTGATGGCCCTGGCCACCAACGATATCGACGCCATCGAGATGGCGGCCGGCGAAGCGATGCTGGCCGGCTTCGACGGCAGCCTGACCCTGGTCATGGTGCTGGGCATCATGACCCTCGGCGTCGATGCGCGCCTGGCGGCCATCGCCCTGCTGCCCTTCCCCCTGATGGCCTTCGCGTTCTGGCGCATTTCGCGCCAGGTCCATACGGCCGAAGCCGACGCGCTGAAGCGCTTCTCCGCGCTCAACGACCACGTGCAGGAATCGCTGTCGGGCGTGCGCACCCTGCGCGCCCTCGGCCTGGAAGCGCGCAGCAGCGCCCAGTTCAGCGAACTGGCCGGCAATGCCGCCGCCGCCAGCCTCGCTGCGCAGCGCTGGGAAGCGGCCTACGAACCGGCGGTCGGCCTGACCCTGACCGCCGCCACCGGCCTGACCCTGGGCCTGGGCGGCTACCTGGTGTGGCACCAGGAGCTGACGGTGGGCGAGCTGACCAGCTTCTCGATGTACCTGGGCCAGCTGATCTGGCCGATGTTCGCGGCCGGCTGGGTGCTGTCGCTGATCGAGCGCGGACGCGCCGGCCTGGCGCGCCTGCAGCCGCTGCTGGACGCGCCGCTCACGGTCGAAGACACGGGCACGCTCGAGCAGGTCGGGCGCGGTGCCCTGGCGCTCGACGGCGTGAGCTTCGCCTACCGGGACGCCGAGCGCCCCGCGCTCGACGGGGTGTCGGTCAGCCTGGCTCCCGGCCAGACCCTGGGCCTGGTCGGCCCGACCGGCGCCGGCAAGTCGACGCTGTTGCGGGTACTGCTGCGCCAGGCCACGCCGCAGCGCGGCACGGCCAGCTGGGCCGGCCATCCGCTCGAGGCCTACCGGCTGGACGCCTTGCGCGCGGCCATGAGCTGGGTGCCGCAGGAATCCTTCCTGTTTTCCGCCACGATCGCGGAAAACATCGCCCTCGCCCGCCCCGGCGCCTCGCGCGCCGAGATCGAGGAAGCGGCCAGGATGGCCTCGATCCACGACGACATCCTGCGCTTCCCGTTCGGCTACGACACGCCGGTGGGCGAGAAAGGCATCACCCTGTCCGGAGGCCAGCGCCAGCGCGTCGCGATCGCCCGCGCCCTGCTGGCCGACAGCGCGCTGCTGCTGCTCGACGACGCCCTGTCGGCGGTGGACACCGGCACCGAGACCCGCATCCTCGCCCACTTGGATGCGCTGCGTGCTGCCCGCCCCGAGCGCGCCGCCATCATCGCCAGCCATCGCTTGTCGAGCGTGGCCGGGGCCGACCGCATCGTGGTGCTGCGCGACGGCCGCATCACCGAATCGGGCACCCACGACGAACTCTTGCGGCTCGATGGCTGGTATGCCAGCCAGTGGCGCTATCAACAACTGGAGGCCAGCATCGATGCGGAGTGATACCAACGGGGCGCCGATGCGCGCCCAGACCGCGCAGGCCGCAAGCCTGCTGCGCCGCGCCGCCGACCCCGAGCGCCGCCACCTGGTCTGGGCCACGTTCTGGCTGGTGATCGCCGCCGCCCTCGAAGTGCTCGGCCCCCTGCTCGGCAAGGCGCTGATCGACGACCACCTGCTTACCCGCAACCTGGACTGGACCCGCATGTCGCTGCTCCTCGGCGGCCTGGTGCTGACCGGCTGGGCCTCGTCGTGGATCCGCTACCTGCAGCTGATCCGCCTGTCGGGCCTGGCGATGCGCTCGGTGCGGCGCCTGCGCGAATGGGTCTACGGCCACGTGCTGCGCCTGCCGATGGCGTTTTTCGACCGCGCCATCACCGGCCAGCTGGTGAGCCGCGTGACCAACGACACCGAGGCGGTCAAGACGCTCTACATCCAGGTGCTGTTCGTAATGCTCGACTCGAGCATCGTGCTGGTCGGGACCCTGATTGCGATGGCCTGGCTCGACTGGCGCCTGATGCTGGTGGTGCTGGCCCTGGTGCCGGCGGTGATCGGGATCGTCTGGCTGTACCAGCGCCTGTCGGCGCCGGCGGTGACGCGCGCGCGCGCCCTGCGCAGCGACATCAACGGCCAGATGGCGGAATCGATCGGCGGCATGACGGTGCTCCAGGCCAGCAATGCCCAGGGACGTTTCGGCGAGCGCTTCCTGCACACCAACCAGGCGCACCGCAAGGCGCGCCTGGCGGAACTGAAGGCCAATGCCTTCCTGCTGCGGCCGGCGCTCGACCTGCTCAACGTGGTTCTCTTGAGCATCGTGATCTTCGGTTTCGGCCAGCGCCAGATGAATGCGGTGGAAGTGGGCGTGCTGTACGCCTTCATCAGCTACATCGCGCGGGTGGTCGAGCCGCTAATCCAGATCACCATGCAGTTCAGCGGCCTGCAACAGGCGGTGGTGGCCACGGCCCGCGTCTCCAGCCTGCTCGACGAGACCGGCGCTGCCGAACATGCGCCGGGACGCCTTGAAACCGATGCGGCCTTCGACCCGAAGGCCCCGGCGGTGCGCGTGCGCGACGTGAACTTCGCCTACGTGCCGGGCCAGCGCGTGCTGCACGAACTCTCGCTCGACATCCCGCAGGGCGCCTTCTTCGGCATCGTCGGCCATACCGGCAGCGGCAAGTCGACCCTGCTGTCGCTGCTGCTGCGCTACTACACGGCCGACGAAGGCACGATCGAGATCGGCGGCCTGCCCCTTGGCGCGATCGGCAACGATCGCTTCCGCGACGAGGTAGGCCTGGTGCCGCAGGACCCGTTCATCCTGGCCGCCACCGCGCGCGAGAACATCGACATGGGGCGCGGCCTGCCCTTCGATCGCATCGAGGCGGCGGCGCGCGCCGCCCATGCGCACGGCTTCATCGCGGCGCTGGAACAGGGCTACGAGACCCAGCTGGGCGAAGGCGGTTCGCGCCTGTCCTCGGGCCAGAAGCAGCTGGTGGCGATCGCGCGCGCACTGGCCGGCGAGCCGCGCATCCTGCTGCTGGACGAGGCCACCTCGCGCATCGACAGCGCGACCGAGCAGATCGTGCAGGAAGCGCTGGAAGAATTGCGCGGCAAGGTGACCATCATCGCGATCGCGCACCGGCTGTCGACCATCCGCGCGGCCGACCGCATCATCGTGCTGAACCACGGCCGCATCAGCGAGGCCGGGTCGCACGAGGAACTGATGCGGATCGAAGGCGGCCTGTACCAGCGCCTGTATTTGCTGCAGCAGATCGCCGTGTAAGCCTGTTGCGCCGGCACCAGGCGCCGTGAAATCGTCTCAGGCCTTGCTCCAGTTAAAGCAGCCGCCGGGCACCCCAGACCCGCTGACCAGCAGCGCGCCGTGCCGGTAGAAGCCCCAGCGCCCAGGCTGAGCAGGTGATGCCATTGCAGGATCTGGTGCAGCAGGATGCCATCGAAGAAGCCGCCGAGCGCAAACCCGAGTGCGGCGCCCCAGCGGAACCACGGTGTTTTCCACATCACATCACCTCGCGTCGGAACGGGACGAAGGCAAGTATAGCCCTTCGCAACGACGCTACGCGCGCCGGCTCCAGGCGATGCCGGCCGCCAGCGCCGCCAGTCCGGCCGCCAGCCAGGCGGCAGCGGATTGCAGGTTGGCGTCGCCATGGAAGCCGACGATGTCGAGCATCGACACGCCCTTGGCATTGAGGGCGACATACAGCCCGAACAGGAACAGTCCCAGGAACAGGCGCGGTGTACGGCTGAGCTGGCCGAACAGCGCGGCAAAGCCCGACAGTGCCACCAGGCCGGCTGCTGCGGCGAAGGCGCGCAGCGGTTCTTCAAGGCTCCAGCGCAGCACGATCGTTCCGGTGAACAGTGCGCCGAGCAGCAGCGCCGCCGCCCACTGGCGCACGAAGCGCCGGCGCACGCCGCCCGGCACGGCGCCGGTCAAGCCATCGCAGCCGCTGCTGGTGTCGCGCGTCGTGCTTTCGCTGCACAGGATGCCCCAGAAAGCCACTGCGGCACCCAGCAGGCCCGGCAGCACGGCGGCAGGCAGCAGCAGGCCGCCGGCCAGGCAGGCGGCAATGGCGGCGATGGCGCTGGGCGCCGTCATCAAGACCAGGCAGGCCTCGGCCAGCACCTGGCCCATCAAGCCGGGCAAGCGTGCGGCCAGCGCCAGCAGGGGCCGCAGCACCCGCGTCAGCGGCCGCAACCAGCCATTGAGCACGGCCAGCGGCGAGCGACGCTGGCGCGCCTTGCCGGCCTTGACCCGGTCGGGCGAGAAGCGGTGGAACAGGAGCACCGCGGGCAGCAGCGGCAGCAGCGCGAGCACGCAGGACAGCATCCGGCCGCCCGCCATGTCGCCCGTCCACAGCCATGCGGGCAGCTCGACCGGCGCCAGCGCGGCCTTGAAAGGCATCATGCCGATGCCCAGCGCGGCCGTGTCGGCATGGCTGCGCAGGCTGATCATCGCATTCGACACGCCGGTAAAGTCGAACAGGACGAGCCAGGCAGCCCCGCCCTGCTCGACCGCCGCACCGATCGAAAGCTGCCCGATCCAAACCATGAAATACAGGAGGTCGCCGGTCTTGCCCATCAACGGCCCCCAGCTGTCGCACAGCACCGCGCAGCTGGCTGCGAAGAAGGCCATCGGCAGCAGCATCAGGGCGTAGGTCTGCAGGTAGACCAGCGGCTGCAGCGGACCGTCGCCGCGCAGCAGGTGGCAGGCGAAGGTGGTCAGCATGAAAGCGCCGAGCAGCAGGACCAGCCAGCCGAGGGCGCCGAGCCAGCGGCTGGCGACCAGCACTGCGTCAGCGGCCGCCGTGGCGCCGATCGCGCCGCCGATGCCGCTGCGCAGGTCTTCGCCGGTACGTCCGCGCGCCAGGTAGAAACCGGCAAGGCTGAACAGCAGGCTGGCCATGGTGGCACTGCCCAGCGCCAGCGCGGAACTGGTGTACAGCACCCGTGCGCCGTCCAGCACCATCAGGGCCCTGCCGCTGCCCGCATCTTCGATCATGGCCCAGCTGACGGCGACCACGGCAAGCACCGCGACCAGGGTGGACAGGCGCCGCATGCGCAGCCGTACCTCGTTGGCCGCCAGGACGTAGAGCGTGGACTGCGGCGGACGCATCCTCATGCCGCCTCCGCCTGCACGGCGTAGCGTTGGGCCATCAGGGCTTCTTCCAGGCTCGGGTCGGCCTCGCGTGCGCCCGGGCAGGGCGGCTCCGGGTGCGCGATGCGCAGCAGCATGCGCCCATCCTGGCGCTGGGCCTGCAGCACGTGCACGCGCCCGCGCAGCACCGCGTAGTCCGCTTCGAGCACGCTGGCGGTCCAGACCTGGCCGCGCGCGCGCCGCACGACCGCGTCCAGCGTCTCGTGCGCCACCAGCCGCCCGGAGCGCATGATCGCCAGTTCGGTCGCGATGCTCTCGACGTCCGACACGATGTGGGTCGACAGGATCACCAGCTTGCCCAGGCCCAGCTCGGACAGCAGGTTGCGAAAGCGCAGCCGCTCTTCCGGGTCGAGTCCGGCCGTGGGTTCGTCGACCACCAGGATATCGGGGTCGTTCAGCAGCGCCTGGGCAATGCCGAGGCGCCGCTTCATGCCGCCCGAGAACGAGGCCGCGGGCCGGTGCGCCTGCTCGTGCAGGTTGACCAGCTCCAGCAGGCGCCGGATGCGTGCGCTCGCAGTTGCACCACCCTGCACGCCCTTGAGGGCCGCGAAGTACTGCATGAATTCGAGCGCGCTCAGGTTCGGGTAGACGCCGAAATCCTGCGGCAGGTAGCCGAGGCGGCGCCGGATCGCGTCGGGTTTGCGCACGATGTCGACGCCATCGAACAGGATCTGGCCGGCGCTGGGGCGCGCCAGGGTGGCGATCATCCCCATCAGGGTCGACTTGCCGGCGCCGTTGTGGCCGATCAGGCCGACCACGCCCTGGCCGAGCGACAGCGTCACCTCGTCCACCGCCGTCACGTCCTTGCCGAAATGTTTGGTCACCGCGCGCAGTTCCAGCATGTTTGCCCCTCGCCTTGTCGTTGGGTTCGACTATATGGAGAAAGGACACGGCAGAACCAGCGTTTTGCGACGGGCGGTCGAAATCGGGGGATTAACGCGGGTTGCGAACGAAAATGGCGGACAAGCTTGGCGAACGATATGGATGTGTCATTTTGGTGACAATTGAATAGAAACTGAATTTCCACATTGCAACAGGAATATAATGATTTGATACAAATGGATCCGATTTTTCCGAACACCCGGTACCGCCTCATGCTGCCTTCCTTCATCCGCTTGCTCGCCCGATGCCGGCGCATGGTGCTTGCCATGTCGCTTTGCCTTGTTTCCGCCGGCGGCGCGGCTGGGGAGGTATTGCCGGCAACGGTGACGCTGGCCGAAAAACTGGCCCAGGTCAGGGAAGTGAACAAATATGTGCCAGAGCGCGCCCTGCCCATGCTCAAGGTCATGGAAGCGCAGATTCACAGCGCTTCGCTACCAGATCGCATCGAATTCCTGAACCAGCTATCCCAGGCTCATGACAGCCTCGGCCAGACCGACGAGGCTGCCGCTTCCGCCGACGCGCTGGTGGCGCTCGGACGACAACACGACAATAAGGTGGCGCTGGCCAAGGGCCTGCTACGGCGGGGCTACATGGCCTTCCGCCAGCAGCGCTTGACCGAGGCCCATCGCCTGATATGGGAGGGCGAAAAGCTGGCCTACCAGACCGAGGATATCGAGCTGCGCGTACGTGCGTCGATTTCCTCGGGCGAGTCGTTTGCCGAAGAAGGCAATTTCGCGGCTGCACTGGAACGCCTGCAGGCAGCCTCGTCCCTGGCGCGCCGGCACCGCGATCCGACCCAGATCGTCATGGCGCTTAACGCCCTGATTCGCCTGTACGGCCAAATGCGCGAGCACGCAAAGGGTTTTGAAGTCCTGGAAGAAGCGCTGAACGCTGCGAAACTGGGCGCTTCGCCCGGACGCACCGCTACCCTCAAGCACGCCGAGTACGGCCTGGCCATCGACACCGGCCAGAACGAGCGCGCGCTGAAGGCCCTGCTCGACAGCCTGGACATCGAACAGCGCATCGGCGCGACGTCGATGATGGCGCGCACCCTTGTCAACCTGTCGGACTGCTACCTGAAGCTGCACGACTATCCCAATGCCGCGCGCTACGGCCAGCGGGCCGTCGACGCCGCCCGCGCGCTCAATCATGCCGGGCTCGAAGCGACGGCGCGCCTGAACCTGGGCCAGGCCTTGCTGGCCTCCGGACGTCTGGTCGAAGGCAAGCGCCACATCGAGGCCGGCATGCAAGCCTATGACAAGCAGGGCGACAAGCCCGAACTGCAGCTCGTGCTGGTCGAATACGGCCAGGCGCTCGAGCGCGCCGGCGACCTGCCGGGCGCGCTGCGCGCCTACCACCGCGAACGCAGGATTTCGAACGAATTGTTCGAGAAGCGCCGCCAGCGCGCGGTGCTCGACCTGCAGGCGAAATACGAGACCGAGAAGAAGCAGCGCCAGATCGAGCTGCTGCGCAGCGAGAACGAGGTCAATCGCCTGGAGCGGCGCGTCTGGTGGCTTCTGGCGGCGGTCTTCGCCCTGGCCTCGGTCGTGGTCGGCCTGCTGTACCGCAAGGTGCGCCAGGCCAACGCCAAGCTCTACGAAAAGAACAAGGAACTCAAGCAGCAGAGCGTGCGCGACCCGCTGACCGGGCTGTACAACCGCCGCCACTTCCTGGACTACATGCGCACGGCGGAGCAACCCGCGCAGCCGCAGGCGGCATCCGACGAGTGCGGCGCATTGTTCCTGCTGGACGTCGACCATTTCAAGCACATCAACGACACCTGGGGCCACGCGGCCGGCGACGCCGTGCTGACCGCCATTTCCGCCAGCCTGCGCGAGATCCTGCGCGAGACCGACATGATCGTGCGCTGGGGCGGCGAAGAATTCCTGGCCTTCCTGCCCTCGATCCCGCGCGGCGGGCTGGATGAAGTGGCGCAGCGCATCCTGGCCGGCATCGCGAAGGTAGAGATCACGCATGGCGGCCAGACGCTGGGCGTGAACGTGTCGGTCGGCTTCGCGCCCTTCCCGCTATGCTGCGGCGAGCTGGTGCTGCCGTGGGAACGCGCGGTCAACCTGGTGGACATGGCGCTGTACCTGGCCAAGGCGCACGGCCGCAACCGCGCCTATGGCGTGCAGGGCTTCGGCGATCCGGACCAGGTCTGCATGGAAGAGGTGGAACAGAACCTTGAAAGCGCATGGCGCGCGGGTCACGTGAAACTGTCGGTGGTGCTGGGGAGCCAGCAGGACATGCGCGCCAGCGCGTGATGCTGCATGCACTGCCACGACACGTCCGTCGGCTGAACGCGCGGCCGGCATAGCACCCTACGCCCCCCTGCTAATCCGCCACGTCCTGGATCTTCTCGCCGGCGTCTTCCACCTTCTTGCCGACTTCCTCGGTGGCCCGTTTCAGGCCGCCCCTGGCGTCGCGGGTGGCGTCCTTGACCTTGTCTTTCGCCTCGTCGGCGGCGCGGTCGACCTTGGCCAGTTCGTTGTCCACCTGGCGCGACACCCTGGCGCCGGCGTCGTCGAGCGCCTTGCCGGCGCGCTGGGCCGGGCCCATCGCATCGTCTTCACGGCTGCAGCCTGCCAGCGCGGCAAGCAGCAGCAGCGTGCCCAACATGCTCGTCTTCATGTCTGCCTCCTGGCTGTTCGCTTGCCCGCCAGCATACACCTGCCCGAAAAAACGCGGCTGACGGCTGGCGCCCGCGCAGGCTCACTCGTTGCGCGTGGGGTCGGCCAGCGGATGCTCGCGCTCGTCCTTGATCTCGAGCTCGAGCGCGCGGGTCTGTTCGTCCGCGCCCCAGCGCCTGGTGAAGACAGCCAGGCGGGCCAGCGCCTTGTCGTAGGTGCGGGCGCGCCGCAGTTTCTGGATCGCGCCGGTGGCATCCTGCCAGGCCCTGGCGCGCTGCTCGGCGCGGGTGCAGTCGGCGGCCGCCTTGTTCAGCGACTGCTGCACCTGGCGCAGCTGCTCGGGCGTGGCGCGGGTGCCGCGCAGGGCGATCAGCTCGTCCTGCGCGTCCCGCGCCTTGCACTCGACGGCCAGCGCCACCGCACGCTCCATGCGCCGCTCGATGCGGGTGCCTTCGGGACGCACGACCATCCAGATGAGCCACAACGCGATGAGCGCGGCGATCCACCAGCGCAGCCGGATCGGCGCGCGCCGCGGCGGCTGGGCCGGCGCCGGGCCCGCCGTCGCGGCGCGGCCGACGC
>NZ_JCASIC010000007.1:0-295444 GCF_059685695.1 Telluria sp. PB2R4 | reverse complement strand
CCGTTCGCCACTCGCCGCCAGGTTGCCCCGCGCTGCCGTTCGACTTGCATGTGTAAAGCATGCCGCCAGCGTTCAATCTGAGCCAGGATCAAACTCTTCAGTTCAATCTCTGTTTGTTGACACTTTCGTGTCACCATCATTTCTGATGGGTCGCTCACTCAAGATACTGACCGTCGCCCATTGCTGGGCAACGTTAATACTTTTGTGAACATTTGATAATTTAAGTAATCAGTAACCGAAGTCACTGGCACCTTCATCAAACGCCCACACTTATCGACTGTTGATTGTTAAAGAACTTTATTCCGTACTACCTTGCTGCACCGTGCGAAGCGTTGTGTTCGTCAGCAGCAGAGGAATGAGATTATGCTCGTTCCCTTGGGCGTCGTCAACACCCATTCTTTGAAAATTCTATCGAATTCGCAAAAAAAACACGGCGCCTTCGGCGCCGTCCGCTTTCCCCTGCCTGATACCTACTCGCGCAGCGTCGTGCTGGTGTAGTTGGGATCGGCCTTGATTTTCTCTGGCGTGAACGGAAGCAGTGGCCACTCCTTGCGCGAGTACACCATGACCTGGTCCGCATACCAGGGCGACTTGGGATCGGTCGACTGGCCATAGGTCAGCATCGCCTGCGCCACCGGTCCGGCGTCGTCGAAGCCGACCGTCTGGATATAACTCTGCCCCCAGTGGGCGCCAACGTAGCCATTCTTCGTCAGGCCGGTGCGCATCGTCAGGGAACCATAGCTGCCCTCTTGGTTGCCGTTCCCACCGTGCAGCGGGATACGCACGCCGTTGCGTGGCTCGACCTGGTAGTCGCCCAGCCTTGCATCGAACGGGATGTCGAGCGACTGCAACTTCTCGGCCGCCGTGCGCAGCGCCGCCAGCATGGCCGGCATCGCCGCCGGCGCCACCCCGCGCGGCGTGTTGACCGGGTCCGCCGGATCGAAAGCCACGGCCCACTTGTTGGGAATGGCCGAGGCCACGCTCCAGAACTCGCGGAAGAGCACCGCACCGCGGCTGTCGACGTTGGCGCGACGATCCCAGGCCTGCAGCGCATTGCATGCTCGGTTGGACAGTGCGTTATTCAGAGCCGCGCAGGCGGGTAGCAGTTCCGGCAGCACCAGCTCGGCCGCATACACGCGGTTCGAAAAGGCCAGCGCCTGCATATCGGCCAGGGTCAGCTTGCTGCGCTGGGCCAGAAGATCTTCCATCTGGCGGAAGCCGATGCGGGTGCGCAGGCTCTGCTCGACGCCGGTGCGTCCATACAGCGGCGAGTAGCCCAGTGGCGCCGGGCCGGCGAGCAGCGCTTTCGGATTGGTCAGCCAGTAGCTGTCGTTCGAATTTCCGACGTAGTCGGTGCGCTGCATCCATGGCGCCTTCGCCGGCGAGTAGATGCCCGGCGGTGCGCCGGCATCCTGGCCCCAGGCGCAGCTGCTGCGCGAACCGTCGAACATCAGCGCCGCCTGCACCAGCAGGCAGCCGTTCGCGAACTTGTCCGCGTTCATGTGCGGCACCACGCTGGCGTCCGCATACAGCGCATTGCCTTCGCGGTCGGCTGCCACCGTGTTCACCCAGGGCAGGCCCACGACCTTGTCGAGCGAATCCTTCAGCGTGCGCACGCTATCGGCCGTGCCGATGCCCAGCCACTGTTCGAGCATACGGGTGTTGTAGCGGTTCGGGTCGCCCAGCACAAAAGCGGCGCTGGAGGTCCAGGTCATGCCGGCCGCCGGCCGGACGATGACGGCACCCTGGTGGCTGAAGTAGAAGGTCTTGCTGCGCCTGCCGACCAGGCCGTCCGGCAGCAGTGCCTCGACGGTCACCGTTTTGGACGTCATCTTGCGGCGCTCGCCGTCATAGAGATACGTGGTGCCGGTCGGATCGGTCGCATCCAGCGCCAGCCGGAAGGTGGTGAAGTGATAGGCGAAAGTCACCGTGTGGCTCCATGCGACATCTTTATTGAAGCCGATGACCACCGCCGGCACGCCGCCGATGATCACCCCCATCGCATCGTAGCGCCCGGGCACGGTGAGGTGGGCCTGGTAGAAGCGGTCGGCGGTCGTCCACGGGTAGTGCGGATTCCCGAGCAGCAGCCCGCGCCCGTTCGCCGACAGGTCCTTGCCGACGCCCAGCGCATTGCTGCCGAAGCCCTGGCGATTGAGCTGCCCGAGCTGGGCGACCAGCGACGAGGCGTCGATCCTGCGCGGGGCGGCCCTGGCCAGGCTGACCGTGGCGCCCGGGACGCGGCCTGCGGCGACAAAGTCCCTGGCGAAGGCCTGGCCGGATGCGTGCAGCGCCTTTTCCGCCACCACCAGATACATGTCGTCGAGCGTGATCGGCCGCACCCACTTGGCGCCGGCACAGGCGGCGGGCAGCTTGCCGTCGGCATCCTTGAGGTAGCGGTTGTAGCCTTCGACGAAGCCTTCGAGCAGCTCGCGCGGCTCGGGCGTGCCGGACGCATAGTTGGCGCGCAGCTGCTCGATGTCGAGGTAGCCCTTGAAGAAGAAATCGCTCTCTTCATTATTCAGATCCATGAAACCGCTGCCGCCGCCGTACTCGTCACCGGTGCGCTGGCGCGGCCGCGCATCGGCGCCGAAGAACAGCGAACGCTCGCCGCGCACGGTCAACACCGAATCGGCGAACATGCAGACGTTGTCCTGGGCATAGGCATGGGCCAGTCCGTAAGCGAGGCTGCGGAAATCCGCGGCGCGCACATGCGGCACCCCATGGGTGGTGCGCGCGACTTCGACCTGGATGCGCGAAGCGGTCTGGGTCGGCGGCGGCGGCGCCGCCGGGTCGTCGTCCTTGTCGCGGCTGCAGGCGCCCAGCGCCAGCGCGGCGGCGAATGCGGTGGCCAGCAGGCAGGCGCGGGTAAGGACAGCAGAACTTGGGTTTGACATGAGACCACTTTCTGCGGCCAGAGCGGCACGCGACAGGAAATGTTAAAATCGCACAGTTGAACTCTAGACAATTCTCTACGCCAAGCGTACTAGTGATAGTGGTGGGTTCAACAGAGGGAGAAGCTATTACGCATCAGGCATATCCTGTGTGTTGTTATTTCGAGAATATTTCTTCTTATGCGAGATAGCGAACAGTACGCAAGATGCCAAAAGGTAATACTTCAATCTGCAATTTCCCGAGAGCCGAGCCTTCGGGGACTCGGTAACAGACCAATGAATTTATTGAGAAAAGAACAATGAACGCTTCCAACAAACTCGCCGCACTGATCGCACTGGCCTGCGCAACCATGGTGAATGCCCACGCGGCACCGCAAGAGGCAGCTCCGCAGCAGCCGATGCAAACCGAATCGGCCTTCGTGAACCCGGATTGGGCCAATACCGCCTGGTACGCAGGCGTGGGTGCTGGACGCTCGCGCGCCGACATCGACCAGAGCGCGCTGCAGCGCACCCTGAACTCGAACGGCTCGACCCTGAGCAGCTTCAGCACCGATGACCGCGACGTCACCTGGAAGCTGTTCGTCGGTAAGCAGCTGAACCGCTACTTCGCCCTGGAAGCCGGCTACTTCGAACTGGAAAACTTTGACTTCGAAGCCTGGACCAACCGCGGCAACCTGAACGGCGAAACCAAGTTCCGCGGCGTGAACCTGGACCTGGTCGGCCGCCTGCCGATCACCGAGCGCCTGACCTTCCTGGCGCGCGGCGGTGTCCAGTACACCAAGGCCAAGACCCAATTCAACGGCAGCCGCCTGGATGCCGTGACCGTCGCTAACCCGCCGAACGAAGGCCGCCGCCACGGCAAGTACGGCGTGGGCCTGGAGTACGCGATCAACGAAACCATGGCACTGCGCGGCGAAGTGGAGCGCTACCGCGTGACCGACGCGGTCCAGAACCGCGGCGACATCGACACCGCTACCGTGAGCCTGGTCTGGAAGTTCGGCCGTCCGGCCAAGGCCGCCTACGTCGCACCGGCACCGGTCGAAGTGGCGCCGGCACCTGCACCAGCACCGGTCGCCGCACCAGTGGCACCTGCACCGGAACCGGTCCCGACCTCGGAAAAGGTCTCGATCGCAGCTGAAGCCCTGTTCGACTTCGACAAGGCGATCGTCAAGCCGGAAGGCAAGGCAGCCCTGGATGAGTTCATGAGCAAGCTGGAAGGCCTGAACACCGAAGTCATGATCGCTGTCGGCCACACCGACTCGGTCGGCACCAACGCCTACAACGACAAGCTGTCGCTGCGCCGCGCCGAAGCCGTCAAGGCCTACATGGTGTCGAAAGGCCTGGATTCGTCCCGCCTGTACACCGAAGGCAAGGGCGAAACCCAGCCAGTCGCCGACAACGCCAGCGCCGAAGGCCGCGCCAAGAACCGTCGCGTGACCATCGAAGTGGTCGGTACCCGCACCGTCACCAAGTAAGTCCGGTACCTCGACAAGAAGCCGCCCGGCGCAAGCCGCGGCGGCTTTTTGTTTTTCCGGGTCGGGACTTCGCTCAGCGCGGCAGCGGCAGGACCGGGCCGCCGTGCAAGCCGGCCTGGCGCATCGCTTGCTGCAGCGACGTGATGCGGGCCGCCATCGAAGGATGCGAGCCCATGTAATGGGCGATGGCTGGCGCGTCGCCGTCCCGCCCGCGGATGGCTTCGAAAAATTCGGTCGCGCCGCCGACGTGCCCATAACGGCACTGGAGGATCCGCAACGCATTCGCATCGGCCTGCGACTCGCGCTCGCGCGAATGACTGGTCTCGCCCAGATGCCGGGCCGGCGTCAGCACCCCTGCCGCCCACGAGCCGTCCCCCGTCAGCACGGTTGCCGCGACGATCACCACCAGGCTGCGCCCGACGGCGCGCAGGTGGTCCCGGTGGACGAGGTGGGAGAGTTCATGGGCAAGCACGAAGGCCAGGCCATTTTCAGACTTTACCTGCTCGAACAAGCCCGCGTAGACCATCACGGTGCCGCCCGGGAGAACCACGGCGTTGGCTTGGCTGGACGTCACCACGCGCACATTCACCGGGCCGGAGATCCCGGCGCAGCGGCGCAGCGCATCGACCTGCGTCTGCAGCCAGGCCTGGCGCGGCGCAGCCTGCGCCGGAGTGGGCGGAAGCGGCGGCGCGAGCAAGCGGGTGAGCCGCGCTTCCGTTTCGGGGCGCATGCCGTCGACCACCCGGTCCACCAGCAGGCCCGCGGCCCAGACACCCGCCAGCACCGCCAGCGACAGCGACAGCAGGATCAGCAGAAAATCCTTCAGCGGATGCTCGTGCGAGATATTGTCGTTATGCCGGGGCAGCGCGGCCCGGTACTTCATGCCTTGCCGGCGCCGGCTGCGTAATAGATGGCGGTACCGTAGGCCAGCACTTCGACGCCCGTCACCTGGTTGCGCTGGCTGCCCGCCAGAGGCAGGGTTTCCAGGCGCAGGTTGACGACCTCGTCCGCCCCCGGGCAGCTTTCCTTCAGCCGCAGGACCGCCTCGCGCTTGGCGCGGTCGAGCAGGCTTTCATAGGACTTGACCGGACCGCCTACCAGCGAACGCAGTGCCGACGCGGCCTTCTTGAAATAGTCGATCGAGATGACGACGCTGCCTGTCACCAGTTCGCTGCGCGCCACCGGCCCGCCGCGCACCAGGGTTTTCAGTGTGGTGGCGGGAAGGTTCAGCTGTTGCTTTTCCCTGACGATGATCGAACGGTAGTGGCGCGACTCGGCGGCACGGCCGAACACGTAGCCCAGCACTACCGGCACCGACCAGAAAGCCAGCAGAATGAGGTATTCCATCTCAGCTGACGGTTACCGCGGTGCCGTACACATAGATCTCGGCGGCCCCTGCCGCTACCGAGGAGGTCGAGAAGCGCACGTTGACGATCGCGTTGGCGCCCAGCTGCCCGGCCTGCGCCTTCATGCGCTCGGTCGCCTGCGTGCGGGACTCTTCCAGCAGCTCGGTATAGCCGCGCAGCTCGCCGCCGACCATGTTCTTCAGGCCGGCCATGATGTCGCGTCCCACGTGCTTGGAGCGCACCGAGCTGCCGGAGACGACGCCGTGGCACACGACAATCTCCTTGCCGGGGATGGTTTCGATATTGGTAAGAAGCATGTCAGTCCCATTCAAAAGAAGTGTCTGATTGTAGATACCAATCTTTTCCGGAAGCAATTCATTATGCATATCCGCGCCGGTACAGCGCCCGGGAGAAGTAAAATGGCGCCTTTTCCCGCCTGCACGCCATCATGTCCATCCTGCTTTCCACGCTCAACGCCCGCTACACGCACGCCTCGCTCGGCCTGCGCTACCTGCTGGCGAACATGGGACCGCTGCAGGAACAGACCCGGATCCAGGAATTCGTCATCGGCGCCAAGACCAGCGACCTGGTCGAGCGCATCCTGGCGCACGCGCCGCGCATCGTCGGCCTCGGCGTCTACATCTGGAACGTCGAAGAGACCACCCGGCTGGTGGCCATGCTCAAGCGCGTGGCGCCGCACGTCACCGTGGTGCTGGGCGGGCCCGAGGTCTCGCACGAGCTGGGCGAGCAGGAGATCGTCAAGCTGGCCGACTACGTCGTTACCGGCTGGGGCGACGTGAGCTTCCCCAAGCTGTGCGGCGAGATCCTGAACGGCCCCAAGCCGCTGATGAAGGTGCACGCCGGCGTGCAGCCGCCGATGGCGGAGATCGCCCTGCCCTACGCTTTATATAGTGAAGACGACATCGCGCACCGCACCCTGTACGTGGAAGCCTCGCGCGGCTGTCCCTTCAAGTGCGAGTTCTGCCTGTCCTCGCTCGACAAGACCGCCTGGCCGTTCCCGCTCGACGCGTTTCTGGCCGAGATGGAGTCGCTGCATGCGCGCGGCGCGCGCCTGTTCAAGTTTGTCGACCGCACCTTCAACCTGAACGTCAAGACCAGCCTGCGCATCATGCAGTTCTTCCTCGACAAGCTGGAATCGAACCCGGAAGACCCGGTGTACGCCCACTTCGAGCTGGTCCCCGACCATCTGCCGGAGGCGCTGAAGGAGACGATCGCCAAGTTTCCGCCCGGCGCGCTGCAGTTCGAGATCGGCATCCAGAGCTTCAACCCCGAGGTGCAAGCCCTGGTGAGCCGGCGCCAGGACAATGCCAGGGCCGCCGACAACATCCGCTGGCTGACCGAACAGTCGCAGGCCCACCTGCACGTCGACCTGATCGCCGGCCTGCCGGGCGAAGACGTCGCCAGCTTCGCCCGCGGCTTCGACCAGTTGGTGGGGCTGGGAGCCCAGGAGATCCAGTTCGGCATCCTGAAACGCCTGCGCGGCACCCCGATCATCCGCCATACCGAATCCTTCGGCATGGTCTACGACCCCTATCCGCCCTACACCGTGCTGGCAACGAACCTGGTCGACTTCCCGACCATGCAGGGCCTGGTGCGCTTCGCCCGCTACTGGGACCTGGTCGCCAACTCCGGCCGCTTCGCCAACACCACCCGGGTGCTGCTGGGCGATGCGCCATTCGATAACTTCATGGCGTTTTCAAGCTGGATCTATACGAAGACGGACGCCACCCACCGTATCGCGCTCGAGAAGCTGGCGAAGCTGGTGCAGGAATGGCTGCAGCTGCGCGGCATGGAACGTACGGAAGCCGCGGCCCTGCTGGCAAGCGATTATGCGGGCAAGGTCGACACCGTCCCGGTGCACAAGCCGGCGGCCGCCGCGCCGGAGCGCCAGGTGCGCCATCTGGCTGCATAATCGAGAGGTAGCGGCGCTAAGTTAGAAACCGTGTAGCAGCGATAACGATTCTCTTTTACACTGGCGCAATGCAGATTGAAAATGCGCCAATATTAACCATCCAGCATGCCGACGCCGCGTCGGCTACCGGCCCTGGCGCGGGCCAATCTGTCGTGGCGAGCGGCGTCTGGCAAGTACATACGCTGGGACGGCGCGGGGTGCTCAAGGGGATCACCCGCACCCTGGCCTCGCTCAAGCACAAGCAAACCCTGGCCTGGGACTTATCCGGCATCGAGCGCCTCGATCACGTCGGCGCCCAGATGTTCTGGAACGCCTGGGGCAAGCAGCGTCCCGAACGCCTCACGCTCGACCCGCAGCACGAAGAACTGTTCGGCCGCATCGCGAAGGCCAGCGCCATCAAGCTGCCGCGCCACCGTGTCAGCCCGCTGAACTGGCTGATCGTCCTCGGCGGCGGCGTGCTGTCCTTCTTCGAGCACCTGCGCGGTTTCGTGAGCCTGATCGGCCAGCTGATCCTCGACTTCGGCCGCTTTATCCGGCGCCCGCAGGCCGGCCCGTGGCGCGAGATCTCGGCCAACATCTACCATTCGGGCTTCCAGGCGCTCGGGATCACGGCCCTGGTCGGCTTCCTGATCGGGATCGTGCTGTCTTTCCTGTCGTCGCAGCAGCTGCGCATGTTCGGCGGCGACATCTACATCGTCAACATCCTGGGCATGGCCGTGATCCGCGAACTCGGCCCGCTGCTGGCGGCGATCCTGGTGGCCGGCCGTTCCGGCTCCTCGATCACCGCGCAGTTGGGCGTGATGCGGGTGACCGAGGAACTCGACGCCATGCTGGTAATGGGCATCTCGCACGGCCAGCGCCTGATCATGCCGAAGGTAATCGCCCTGGCCATCTCGATGCCGCTGCTGGTGGTCTGGACCGATGCGATGGCCCTGATCGGCGGCATGGTCTCGGCCAAGATCGAGCTCGGCCTGTCGTTCCGTTACTTCCTGCAGAAGCTGCCGGACGCGGTGCCGGTGGTGAACTACACCATCGGCCTGCTCAAGGGCTGCGTGTTCGGCATGCTGATCGCGCTGGTGTCCTGCCACTTCGGCCTGCGCATCGAGCCGAACACCGAGAGCCTGGGCCGCGGTACCACCACCGCAGTGGTCACCGCGATCACCGTGGTCATCCTGGCGGACGCCGTGTTCGCCATCATCTTCAACGACGTGGGGTTCTGATGGCCGACGATGCGAAGCAGCGCCAGCCGCAGCGCCTGAACAAGCGCCCCGACGAAGACGTCGGGCCGCCGGTGGTCGAGATCCGCAACCTGTGGACGCGCTTCGGGCGCACCGTGGTGCACCAGGACCTGAACCTCGACATCTATTCCGGCGAGATCCTCAGCATCGTGGGCGGATCCGGCACCGGCAAGACCGTGCTGCTGCGCCAGATGCTGGGCCTGGAGCGGCCGAGCCAGGGCTGCGTGAAAGTGTTCGGCGAAGACATCAGCGAGGCCGAACCCGAACAGCTGCAGCACATGCGCAACCATTGGGGCATGCTGTTCCAGCAAGGCGCGCTGTACTCGGCCCTGAGCGTGTTCGATAACATCGCCTTCCCGATGCGCGAGCTGCGCGCGCTGCCCGAAGACGTGATCCGCGACGCGGTGCTGCTCAAGATGGACATGGTCGGCCTCGGTCCGGAGCACGCCAACAAGATGCCGTCCGACCTGTCGGGCGGGATGATCAAGCGCGCGGCCCTGGCGCGCGCCCTGGCCCTCGAGCCGCGATTGCTGTTCCTGGACGAACCGACCGCAGGCCTGGACCCCGACCTGTCGGACGCCTTCGTGGCGCTGATCCAGACCCTGCACAGTGAACTGAAGCTCACCGTGGTGATGGTCACCCACGACCTCGACACCCTGTTCGCGCTGTCGTCGCGCATCGCGGTGCTGGCCGAGAAGCACGTGCTGGCGGTCGGGCCGGCCTGCGACGTGCTGCGGGTCCAGCATCCGTTCATCAAACACTTTTTCATGGGCCCGCGCGGCCAGCGGGCGCTGGAAGTGCTCGAAGAGCGCCACGCCCAGAACGATTCGGAGGACTGAGTATGGAAAACAGGTCATATGCCCTGATGACGGGCGTGTTCACGATCGCCCTGGTGGTGGCCGCCGTGCTGGTCGGCCTGTGGCTGAACCGCGACCGCACCGAACTGCTGCCCTACGAGATCGTCACCACGCAGTCGATCCCCGGCCTGAACCCGGAAGCGGCGGTGCGCTACCGCGGCCTGGAGGTGGGCCGTGTGGACCAGATCGTGTTCGACCCGCGCGTCACCGGCCAGATCCTGATCCGCCTGTCGGTTGACAAGAACTCGCCGATCACCACCACCACCTTCGCCTCGCTCGGCTACCAGGGCGTGACCGGGATCGCCTTCATCCAGCTCGATGACGACCGCACCGGCTCGCCGCGCCTGGCCGCGCGCGAGGACCAGCCGGCGCGCATTCCGCTGCGTCCCGGCCTGCTCGACATGCTGGAAAAACGCGGCACAGCCATCCTCGAGAAGACCGAGCAGATCACCGACAGCCTGAGCAAGATGGTGAGCGACGAGAACCAGAAGACCATCATCGGCGCCTTCGACAGCATCGGCAAGGCGGCCGACGCCTATGCCGCCATCCCGCAAAAGCTGGAGCCGACCATCGACCGCCTGCCGGCGCTCACCGCGAAGCTCGACCGCAGCCTGAGCTCGTTCGACGCCGCCGCCGCCAGCATCCAGGCCACTTCCAACAACTATGGCGAGCTGGCCACGCGGCTGCAGGCGCCGGACGGCCCGCTCGAGCGCCTGAACGGCGCGGTCGGCTCGCTGCAGTCGGCCACCAGCGAACTCGAACTCGAAACCCTGCCGCACGTCGTCCAGATGACCGACGAGGCGCGCGGCGCGCTGCGCGCCGTGAAGCGCACCGCCACCTCGCTGTCCGACCGCCCGCAGAGCATCCTGTTCGGCGCCCCGAGCGTCCAGCCGGGCCCGGGCGAACCGGGCTTCGTGCCCCCGACCAAATGAGGACCACCGTGACCGTTACTCCGATCCGCTCCCTGCTCGCCCTTGCCGCCTCGGCCCTCCTGCTGGCCGGCTGCGCCAGCACCAAGACCCAGGAAAACTCGACCTACGATTTCGGTCCCGCAGCGCCGCTGCAGCAGGCGGCCGCGCCCGCAGCGATGCCGGCCATCGTCGTCATGGACGCCACCGGCCCGGCCGCCCTCGAGAACGAGCGCATGTACTACCGCCTGACCTACGCCGATGCGCTGCAGGCCCGCACTTATGCCCACAGCCGCTGGGCCAGCAACCCGCTGCAGATGCTCACCCAGCGCGTCAAGGCGCGCCTGGCGCAATCGGGCATGAAGGTGCTGTCGGCCACCGACGCCTCCACCGGCGTGCCGCTGCTGCGCGTGGAAGTGGACGACTTCGTCCATGCCTTCACCGGCGTGAGCCAGAGCGAAGGCCAGCTGACCCTGCGCGCCTCGCTGTTCAGCGATCACCGCCTGCTCGACCAGCGCAGCTTCACCCGCGCCACGCCGGCGCCGAGCGCCGATGCCCCGGGCGGCGCGCGCGCCCTTGCCACCAGCACCGATGCGGTGGCGGCCGACATCCTGGCCTGGCTGGCGACGGTCGACACCCGGAAGCGATGACCAAGCCCACCGTCGCCGTCGACCAGCGCGAACGCCCGCGTGAAGGACGCGGCTCGCCGATCGCGCGCGCGGCGCTGCTGGCCTACCTGCTGCTGATTATTTACGCCAGCTGGTATCCGTTCACCGGCTGGCGCGACAGCGGCCTGCCGCCGTTCACCTTCCTCAACCTGGTCAAGCAGCGCTACTGGACCGGCTTCGACGTCGGCGTCAACGTGGTCGGCTACGTCCCGCTCGGCGTGCTGCTGGTGCTGTCGGTGTATCCGCGCGTGCGCGGGGTGTGGGCGGTGCTGCTGGCGGCGCTCGGCGGCATCCTGGTCACGATCACGATGGAGGCGGTGCAGAACTTCCTGCCCAGCCGGGTGCCGTCCAACCTCGACCTCATGACGAATGCCGGCGGCTGCCTGGTGGGCGCCCTGCTCGGCGCCTGGTGGGCGCCCGGACTGCTCGACCGCAGCCGCCTGTTCCAGCTGCGGCGGCGCTGGTTCGCGCCCTATGCCAGCCAGGGCCTGGTGCTGGTGGCGCTGTGGCCGCTGGCGCAGATCTACCCGCAAAGCTACCTGTTCGGCCATGGCCAGGTGCTGCCGATCGTCTCCGGCTGGCTGTCGCGCTGGTTCGATACCGAGATCGACCTGGTGACCATGCTGCGCCCGGGCGCGGCCATGTCGGTGGAGCAGTACTGGCTGTCCGAGACCATCATTACCGCCTGCGGCATGACCGGCGCCGTGCTCACCCTGATGTGCCTGGTGCGCCGCAGTGCCCCGCGCTTCCTGCTGATGGTGGTATTCCTCGCCACGGCGCTGCTGGTCAAGGCGCTGGCGAGCTCGCTGCTGTTCCGGCCGGATAACGCGTTCGTGTGGGTGACGCCCGGCGCCGAGGGCGGCTTCATCATCGGCATGATCATGCTGGCCGGCCTGGTGTTCGCACCGCAGGTGGCGCAGCGCCGGCTGGCGGTGGTGACGCTGGTACTGAGCCTCATCGTGGTCAATACGGTGCCGGTGAACCCGTATTTCGTCGCCACCCTGCAGGGCTGGGTGCAGGGCAAGTTCCTGAACTTTAACGGAGCAGCCCAGTTCCTGTCGTTGCTGTGGCCCTTCTTTGCCTTATGGTTCCTGCTGCTGCCCTCGCACAAGCTCAACCGCCCGGAACCGCGGCCGGGGCCGGCGGACGAGACGCCGTGACAGGGCGTCCCCGCCATTTGCCGTATCATGGCGGCTGGCGACCTTCCTTGACGAGACCGACATGAGCGATACCAACGACGCACGTCCCTTCTACCAGCACCATGTCTTCTTCTGCATGAACGAACGCGAAGGCAAGGATGCCCGCCAGAGCTGCGGCAAGTGCGGCGCCGAGAAGGCGCAGAAGCATGCCAAGAAGCGCATCAAGGAACTCGGCCTGAGCGGCGAAGGCAAGGTGCGCATCAACCAGTCCGGCTGTCTCGACCGCTGCGAGGAAGGACCGGTACTCGTGGTTTATCCCGAAGGCACCTGGTACACCTACGTCGACACGAGCGACATCGACGACATCATCGACACCCACCTGGTGGGCGGCAAGGTCGTGGAACGCCTGAAAATCTGAACCAGTCCCGAACACGTATTGAACACGCAGTGATGAACAAATACTCGCACAAGTTTACCCTCGACGGCCACGCCGGCAAGATGCAATGCATCCTCGACCTGCCCGAAGGCGCACCGCGCGGCATCGCGCTGGTCGCGCACCCGCACCCGCTGTACGGCGGCACCATGGAAAACAAGGTGGCCCAAACCCTGGCCCGCACCTTCGTGACCCTCGGCTATGCCACGGCGCGCTTCAATTTCCGCGGCGTGGGCGAATCGGAAGGCGTGCACGACGACGGCCGCGGCGAGGTGGACGACATGGACCTCATGTACCGCCACATGACGCAGCAGTATCCGGACCTGCCGGTGGCGCTGTCGGGTTTCTCCTTCGGCACCTTCGTGCAGGCCCAGTTCCAGCAGCGCCTGATTGCCGAGGGCCGCCCGGCCGAGCGCATGGTGCTGGTCGGCACCGCCGCTGGCAAGTGGCCGATGCCGCCGGTGCCCGCCGATACCATCCTGATCCACGGCGAGCTTGACGATACGATCACGCTGCAGGAAGTGTTCGACTGGGCGCGCCCGCTCGACATCCCGGTGACCGTGATCCCGGGCGCCGATCACTTCTTCCACCGCAAGCTCGGCCACATTAAAAATCTTGTCGTAGAAATGTGGCGGCGTGACATTTGATGCCATCGCTGTGCAATAATTAGTCTCTTCTTCCAAGGCAATATCGTGTCAATAAGGTGCGAGCTTGCCTTCTGCACTCCTGCATTGGCATTTTTTACAGACGAACACTCCCATGAAAAAACTGTTAGCGGCCGTCGCCGCCAGCCTGCTGATGGCTTCGGCCAGCGCCCAGACCGTGCCCGCGCCGACCGTCGCCGCCAAGTCGTGGCTGCTGCTCGACGCGACCAGCGGCCAGGTCATCGCAGCCCAAGATCCCCACGCCCGTATCGAACCGGCTTCGCTCACCAAGGTCATGACGGCCTACGTGACCTTCGCCGCGCTGCGCGACAAGCGCCTGACCCTGAACACCATGGTCAACGTCTCCACCCGTGCGTGGAAGGTCGACGCCAGCAGTTCGAAGATGTTCATCGACCCCAAGGTCCCGGTGTCGGTCGACGGCCTGCTGCACGGCCTGATGATCCAGTCGGGTAACGACGCGGCGGTGGCCCTGGCCGAAGCCGTGGCCGGCGACGAAGGCACCTTCGTCACACTGATGAACCGCGAATCCGAGCGCCTCGGCATGAAGAACACGCGCTGGGCCAACCCGCACGGCCTGCCGGACGCGAACAACTACTCCACCGCGAGCGACCTGTCGATCATGGCGGCCAGCGTGATTCGCGACTTCCCGCAGTTCTACAAGATCGACTCGATCAAGCAGTTCACCTATAACAAGATCACCCAGCAGAACCGCAACCGCCTGTTGTGGCTGGACCCGACCGTGGACGGCATGAAGACCGGCCACACCAACTCCTCGGGCTACAGCATGATCGCCTCGGCGCGCCGCCCGAACGGCAACGCCGGCCAGCGCCGCCTGATCTCGGTGGTGCTGGGCACTGCCTCGGATGCGGTGCGCACCCAGGAAAGCCAGAAGCTGCTGAACTGGGGCTTCCAGAACTTCGACACCGTCAAGCTGTATTCGAAGGGCCAGGCGGTATCGACCGTGCCGGTATGGAAGGGCTCGGAAGCGGCCGTGAAGCTCGGCTTCACCCGCGACGTGCTGGTGACCGTGCCGAAGGGCGTGGCGGCCAAGATGAAGCCGGTCCTCGAGCGCAAGGATCCTTTGGTTGCGCCGCTGGCGCGCCATGCGCAGGTCGGCACCCTGAAGATGATGGTCGACGGCAAACCGCTGATCGCGCTGCCGGTGGTGGCGCTGGACGAGGTGCAGGAAGCGAGCATCTTCGGACGCGCATGGGATTCGATGCGTTTGTGGATGCAGTGATCTTCTGATCGCTCCTCTAAAGCCCGTCCGTGCGCAAGCCGGACGGGCTTTTGTTTTTCCGCGCCCCGCTATAATCGTGCAATTCACCCAACAGGATGCTTGCCGATGACCACTTCGCTCCCCGCCGACCTGCACTGCCCGCGCATCGCCACGCGCGAAGGCGGCCTCGAACTCTCGCGTGTCGTGGCCGGCATGTGGCGCATGAACGAATGGGGCATGGCGGTCGAAGAGCGGGTGGCCTTCATCGAGCGCTGCATCGCGCTTGGCGTCACGTCCTTCGACCACGCCGACATCTACGGCGACTACGGCGTCGAAGGGGTGTTCGGCGAAGCCCTGCGCGCCCAGCCTTCGCTGCGCGGACGCATCGAGCTGGTGAGCAAGTGCGGCATCAAGCTGGTGTCCGAAAAACGCCCGCAGCACGGCATCCAGCACTACGACACCACGGCCGCCCACATCATCGCCTCAAGCGAGGAATCGCTGCGCCAGCTTGGGACGGATCACCTCGACCTGCTGCTGATCCACCGTCCCGACCCGCTGATGGATTTCGACGAGATCGCCGAAGCCTTCACCCGCCTGCAGGCGGCCGGCAAGGTACGCCACGTGGGCGTGTCGAACTTCACGCGCCACCAGTTCGAATGCCTGAACCGGCGCGTGGCGCTGAGCACCAACCAGGTTGAGTTCTCGCCAATGGTCACCGACCCGATGTTCGACCAGACCTTCGACGGCATGCAGGACCTGCGCATCGCGCCGATGGTCTGGTCACCGCTGGGCGGCGGGCGCCTGTTCACCTCGAGCGACGCCCGCGCCGTCGAGGTCCGCAGGGTCATCGGCGAGATCGCCGACCGCATGCAGAAGCCTTTCGCCAGCGTGTTGTTCGCCTGGATCATGGGGCTGCCGAGCCGCCCGATCCCGCTGACGGGCACCGGCCGCTTCGATGCGATCCGTGAAGCCGTACTTGGCGCTACCTTCAGGCTCGCGCGGGACGACTGGTTCCGCATCCTGCGCGCCGCACGCGGGCACGAAGTGGCGTGACGGTCAACAGACCATGGCCGACAGCCCGCTGAAGATCGTGGAAGGCAGCGCCCTCACCGCGCAGCAGAAGAAAGACCTGCTGAACCGGCTCGCGCGCATCGAAGGCCAGCTGCGCGGGGTACAGAAGCTGATCGCGCTGGCGGCGGAGCCGTCGGACGTGGATGCCGTGGCCCAGCAGATGGCGGCGGCGCGCAAGGCGCTCGACCGCTCCTTCGTGCAGCTGCTGGTGGGCGCGGTCCAGACCCAAACCGGCAATGCCGCCGACCTCGAGGAAGCTAAAACGCGCGCCGCCCACCTGGCGGCAATGCTCGACAAGTTTGCGTGAACCCTCAGTCCTCGTAGACCACCGGCGGTGCGATCCCGCGCCAGCCGGTGCGCCACGCCAGGTTGAGCAACAGGGTCGCGCACACGTACACCAGGAAGAACAGCACGAAGAAACGCGTCTGCAAAACCGCCAGCAGCACCGCGCATACGGCCAGCAGCACCAGCATCACCTTGCCGCGCGGGTGCTTCGAGCTGGGGAAGCGGATGGTCGACACCATCAGCGTGCCGACCGCGATCATCAGCGCCATGATCGCGAAGCACTGCGCCATGGTGGTGGCAGGATCGGGCCAGGCCACCACCACCGAGGCCACGCAGGCCGCACCGGCCGTGATCGGCATGCCGACGAAGTAGCGCGGGTCGGTGCGGCCCACCATGACGTTGAAACGCGCCAGTCGCAGCGCGCCGCAGGTGACGAAGATGAAACAGGCCAGGCCGCCCATGCGCACCAGGGTCGGATGCGCGGCATTCATCTGCGCGAAGCCGTAGCAATACAACAAGAGCCCGGGCGCGCAGCCGAAGTTCATCACGTCGGCGATCGAATCGAGCTGCACGCCGAAACTCGATTGCGTCTTGGTGATGCGCGCCACGAAGCCGTCGAGCGCATCGAACACCCCGGCCAGCACCAGCAGGATCGCCGCCAGGCGGTAATCGGCCGGCGCGCCGACGTGGGCGTTGTCCACCGAAATGACGATGCTGCCGAAGCCGCAGGCGATCGACAGCAGCGTCACGAAACTGGGCAGGGCGAACTTGGCGCGCGCAAGGCGCTGGCGGTTGGTGGGCGTAGGTTGGGACACGGCTGGCTCGGTTATAGGTTCGATAAGCCTATTCTACAGGAGCGAAATAAGCGGTCCGCCGCACAACATGACGCAAGGCATTTGCCTCGTTTTGCTCTAGAATGTCGGATCGTTTCTCAGTATTGACAGGAGTTGCAATATGAGCTATATGCCACGCTGGCGATCCCTTATCGCCCTGCTGACGGCCGCGTCGACCCTGGCCGCGTGCGGCGGCGGCGGCGGCGACAACACGGCCGCTGCGTCCCCGGCCGGAGTGACCCCGCCGCTCGGGACCCCGGCCGGCACCCCTGCCGGCACCCCGGAAGCCGGTCCGGTGGCGACCAACAACATCGCGGTCGATGGGCGCAACTGGATCAACTACCGCCGCGCCCAGGCCGGCGTGCCGACCGTGACCGAAAACGCGCAGATCAACATTGCAGCGCTGGGCCACTCCGAATACCTGCGCACCAATAACCTGATGAGCCACGACCAGAAGCCGGGCACCCCGGGCTTCACCGGCGCCACGCTCCTGGACCGCCTGAACGCGGCCGGCTACACCATCCCGGCCACGGGCTTTGCCTATGGCGAAGTGATTTCCGGCGCCACCAACGGCAGCGGCTTCTACATGGCCGAAGAACTGATCACCGCGATCTACCACCGCTTCGTGATGTTCGAGCCGAAGTTCCGGGAAATCGGCACCGGCGCCGCGACCTCCGCGAGCCGGTATAACTACTTCACCGCCGATTTCGCGACGCGTGGCGGCTTCGGGCCCGGCATCGCCGCCAACAGCGTCGTGATCTGGCCGTTCAGCGGCCAGACCGGCGTGACGCCGAACTTCTACAGCGACAGCGAGGAACCGGATCCGGTCCCGAACATCAACAACGTGGGCTACCCGATCAGCGTGCACGCCAACATCGATTCCACGGTGGCGATGCAGACCTTCACGGTGCGTCCACGCGGCGGCGCCAACCTGCCGGTGCAGGTCGTGAATTCGTCGGCCACGGCAGCGGAGCGCACCGCCATCGCGATCGTCCCGCTGGCGCCGCTGGCCGCGGCCACCACCTATGAGGTCAGCTTCTCCGGCACGGTCAACGGCAGCCCGGTGACCCGGGACTGGTCGTTCACCACACGGTGAGCCTGGACACCGCCGCCGGCCTGGACCGGATGATGGGCGACCGCGCGATGTACCTGCGCGTGCTCACCCGTTTCCGTTCCGACTACGCCGACAACGTGCTGCGCCTGCGCGCCGCGCTCGCCGCCGGCGACGCCCTGCTTGCGCACCGCATCGCCCACACGCTGAAAGGCGCGGCGGCGATGATCGAGGCGCGCGGCCTGCGCGCCCTGGCGGTGGACATGGAACAGCTGCTGCGCGCGGGTGCGCCAGCCGACAGGCGGCTGCTCGCGCAGCTGATCGATCGGCTGGAAACGGAACTGGCCCGGGTGATGGTGCAGGTCGATATGCTGCTGACGGCGCCGAAAACGGCAACGGCGCTTGCCGTGGCAAGTGAGACCGCGCTGCGCGAGGACGATCTGGCACGGCTGGGCGCCCTGCTCGATCTGGGCGACAGCGGCGCGCAGGATTTCATCGCGGAGAAGCGCAGCGGGCTGCACACCCGCCTGGGTGCGCCGCGCATGGCGGAACTGGAGTCGGCGGTGGCCGCATTCGATTACGAACGGGCCTTGCGGGTATTAAAACACCTGGCTTGAACGCCTAGCGTGTGAACTCGGCTTCCTCGTCGAACGAGTCGGCGCAGCCCTTGCCGCAGAAGCGGCGCACGCTGTCGAGCGGTTTCTCGCAGTACCAGCAGGACCCCTTCGCAGGCAGGCTCGCGCGCGATGGCATCCCTGGGGTCGCTATAGCGACCGCGGCAAGCACCGGCTCGGCAGCCAGGCCACTGTCCGGATACGTTTCCTGTGTCGTTTCCAAGATCCACCCCCTACACGACGGTCTGAAGTCCAACCAAGATTACTTCAGCGGAACATCGTGCCCATGAGAAACCTCAAACCCGAATCGTGGCAGGTTCGCGCCACGGCAGTTCAGTGCAATTCCACACCATTTAGTGTGCGCCGAATGAACTGGCTCTGCAATCTCGGAATGCCGATTCAACTTGCGAACAACATTTCCTTCACGGACCTGCGCTGTATTCTGCCAATTTTTTGTACCTACGCAACTGCACGCTACTTCACCGGTTCGAGCGTCACCAGCAAGCCGGAACGTGTGGTTTCGATCCGTGTCGGGATGTACTGGACGCCGGCATAGCGCAGGTCGGCCATGTCGAAGGAATAGACCGGCGTGCCGCGCACGACGGTGTCGATCAGGGAATTGGCCACGCGCGTAAGCTGGCGTTCGGCCTCGGGATTGGCGCCGAGCGTGAGGCGCTCGACGCGCGGCTCGGCCATCATCACGGCGGGGCGGCCCGGGTCGACGTAGAGGCGGCCCGAGAAGGCCAGGCCGCCGCGCCATGCGTCGCGCGCGAAGGGCGGAGAGACCGAGGCGTCCAGCGCCACCGCCACGCGGTCGCTTTCCGGCTCGATCGACAGCACCGGACGCTGCAGGCGGACATTGAACAGGCCCATCAGCGGATGATTGAGCGGGAAGCGGCGCTCGAGGCCGGCCTGCAGCTTGTGCAGGGGGAGTTCGACCTTGCGCGGGCCGCTCAGGCTGGCGCAAGAGGACAACAGGGCGCAGGCGGCCAGCGCCAGTCCTGCGTTGGCCAGCCGGCGCTGCCGGCTGAAGCCTTGCGTGATCGTCATCTTCCTGCCTCCTGTTCAGTCTGTTGGGCGAAGCCTAGCATGACGTGAGCGGTGGCGCAGTGACGATTCTATTTGCCGATACAGAAAATAGAGAAAGCGCGTGAAGGCAGAGCAGGTGCGACTTTCTCATTCACGAGGCGACGGCGAACCTTGACAGGCAATCCGCACGCACGATCTCATGTTTTCATGCCGTGAGTGCTTTCGCCCCCACACGCCGTCTGGTCCGCAGCACCCCGACTGCGCACAGTCCGAGTCCGAACAACGCGAGGCTCGCCGGTTCCGGTACCTCGCCCGTTGGCACGGCTGCTACGCCAAAGCCGCTGAACCCGCCGCTGCCGTAGTCATTCGCCACGTTCGTCGAAGCGTAGGCATTGCAGTCGTTGGAGATGGTATTGCCGATCATCGTGACCGCCGCCGTCAGTGCAAGCGCCCGTCCGCAGGCGATGCTTGCAGCCGAATCAAAGCTCACGCTTTGCTGGGCCAGAATATTTCCTGCAAAAACTGCATCCGCCCCGAGGGTGGCCGAACTGCCGACCTGGAAGTAGATCCCGTTACTGCTGGTTCCGTTGATCACGTTGACGATCGAATTCGCCCCGGTAACAAGCGTGCTTCCGATCTGAAAGATGACGACGCCGTTCGGGTCGTTAGCAAAATCGATGGTCATGTCACCGGTCAGCGAGGCCGATGAAGAAAAGCTATAAATACCTGACTTGAAGAGGCCGACGGTACCGAGATCCTGGCCGCTCAGGTCGATACCGCCAGTCAAGGCGGCAAGGCGGTTGTAGGCGGAGCGAGCATCGGACCGCGCCTGGGCGGCGATGGCGTCCGTCTCGTGGATTGTGCCACCCGAAGCGAATGTGATGCTCTCCCTACCGGTAATCGACGAACCGGATGACACACCAAGCTTGCCATGCAAGGTGGTCGCACCCGTATTCGTTACCGACTCAGCCCCGAGAACGGCAAATTGCTGTGCTCCCCCGAGGAAGGGTATCACCTCAGCGCTCGCGGAACCACAGATCAGTGCCAGCATCATCGGCAAAATCAATTTTTTCGTATTCATGCATTTTTCTCCAAGTCGTTTTCTTACGGATGCGATAAGACGTCACATGTTGCCTAAGCGACACTTGAAGAATAATTGCATTTATTACAATTACTATATCATATAAACAATTTTTATGTACATTATTTCAACAACATTTGGGCAAACTTCAAACCTTCTTTTCAAGACCATTCGCTGAAGTCACTATGTTATTTACCGATGCAGAACCTGCTGAAGATCACCCCCAGCAAATCGTCCGGCGTGAATTGCCCGGTGATGCTGGACAGCTGGTCCTGCGCCAGGCGCAGCTCCTCGGCGAACAGGTCGAGCGACTGGTCGTCCTGCAGTGCGTGCTGGCGCGCCAGCTCCAGGTGCTCGCGGGCGGCGCGCAGCGCGATCAGGTGGCGTTCGCGCGCCAGGTACAGCGACTCGCCGGTCTGCTGCCAGCCGGCGATGCGCAGCAGCTCGGCGCGCAGCAGGTCGATGCCGAGCTTCTCGTGGGCCGACAGGTACAGGTGGGTCGCGTCGGGCGAGACATCCATCGACGGCTTGTGGCCCGACAGGTCGATCTTGTTCCAGATGCGCACCACCGGCACGCCCTGCGGAAAGGCGGCGACGATCTTTTCGTCCTCAAGGCTCGGGCCCAGGTTGGCGTCGAGCAGGTGCAGGATCACGTCGGCCTTGCCAACTTCGCCCCAGGTGCGCTCGATGCCGATGCGCTCCACGACATCGATGCCCTCGTCGGTGCGGATGCCGGCGGTGTCGATGATGTTGAGCGGGATGCCTTCGATCTGGATGGTCTCGGTAACCTTGTCGCGCGTGGTGCCGGCGATCGGCGTGACGATCGCCACGTCCGCCCCTGCCAGCGCGTTGAGCAGCGACGACTTGCCGACGTTGGGCTGGCCCACCAGCACCACGTTCAGGCCTTCGCGCAGCAAAGCGCCTTGCGCCGCCTGGCGGAACACGTTTTCCAGCGCCTCGATGATGCCGGCCAGCTGGCCGCGCGCGTTCGATTTTTCGAGGAAGTCGATTTCTTCTTCCGGGAAGTCCAGCGTCGCCTCGACCAGCATGCGCAAATGGATGGTCTGGTCGACCAGCCGGTGCACGACTTGCGAGAAGGCGCCGGACAGCGACTGCGAGGCGGATTTCGCCGCCGCTTCGGTGGAGGCGTCGATCAGGTCGGCCACCGCCTCGGCCTGTGCCAGGTCCAGCTTGTCGTTCAGGAAGGCGCGGCGGGTGAACTCACCCGGCTCCGCGAGCCGCAGGCCAAGCGCGGCCCCAGCTTCCAGCACCCGCGCGAGCAGCATCTGCAGCACGACCGGGCCGCCGTGGCCCTGCAGTTCGAGCACGTCTTCGCCGGTGTACGAATGCGGCCCCTGGAAGACCATGGCGATACCCTGGTCGATCACGTCGCCGTTGGCGGCCTTGAACGGGATGTAGGTGGCGTGGCGGGGCTTCAGCGTCACGCCGGGGAACAGGGCGTCGATCAGGCCTGCCAGCGATTTGCCGGAGGCGCGCACGACGCCGATGCCGCCGCGGCCGGGGGCAGTGGCAATCGCTGCGATGGGGGAGGTGTCGAGTTTCATGGGGGGATTGTAAGGGATGCGAACGTAAAAAAGCCCGCGACCGGCGCGGGCTTTTGAAATGACACGGAAGGCTTATTTTGCCGGCGCGGCCGTTTCGAACTTCTTGGTAATGACCCACTGCTGCGCGATCGACAGGATATTGTTGACCACCCAGTACAGCACCAGTCCCGACGGGAAGAAGAAGAACACCACCGAGAAGGCCAGCGGCATGAACAGCATCATCTTCGCCTGCATCGGGTCGGTCGGCTGCGGGTTCAGCTTGGTGGTGATATACATCGACACCGCGTAGATGACCGGCAGGATGAAGTACGGGTCGGGCTGGGTCAGGTCCTGGATCCACAGGATCCACGGCGCGCCGCGCATCTCGACCGACGCCTGCAGCACCCAGTACAGGGCGAAGAACACCGGCATCTGCACCAGGATCGGCAGGCAGCCGCCCAGCGGGTTGATCTTCTCGGTCTTGTACAGCTCCATGGTGGCCTGCTGCATCTTCTGCGGGTCGTTCTTGTAGCGCTCGCGGATCGCCTGCATCTTTGGCGTCACGACGCGCATCTTGGCCATGCTGCGGTAGCCGGCCGCCGACAGCGGGAAGAAGGCCAGCTTGATCAGCACGGTCAGCGCGACGATGGTCCAGCCCCAGTTGCCCAGCATCGAGTGCAGGTGGGTCATCACCCAGAAGATCGGCTTGGCGATGATGGTCAGCATGCCGTAGTCCTTGACCAGCTCCAGGCCCGGGGCGATGGTTTCCAGGGTCTGCTCGTCCTGCGGGCCCGAGTACAGGCGGGTGTCGTTCGACACGGTGGCGCCCGGCGCGACGGTGCCCAGCGGCTGCACGGTGCCGATGGCGTACAGGTTGGTCGCGATCTTCTTGGTGAAGATTTCGCGCTGCGCCTTGTCGGCCGGGATGAAGGCCGACACGAAGAAGTGCTGCGAGATCGCGATCCAGCCATTGTTGGCCTTCTTCGAATGCTGGGCGCTGCCGTCTTCGAGCTCTTCGAAGGTCAGCTTCTGGTACTTGTCTTCCTCGGTGTACAGGGTCGGGCCGGTGTAGCTCGGCATGAAGAAGGAGTCGGTCGGCGGCTTGTTGCCGTCGTGCTGCAGCTGCAGGTACAGCGATGGGGTCACCGGCGCCGCGGTCAGGTTGGTGACATCGTGGCGGATGCCGATGGTGTAGTCGCCCTTGCGGAAGGTGAAGGTCTTGGTCAGGCGCACGCCGCCCTGCTCCGCGTCCAGCACCAGCTGCACGGTGCCGTCGGCGCCGCGCGTGATCGGACGGGCCACGAACGGCGTCGCGTGGTTCGGCATCACGCCGGCCGGGGTCGAGCCGACCAGGCCGGTCTGGCCGAGGTAGGTGTTGTTGCCACTCACGTTGAACAGCACCTTGTTTTTCTTGCTGTCGATCTCGTCGGCGAAGTGCAGCAGCTCGAGGCGCTTGATGACGCCACCGAGGGTGTCGATGTCGGCCTTCACCACGTCGGTGGTGATGGTGATGCGTTGCGTCGCAGGGGCTGCCGGTGCAGCGCCGGGCACGGCGGCGGCGCCAGCCTGGGCAGCGGCCGGCACGTCATTCGGCTTGACCGGCTGCTGCGCCACCTGGGCGGCAGGCGGAGCCGGCGAAAACAGCGACTGTTTACCGTTGGCCACCATCCAGTTGTTCCAGAGAACAATCAGGGAAATGGCGAACACGATCCACAGGACGGTACGTTTATTGAGTTCCATTGGAGTCTAGTCAGGAGTGGTTACAACCGCGAGCGGCTGGTGGAGGTTGCCGATCCTTGCCCGCGTCCGGCGGGAATGCAGGCGGGACGAAGTCGACCCCGCCCGGATTCCACGGATGGCAGCGGCACACGCGGCGCGCGGCCAGCAGCGAGCCGCGGGCGGCGCCGTGCACGCGCAGCGCTTCGATCGCGTAATTGGAGCAGGTCGGGTAAAAACGGCATTTCTGCCCGAGCAGCGGGGACAGCAGCAGCTGGTAGCCGCGAAGGAACCAGACCAGCAGCGTCTTCATGGCGTCGGGGGTGCCGGGATAGGCTCGGCACGGCCAGTCTCGGCACGACGCGGACGCTGCGAGGCGAACAGGCGTGCAAGCTCGACGCGCAGCGCGGCCTTGAGCGCGCGCGTGGTGGCCGGCCCGTCCTTGGCATTCACCGGACGGGATAAGCGTACGATGCAATCGACGGCCTGCAGCTGGCTGGTGCGGAACAATTCGCGCGTGATGCGCTTGATCGTATTGCGGGTGACGGCGCGCGGCGCGAAACGCTTGGCCGCAACGACGCCCAGCCGCGCATGCGGCAGCGTCGTGGGCCGGGTATAGAGCACGAAATGCGCGGATTTTTGTGTCGGCCGCAAACGAAAAACGGATGAAAACTCATCCGTTTTAACGATACGCCGAACGCGCGCGAAGTCGTGCGAACCTTCGCCTGTCATCACCGACCGCGTCGATCTGGTCTAAGGAACTTAGACAGCCAGGCGCTTGCGGCCCTTGGCGCGGCGTGCGTTCAGGACCAGGCGGCCACCACGGGTAGCCATACGTGCGCGGAAGCCGTGCGTGCGCTTGCGACGGACGACGGAAGGTTGGTAAGTACGTTTCATGGTGGTCTCGCTTAAAGCAAAAGAAAGTGCAAAATCGGGTCTGACGTCGCGTCAGGATTCGTCGCCAATGACAGTTCGCAGATGGTTAAGCCAGCGTCACGCCTTAGCAGATACTCAATTTCGACCGGGCCGTGTCGGGCTGACTTTGCAGTTTGACGGAGCACGCGGACGGGGAACCCTGAATTAGACTCGATTTCCGGCCCAGCTGTCAAGGAGGCCGTTGTTTCCGGATCGCTTGCCGATGAGCTCCCCTGCCCGCCTGTGTTGTGCACTGCAATGCTGCAAAAAGCGCGGCTCCAGTTGAAAATAGTGGGACCAACCTGTGGATAACTATCGCCGAGACAGGTAAAATAGCGTGTTACGTATCAACTAGCGAAGTAATGGAAAATTTTTGGCAGACCTGTTCCGCGCAGCTGGAACTCGAGCTGACGCCCCAGCAATACAGTGCGTGGATCAAATCGCTTGTCGTACTCGACTACGAGGACGGCAAGCTGCGCATCGCCGCACCGAACCGCTTCAAGCTTGACTGGGTCAAGACGCAGTTTGCCACGCGCATCACCGAACTCGCCTGCCAGTACTGGGAAGCGCCGGTGGAGGTGCAGTTCGTGCTCGACCCGAAGAACAACCCGGCCAAGAAGCCGGCCAGTTCCGGCGCGTCCACGTCGGGCGGCATGTCGCCGGCCAACCTCGACGCGCCGCGCCAGCCCGAGCCGCCGAGCCAGGGCAACGTGAACATCGCCAACTCGCCCAAGCGCGAGCAGAGCCGGATCAACACCGACCTCACCTTCGACAGCTTCGTCACCGGTAAGGCCAACCAGCTGGCGCGCGCCGCCGCGATCCAGGTGGCCAACAACCCGGGGGTGTCGTACAACCCGCTGTTCTTCTATGGCGGCGTGGGCCTCGGTAAGACCCACCTGATCCATGCGATCGGCAACCAGGTAATGGCCGACAACCCGAACGCGCGCATCCGCTACATCCACGCCGAGCAGTACGTGCGCGACGTCGTCACCGCCTACCAGCGCAAGGGCTTCGACGACTTCAAGCATTACTATCACTCGCTCGACATGCTGCTGATCGACGATATTCAGTTCTTCGGGGGAAAAAGCCGTACGCAGGAAGAGTTCTTCTACGCGTTCGAAGCACTGATCGCGGCCAAGAAGCAGATCATCATCACCTCCGACACCTATCCGAAAGAGATCACTGGCATGGACGACCGCCTGATCTCGCGCTTCGACTCCGGCCTGACGGTGGCGATCGAGCCGCCGGAGCTGGAAATGCGCGTGGCGATCCTGCTGAAAAAGGCGCAGTCCGAAAACGTGACCCTGTCGGACGATGTCGCGTTCTTCGTAGCCAAGCACCTGCGCTCGAACGTGCGCGAACTGGAAGGCGCGCTGCGCAAGATCCTGGCGTACTCGCGCTTCCACGGCAAGGACATCACCATCGACGTGGTGAAAGAAGCGCTGAAAGACCTGCTGTCGGTGCAGAACCGCCAGATCTCGGTGGAGAACATCCAGAAGACGGTTGCGGACTTCTTCAACATCAAGGTCGCGGACATGTACTCGAAGCGCCGGCCGGCGAACATCGCCCGCCCGCGCCAGATCGCCATGTACCTGGCCAAGGAACTGACGCAAAAGAGCCTGCCGGAGATCGGCGAGCTGTTCGGCGGACGCGACCACACCACCGTGCTGCACGCGGTGCGCAAGATCGCGGCGGACCGCCAGAAGAATGCGGAATGCAACCATGAGCTGCACGTGCTGGAGCAGACGCTGAAGGGTTGATTTGCCGGATGGCCGGTGCTGCCGGCCCCCGACATTTGTGTTTGCCTCCGGCAATTGGCAAAATAGAGCGATAGCAATAAATAAATTAATACTTAACTGAGGATATCTATGCAACTGGTCAAAACCACCCGAGACACGCTTCTCCGGCCACTGCAGATCGTGAGCGGTATTGTCGAGCGTCGGCACACTATGCCGATTCTGGCCAATATCCTCATTCGCAAAAACGGCGAAAGCGTCTCGTTCCTCTCGACCGACACCGAAGTGCAGATCACCACGCTCGCCAATATCGGCTCGGGCGACGACGTGACCGGCACCACCGTGGCGGCCCGCAAGCTGCTGGACATCCTGCGCGCGCTGCCGGAGTCGGGCGACGTCACCATGACCCTGCAGAACAAGCGCCTGGCTGTGCAAAGCGGCAAGTCGCGCTTCGCGCTGCAGACCTTGGCAGCCGAAGAATTCCCGACCGTGTCGGTGGCCGACAGCTACAACGCCAGCGTGACCCTGCCGCAGAAGACGCTGAAGCACCTGTTCAACATGGTGCACTTCTCGATGGCCCAGCAGGACATCCGCTACTACCTGAACGGCCTGCTGCTGGTACTGGACGGCCAGAACATCATCGCCGTGGCGACCGACGGCCACCGCCTGGCCTTCTGCCAGGTCGCCACCGAGCAGAGCTTCGAGCGCCAGGAAGTCATCATCCCGCGCAAGACCATCATCGAACTGCAGCGCCTGCTGGAAGAAAGCGACGAAGAAGTGCGCCTGGACATCGCGGCCTCCCAGGTCAAGCTCACCTTCGCCGACATCGAGCTGGTCTCGAAGCTGGTCGAGGGCAAGTTCCCTGACTACACCCGCGTGGTCCCGAAGGGTTACAAGAATGATTTCACGATCAGCCGCGATGAACTGCTGCGCTCGCTGCAGCGCGCCGCGATCATGACCAGCGATAAGTTCAAGGGCGTGCGCTGCATCATCGAGCCGGGCATCATGAAGATCAGCTCGACCAACGCCGACCAGGAAGAAGCAGTCGAAGAACTCGAGATCGACTACGGCGGCGACACCATCGACATCGGTTTCAACGTCACCTACCTGCTCGACGTGCTGAACAACCTGAAGTGCGACCAGGTGAACATCGCACTGGGCGACTCGAATTCGTCGGCACTGATCTCGATTCCCGACAATGGCGACTTCAAGTATGTCGTCATGCCGATGCGTATTTGAACTAAGGAATAGCATTCACCGCCGCGCCGGCCCGTCCTGGTGCGGCGGTAAAGGCTGCCAGCAGCCTGGCTCACCCGTTTTATAGAAAGCAGTCCATGTCCGAGAATATCCAAGCACAAACGTCCCCCGCTCCCCAGGCGGAAGAATACGGCGCCGCCTCGATCCAGATCCTGGAAGGCCTGGAAGCCGTGCGCAAGCGTCCGGGCATGTACATTGGCGACACCTCGGACGGCACCGGCCTGCACCACCTGGTGTTCGAGGTGCTCGACAACTCGATCGACGAATCGCTGGCCGGCTACTGCACCGAGATCCACGTCACGATCCACTCCGACAATTCGATCTCGATCACCGACAACGGCCGCGGCATCCCGACCGGCGTCAAGATGGACGACAAGCACGAGCCGAAGCGCTCGGCGACCGAGATCGCCCTGACCGAGCTGCACGCCGGCGGCAAGTTCAACCAGAATTCCTACAAGGTGTCCGGCGGCCTGCACGGCGTGGGCGTCTCGTGCGTGAACGCCCTGTCGAAACTGCTGCGCGTGACCGTGCGCCAAAAAGGCAAGGTGCACCAGATGGAATTCGTGCGCGGCGTCCCGCAGGATCGCATCATCGAAATCCGCGACGGCTTCGAAGTCTCCCCGATGAAGGTGATCGGCGACACCGACAAGCGCGGCACCGAGGTGCACTTCTGGGCCGACGAAGAAATTTTCACCCACGTCGAGTTCCACTACGAGATCCTGAGCAAGCGCATTCGCGAGCTGTCGTTCCTGAACAATGGCGTGAACATCCGCCTGAGCGACCACCGCACCGGCAAGGAAGAGATCTTCGCCTTCGAGGGCGGCACGCGCGGCTTCGTCGAGTACATCAACAAGACCAAGAGCGTGCTGCACCCGACCGTGTTCCAGGCCACCGGCGACCGCCTGTCGGACCAGGGCACCAACATTTCGGTGGACGTGTCGATGCAGTGGAACGACGCCTACAACGAGCAGGTGCTGTGCTTCACCAACAACATCCCGCAGCGCGACGGCGGCACCCACCTGACCGGCCTGCGTGCGGCGATGACGCGCGTGATCAACAAGTACATCGACGAGAACGACTTTGCCAAGAAGGCGAAGGTGGAGATCTCGGGCGACGACATGCGCGAAGGCCTGACCTGCGTGCTGTCGGTGAAAGTACCGGAGCCGAAGTTCTCGTCGCAGACCAAGGACAAGCTGGTGTCGTCGGAAGTGCGCGGCCCGGTGGAAGAAATCGTCGCCAAGACGCTCACAGACTTCCTGATGGAGAAGCCGAACGACGCCAAGATCATCTGCGGCAAGATCGTGGAAGCGGCGCGTGCGCGCGAGGCTGCCCGCAAGGCGCGCGACCTGACCCGCCGCAAGGGCATCATGGACGGCCTGGGCCTGTCCTCGAAGCTGGCCGACTGCCAGGAACGCGACCCGGCGCTGGCCGAACTGTACATCGTCGAGGGTGACTCGGCAGGCGGCTCGGCCAAGCAGGGCCGCGACCGCAAGTTCCAGGCGATCCTGCCGCTGCGCGGCAAGGTGCTGAACGTGGAAAAGGCGCGTTTTGAAAAGATGCTGTCGTCGGAGCAGATCACCACCCTGATCGCTACGCTGGGCACCTCGATCGGCCCGGACGAATTCAACGTCGACAAGCTGCGCTACCACCGCATCATCATCATGACCGACGCGGACGTCGACGGCGCCCACATCCGTACCTTGCTGCTGACCCTGTTCTACCGCCAGATGCCGCAGCTGGTGGAGCGCGGCCACATCTACATTGCGCAGCCGCCGCTGTACAAGGTGAAGTCCGGCCGCGACGAGCGCTACCTGAAGGACGACGTCGAGGAAGCGAGCTACATGATGACGGTGGCGCTGAACAATGCTTCGCTGATTCCGCGCGAAGGCGCCGATCCGATCACCGGCGAAGCCCTGAGCACGCTGGTGACCCAGTACAACCTGGCCAACGCCATCATGATGCGCCTGACCCGCGTGATCGACCGCGCGGCGCTGACCGCAATCATGAGCGGCGTGACGCTGCAGATGAGCACGCTGGAAGACGCCACTGCCTCGGCCCAGGCGATGGAAGCGGCAATCAATGACCCGGCTGTGAAAGTGGTGGTGCGTTCCGATGAGCTGTCGGAAAAGCAGGCGCTGCGCATCGAGCGCATGCGCCACGGTAACGTGAACGTCACCTCGATCGACGCCGACTTCGTTCTGAGCAACGACTACGCCGTGCTGGCCAACGCGGCCGCCACCTTCCAGGGCCTGATGGGCGAAGGCGCCATCATGCGCCGCGGCGAAGGCGAGAAGATGAAGGAGTTCGCGGTGCGCGGCTTCCACGAAGCCATGATCTGGCTGCGCGAGGAAGCGGAACGTGGTGTGTCGAAGCAGCGCTATAAGGGTCTGGGCGAGATGAATCCGGAACAGCTGTGGGAAACCACGATGGATCCGACCGTTCGTCGCCTGCTGAAGGTGCAGATCGAGGATGCGATTGCGGCGGATCAGATCTTTACGACGCTGATGGGGGATGACGTGGAACCGCGCAGGAACTTCATTGAGAGCAATGCGCTGCAGGCGGGGAATATCGACGTCTAAGTCGGCTTGCCAAAGCAAAAAAGCCAAGCGTTTCGACGCTTGGCTTTTTTTTCATCGCTGCCGCTTAGTCCTGCTCAGGGATCGGCCGAACAACCAGGAACTGGTACGACATCGCACCTAGGAAGGCGATCCCGGCACCAGTCAGCAAGGCGGGAACGAAGGACCAGCTCTGCGCGATATAGCCCGTGAAGATGGGCGCCAGCGCACTGCCGATGAACCCGCCGAAGTTCTGAATCGCGCCCAGTGAGGCAATGCGGCTGCGCGGCGCAACCGCGGTGACCAGCGACCACGAACAGGCCGACGCCGCGTTGGCGAGGAAGATCACGACCGAGATGCAGGCGATGGCTGCCGTATTACTCTCGACCAGCGCCGCCGGAATCGTGAACGCCACCATGCCCAGCATGGCCAGCACCACCGCCGCGCGGCGGCCCTGCACAGTGGAGGCTGCACGCCGGGTGATCCGATCTGATGCCCAGCCAGCGCTCAGGGCGCCGGCGAAGCCGCACAGGAAGGGAATCGTGGCGGCCACCCCAACGTAGGCCACATCCATGTGGCGTTCCGTCCGCAGGTAGCCTGGCAGCCAGGTAAGGAAGACCCAGTTCAAATAAACCGAGCCGAAGAAGCCGAGCATCATGCCCCAGGTGGCACGCTGGCGGAACAGCGCGCGCCAGGCCGCGAAACCTGGCTTTGGCGCGGCCTCGCCAGTTTGTCCCTCGTCCAGGTAGGCGCGCTCCGCGTCGGTCAGCTCCTCGCGCACCGGATCGCGATACAGCATGACCCAGACAACGGCTGCGACGATGCCGAGCGCGCCGGTGACGAAGAAGGCCCAGTGCCAGCTTGTCGCGGCGATCAGGGGCGACAGGCACAAAGGTGCAAGCGCAAAGCCCAGCGGCGAGGCCGAGTTATAAATGCCGGTCGGCGTGCCGCGCGCGCGCAAGGGAAACCAGTTGCTCACCACCCGCGCCGCGGCCGGGAACTGCGGCGCTTCGCCGATGCCGAGCACGACGCGCGCGAGCACGAACCAGCCGAAGGTCGACACCAGTCCGCCGGCGGCCTGGGCCAGCGACCAGAGCACCAGGCCGGCACCGAGCAGCCAGCGCGGCCCGATCTTGTCGACCAGCGCGCCGACCGGGAGCTGGCATAGCGCGTAACTCCAGGAGAACGCCGACAGCAGCAGGCCCATCTGGCCGAGCGAGAGGTCGAGGTCGGCGCGGATGAATTCGTTGGCGACGGCCAGGGTGGCGCGGTCGAGGTAGTTGATGACGCCGGTGACAACCAGCAGTACGAGCGCGATTGTCTGACGACGGCGGATGCGTGGAGGTGCGGCTTTATTTATAGAGATATCGATCATGTCGAGATCGTATCAAATCAGTGTTAATGCGGGGAAAGATATTCGGTAGCTATACGCTCTAACAACAACTTTTCTTGTTGAGAAGATATTGAACAAAGACTAGACTGGCTGGATGAAGAAACCGACCAGTTCATGTCCGATCTAATATCAATCTCGACCGATTCGAAGGCCTGGAGCGACGCGGAGCTAGCCGCTACGGTCAAGTCTTATCTGCGCATGCTGCATGCGGAGCTGAACGGTATCAGCTATAACAAGGCGGCGGCCAATCGAGAACTGCGTGCCGGCCCGCTCGCCACCAGGACAAAAGCCTCGATCGAATTTCGAATGCAGAACATCTCGGCAGCTTTATATGAACTGAAGATGCCGTATATCGCCGGCTATCTCCCGGCACGGAACATTGGCTCAGCCGTCAAAGAGAAGATGGTCGCCTTGTTGAGCACTGAAGGCATCGAATCGCTAGAGGCCTATGTTCCAACACCTGATGCCTCTGTGCTTTCAGAGCGCGTGTCTGATCTTAGGCAACGGTCTCTTGGTACCGTCCCCAAAGGGTCGCATTCGCCACAGATTGTCACAGTGACGACGACAAGCTACGTCCGCGATCCGGCCGTGAAAGCATGGGTGCTTCAGGGGGCGAAAGGACGTTGCGAAGGGTGCGATGATCCGGCGCCGTTCGTTGGAATGGATGGATTGCCCTATCTCGAAGTGCATCACGTCATGCCACTGTCCAGTTATGGCTCGGATAAGACGACAAATGCGGTAGCGCTTTGCCCGAATTGCCATCGTCGCTGCCACTATTCCAAAGACCGTGACGAGTTCAAACTCGCGCTGTATCAACGGATACCGCGGCTCATTGTTGAAGTGCCGGAAATGGCTGAACAAACTGCCGCCATTTGAGTTGGCGTGGAAATTACGGTCGGGTGTATTCTCGGCAAGCCAAGGCTTACGGCCTGTCGAACAAACGCAGCGCCGCATGCTGCAACAGCATGATCGTCTTGCCGTCAGCAATTTCTCCCTGCCCGATCATGCTCATTGCCTGATCAAACGGTAGCTCCAACACATCGATGTCCTCACCCTCCCCCGCTATACCGCCCCCATCACCCACGCGCTGGCTGTCCTCATACTCAGCCACGAAGAAGTGCAGTTTCTCCGTCACCGACCCCGGGCTCATGTAAGCCTCGAACACCTTCTCGACCCGCTCGATGCGGTAGCCCGTCTCCTCTTCGGCTTCGATGCGGATGCGCTCGGCCGGCGACATGTCGTCCAGCAGCCCGGCTGCCGCCTCGACCAGCATGCCGTCCGCCAGGCCATTCAGGTAGGCCGGTAGCCGGAACTGCCGGGTCAGCACGACGCTGCGCCGCGCGCGGTTGTACAGCAGGATCGCGGCGCCATTGCCGCGGTCGTAGACCTCGCGCTCCTGGCGCTGGCTGCTGCCATCCTTGCGCTGGTAGTCGTAGGTGTACTTTTTGAGCACGTACCACTGGTCGGACAGGACGGAAACATCGACAAGCTGGACAGGCGCGGACATGGCGTTCCTTGACGTTGGGATTCCGATAGCCTAACATGCAGTTTCGTGCAATTTCAAGAAATTTCGTGCAATATGCTGACCAGCCAACGCAAGAACGAGATCCTCACCATGCTCACGCAGCAGGGGCAGGTCGAAGCCAAGGCGCTCGCCGCGCACTACCAGGTCTCGGAAGACACCATCCGCCGGGATTTGCGGGAGATGGCGGCCGAGGGCCTGCTGCAGCGGGTGCATGGCGGTGCCCTGCTGGCCTCGCCCGCGGAAGCCGGCTTCACCGAGCGCCAGCACATCGCCATGGGCTCAAAAGCGCAGGTGGCAGCGAGCGCAGCGCGCCTGATCGCGCCCGGCCAGATCGTCATCCTCGACGGGGGCACCACCTGCGCGGAGCTGGCGCGCTCGCTGCCGCGCAACATGCCGCTCACGGTGGTCACCCATAGCCCGACCATTGCGGTCGCGCTGGCCGAACACGAGAAGATCGAGGTCATCCTGATCGGCGGACGCCTGTTCCGGCATTCGATGGTCGCCGTCGGCGCCGCCGCGCTCGAGGCACTGAGCCACATCCGCGCCGACCTCTATTTCATGGGTGTGACCGGCGTGCATCCCGATGCCGGGTTCAGCACCGGCGACTTCGAAGAGGCGTATATCAAGCGCGCCCTGTCCGGGCGTGCGGCAGAAACGGTCGTGCTGGCTTCCAGCGAAAAACTCGGCGTGGCCTCCGCCTACAAGATCGGAGACCTCGGCATGGCGGCAAGCTTGGTCATCGACTGCGCGCCTTCGGCCGAACTCGATGCCGCACTGACAAGCGCTGGCGTGACTGTCCTCAGCCATTGAACCCAAAGGAGACTCATATGCAAACAAAAACCATCCTGATCGCCGGGCCCTATCGCAGCGGCACCGGCGGCGATCCGATCTTGATTGAACGGAACCTGAGAGCCCTGGAGCAGGCCGCGCTGGCGGTATACGACAAGGGACACTTTCCGCTGATCGGGGAGTGGGCCGCGCTGCCACTGGCGCATGCGACCGGCGCCACGATCCCAGGAGCGATTCCGCAAGCTTTCCTGTACGAAGTGGCCCAGCGCATGCTGCGCCAATGCCATGCCGTCTACCGGATCGCCGGCGAGTCGCGCGGCGCCGACATGGATGTGCAGACGGCGCGGGACCTAGGCCTGCCAGTCTATCTCGATCTTGCCGATATCCCACCCGGCGCGAGAGGCGAATAGAGAAGTCTTGGTGCCTGTAATGTTAGAAAAATCTGCGCTCTGATCAAGGCGTGACATGCCTGTTTCGTCGGCCTAGCCAGGCAGATGCGACAGACGTTGCGGTCGAAACGACCAACCAGCAGCGAAAAGCCACCGGCCTTCATTTTGTCTGCTGTTAAGCTGCGCGGGCTAGTGGTGTGGCCGATCACGCCCGGCTGGCGAGAAAGAGCGTAGCAGGCTGCGATCGCCGACAAATACAATACGCAAACGGAGACCAGAAATCACCGTGGTCAAGAATGCATCAAATGCCCCCTACGGACGCTGGGCAACTGCAATGCTAACCTCGTTCGACTGATAGCCCGCCCACTCGACTTTTAGGCGATAACGAGCAGGCTGCAACGGCAGCGCAACGTACCACGCTACATTTACGTTAAAGTAGGTGCTGGAAAATACACCTTCAAAAGCTGCCACATCTAGCGGAGGCGACGGTGGCGGAGGAATCGTTATGTTCGGGTCTCGATCGACGATCGGACCACGATACGTTTTTCCTGTCCCAACGTGGGTAACGATCAAAGTTAGCGGCCCAGGATACCGGATCGCCTGAGCAAGGTTTATACGATATATTCCGCATAAAGGAATGACGAGCGCTAAATGCGGAGCGTCTTTTTTAGGCATGATAACTTGCGAAGGGGCGCGCACTTTCAACCCGCGCCACTCAATACCAGGGTCAGCCGGCGAGCAAGCGGTCTGCTTATTGGTGTCAAACGGCACGTGCTCAAATAATTCGTCTTCGGTCATAATTTTGTCTACCTTTGCACCACGCGAGGTTGTCGCGTCCGCGGATGGCGAATAGCGTGGTGCAAACAAAGCGCTACCGCTTGCGCCCGCGGACGAACATGAGAAGCAGGCGGCAATTACAAATAGAGGAGTCGACCAGCGCCTCATAACGGTCTCCATCCATCACCAAGATCAACCTTGCAAACAGCCGGCGCACAATCTACACAGAAGTCGCTGACGCCATTAGCTGCACCGTACATTACGCATTTGGAACGGATAACATCAGTGCGCGAATCGTAACGAGTCTGGCTCGCAGGGAGACCATAAAAGCAGTGATTTCCGTGATGCCCTTTCGCATCGTCGTAAAATCTGGTCATTCTGTCGGGCAGCTTCCCGCTCCCATCCGGCACCATCCCGATCTTGTGACCTAGTTCGTGGACGATAACTTCGTTCTGCATTTTAGTGTCGATAGTAGACCACCATGCTTTCGTGCAAACACAGATCAGGTTCCCTCCAGGGAATGAAAGCCCACCTCGCATCCGCTCAACAATATTTACCACGAGAACAATTGTTCCGGTCCCACGTTGCAGCGTGCTGACATCGATTCGTACGATATTTGCGCGTTGAGGGAGTGCTGAGCTGCTGGGCACTGCTGTGCATTTTTCGACCGGAATATTGACTGCATCGGCGGGGGTCCCGCCTGTCTTGATAAACTTCGCGGATACGAACCAGTTTTCGCCTGGCACAAGGCCCTGCCAAAGAAAATACGTCACGGGAAATATCGATGTCGCGCTTGGAGGGTCGCCGACGGGAATTAACACTGGTGAACTTCCTGGCCCGACCACAACTGGCGACGCCCCAACCTGAAAATTTTCTTTCTTTACAGCCAAGTGTCCCGTATACGCGATCGCTATCACCTGAGGCTGCTTTCCAACAGCTGACGATTTAGAATAAGCCTTCCTGGCATTTTCCTGAAATATTTGCTCGTCACGCGTGCCGATATTTGGAAGGGAGTCCATCTCAACAGCTGGCAATCTCGTCAACTTGATGTTGTGCTTTGCGTATGTGCGTTCCACTAGCGCCAAACTAGTAGCGCACGTTGTAAGCGAGCGCATTTTTAGCTCGACGTAGTAGATCAGACGGTGCACTTCCAGATTCCCGGTCGACACTGTCGTGCCGTTGGCGTCGGCAGCACGAAAAACGTATTTATCCTTCCCTGCGGCGCCAACATAGAAATCGTCTAGCGGCAGAACCAGACTTCCATCGCTCGCCGTTATGTAGGATTTCTTTTCTTTCTGATACGCGAAGCGAGAATTTCTCGCCAGTTCTCCCGGCGTGTATTTTGCATTGCCATCGAATGGCTCACATTTGACTGTAAATTGGTGAGTGCCTGGCTTATTGAAATACACCTTGAGCCGCACCTTGGCCCCAGCACGATCCACGTTCGGCACAACTTTCCCGTCAACAAAGCTATCCGACCGGCTCAGATTGACGAATTGCGTTACGCTGCTTGTTTCGGTGCCATCGCCATTGAGGAAAGCGATCCGTGCTATTCGCTCCGAACCCACTTTTATCCTTACCTCCTTTCGCTCCAGGTTCTCGAACGGATTTGTATAGGCGGTCCCCGCGAGCTTGAACTTTGTGCCTGTCATGTCGAAGCAAACCTTTATGCGCGAATGATCTCTAGTTTTAATTCCTCAACTTCACCTGAGGAAACCAGGTGAGTCCGACCTTCCTCGTCCGTTACTCCCGGCTCTATTGATCCATCCGCTCGGATGATGCGGTATTGATAGTTTGAGAGGGGAAGCCCGGTTTGCTCGTCCTTGAGAACGAATGCTTCATCGAAGAGCCTTGGTCGGCTGTCTGGCAAACTGGTGAGCGAGGTCTCGCTACGGACACCGGAGTCAAACAAATGCTGGCCACCCTTGACAGAGAACGTCCCCGGACAAGCAAACGTAATATCCCCACCCTCCAGCGTGATCGACGACTCCCCCGCCTGCAGCACGATCTTTTCCTTCGCCTTGATCTCGATGCAGTCATTCACCGAAATCACCGTGATCTCCTTGTCCGCCAGGATCTCCAGCCCATCGGTATGCGCCTGCAGCGACACCGGCCCATTCGCCGCGATCGCCTGGATGCCGCCCCCATGCGTGAACAAACTGGTCGCCTCGCCGGATACGGACGACAACGTATGCCCCGCCGTCATGTGCAAATCCGACTGCGTGGTCCAGTGCAGGTGCTTGCCTGCATAGAGCACGGTCGATGCCGGCGTCGCCCAGTTGATGCTGGCCGCCGAATCCATCAGCACGATGGGTGATCCGAACTTTTCCACAGGCTGCGTTGAATCCAGCTCGCGCGAACCCGGCCTGGCCTTGAAAGCCGCCTGCCCGTTGACCGGTCCGTCGTACTTGCCCTTCGCCTCCGGATCGATCTGCGCGATGAACGCCTCCTGCGCCTTCAAGGCATCCTTGCTGAACAAGGCCTGCTGCTGCGACGCCGCATCCCCGAGCTTGGCCGACAATTCGGCAGCGCTCCTGCACTGCGCCACGGCCTCCGCCACATCCATCTGGGTCGAGCTGACGCCCGCTCCCTGCGCAGGCCGCGCACGTGTCGACAGCAGCACACCCTCCCCGCCCCGGATCACCGCCCAGGCGTCGGTGCGCAGCTCAAAACCACTGCCGCGATAAGCGCCGCGCTGCGACGTCCCCGGCTCCTGATGGATCAAGTAGCCGAGATTGAGCTGGGTCGCCCCGCTACTCGTCGCCAGCCGCATGCGCAGCTGCCCGGTCGTGTCGTCGATCTGCCACTGGTTGTAGCCGCTGCCGTCGAAGTTACGGGTGTGGATGCCGGACAGGACCCCCGCATGGTTGGCGCCCGAGTCCACGCCGGCCGAAAACGGCGGCAGGTCCGCGCCGTTGTACAGCTGCGCGACGATCACCGGCCGGTCGATATCGCCTTCGATGAAGTCGACCAGTACCTCGGTGCCGATGCGCGGGGTGAACACCGTCCCCCAGTTCGGCCCCGCCAGCGCCTCGGTCACGCGCACCCAGGTGCCGGATGTCTCATTGCCCGGTGCGCAGCCTCGGTCGTCGGTGTTGTGCGCCATGCCGCCCGCATTCGGACGTGCACCGCGCTGCCAGGCGAATTGCACCCGCACCTGGTGATCGCGGTTGGTGGTGGACACCGCATCCGCCAGCCCGACCACCAGGGCACATTGCGGCCCCGGCGCCGTGGTGCGATGCGTCGCGGCCGTCAAACGGGGAACGAGCGGCACTACTTCGCGCACGCAGGTGAACACATTGCGATACGTGCCGTTCTCGACGCCAGCCGAGGGAGCACCCGTAATCCCGGTCTCGAAATTGTTGCGCGCCTCGTGCCACACCGACAGCACCTTGAATGCATTGTCCCCCTCGGTATAGCGGTCGTGCTGGGTCAAGTAAAAAGCATGGCCGGCCGCCAACCTGCGCACTGCGCCGGTCCCTTCAAAGACCTTGTTGCTCTGCTCGAGCGCCAGCAGAATCAGGTCACTGTGCGCGTCAGCGGCGCCGCGCTCGGTGGCGATGCGTTCACCGCTGCCGTCGTAGAGCTGCAGTGGCGGCAGTTCTCCTGCGTCGAGGTGGGACGCATGCTCGTAGCCGGGCGCCACCAATTGTGCCGGATCCCAGCTGCTGATCGCGACGCGATTTGCCTGCACGCTGCGGCGAGCCTTTAAGCCGTCGATCGCATCGTCGGTCTCGGTGGCGCGCACGCCATGGAAGCGGATCACGTCACCGCCCGGTGTCGCAGGCGTGCGCGCGCGCCTGTCGAAGATGACGATGCGATGCTTCGCGTGGCCATTGCCATCGCCCGCCGCCTGGTTGTGCTCGAAACGCCAGTTCAAGCCTTCGGATGCCAGCAGGCGCACGAAGAATTCGAGGTCGCTTTCACGGTATTGAGTGCAAACCGGGCGGACTGCCAGCTCCTGCGTGATGTCGAAGTCCAAGCGCACCTGCGGATAATCGGCCAGCAGTTCGATAACGATGTCTCGCGCATTCTTGTCTTGGAAAATGTAGCTGTCACGGCGGTGGGCCAGCAGCGCCAGCGCGGGCTCGAGCCGCAACCGATAGCGAGCAACGCCACCATCGGCGCCAAGCCAGGAGGCCTCGGTACAGATGCCATGCCATGCGCGCCGGCTGCCGTCGGGCTGCGAAAGCGTAATCGTCAGGTCTTCGCCGATGAAATTGGACAGGTCCAGGTCGGTCGACGTGCAGAGGGCGTCGATATCGAAACGAAAGAGCTCATTGACAGCCTCACGGCCAATGAACTGATCTGCAACCAGCGACTCCGGAAGGTCGCGTTCCTGCGGAGTGGTCAAGGTGATGAGCCTGCTAATCTGACTCAGCCCTGTTCCGTTCCGACCCAATGAGGCAAACTCGGGGAGAGCTTTCATTCGACCAGACGACGTGTGAGCGTTCCCCATCTGAATGACTCCATCATGATCGAGATATTTACGCCTCGAAACATCGATCATAGCGAACTCAGGCATGCGAATGAGCTAACCGCGCTTGACGTGCGTCAATGTCGCGTTCTGTCCTACGCGTCTCCTCTATAGGACAGATTGCATTATTTTTGTCATCCAAAGGCGACAGGCAGCGGGCCAACTGCAAAGGTCACTGCCTGCTAGGCGTCGGGCTTACCGGCCCAGATAGTCCATAAATGTGCGCCACCACTGCGACCGCTTGCTCAACTAGCCGGTCACGCAAGAACAACTCGACGTCTTTCTCGTCGGCACCTTCTAAATGTTAGTCATTAAGCGCGGCTGTTACTGCTTCCAATGCCGCGTTCAATTCCTTTCGGCAAGTCAGGATTTTGGGCACGAATTGCTATAGTCAGGTTGCCTTCCAACTGGTCGCAGCAGGCTTAGTCGACTGGATGTGCACAAGGATAGATGTGATCTGTCCTGCCTTTGACAGCCGTTGTCGAACTGCCCGAATACACATGAGTCAAACAGCTTATTCTTTTGGATATCACTTCATGCTTCTATCGCACCGTATCCGCCTGAATGCCACCCGCGAGCAATGCGACTATTTCGCACGCGCGGCTGGGGCAGCGCGTCGCGTATGGAACTGGGCGCTGGCAGAGTGGAAGCTCCAAGCCGCAAGGGGAAAACATCCGAACGCTTTAGCACTGAAAAAACAGTTCAACGCCATCAAGTACGCTCATCCTGACTGGCTCGACGAAAATGGACGGCCCTGGCTCCGTGCACTCCACCGCGATGCCCACGCGCAGCCATTCACTAACCTTGCGCGTGCCTGGAACCGCTACTTCGCGGACAGGAAGGCCGGCAAGACCGCTCACCCACCGGTGTTCAAGAAAAAGGGCCGCTGCCGCGACAGCTTTTATGTGGCAAATGACAGAATTCGCTTTGACGGCAACAGCGTTGTATTGCCCAAAATCGGTCGCGTCGCGTTGGCTGAGACGCTGCGATTTCCTGGCAAGATGATGGGGGCGCAGCTGTCACGCGAGGCAGACCGGTGGTCGCTCTCTGTTCAGGTCGACGTTCCTGAAAGCCATGCCCAACGTATCCGAACGGGCAATGGCGTCGTCGGCATAGACCTGGGTGTGGCCGCTGCCGCCACTTTTAGTACAGGCGAGAAGATTCACGCACCACGTCCACTGAGAGCAGCTCTGAGGCGCCTGCGCATTCGCTCTCGCCGCCTATCGAGGAAGCATACTGCAGCTAAGGCGGCTGCCGGCATTGTGGGCTCCATCCCGAAAGGGACCCGTCTGCCCAAGTCCGCCAACCAGATCAAAGAAGCGCGAAAGTTGGCACAGCTGCATATGCGAATCGCCCGGATACGACGCGACTTTTGTCATAAGCTTACGACGCGTCTATGCCGCGAAAACCAAGCGGTGGCGATTGAGGATTTGAACGTAAAAGGCATGTTGGCCAACGCACGGTTGTCGCGCGCGGTCAGCGATGTAGGCATGTACGAGATCAGGCGCCAATTGCACTATAAGGCGCAACGCTACGGCACCATATTAGTAATGGCCGACCGCTGGTACCCGTCGAGCAAACTGTGCTCGGCATGTGGCGAGAAAAACAGCACGCTAACGCTCGGCACAAGAACATGGGCCTGCACCTGCGGTGCTGCCCACGACCGGGACATCAACGCCGCGGTCAATCTCCAACGGCTCGCAACCGGCGCTCTCAAGGCGCACTCTGCGCTACCCGTGGCGAGTCTGGCGGCAACGTCAGGCACTCCAGTCGGAGTGGTTCCGACTGGAGGCGGGAAAGTTACGCCTGTCAGGTACGAATTCGGTCAGCAGGACGGTTCGGGGCAGGAAGATAACGGTGCGCGCCACCGCGCACGTTTTTGAAAGCAGTTCGACCCTATGCGACTTCTTCTACAAACAGCCATCACCGTTGGAGGTATCTTGCTCTCTTCAATCGCTGTCGCTGCGCCTGAACAGCAGGCCGCCGCCTTCATGAACATTTATTCCACGCACTGCCTGAAGTACCTGCACGACTTCGACGGCCTGCGCAAACAGCTTGCTACCTTGCCCCAGCTCCCCGCGGAGGCGGCAGCGATGTTTCTGCAGGGCGCCAAGGGCAGCGCATGGTCGGTGCCGAGCCAGCATGGCCAGTTCGTGCTGGTCGTCCATTCGGACAAGAACCTGTGTGCGCTGTACGCGAAGACGGTGCCAGCCACCACGGCTCAGGCGATGTTCGAAAAGACGGTGGGCAAGGCCCCCTCGCCTTTCCGCAGTGAGCGCAAGCGCAATACCTCGGAAAAGGGACCGGACGGCGTCAAGAGCACCGTCGCCTACGAGTGGAGCACGGATAAATCGCCGCGCAAGCCGCTGTTCGCGCTGACCACCACCACCAGCAAGAACAGCGTGGCGCAGGGCGTGGCCACCGCGGCGATCGGCCACTGAGCCCGCTCAGGGCAGCCGAATCTTCACGACCGCATTGCCCGAGGTGACGTACAGGTTGCCCTTGCCGTCGTTGGCGATGCCGCGCAGGGGCGCCAGGCTGCCCGGCAGGCCGCCCGTCTGCAGCGTGGTGGAGCGGGTGGTGCCGGCAAGCGTCGTCACCAGGCCCTCCTGGTTGATCCTGCGCACCAGGTTGTTCACCGCGTCGGCCGCGTAGACAATGCCGTCCGGGGCGACCGTGAGCGCCACCACCTCCTGGAAGCTGGCTGCGGTGCCGGCCCCGTTCGCCGAACCGCGCGCATTCGGCGCGCCGGCAAACGGCGTGAGCACGTTCGCGTTGACGGTCGAGGGATTGACGGTGCGGCTGATCTTGCGCTGCAGGTCGAACACGTAGACGTTGTTGTCGCTGTCGGTCGCCACGCCGCGCGCTTCGGCGGTGCGCACGCCGAACAGCTCCTGGGCCACCTCCGGGCCCTCCAGCATGCCCGTCGACCCGGCCACGATGCGCCGCGTGCTGAGGCCGTTCGTCACCAGCAGTTGGCGGCGCGCGTCGACCGCGATCCCTTTCGGGTAGACCACCGGCATGCTGCCCAGGGTGACATTGACGCCGACCGGGATGATCGCCTCCGTGGCCACCTGGCCGGCGCTGCTCACGCTGCGGATGCGCAGGTTGTCCGTGACGAACAGGGTGCCGTCGCTGTGGATCGCCAGCGCAAAGGGCGAGACGAAACGTGCGCGGTCGCCGGGCCCGTCGATGTGCTCGCTCGAGCCCGCGGCGCCGGCCAGGGTAGTGACGACCCCGGCCGGCGTGATCTTGCGGATGGACTCGTTCCCAGTGTCCGCCACGTACACGTTGCCGGCGGCGTCGACCGCGATGCCGGTGGGCGTATCGAAGCGCGCCGCCTCGCCGGTGGCGTTGGTGCTGCCCGCCTCAAGGGCGCTGCCGGCGACGATGCTGATGGCAGCCGGGGGCGGCTGGTCGTCGTCATCGTCGTCGTCTTTCGGCGGATGGTCGCCGCACGCGGCCAGCAGCAGCATGGCGGCGGATGCGCACACCAGGCGCACGCGCCGGCGCGCCGCGGTGGAAATTCCCTGCTTCTTCATGAACGCGTCTCCCGGGATTCGATGCCCAAAATGCTAGCACGCGCCGGTTGCGGCGTTTCCCCGATTCGTCATGTGCGCCGCATGAAATGCATGCTCACATGCGGTCGACGAACTGCGCATGCGCACGCACGCTCATCACCAGCACCAGTTTCAGGCGCGCCCGGGTCATGCCGACGAACAGTTTTCTCAGGGTCAGCTCGTCCATCTCTTCGAAATCGATCTCGGTGAAGATCAATGCCGGCGCCGACTGTCCCTTGAAGCGGTAGACCGACTCTGCCAGCAGCCCGCCCTCGCGGAACACCGGGTTGCCGAACAGGTCGTAGGCGCCGGTGAAGGAGCGCAGCGTGTGCGCGTCGCTCAGTCGATCGAGCTTGAGGATGCTTGAACGTTCGCGGCCGCGGAAGGAGCAGATCGCAATGTCCTGGCGCCCGAAGCCGGCGGCCAGGCAGGTCGTGACGGCGCGCCGGGTCTGCGCCAGCATGGCCTCGGTATCGCCTTCCGGGTAGGTGAGTTCCTCGATGTCGGCGCCCTTGAACGGGCTGCCCGCTTCCACCGGCTGGCTGACGGCGCCGATGGAGCTCAGCATCTGCACGATCTGGCGCGGGCTGCGGTAGTTGGTGTTCGAGTGCAGCACCACCCAGCCCGGCAGCGGCACCATCTCCTTGCCGTACAGGTTCTGGTCCGGGTCCTCCAGCCAGATGGCGCGTCCGCCGTGCTTGAGCATGCGCAGCACGATGTCGCGCCAGGTGGCGGAGAAATCCTGGCCCTCGTCGACGATGACGACGTCGTACTGCCAGGTCTCGGGCAGCGCGGCCGATGCCAGCGAGCTTTCGATGTCGGCCCAGACGGTGGGCGCGCCGTAGTCGGGCGTCATGCCCTGGGCGCGCAGCCAGGCGTCGCACAGTTCGTGGAAGTTGGCGACCCGTCCGCCGGGCGGGACCAGGCGCTGGATGTGGTCGGCCAGCGGGCGGTTGAAGCAGACGTAGAGCGGGCGCAGGCCGGCATCCAGCGCGGCGGTATATTCGGCCAGCGCCAGCTGGGTCTTGCCGCTGCCGGCGGTGCCCACCACGCGCAGGCGGAACGGAGAGAATTCGAGCCGCCGCGCCCAGGTCGCCAGGCCGCCGGACAGGTGCGTCACCATGCTGGTGGCGCAGCCGATCATCGAGCTTGGGTCGGGGCGCAGGCTCAGGGTGTCGCCGAGGTAGCGGGTGACCCGGTCGAATTCGTCGGTACGCGGCGTGAGCGGCAAAATTTCCCGGATCTTCGCGCCCAGCCGGCCCTTGGTGGTGGCGTCAATGATGTGGCTGGGGTCGATGCCGGCCAGCTGCGGGTCCTTGACGATGTAGTCGGGGCAGTACAGCAGGTAGTCGATCGACAGCTCGCCCTGGTAGCGTTTGGCGAAGCCCTCGATGGTGTGCAGGATCTGGTTGTGGATCTTGCGCGGCTTGCCCTGGTAGTTCTTCACCAGGCCATCGCGCGATTCGTTCAGGAAGCCGGCGATCTGCTCGATCAGCAGCAGCCTGCCGTTCGGCGCCAGGATGATGAAGTCGATGTCGCCATAGGCCGAGAAGCCGTGCTCGACGTTGGTCCAGTGGACGCCGTGGTAGATCTCGTAGGGCGTGTCCGACAGGCGCTTCTCGAGCAGCGTGAGGGTTTCGATTTCGCGCGCGGCAGATCCGGTGACGGACATCTCGCGCCAGCCGGCAGGATGGATATGGGCCATGGATCGTCGCTTGCCTGTTTTTAGGATAGCAACATTCTAAGGCCTATCACGCTTGTTTATAACACTGTTGAAACGGACGTGATCGATCTACCGCGCGATGTGCGGACAGACCAAATGCGAGAAAGCGGAGAAGGGTGAAGCGGAGACTGCGCGCTTCCCTCCCGGGAAGCGCGCCTGCAGTGCAGGTTAGCGGCGGCGCGGCGCCGGACGCGGGCCGGATGGGCCGCGGTTCTCGATATGACGGAAGGTGATACGGCCCTTGTTCAGGTCGTACGGCGACATTTCGAGCGTGACACGGTCACCCGCGATGATGCGGATGTGGTTCTTTTTCATGCGGCCCGAAGTATAGGCAATCAATTTGTGGCCGTTTTCGAGCTCAACGCGGAAACGCATTTCAGGCAGGATTTCGGACACGAGTCCGTTCATTTCGATCAGTTCTTCTTTTGCCATGCTGGTGCTCCTCATGCTGGATGACGGCCCGCGCGGCGCACGGGTCGATGTAACGTCGGTCACACCGCCCGGCGATACATGGCGGCGTAGGTGCTGATGCTGGCCTGACCGGAGACCAGGTGGAGTAGAAGGAAGCGCGCAACCTGCGAAGTGAAGCGGCGGGTGCGGAGGCTCGGGCGGCGGTATTTACAAGCCGGGAGAAAGTCGGAAGCGCTGCTTCGACGACAGGCAACCAGTATACCAGTAATGGTGCTGCGCTGCAAAAACGGCCGGATTTTGTTGCTCTATTGCTATACTGTTACCTTTCCGGAGAGCCGATGACGACGAAACACCTGATGGCGCTGGCACTGCTGGCCGGTGCGGCATTGCCCGCAGCGGGCCAGGATGCGATCCGCTGTACCCTGCTGGTCGACGCCGCCACCGGCAAGGTGCTGGTGCGCGAAGGCCAGTGCGAACAGCGCGTGACGCCCGCCTCGACCTTCAAGGTGGCGCTCAGCCTGATGGGCTACGACAGCGGGATCCTGGTCGACCAGCGCACGCCGCTGCTGCCCTTCCGCAAAGGCTATGTGGACTGGCTGCCGGAATGGCGTACCGCCACCAGCCCGGCGGCGTGGATGAAGCTGTCGGTGGTGTGGTATTCGCAGCAGATCAGCACCCGCTTAGGCAGCGAGCGGTTCCAGTCTTACCTCGACCGCTTCGACTACGGCAACCGCGACGCGTCCGGCAATGCGGCCAAGAACGACGGCCTGACCCAGGCCTGGCTGGGCAGCTCGCTCAAGATTTCGCCCGACGAGCAGGCCGTGTTCCTGCGCAGGCTGGTCAACCGCACGCTGCCGGTCTCCGGCAAGGCGGTCGACATGACGACGTCGATCATGCGTTATCCGCGCCTGCGCAACGGCTGGGAACTGTACGCCAAGACCGGCACCGGCTCGGAACCGGGTGCGCTGCCGCATGGCTGGCTGGTGGGCTGGACCGGCGACGGCAAGCGCACGGTGGTGTTTGCGCGGCTGGTGCAGGATGCGACGCGCGAAGATGGCGGCCGCGCCGGCCTGCGGGTGCGCGACGCGTTCATCAAGGAGCTGCCGGAGCTGCTGGAAAAGTTGTAGTGTGCAATGCACAAATTTTTGCTTGACAGCGGGTCCACTCGTCTTTTAGAGTGGATCGCATGTCCTTCCACCTGCATCTGTCGACTTCCCTACCTGCCGCCGGCGCGCTAGCGCTGGCCGCCCTGCTACTACAAGCGTAATTCGCGCGCGTAGTCCGCGCCGTACGCCCCGGCTCCCGCCGGCCCAGCAAGCTCCAGGAAAGTTGTACCGATGTCCAAGATTCCGCTTCACATTCGTCTGCTGCTCAGCGCGCTAAAACTACCGATCGGTTGCCGGGCCTAGCGTTCGTGGCCCGTCCGGCAGCCTGCCGCCACACCACCGCCTCACAGAGGCCTACCGTGTACCGCACCAGGAGCAAACGATCATGCTGAAGAACCCCGCCGCCAAATACCGTCCCTTCCCCGCCGTCGCACTGAGCGACCGCCAGTGGCCGAACGCCGTCATCGCGAAACCACCGATCTGGATGAGCACCGACCTGCGCGACGGTAACCAGGCCCTCATCGAGCCGATGAGCCCGGAGAAGAAGCTGCGTTTCTTCGAGATGCTGGTGAAAATCGGCATCAAGGAAATCGAGGTCGGCTTCCCCTCGGCTTCGCAGACCGACTTCGACTTCGTGCGCATGCTGGTGGAAGAAAACCGTATCCCGGATGACGTCACCATCATCGTGCTGACCCAGGCGCGCGACGAGCTGATTCGCCGCACGGTGGAGTCGGCCGTGGGCGCCAGGCGCGCCATCGTCCACGTCTACAACTCGGTGGCGCCGGTGTTTCGCCGCGTGGTGTTCGGCATGGAGCAGGACGAGATCGTGCAGATCGCGGTCAACGGCACGCAGCTGATCAAGAGCCTGGTAGCGCAGCACCCGCAGACCCAGTGGGGCCTGGAGTATTCGCCGGAATCCTTCTCCACCACCGAACTCGATTTCTCGAAGCGCATCGTGGATGCCGTGAGCAGCGTATGGCAGCCGACGCCGCAGAACCCGATGATCGTCAACCTGCCTTCCACCGTGGAAGCGAGCACGCCCAATGTCTACGCCGACCAGATCGAGTGGATGTGCCGCCACCTCGAGCGCCGCGAGTCGCTCGTCATCAGCGTGCACCCGCACAACGACCGCGGCACCGCTGTGGCGGCGGCCGAACTGGCCGTGATGGCCGGCGCCGACCGCGTCGAGGGCTGCCTGTTCGGCAATGGCGAACGCACCGGCAACGTCGACCTGGTCACCCTGGCCATGAACCTCTACACCCAGGGCGTCGACCCGGGCCTGGACTTCTCGGACATCGACGCGGTGCGCCAGCTGGTGGAGGAATGCAACCAGCTGCCGGTGCACCCGCGCCACCCGTATGCGGGCGACCTGGTGTTCACCGCCTTCTCCGGCTCGCACCAGGACGCCATCAAGAAGGGCTTCGCCGTGCAGAAGGCGGATGCGCTGTGGGAAGTGCCCTACCTGCCGATCGACCCGGCCGACCTGGGGCGCAGCTACGACGCCGTCATCCGCGTCAACAGCCAGTCCGGCAAGGGCGGCATGGCGTATCTGCTGCAGCAGGAATACGGCCTGGAGCTGCCGCGCCGCCTGCAGATCGAGTTCTCACGCGCGGTGCAGCGCATGGCCGACGCCACCGGCCGCGAAGTCGCCGCATCCGACATCCACGCGCTGTTCTCGCGCGAATACCTGGAGCAGGTGACGCCCTGGCAGTACGTGGCGCACCGCATGATGGAGGACAGCGCGCACGGCGTGCAGATCGAACTGGACATGGCGCGCCACCATGCGCCGCAAGTCATGCAGGGCAAGGGCAACGGCCCGATCGATGCCTTCGTGAACGCGCTCGGCCTCGACATCCGCGTGATGGATTACCATGAGCATGCAATCGGCCGCGGCGCCGATGCACGCGCCGCCTGCTATGTCGAGCTGCGCGTGGGCAGCGGCCAGACCCTGTTCGGCGTCGGCATCGACAGCAATATCGTGACGGCCTCGTTCCGCGCGGTGCTGTCGGCGGTGAACCGTCACCTGGCCGTTGCGGGCACGGACGAGGCGGCGATCGCCGCCTGATTTCACTGACGGGAGGCCGGCATGAACGAGAAAAATGCACAGGTTGCGATCGTCACCGGCGCCTCGCGCGGCATCGGCGCCGCCCTGGCCCAGCGCCTGGCCGAGGACGGCTACCGGGTGGTCGTCAACTACGCCAGCAACGAAGCCGAAGCCCACCGCGTGCTCGCCACCCTGCACGCCTGCGGCCACACCGCGATCGCGGTGCAGGCCGATGTCAGCAAGCCGGAGGAGGTGCGGGCACTGTTCGATACCGCCGAGCGCGAGCTGGGCACCGTGGACGTGCTGGTCAACAATGCAGGCGTGCTCAAGACGATGCCGCTGGCCGACACCTCCGACGAGCTGTTCGCCCAGACCTTCGGCGTCAACGTGCAGGGAACCTTCAACACGCTGCGCGAAGCGGGGCGGCGCCTGAACGACGGCGGGCGCATCGTGAACTTTTCCACCACCGTGCTGGCGATGAAGCTGCCCGGCTACGCCGTCTACAGCGCCAGCAAGGCCGCGGTGGAAGCGATGGGCGCCGTGTTCGCCAAGGAACTGCGCGGGCGCCGGATCCGCGTCAACACAGTGGCGCCGGGGCCGGTCGCCACCGAGCTGTTCTTCTCCGGGAAAACCCCGGAGCAGATAGAGGGTTTTGCCCGGATGCCGCCGCTCGAGCGCCTGGGCGAGCCGGGCGACATCGCGCGCATCGTGTCCTTCCTGGTGAGCGAGGAATCGGGCTGGATCAACGGCCAGGTGCTGCGCGCCAACGGCGGCACCGCCTGAGCCGTCGCGCGGCGTCAGCCGTACGGCGTGTAGGCGACGCCGTTGGCCATGACGCCGACCAGCGCGGCCTGGTTTTCGGGGCTCTCGCTGAAGCCCACCAGCACCTCGGCGACGCTCGCCTGCTTGTTGTCGAGGACGCCGGTCCAGAATTCGATGCCGCCCTTCTCGCCCGGACGGCGCAGCACGTTTTCGTAGAACTTCTCGATGATCTCGCGGTTGGAAGGCGCGGCGCCATAGACGTCGCGGAATTCCTTCGAGTCGACGAAGCCGGCAGCCACGGCGCCGAGCCGCACGCCGTTGTCCATCATGGCCAGCCAGTAGCCCAGCCCCGGCAGGTCCGGGGTGCGCGCGAACGCCGCCTGGTAGACGCGGTAGGCCTGACCGGCGATGCCGTCGACGTCCAGCGCGACCCCGGTGTCGCCGAACTGCAGGCGCTCGACGTTGAGCAGGGTGTCGATGCCTTCCTGGCCGGAGAGGTCGCGCACGGTGGCGGTGCCGTCCTTCAGCGTGACCTGGTAGCTGGCCGCGGTCTTTGCATACACCACCTTGTCGCGGCCCTCGCCGCCGTTGATCGTGTTGGCCACCGAGGTCTGCGCGATCACGTCGTTGCGCGCGGTGGCGGTAATGACGGCCGGCCCCGGCAGCGGCTTGGTGGCCAGCGCGGTGTTGGCGTAAATGGTGCCCTGGTAGGTGCTGACGGTGCTGAAGCTCAGACCCTTCGATGTCTCGACCGGCAGGCTGAACACGCCGATGAAGTAGGGATCGCTTGCGAACGTGTTCAGCTGGCCGGCGCGCAGCGCCACTTCGAAGTGGCCGAAGCCGTCGTTGACCCAGACGATCGGCGTATTTTCCGTCGGCTTGTCGTTCATGAACTGGGTGACAACGATGTCCTTGCTACCGTCGCCGTTGACGTCCATCAGGCGGATGAACTGGCTCGCCCCGACGTTGCTGTCCTGGATCGGCAGGCCTTCGCGGCTGTCGGCCGCCTGGAAATGATCGAGGGTGGCGTCGACGAAGCTGCCGCCGTCGTTGCGCACCACTTCCAGCGACCAGCCGTCGGCATAGGCCGTGCTCGGCGTCGATTCGGAAGACAGCAGCAGCAAGTCGTTGTCGCCGTCGCCATCGATGTCCATGGCGGCGATGTCGTGCACCACGCGGGTGTCGCCGAAGTAGCCCTGGGGCAGGGGTGTGACCGTGGCCGCGTTGAAGCCGGTCCCCGTGCCCCAATACACCAGCGAGCGGTGCTCGCGGTTGTGCACATTGCCGTCGTTGCCCAGCACCAGGTCGAGCTTGCCATCGCCGTTCAGGTCGGTCAGCAGCGACGAATTGAAACCGAAGCCGCCGTTCTGGCGGTTCAGCAGGCCGCTGCCCTCGACCGGCAGGCCGGCATTCGAACGGGCGAACTTGCCGGTACCGTCGCCGAACAGCACGTAGGGCTCGATGGGGCTGGCCGGGCTGCTGAGGTTGCCGACGAAAATGTCCAGGTTGCCGTCGCGGTTGATGTCGCCCACCGTGGCGCTGTGCGAATAATCGGCCACCTGCGGCAGATTGGCGCTGGCATCGATGTAGCCGCCGCCCTGCTTGCCCAGCAGCAGGCGGTTCTGTGCGCCGGGGAAGGGTTCGGCATCGTAGCCGTGGTCGGCCACGAACAGGTCGATCAGGCCGTCCTTGTTGAAGTCGGCCTGGACCACTTCGCGCGGATGGATGGTGGTGAAGGTAGAGGGCAGCATGCCCGCGGGGGCCGGCGCATAGGTGCCGTCGCCCTTGCCCAGCATGAGCAGGGCCGGCTGGGCCACCGCCGTGCCGCCGTTATGGGGATAGTAGGCGCCGAAGATCAGGATATCCTTGATGCCGTCACCGTTGGCGTCGACCGGCTCGGGGATCGCCTGGGCTACCTGGTTGATGGGAGAGGGCGTCGGGGTACGCACCATATCGAAATAATCGTCGGCGTTCTGGATCATCGTTGTCGTTTGAATAAAAGGCCACAGTGGGCGCAATGCTTAAAATTCTGTCAGGAAATGTTTGTATACTCAAGTCACCGACAGAAAATCCAGCCTGTCAGGACAAGATAACAACGCATCCGGTCGCGCCGCCCTATAATCGGCTTATGTCCTACCGTCTCGCCATCTTCGACTTCGACGGCACGCTGGCCGATTCCTTCCCCTTCTTCATCAGCGTGTTCAACCAGATCGCGGACCAGCACGGCTTCCGCCGCGTCGGCGCGGCCGAGGCCCAGGACCTGCGCCACCACGACACCCGGACGATCATGCGCCAGGTCGGCATGCCGGCCTGGAAGCTGCCGCTGGCCTCGCGCAGCTTCATCGGCCTGATGCGCGAGAACGCTTCTCGCATCCCGCTGTTCGAGGGCATCGGCGAGGTGCTGCACACACTCGACCGAGAAGGCGTGCGGCTGGCCATCGTCTCCTCGAATTCGGAACAGAACGTGCGGCTGGTGCTGGGCCCGCGCCTGGGCGCCCTGTTCGGCCACTACGAGTGCGGGATGTCGGTGTTCGGCAAGGCCGGACGCATCCGCAAGGTGGTGAAGCGCGCAGCGGTGCCGGCGGCACATGCGCTCTACGTGGGCGACCAGGCGCTGGACGCCGATGCGGCGCGCCGTGCCGGCGTGGCCTTCGGCGCGGTCAGCTGGGGCTATGCGCCGATCGAGGCGCTGCGGCGGGTGGCGCCGGACCGAGAATTTGGCACGCCGGCCGAGCTGCTGCACATCGCGCCAGGACGCGCCTGACAAAGCCCTGATGGCTGCCCTGAGGGCTCTGTCAGGCGCGTCATCCTTTTACACACACCACCTGCTTGAGGGTGTGCACGATCTCGACCAGGTCGCGCTGCGCATGCATGACGGCGTCGATGTCCTTGTAGGCCATCGGAATCTCGTCGATCACGCCTTCGTCCTTGCGGCACTCCACGCCCGCGGTGGCGCGTTCGGCATCGAGCCGGGTGAAGCGGCGCTTGGCCTCGGTGCGGCTCATGACGCGCCCGGCGCCATGGCTGCAACTATTAAAACTTTCCGGGTTGCCCTTGCCGCGCACGATAAAACTCTTCGCTCCCATCGATCCCGGAATGATGCCGAGCTCGCCTTCGCGCGCGGACACCGCCCCCTTGCGGGTGACGAGCACGTCCTTGCCGAAATGCTTCTCCTTCTGCACATAGTTGTGGTGGCAATTGACTGCCTCCACATGCGTCTCGAAGGGTTTTGGAATGACCTCGCGCATCGCGCGAATCACGTTGTGCATCATCACCTCGCGGTTGATGCGCGCGAATTTTTGCGCCCAGCCGACCGCTTCCACGTAATCGTCGTAGTGCTGGGTGCCTTCCTGGAGGTAGGCCAGGTCCTGGTCGGGCAGGTTGATCATGTGACGCCGCATGTCCTGGCGCGCCAGCTCGATGAAGTGGGTGCCGATCGCATTGCCGACGCCGCGCGAGCCGGAGTGCAGCATCACCCAGACCGCGCCCTCCTCGTCCAGGCAGACCTCGACGAAGTGGTTGCCGCTACCTAAGGTTCCGAGGTGCTTGTAGTTGTTAGTGCCGCGCAGCTTGGGATACTTGCGGCAGATGGCGTCGAACTCGTCCTTGAGCTTCGCCCAGCCGGCATCGACCGGTGGCGGCGGGTTGTTCCAGGATCCGACGTCGCGGCTGCCCTTGTTATTGCGGGTCTTGGGCGACATGCCGTGCGGCACCGCCTGTTCGATGGCGCTGCGCAGGCGGGACAGCTTGTCGGGCAGGTCGCTCGCGCGCAAGGTGGTTTTGGCCGCCATCATGCCGCAGCCGATGTCCACGCCGACCGCCGCGGGAATTACCGCACCTAGCGTTGGGATCACGCTGCCGATGGTCGATCCCTTGCCAACATGGACGTCCGGCATCACGGCGACGTGGTGGAACACGATGGGCAGCCGGGCCAGCTTTTCCAGCTGTTCCCTGGCTTCGCGTTCGACCGGGACGCCCCGGGTCCACATCTTGACCGGCTTGCCGCCCTGCGGGGTCAACAGCTCGATGTTCTGTTTCGAGTCGTTCATGGCCTGTTCGATGCATCTTGGTTCATATGGCTATGGTGGCGCAAATCGTAAAACCACGGTGTCCGCATCGAATCCCGTTTTTGAGCCGGCCTGCGGTTGCGCCCGTCGGGTGGCGCTTCTATACTCCGTCACGCGATGCACTCCTGCATCATCCTGACAAGGGAACCGCCCATGCGCAAGCCACTCATCCTGTTCTTTCCACTGCTCGCGCCGCTGCTGCTGGCCGGCTGCGTCAACGACACGGCCAGCTACCCGATCGAGGGCAAGGAGCATGCGCTCACCGTGCGTGTGATGCAGGATTATTTCTGGAGCAAGGATGCGACGCTGCGCCTGACCGCCGCCCGCATGCCGGACTGCCAGCGCCAGCTGGATCTGGGCAAGGTATCCCTGTCGGGCCTGGAACTCGAACTGTTCGCGAGCGGCCCCAGCGTGTACACGCTGCGTTCCGGCGAGGATGTCTGGCAGGTCGACACCCAGGGCTGTACCGAACTGGAAGCGCCGGAGGCGAATGCCGTCACCGGCCAGGCGCTGGGCAGCTTCCACCTCGACGAGCACGACAAGCTGGTGTTCGAGGCGCCGGCAGCGCAATAGGGAAGCGGCAGGCATCGCAGGAGCGCGCGGCCGGCGCAGGAACCCGCCCACGCGTCCTGCGTGCGTTGGATCCCCTCGCCCGGCGCAGGTGGCGACCGGGTCGATGCCGGCCGCGCTGACCTACCCGGCCATCAACAACTAAGGGCGCAGCCAGCCGCGCCCGATCGGTACCGCCAGCACACGGCGGTACACGGTTTCCGCCAGCGGCAGCAGCTGCGCGCAGGCCGCGCGCACCGCCGGCGTATTCACCAGCGCGGCCATCGCCGCCGACATCGCCATCGCACCGGCCATGTCCTTCGGCCAATGCACGCCCAGGTAGACACGCGACCATGCCACCACCAGCGCCAGCGGCAGCAGCATCAAGCCGATACGGCGCGCCTTCTGCACCTGGCTAAAGGCGAGCACCAGGGCCACCGAGAAGATGCTGGTGGCATGGTCGCTCGGGAAGGAGCTGTCTGGAGCGTGCAGCAGGAAGGTCTGGCCGACGTCGACGACGAAGGGCCGGGGGCTGTACCAGAACTGCCCGATGAGTCCGTTCAGCGTGAGCGCGCAGGCGGCCGCGATAAGGGCGCGCAGGGCGACCTCGCGCCCCTGCCCGCCGCCGAGCCACAACATGACCAGCGACAGCGGCATCACAAAGATCAGCCACTGCGCGGCAAACATGGCGCCCATCAATTGCCAGCCGGTCAGGCTGGCCTGGGCATTGAGGGTGGAAAACAGGATCAGGTTGAGGTGCTCGAACATGGCCAGCCCGAAGATAAAATATTGATAATTTTTCTTTAGCTTAGCCGAGCTCGACTGCCACACTTTTCGAGAAGTGCAACAGATTGTGACAATTCGTGAGCAATGTTGCTCGCCACTGCGTCAACTCAACGACGATGCAGCAGGCGCCTTAGCTGGCTCAGTTCCAAATCGCGCCCCGACTTCTCGAGCACGCTTTCGAGCAGGCTACGGTCGCCGTCGCGCAGCATGGTCCATTGGGTGAAATATTCGTGCACGGTGCGCCAGGGCGGGAAGCCCGGGGGCATGCTGCGCCAGGTGGCGCCGGTGTGGAGGAAAAACAGGACGGCGCAGAACACGTCGTACAGGTCGTGCTTGCGCGGACGGGTCTTGCGGCGCGCCGCTTCGAGCAGCCCGCGCAGGGGCTCGAACTCTTCGCGAGAAATGTCGCTGGGAAAAACCGGACGATCCATGGCGCACCCTCCGAAAATTACTTGGAGGCTGGCGATCCGGAACAGGTTCCAAGGCAAACCCGGCAGCCATAGGACGCCGGGGCATGGCTTGAGCTTACTTAATCGCGTGTGAGTGCCAGGAACTCGGTGCGCAGCGCCAGGTTCGGCTGCAGTTCGCCCAGCATGGCCGAGGTGATGGTTTCCTCGCCGATGGCGCGGATGCCGCGGCTTTCCATGCACATGTGGCGGCACTTGACGACCACGCCGACCGCCTTCGGCTCCAGCACTTCCATCAGCGCGTTGGCGATCTGGATCGTCATGCGTTCCTGCACCTGCAGGCGCTTGGAGAAGATGTCGACCAGGCGGGTCAGCTTCGAGAGGCCGACGATCTTCCCGTTCGGCAGGTAGCCGACGGTCGCCTTGCCGAAGAAGGGCGCCAAGTGGTGTTCGCAGTGGCTGTATACCGGGATGCCGCGCACCACGATCAGCTCGTTGTATTCCTCGGCGCCATCCTCGAAGGCCTTGAGCACTTCGACGGGGTCCTGGTCGTAACCCGAGGTCCAGTGTTTCCAGGCCTTCGCCACGCGGTGCGGCGTCTCCTGCAGGCCCGGACGCTCAGGATCCTCGCCCAGGCTGGTCAGCAGGCGGCGCCAGTCGTGTTCGGTGAAAGCTTCTTTGTCAGACATGGTGAACCTTAAAAAATCGATTGCCGCAAGTATATAGAAAATGCGCCGGAGGCACTGGCCGCTGCCGGTTTATTGAGCAAAGTTAATGTTCCAGTTTCAAGCATCGGGTAGCGTGAAAGATGGTTCCTAGCCTGGGAGAACACCATGTTCGGCAGCACGGTCCTCGAAGTCGCCATCGGCCTGACGTTTTGCTACGGCACCCTGGCGCTGGTCGTCAGTACATTGCAGGAAGCGCTGGCGGCCGCATTCAGCCTGCGCGCCAACATGCTGCTCGACGCCGTCAAGCGCATGCTGGACGATCCGCGCTGCGAGGCGTTGGCCCAGAGCCTGTACGACCATCCGCTGGTCAATCCGCACGGCGGCGGCAACGCCCGGCGCCCGCTGTCCGTAAAACCATCCTATATCGAACCCGCGCACTTCGCGATCGCCCTGCTCGATTCGCTGCGCAGCAACCCGGCCATTCCGCTGCAGGCGGCAATCGACGCCCTGCCCGACGAGCAGGTCAGGCGCGTGCTGCTGGCGCTGTACCGCCAGTCCAGCGGGGATCTGCAGCGCTTCCAGGAAGGCATCGCCGGCTGGTTCAACAGCGCGATGGAGCGCCTGTCCGGCGTCTACAAGCGGCGCCAGCTCCTGATCTCGTTCCTGCTGGCCCTGCTGTTGACCATCATGCTCAACGTCGACAGCATCCACCTGTTCCAGACCCTGTGGCAGAACCCGGCCCTGGCCGCGCAGATCAAGGCCGCACCAAACGCGCTCGACGCCGAAGCGCTGCGCCAGCTGTGGGCGCTGCCGATCGGCTGGAGCAGCTTCCCGCCCCAGCTCAATTCCGCCTTCGCGCTGCAGGTGGCCGGCTGGCTGATCACCGCCGGCACCACGCTGTTCGGGGCGCCGTTCTGGTTCGACCTGCTGCAGCGCGCCGTCCAGCTGCGCGGCACCGGCGCCAAGCCGCAACCGCAGCCGACCACGCGCACGGCGCCGGAGAGCGTCCCTGTGCAGTCCTGAGCCTATGGAGCGCTTGAGAACACTCGCAGGGCAAGGCGCGTCGTCGAAGACAGTACGCTAGTACGGCGAGACGATGCAACGCCGCAATGCGGGTGTTATCAAGTGCGACCGGGTGGGCGGTGGGCGTCTACCAGAATGCTGGACACTGAAATGTGCGGCACCCGTTCGGGCCACTCGTCCTCCGGCCCGAACCAGCGCGCTTCCGAGATTTCCGAGGTGTCCACGCGGATCTCGCCGTCCAGGTAGTCCGCCGTAAACGCCAGCATCAGCGAATGCGGGAAAGGCCAGGACTGGCTGGCGAAGTAACGCAGGTTGTGCACCCGCAATCCCACCTCTTCATATACTTCGCGGTGGACCGCCTCTTCCACCGACTCCCCCGCCTCCAGGAAGCCAGCCAGCGGCACGAAGCGTTTTGTGGGCGAGGCCAGGTGCATCGCCAGCAGCACGCTGTCACCCTTCCTGATCAGGACCATCATGGCCGGCGAGATGCGCGGGTAGGCCATGTGCCCGCACTGCACGCACTTGTAGCAGCGCTCGCCGGCCGCCAGCACCGTGGCGCTGCCGCAGGCGCCGCAGAAGCGGTGGGTGCGCGCCCATTCCGCGACCTGGGCGGCCCGTGCGGCCAGGCCCAGCAGCCCCTCGTCCATCTCCGCGAACAGCGAGCGCAGGCCGCGCAAGGCATAGCCCGGCGGCAGCGCCGGTTCGCTGTCGAACCAGCCGGTTTCGCAATAACGTTCGCCATGCATGCCGAGCGGCTGCAGGCGGGCGCGGTCCACGTCCAGCTGCGTCAGGACCGCGGCGTCGGGCAGCGCCAGATCGTGCTCGCGCACCAGCAGCCGGCCGCCGTGGAACAGGAAGCTCAAGGGGGCGGGATCGGGACGGGGTGCGAACAGCGGCGTGAAGGAAGCAGGTGTCTGGAGCATGGCCGGTAATGGTCGGGAGGATGCCCGATCATACCGCCTTTCCGGACACTGCTCTTCCACCGTCATTAAGCTGCCGTGTGAACTAATCCTGCTCAGCAGGCTCAAAGTTGGGCTGTGCGATGCATCGGCCCCAACCCCAGGAGATATCGATGGACGACACCCCAGTTGTGCTTGGCATTAACCGGACCAAGGACGCGAGCATCTGCCTGATGCATGGCTCGCACCTGGCCTGGGCCATTCAAAAAGAACGCCTCACGCGCCGCAAGCACCACGCAGGCAAGCCCGGCGACCTGCGCGACCATTACCTGCCGCGCCTGCCCGGGCTCGAGCACCCGGTCGACATCTTGGTCGAATGCTTCTCGTCCGACCAGGAAACCGGCAGCCTGCCCCTCCACGAAGAAGAACCGGGGGCCGCGCTGACGCTGTCCCACGGCGGCCGGCGCGCGCGCATCTCGCACCACCTGGCGCACCTGTACAGCGTGTTCCACCCCTCGCCGTTCGACGCCGCCGCGGTGATGATCATCGACTGCCAGGGCAGCCCGGTGTCCGACGTCACCGAAACCTGGAGCGGCGCCGCCCACACACCCGGCGACTGGCGCGAGGTCTCGTCCTTCTACACCGCCACCCGCGGAGCAATCAGCTGCATCGGCAAGCAGGCAGGCGACGCCGCTGGCGGCCACCAGGACGACGGCCGCCTCGCCGGGCTCGGCATGTTCTACTTCCTGCTGACGCAGGCGATCTTCCCGGGCGAGGGCAACGAGGGCAAGGTCATGGGCCTGGCGTCCTACGGCGACCCGGCGGCCCTCGGCCTGCCTTCGCTCGACGTCGAGGGCATGGCGGTCGGCATCCCGTCCGCCTGGCGCGCTCTGCTGCGCGAGCGCAGCCGCTTCCGTTTCGGCAGCGCCGAAGCGCGCTTCACCGACTGCGCCAACCTGGCCGCGGCCGGCCAGCGCGTCTTCGAGAATGCGCTGCTGGCGCTGGCGAACTGGCTGTACCGCCAGACCGGGGCCGACCATCTGTGCTTTGCCGGCGGCGCCGCCCTCAACTGTTCCGCCAACGTACGCCTGTTGCGCGAGACCCCGTTCCGCCGCGTGTTCCTGCCGCCGGCGCCGGGCGACGCCGGCACCGCGCTCGGCTGCGCGCTGTACGGGCTGACCGAACTGGCAGGCCGTCCCTGCGACTTCCGCTGGAGCGCCGACTACCTCGGCCCGCCGCCCCAACTGTCCGACATCGAAGCGGCGCTCGAAGGCGCCAGCGACCTGATCGTCGAACGCCCGCGCGGCCGCGACGCCCTGTGCGCGCGCATGCTTGACCTGCTGTGCACCGGACGCGTGATCGGCCTGTACCAGGGACGCAGCGAGTTCGGCCCGCGCGCGCTGGGCCACCGCAGCATCCTCGCCGATCCGCGCCGCGACCGCATCCGCGACTGGATCAATGCGCGGGTCAAGGGGCGCGAATGGTTCCGCCCGCTGGCCCCGGTGGTCCCGGAAGAACGCGCCGCCGTGTACTTCGACCTGGCCGGGACCTCGCCCTTCATGCAGTTCGCGGCGCCGGTGCGGCCCGAAGTCGCGCCGATGCTGCCGGCCATCACCCATGTGGACGGCACCGCGCGCCTGCAAACCGTCGGCCCCGCGGACGACCCGCTGCTGCGCGCCCTGCTGGCTGGCTTCGAGGTGCGCACCGGCGTGCCGGTGCTGCTCAACACGTCCTTCAACGGCAAGGACCAGCCCATGGTCGAGACCGCCTTCGAAGCCATCGCCGCGTTCCGGCAGATGCCGCTGCATGCACTGGCGATCCCGCCCTTCCTCGTGACCAAGCGCAGCGAGCCAGCGCTGCCGGTATGATCCGCGCCTGAGCTGGAACCGGGTTGCACAGGGCTGGTGGACTAATCGGAGAACACATGATTCGGCGTCCCTTGCTGTACCGTCATGCCATTCGCAGCGCCATCGTGTTTCGCGCCTTGTATCTGGGAGACATGCTCTGTGCGGTGCCCGCCTTGCGCGCACTGCGCCTGGCCTTGCCGGAGGCCCGAATCGTGCTCACGGGCTTGCCCTGGGCAGCGCAATTCGCCCGCCGTTTCGACGCCTACGTGGACGAGTTCATTCCGTTTCCGGGTCATCCGCTGCTGCCCGAGCAGGCGGTGCGCTACGACGAACTCACGTCCTACTATGCGGGCATCTGCAACCGGGGCTTCGATTTCGCGCTCCAGCTGCACGGCAGCAGCGATGTGACCAACCATATCGTCAGCGGTTTCGGCGCCCGCAGCATGGCCGGGTTCACCCGCGGCGACGCGAGCCAGACCGCCCGGACACTGCTGCTGCCCGAGCTGGATGGCGGCACGGAACCGGAGCGGCTATTGACCCTGCTGGCGCGGCTGGGCGCACCGGATACGGGCACGCAACTCGAGTTTCCGGTGCGGCGCGACGACATCGACGAACTCGAAGCCAGCAAGCTGGCGCCGGATCTCGAACCCGGCAACTACATCTGCATCCATCCCGGCACACGCAAGCACGCCACATGCTGGCCGCCGGACCGCTTCGCCGAAGTGGCCGACCAGCTCAAGCGTGAATTCGGATTCGACACCGTCCTGACCGGCTCAGCTGACGAAGCGCCCCTGGTGCGTGCGGTGGCGCGGCACATGCGCACGCCGGCGATCGAGGCTACGGAGCCGCTGTCGATCGGCGCCATGGCGGCAATGATGAGCCGGTCACGGCTGCTGATCTGCAATGACACCGGGGTCTCGCACATCGCCGCCGGCCTGGGCCTGAGCAGCGTGGTGGTGTTCAGCAAGGCCGATATCGCACGCTGGGCGCCGCTCGACCGGATGCGCCATCGCTGCATCTGGGATCCCTCCGCCGAACGGGCGGCGGTGGTCCTGCAGCACGCGCGCGCCCTGCTCACCGGGACGGAACCGAGCGGACAGCGTGCGACAGGGATGTGGCCCTATTGGTGAAGGCTTGCATGCGACCGAAAAAAAACGCAGACAGCGCGTGGCGCGGTCTGCGTTGGAAGCCGGCTTGCGCCGCGTGAGGATCGAGTGCCGGCCGAGGCTGCCGAAGAGTGGCGAAACCCTTACTTCAGCAGTTTGGTACGGGTCGCAACAAAGGCGATGATCAGCGACAGGCCGCCGAGGTAGGCCATGGCTGCCTGCATGCCGACGAAGTGGGCGACGGCGCCGATCACCGGCGGGCCCATCAGGGCGCCGCTGTAGGCCATGCTGGCGACGGCGGCCAGGGCCATCGGGCCTTGCGCGCCGGCTGCGCTGAACACGAAGGGGAACAGCAGCGCCACGCCGATGCCGGCGATGGCGAAACCACCCAGGGCGACGTAGGCGTTCGGCGCCAGCACGGCGAAGAACAGGCCGGCCGCCGCGACCAGCGATCCGGTGGCGATCAGGCGCTGGGCGCCGAAGCGCATCTTCAGCTTGTCACCGACCATGCGTGACAGCAGCATCATGACCGAGAAAGCCGACAGGGCCAGCGGCGCCAGGCCGTCCGACGCGCCGAAATGCTCTTTCAGGAACACACCGCTCCAGTCGGCGATACTGCCTTCCGCCATCGCACCCAGGAAGCCCAGCAGGCCCAGCAGCGCCAGCGGACCGCGCGGCAGCGAAAACGACTTCTTCTCGACCTGTTCCACTACGCCATCGGCCTCCATCATGCTGAAGGCGCCCCACAGGACCAGGGCCAACGGACCGGCCAGCATCAGGAAGTGGGTGCCGGGCGTGATTTTCAGGCTGGCCATCAGGCTGCCCAGGGTCGCGCCTGCCAAGCCGCCGGCACAGACGAAACCGTGCAGCATCGACATGTCGGCCTTGCCGCTCAGCTTTTCACGCCTGGCCGCGGCGGAGTTGATGGCGACGTCGAAGGTGCTGGCGCTGATACCCAGCAACAGGACCGACAGCATCAGGCGCGGCACAGTCGGCGCCATGCCGATCGACACCAGCACTACCAAGAGCGCCATGCCCGAGACCAGCGCCGACTTGCGCGCGCCGAAGCGGCCCATCAGGAAGGACGAGACCGGGTAGGACAGGACGGCGCCCAGGCCGCCGCACAGCAGAACCATCGACAGCGCCGAGTGGGACACCTGAACGCGCTCGGCCAGGGCCGGGATACGGCCGGCCCACGAACCCATGATCAGGCCGAACAGCGCGAACAGCACCGGCAGCGCGAACTGCTGGGTTTGCGCAAGAGAGATCGAACGTGGTGCGGAAACAGTGGTGTGCATCGTCAGAACCGAATTGTTAAATTTTTTGAGGTAATTAATAAAGCCAGCAAGCTTGGAAATGCAAAACGCCAACCTGGATGCGTTGGCGCCTTAAGCTGATGGGAGGCAATTTTAACGACAGGAAAAAATCTGTGTTTGCCGTCCGGAAAAATATTTTCGCTTGTTGTTTTCCGTCGACGCAAACATGACAACTCCGTTAGCGAAGCTCTAACAATCCTTGGGAAAACCAGGGCAAATCGGTGAAAAAGCGCGTAAATGTAAGAATTTATTGCTGTGTTTGCTTACTGCGCGCGTGTTGCCGACGCTGCTCACATGTGCAAGAAACGCCGGCCGGCATGCTGATTCGATAATGAAACGAACAAAAAAACAGGCGGGAAATGCAATCCCAGCATTATGCTGAAATCGCATTTCCCGCCATAACAATTTATACGTCCCGATGAATTCAGGGACGGCTCAATTGTGAAATATATGGATTAGAAATATGCGGCATACATATACCGCATTACTCGTCCGTATTAATTAAACCAGTTCGATGACGACGTCGATATTGCCGCGCGTCGCGTTCGAATATGGGCACACGATGTGCGCACGGTCCACCAGCGTACGCGCCTGGTCTTCCGGCACGCCAGGCAGGCTGACCTGCAGCGTGACCTCGATGCCGAAGCCGGTCGGGATCGGTCCGATCCCGACGCTGCCCTGCACCGACACGTCCGGCGAGATGGCCAGCTTGTCGCGTGCGGCCACGAATTTCATCGCACCCAGGAAGCAGGCCGAGTAGCCGGCCGCGAACAGCTGTTCCGGATTGGTGCCGTCGCCGCCTGCGCCGCCGAGCTCTTTCGGGGTCGACAGCTTGACGTCGAGTGCGTTGTCGGACGAAACGACACGGCCGTCGCGGCCGCCGGTGGCCTTGGCGCTTGCACGGTAGAGGACTTTTTCGATTGCCATGGTGATGCTCCTTTGTAGTTGACTGGATGGATTCAATTACTTACTAACGATTATATAGCGCACTACTTTATGCTGCCGCCTGAGGCAGATTCGCTGCCATGGAAGTGATAATACATCGTGCGCTATTCAGTTGCAAGCGATTTTTATGCTGGAGAGTTTGCCCCCGCGCTACTCCTCGGACGATTGCTCCACGCCCGGCGGCACCGGCCGCTCGCCGATCTGCTGGCGCCACATCGCGTAGTACAGCCCTTTCTGCGCTACCAGCGCGTCGTGCGAGCCGGTTTCGACGACGCGGCCCTTTTCCAGCACGTAGATGGTGTCCGCATGCATCACGGTGGAGAGCCGGTGCGCGATCAGGATCGTGATCTGGCTGGCGCGCGCCGAGATGTCGCGCACGGTATTGGTGATCTGTTCTTCGGTGAGCGAGTCGAGCGCCGATGTCGCCTCATCGAAAATCAGCAGGCGCGGCTCGCGCACCAGCGCGCGGGCGATCGACAGGCGCTGCTTCTCGCCGCCCGACAGCTTCATGCCGCGCTCGCCGATGACGGTGTCCAGGCCCTCGGGCGACTTGTCGACCAGGTTCGCGCACGAGGCCTGCGCCAGTGCGGCCATGATCTGCTCGTCCGTCGCATCGGGCTTCACGAACAGCAGGTTGTCGCGGATGGTCCCGGCGAACAGGTGGGTCTCCTGCGTGACGAAGCCGATCTGGCGGCGCGCCTCGTTGTAGCGCAGGTCTTCGGTCGAGATCTCGTTGTAGAACACCTTGCCGCGCGCCGGCGTGTACAGCCCGACCAGCAGTTTCACGAGGGTCGACTTGCCCGAACCGGAAGGCCCGACGAAGGCCACCGTCTGGCCCAGCGCCGCGCTGAACGAGATATCCACCAGTGAATCCTCCGGCGCCCCCTTGTGGCGAAAGCCGACGTCGGCGAAGCGGATCTGCTCCAACGGCCCGATCTCGACGAAGTCCTGCGGCCGGCGCTCGATCGGCTTGTCCATCAGGGCGCGGAAGTTGAGCAGCGACGCCTCGACCTCGCGGTGCGCCAGGATGATGTTGCCCAGTTCCTGCAGCGGCGCGAAGATCGCCACCGAGATGAACTGCATCGCAATCAGTTCGCCGGTCGTGAGCACGTCGCGGAAGATCAGCCACAGGAGCGCGAACAGGATCGCCAGGCGCAGCAGGCTCAGGGTGCTCCCCTGCAGGAAGGCGAGCAGCCGGATGCGCTTCACCTTTTCCATCTCGAGCGCGAAGATGCTGTCGGTCTGCGCCTTCAGGCGGCGGATTTCGGTGAAGGTCAGGCCCAGGCTCTTGATCAGTTCGATGTTGCGCAGCGATTCGGTGATGAAGCCCGAGTTGCGGTTGGTCTCGCGCACGATCGAGCGCTGCTGGGTTTTGATCTCGCGGCTCAGCAGCCCGGTGAGGCCGCCCAGCACCAGCACCCCGACCAGGAACACCGGCACCAGCAGCCAGTGCTTGGTGACCGCGTACCAGACCAGGAAAGAGACCCCCACCAGTGAGGCGAATACCGTATTGATGAATGTGTTGATGAAGCGTTCGCTGTCGGCGCGCACCTTCTGCAGCAGCGACAGGGTCTCGCCGCTGCGCAGGTCTTCGAATTCCTGGTACTTCAGGCGCAGCACCTGGCGCAGGCCGTCGTTGAAGATCGCCACCCCCAGCTTCTGCACGACCAGCCGCGTGACGTAGTCCTGCAAGGCCTTGGCCAGGCGCGCCAGCAGGGCCACCAGGACCGCGAGTCCCAGCAGGCGCATGACGCCGGCAACCAGTTCGTCGCCGCTGCGGTTCCCGGGGTGAAGCGCGTAGTCGTCGATGATCATCCCGAAGATGATCGGGTCGACCAGGTTCAACACCTGGGCCAGGCCGGCCAGCAGCAGGGCCAGCGCGGCCAGGCGGCGGTGCGGACGCAGGTAAGTCCAAAGGATGTGCATGCCTTGATGGTACCAACCCCGCCTGCCGGGGTGCGCACGGACATGTTGCCTGTATGATTACGAGGTGTACCTGAGGTAACGCGTTGCCGCAATCCATGTAAAAACAGTAAAGTGAACCCGTTTGCCAACCCGCGCCGACCTGGAGATTTCGCGTGAACGACAGCCCTTCCGTCCTGCCGCCGCAGCTCCCACCCCGGCGCCTGCTGCTGGCCACCGACCTGTGCGCGGGCTGTGACCGCCCGCTCGACCGGGCCAAGCAGCTGGCGCGCGAATGGCAGGCGGAGCTGGCTGTATTGACCGTGCGCGACGGCCCGCAGACGCCGGAAGAAGTCGCTTCCTGGCTCGACGGCAGCCCCACCGTGCACGCCTTCGAGCTGGCCGCGCGCCGCGAACTGGCCGAGGAATTTTCCGGCACCGGCGTCACGCCGACCTTGCAGGTACTGGAGGGCGACGTCACCGACAGCATCCTCGGGGCCGCGAGCGGCATGCCTGATGCGATGGTGATCCTGGGCGCGTCGCGCGACGAGAGCTTCCAGGAGCTGATCCTCGGCTCGACCGCCGAACGCCTGTCGCAGGACCTGCCCCAGCCGCTGCTGGTGGTGCGCCAGCGCACCCGCGGCGGCTATGAACGCATCGTGGTGGCGAACGATTTTTCCGGCGCGGCGCGGCGTGCGATCGAGACCGCCCTACACCTGTTCCCCGGCCGCCGCGTCACCCTGCTCCATGTGCTGGAAGGCGCCGCCGGCGCGCTCTCCGCGACCCTGTCTGCCGCGGTGGAAGACGGGATGGCGCGCAGCGCAGGCTTCCTCGACGATTGCGCGCTGCCTCCGAGCGCGCGCGCATTGCTCGACATCGCGATCGTCCAAGGGCGGGTGGCGGAGGCCGTGGCGCGCTATGCATTCGAGAACATGGTCCAGCTGGTGGTGCTCGGCGTGCACCGCCAATCGAGCGTGGCGCGCGTCTTCATGGGCAGCCGCAGCGACGACCTGCTGCAGCACCTGGGCTGCGACACCCTGCTGGTGCGCGAAGAAAGCCGCGGCGATGGTTGAACGAACGGCGTACCGGAGCCGTCGCCATCCCGACAGGAGCCGGGCGCGATGCTGCTGATCCTGCTCCTGCTTCCCTTCGCCGCATCCTTCATCGCGGCCTGCATGCCCGGCCGCTCGCGCGACCGTCCCGCCGCCGTCGCCGGCCTCGCCACCCTGGCGGCCCTGGCGCTTGCCATCTCCCGCTTCGACCTGATCGCCACCGGCGCCGTGCCGCAGGAGCGCTACGCCTGGCTGCCCGGCTTCGGCCTCGATATCGTGCTGCGCCTGGACGGCCTGGCCTGGGTCTTCACCGTGATGGTGCTCGGCATCGGGGCGCTGGTGCTGCTCTATGCCCGCTACTACATGTCGCGGCGCGATCCGGTCGCCCGCTTCTACGCCTACATGATGGCCTTCATGGGCGCGATGCTCGGCGTGGTCCTGTCGGGGAACCTGATCCAGCTGGTGGTGTTCTGGGAGCTGACCAGCGTCACCTCCTTCCTCCTGATCGGCTACTGGCAGGAGCGCAACGACGCGCGCCGCGGCGCCCGCATGGCCTTCACCGTCACCACCATCGGCGGCCTGTGCCTGCTGGCGGGTGTGCTCCTGCTCGGCCACATGGCCGGCAGCTACGAACTGGTGGACGTGCTGGCGGCGGGCAACCGGATCCGTGCCCACGACTGGTATGTGCCGGCCCTGGTGCTGGTGCTGCTGGGGGCGCTGACCAAGAGCGCTCAATTCCCCTTCCACTTCTGGCTGCCGCACGCGATGGCGGCGCCGACACCGGTCTCCGCCTTCCTGCACTCGGCCACCATGGTCAAGGCCGGCGTGTTCCTTCTGATCCGCCTGTGGCCGGCCCTGGCCGGCACCGAGGAATGGACCTGGATCCTCGGCAGCGCCGGGGTCTGCACCCTGCTGCTGGGGTCTTTCTTCGCGATCTTCCAGTACGACATGAAGGGCCTGCTGGCCTATTCCACCATCAGCCACCTCGGCCTGATCACCGTCCTGCTGAGCATCGGCACCCCGCTGTCGGTGGTGGCGGCGATCTTCCACACCATGAACCATGCGGTGTTCAAGGCGTCGCTGTTCATGGCGGTCGGCATCGTCGACCACGAAACCGGCACCCGCGACATGCGCCAGCTGCGCGGATTGCGGCGCGCCATGCCGCACACGGCGGCGCTGGCCATCGTGGCCACCGCGGCGATGGCCGGGGTGCCGCTGATGAACGGCTTCCTGTCCAAGGAGATGTTCTTCGCCGAGACCATGATCGTGGGCGGCAGCGAGAACTGGTGGATGTCGGTGGCGGCCGGCATGATGGGCCTGTTCAGCGTGATCTATTCTCTGCGCTTCATCAGCGTCTTCTTCGGGCCGCTGGCGCACGACCTGCCGGACGAACCGCACGAGCCGCCGCGCTGGATGCGGGTGCCGATCGAGTGCCTGGTCCTGCTGTGCGTCGCGGTGGGCGTGATGCCCGAGCGCGTGGTTGGCGACGTGCTGGCGGTGGCGGCGCATGCGGTGCTCGGTCCCACCATGCCCGAGTACAGCCTGGCGATCTGGCACGGCGTCAACCTGCCGCTGGCGATGAGCGCGATCGCGCTGGCCGGCGGCGTGGCCGCTTACCTGGTCCTGCGCAACTGGTTCGAGCTGGCGCAGCGCGACCGGGTGCCGGTACTGCACCGCCTGAAGGGTGCGCAGCTCTACGAGAACATCATGCTGGGCCTGTCGCAGGGCGCGGCCTGGCTGCTGCGCCTGGCCGGCACCCGGCGCCTGCAGCCGCAGCTGCTGGTGCTGATGGCGGCAATGGTCGCGGTGCCCCTGCTGGTGGCGCAGCCGCTGCGCGACGTCGCCCTGTCCGGCCTGGCTGCGCGTTCCCCGCTGTTCGCCCTGCTGTGGCTGATCGGCGCCGGCTGCGCCGTGGCCGCCGCCTGGAAGGCCAAATACCACCGGCTGGCAGCGCTGGCCCTGGTGGGCGGCACCGGGCTGGCCACCAGCGCCACCTTCCTGTGGCTGTCGGCGCCGGACCTGGCGCTGACCCAGCTGATGGTCGAAACCGTGACCACCGTGCTGATCCTGCTCGGCCTGCGCTGGCTGCCGCCGCGCTTCCCCCCCGCCGGCTTCGCGGCGCGCATCCCGCCAAGTGCCTGGCTGCGGCGCGGACGCGATGGGCTGGTGGCGGCGGCCGGCGGGCTCGGACTGGCGGCGCTGAGCTACGCGGTCCTGAGCACCCCGCAAGATGGCGCCAGCAGCGCGCTGCGCGATTTCTTCGTGCTGCGCGCCCTGCCCGAAGGCGGCGGCGCCAACGTCGTCAATGTGCTGCTGGTGGACTTCCGCGGCTTCGACACCATGGGCGAGATCACCGTGCTGTCGGCGGTGGCGCTCACGGTGTACGCCCTGCTGCGCCGCTTCCGCCCGGCGCCGGAAAGCGTCGCCATCCCGGTGCAACAGGCCAACGACGTCGACCCGGCGGTGGGCCAGAAGCCGGGGCAGCAGGCGCGCGACGGCTACCTGATGGTGCAGGCCGTGTACCTGCGCTTCCTGCTGCCGGTGATGGGCGTGATCGCCGTGTACTTCTTCATGCGCGGGCACAACCTGCCGGGCGGCGGCTTCGTGGCGGGCCTGATCTTCGCCACCGCACTCATCGTGCAGTACATGGTGGCCGGCACCGACTGGGTCGAGTCGCATCTGCGGCTGCGCCCGCACCGCTGGATCGGCTGGGGCCTGGCAACCGCCTGCGGCACCGGCATCGGGGCCTGGCTGCTCGGCTACCCCTTCCTGACCAGCCACACCGCCCACGTCACCCTGCCGCTGCTGGGCGAGCTGCACCTGCCCTCGGCCTTCGTGTTCGACCTCGGCGTGTTCCTGGTGGTGGTGGGCACCACCATGCTGATCCTGGTGGCGCTGGCGCACCAGTCGCTGCGCAGCCGCCGCACGCCGCCGGGCGGCAAGACCACGGCCGCCGCCCTGGCCGCCATGCCGCCCACCAAGGAGATCGGATAATGGAAATCGTCCTGGCCCTCGCGATCGGCATCGTGTTCGGTTCCGGCATCTGGCTGGTGCTGCGTCCGCGCAGCTTCCAGGTGCTGATGGGCCTGATGCTGATGTCGTACGCAGTCAACCTGTTCATCTTCGCCATGGGGCGCCTGAACCTGGACCGGCCGCCGCTGACGCCGGCCGGCACGATTCCCGATCCGGCCACGCTGGCCGACCCGGTGCCGCAGGCGCTGGTGCTCACCGCCATCGTGATCGGCTTCGCCACCACGGCCCTGTACCTGGTGGTGATGATCGGGGCGCGCGGCCTGAGCGGCACCGACCACGTCGACGGCGAGGAGCCGGAATCTTGACCGAGCTGACGAACCTGGACTGGACCCGCCACCTGGTGATTCTCCCGGTGCTGCTGCCGCTGCTGTGCGGCGCGCTGCTGGCGTCGCTCACCGAAGGCCGCCACGGCCTGAAGTTCGCGGCCGGCTACGTATCGGTGCTCGGCCTGCTGGCCAATGCGCTGGCGCTGGTGCTGCTGACCGACGGGGGCTGGCCGACCAGCATCCAGGTGTATTTCGCCGCCAACTGGGCCGCGCCCTTCGGCATCGCCCTCGTGGCCGACCGCCTGTCCGCCATCATGCTGGTACTGACCGCGCTGCTGGCGCTGGCCGCCCTGCACTACGCGCAGCCGCGCTGGGGCCGGATCGGGGTGCACTTCCACTCGCTATTCCAGTTCCTGCTCATGGGGATCAACGGCGCCTTCCTGACCCACGACCTGTTCAACCTGTTCGTGTTCTTCGAAGTGATGCTGGCCGCCTCCTATGGGCTGGTCCTGCACGGCTACAACGTGGCGCGCCTGCGCGCGAGCATGCAATACATCGCGGTGAACCTGGCCGCCGCCCTGCTGTTCCTGATCGGGGTCGCGCTGATCTACGCCACCACCGGCACGCTCAACATGGCCGACCTGGCGCAGCGCGTCGGGCAGCTGCCGCCGCACACGCTCGGCCTGCTCAAGACCGGGGTGACCGTGCTGGCGCTGGCCTTCCTGGTCAAGGCCGCCATGTGGCCGCTCGGCTTCTGGCTGCCCACCACCTACGCGGCCGCCTCGCCGCCGGTGGCCGCCATGCTGGTCCTGATGACCAAGGTCGGCGCCTACGTCATCCTGCGCATCTGGCTGCTGGTGTTCCCCGACGGGGCCGGCGAAGCCTCGCGCTTCGGCTACGACGCCCTGCTGTGGGGCGGGATGGCGACCATCGTGTTCGGCGCCGCCGGCATGCTGGCCACCGACACCGCCGGGCGCATGGCCGGCTATGCGGCGATCGTCTCGTCCGGCACCTTGCTGGCGGTGATCGGCTACGGCCAGCCAGGCCTCGTCACCGCCGGGCTGTACTACTTCATCGCCTCCACCATCGGCATCGCCGCCTTCGTGCTCCTGATCGAGCTGATCGACCGCATCCGCACGCCGGGCGCCGCGATGCTGGCGCTGACGATGGAAGTCTATGCGGTCGAGGACACCCCGGCCGAGCCGAAAGGCCGCGGCGTGCCGGCCGCGATGGCCTTCCTGTCGCTGGCCTTCGCCGCCTGCGCCCTGATGATCGCCGGCCTGCCGCCGCTGTCGGGTTTCGTCGCCAAGTTCGGCATGTTCCATGCGCTGGTCAACCCCGGGCCGGGCCTGCCTGCGATCGCGGGCGCCGGCTGGACCCTGATGGCGCTGGTGATCGTCTCCGGCCTGGTCGCCATCGTGTCGCTGATGCGCTTCGGCGTGCGCACCTTCTGGGCGGCGGAGACCCTCGGCCCGCCACGCCTGCACGCGGCGGAAGCACTGCCGGTGGCGGCGCTGCTGGCGGTGTCGGTGCTGCTGACGATACAGGCGCAGCCGGTGATCGACTACCTGGCGCGCGCCAGCGCCGACCTGCACCGCCCGGCCCTGTACATCGAACGGGTGCTGCGAACGCCGCCCGTGCCCGGGCCAGTGGGCCCTGCACATGCGGCCGCGGAGGCCCCATGACGCCGTGGCTGCCCTTCCCGATCGTGTCGCTGTCGCTGTGCGCGCTGTGGCTGCTGCTCAACCAGACGCTCGACCCGGCCAACCTGCTGTTCGGGGCGGCGCTCGGCGTGGCCGTACCGCTGCTGACGCGCCGGCTGCAGCCCTTCGGCTACCCGCGCCTGCACGCGCCGCTGACCTTCCTGCGCCTGCTTGGCATGGCCTTCGTCGAGATCGTGCATTCGTGCTTCAACGTGTGCCGCATCATCCTGTTCCGCGACCACCAGACCGTGAATGCGCAGTTCATCCGCGTGCCGCTGACGCTGCGCGACCCCTACGGCCTGGCGATGCTGTCCTGCCTGATCAACATGACGCCGGGGACGGTGTGGGTCGAGATCCTGCCGGAGCAGCACGAACTGTCGCTGCACGTGTTCGACCTGCACGACCGGCAGTGGTGGATCGACACCATCAAGAGGCGCTACGAAGCCCCCCTCATCGTCATTTTTGAGAACGACAAACCCGAATCGGAGGACGACCATGCAAACCCTGCTTGAACTGGCCATCGCCTACGCCATGGTATGCGTGCTGCTGGCGATGGGCTTCTGCGCGCTGCGGCTCCTGATCGGACCGTCGGGGCACGACCGGGTGCTGGCGCTGGACACGCTCTGGATGTGCGGCATCCTGCTGGCCCTGGTGCTGGGCATCCGCTTCGGCACCCAGGTATATTTCGAGGTGGCGATCCTGATCGCGCTGGTGGGCTTCGTGTCGACGGTGGCGATGGCGAAGTTCCTGATGCGCGGGGAGATCATCGAATGAACGGCGAATCAGCCAACATCCTGAGTGGCATCGAGCATATTCCCGCCTGGGCGGCCCTGCCGGTGGCCCTGCTGCTGGTGCTGGGCGCCAGCATCGTCCTGATCGGCGCGCTCGGCCTGCTGCGCCTGCCCACCTTCTACCAGCGCATCCACGGCCCGGCCATCACCGTCACCCTCGGCGCCGGCTGCCTGCTGCTGGCATCGATGCTGTACTTCACGGCAGCGCAGTCGCGTCTCGTCATCCACGAAATCATCATCTCGGTCTTCATCCTGATGACGGCGCCGGTGGTCTCGATGACGATCATGCGCGCCGCCGTGTATCGCGACCTGCGGGCGCGCCGGGTGGACGCCGGGGCGACGGCGGGCGAGGTGTACAGCATCGTCGAGGAATCCGTGGGCAAGCCGCCCAGCGAGCCCTAGACCTCCCGGATGCCGGAAAAGCGCCCGGCGATGCCACGTGCCCGGAACTGCTCGACGACGTACTCGACGAAGACCCGGACCTTGGCGGGCACCAGCTTGCGGCTCGCGTAATAGATGAACAGGGGACGTGTCGTCGCATGCCAGCGTGGCAGGATGCGCACCAGTTCCCCGCTCTCGAGCAGGGGCAGCGCATGTGGCAGCGGCAGCAATGCAATCCCCAGTCCGCACGCGGCGGCACGCGCCATCGCTTCCGGATCGTCGAATACTACCGCCGGGCGGATATCGGCCACGACCTGCTCGCCGCTGTCGCTCTGCAGTTCCCAGCTGACCAGGCGCCGCGACACGATCGAGCGGCGCAGCAGGCCGCGGTGCTGCGCGAGCGCGGACGGCGCGTCCGGCGTGCCATGGCGTTCCAGGTAGGCCGGCGAAGCCACCGGCACGATCCGCACCTGCGACAGCTCGCGCGCAACCAGGCCCTCGGTGAGTTCAATGCTGCCGCCGCCGATGGCGACGTCGAAGCCTTCCGCAATCAGGTCGACCTGGCGGTTGTCGAACCAGATGTCGGGAACGATGTCCGGATACTGCGCCAGGAAATCTTCGAGCAGCGGCACGAAGTAGAGGCGTCCCACTGCCGGGGCCATCGATATCTTCAGGTTTCCCGCCGGTTTGCCGGCGCCCTGGCGCAGCTCGCCGAAGGCGTCGCCGATGTCGCGCCATGGCAAGCCTACCTGGCGGTAGAGCAGTTCGCCCCCGGCGGTCAGGCTCAGGCTGCGCGTGCTGCGCTGGAACAGGCGCACGCCCAGCCCTGCCTCGAGGCGGGCCACACTCTTGCTGACGGCGGCTGGCGTGACGCCCAGGCGGCGCGCCGCCGCTGAAAAGCCGGATTCTTCGACTGCGGCGATGAAGGCGTCGAGGTGAATGGCGAGCTCATTTTGCATGCCTCATTTTATACCATTGGTTGAAGCTGATATGCCTCATCTGTGACTACCGGTATGAATCATCCTGGCCGATACTGGTTCCATCAACTCACGAAAGGAACCATCATGAACACCAGGCTCGAAGGAAAAGTAGCATTCATCAGCGGCGGTTCGCGCGGCATCGGCGCGGCGATCGCACAGCGGCTCGCCAGCGAGGGCGCGCAAGTCGTGATCGGTTACGCGGCGTCCAGCGCGGCTGCGCTCGCCCTGGCCGACAGTATCAAGGACAGCGGCGGCAAGGCCATCGCGGTGCAGGCCGATGCCGCCGATCCGGCCGCACTCACCAGGGCAATCGATGGCGCTGCGGAACGCTTCGGCCGTCTCGACATCCTGGTCAACAATGCCGGCGTCCTGCTGCTGGGGCCGGTAGACGAATTCTCGCTCGAGGATCTCGACCGCACCCTGGCAGTCAACGTGCGCGCCGTCTTCGTTGCGGCGAAAGCGGCGGCAGCGCACATGGTCGATGGCGGCCGGATCATCAACATCAGCAGCACCAATGCCTTGCGCATGCCCTTCACCGGCGGCGCCGCCTACGCGATGAGCAAGTCGGCCCTGACCGGGCTGGCCAAGGGCCTGGCTCGCGACCTGGGGCCGCGCAACATCACGGTCAACAACGTCCAGCCCGGTCCTGTCGACACCGACATGAATCCGGCCGAGGGCGAGTTCGCCAGCTTCCTGCACGGCCTGATGGCGGTGCCGCGCCACGGCCACGTCGACGAGATCGCCGGCATGGTGGCCTACCTGGCCAGCCCGGAAGCGGCCTTCGTGACCGGGGCGGACCTGCTGATCGACGGCGGCTTCGCGGCCTGAGGCGTAAGAAGTGGAGCGGGCTTCTTCAAGACTTACTCGTTAAGGAGCCGTTGCCGCATCCTGCGCGTAATGGATAGCACTTTGTCGGTGATTCTTTGCGCGAGGACCCGCTCGCCGGGCGCCAGCAAAGGCATTACCTCGGCCGCAGCGGCCGGCACTGCGGTGTCGACCCCCCTGGCCATGTCCCGTGCCAGCTTGTCGAGATACCTGGGGCCCACTCCCAACTGTGCGGCCAGCGCGGCCAGGTGCTCGCGCCCCAGCTTCCCGGGATCGGTCTCGCCCGCGATCGAGAACGCGAATTGCGATCCGAGTCCGGTATAGGCGCGCGTGCACATCAGGTCGTAGAACGGTGCGAGCCGCATCCCGCGTTCTGCAGCGATCATCGACAGGTTCTTGGCGTGCGAATCGTTATTCCCCGTGTACAGGTTGAAGAACAGCCAGCGCAGCAGGTGACGCTGGTCGACACCGGGCTGGGTCGACGTTTTCAGGAGCGCATAGCATTCGTCAAAACCGGGGCCGCCATCATGCTCGTACTTGACGTCCGAAGGCTTGCCCAGCAACTGGCAAAAGTCGGCCTGCCAGAGGCGCTGCAGTGTGCCGTCCTCAAGGCGCCGGCGGTCGTAGCGTTCGACCAGGCAGGCGCGGGTCGCGGGCTGGTAGGACACCGCTGCCGTGGGCAGGCCGCAGCCTTGCGCGGCAAGCATCATGATGGTTTCATTGGCCGCCGACGCGAAGACACTGATGTCGTTCCTGACGATGTCGGGCTTAAGGATGTGCGTCGACGGCGAACTGCCCATCGGACGGTAAGGAAGGCCATTGGCATCGATGACCAGCAGGAGCTTGTGCTGCGCCCCCGAGATCGACATGCGAGGCTTCGGCAAACCTGCCGCGGCCTTTTCGATCGCCTCGCGTTCGGCCGGGTTCGCGTCGCGATGCACCAGGGCATTTACCTGCGCCCAGGTCAGCGACTGGTAGACGGGGCGGCCGGGCTCTTCGCCCTCGGGCAGCAGAACGACGGATCCCGCGCTTTCCCCGCCGACACGCGCCAGCAGGCCGAATACGGTCGAGACCTGTTCCCGCATGCTGATGAGCTTACGCTGGTCCCCTTCCGGAAGCAGGTTCTCGAAAAATGCCGTGACGAAGGGTGAGTCGATCGGTTCGGCACCCAATGGCAAGGCCGGATGCAAGGGCTGTGCGCCCGGCCTGTCCAGCCAGCCCCGGCTGTAACGGAAGCTCAGGGGTTCGGAGGGGTAAAGCGTGCCCATCAGTCCGTCCGGAGCGAATACCGACAAGGCAGCAGGCAAGGGCATGCGTTTCGCCATGGTCACCCCCTGCGCACGACGAGTTCGAGGCCGAGCAAGCCGAGTATGTCGATGACCTTCTGCATCTGGACGGTTTCCTTGCCGTGCTCGAGGTCGATGATGAAGCGGTTGCCGAACCCGGCCAGTCCGGTAACGTCTTCCTGCGTCATGTCCTGGCTCTTCCGTACTTCACGGATGAGCTTGCCTAGTTCATGCACGGAACGGACGGTCTTTTCACTCCATTCCTCCGGTAGAACAGGCTTTTCCATCAGGGGCTCCTTTGTGCACGATCGGTAAGATTCTATGCCAAATGCGCGGGGCCACGCTAAAAAATGAGTGCTCGGTAAGATTTGATCTATATAGGTCGGATTTCTGGTTCCATATTACCGATCGGTAAGAACAAACACGGCGAAAAAAAACCCCCTTCAGCAGCAAGGGGGTTGATGTTCAGAACCTTCAGGCTTAGAACGGGATGTCGTCATCCATATCCGAGAAGTTCGGCGCCGGTTTCGGTTGCGGACGGGCTGCCGGCGCCGGCGGGGCCTGACGCGGGGCCGGGCGCTGTTGCGGCTCGTAGCCGCCGCCGTCATCCATGCCACCACCCATGTTGTCGCCGCCCATGCCGGCACGGCCGCCCAGCATCTGCATATTCTCGGCGATGATGTCGGTCGCGTAACGCTCGATGCCGTCCTTGTCGGTGTACTTGCGGGTCTGCAGGCGGCCTTCGACGTAGACCGAGGAACCCTTTTTCAGGTACTGGCCGACGATCTCGGCCAGGCGGCCGAAGAACGAGATGCGGTGCCATTCGGTCAGCTCTTTCTGCTCGCCGGTCTGGCGGTCTTTCGACTTGTACGAGGTGGCCACCGCGATGTTCGCGATTGCGTCGCCGCTCGGCATGTAGCGGATTTCCGGGTCGCGGCCGAGGTTGCCGACGATGATGACCTTGTTAACTGATGCCATGTTGATACTCCAATGGATTTTGTAGAGCCCTGACTCTGCGTGCTTCTAAGCGTCAGGGAACGGGTGGTGCAACTGACTATTATGGGGCCGATGAGCAGGAAAACCAAAGCGCTTTTTTCGCGCGCCGGCGGCATGTATGCTGAGACCCCGGGCACCCTTGGCCGGTGCCTGCCAGCGCGGTGATCCGGGTCAAAAAACCACTTCTAACGGTCGTGCTCAGCTCTGCTTGCCGTGCTGCGCTTCGTAGGCTTCGCGGCTGGCCTTGAGCCCGGCAATGATGGCAAGCGCTTGGTCGTCGTCGGCGGTCATGTCTTGCAGGAACATTGCATTGTTGTCGCGGATCCAGCTCAGCGGCATGTCCCACCAGGCCAGGTCGACCAGGGCCGCGCGCACCGCTTCCGAAAAACGGAACCGGATCAGCTTGGCCGGCGAGCCGGCATAGATGCCATAAGGCTCGGAACGGAAGTTCGGCGGCAGCAGCGAGCGGGCGCCGATGATGCAGCCGTTCTCGATGATCCCGCCGCCCAGCATCATGACTTCGTCGCCGATCCACACATCGTTCTTGACCACCGAATCGCCGTATTGCGGCGGCGGCGGGTGGCGCAGGCCCATGCCAGCGAGTCCGAACATATAGGTGGAGATGGTCTTCATCTCGTGCTGGCCGTTGAGCAGGAAGCGCAGGCGCAGGCCGCCGGCGACGAAGCGCCCGATGGCCAGGCCCTGCTGCCCCGCATCGTACTTCGCCAGCGAGCCGACGCCGAGGCTGGAGCAGCGGCCGATATAGAAATGGCCCTGCTGCGCTTCCTGGTCGAGCCAGTCGCGGAAAAACTGGTGCGGAATCATGCTGGTTCCGCCGCTGGCGTAGCCCATCACCGTGAATTGCCCGGCCCAGGGGTGATTTTCCTGGACGCCGTTGAAATCGTCTTCGGTCGTGATCTGCATGCTTGCCTTTCAAGTGGCAATACTGTCTCACAATACAATATTGCTTATAACCAACACTGTACTACGAAGGACCCGGTGAATCGCAAAAAAACTGCGGTTTGTTGACGGGCGAACTATTGAACTAAGGCCCAGACACATCAGATACCTCTACTCAGTCCTGGCGCCCGCGTATCCATACGGCACAAAAGTGCTGGATGCATGTACAGCATTTCGAAAAACCGGCTACACTAATGGGTTCTCTCCGATTGGCCCGCTCACCGCGACGCATGTGCGCCGGCCCTCCGCAAAACTAATTGAAAGCCTTTAAAAAAACTTAATGGAAGAAATTCGTATCCGCGGTGCGCGCACGCACAACCTGAAGAACATCAACCTCGACCTTCCGCGTAACAAGCTGATCGTCATCACCGGCCTGTCGGGTTCCGGCAAATCTTCGCTCGCCTTCGACACTTTGTATGCCGAGGGCCAGCGCCGCTACGTCGAGTCGCTGTCGGCCTATGCGCGCCAGTTCCTGCAGCTGATGGAAAAGCCGGACGTCGACCTGATCGAAGGCCTGTCGCCGGCGATCTCGATCGAGCAGAAAGCCACCTCGCACAACCCGCGCTCCACGGTCGGCACCGTCACCGAGATCCACGACTACCTGCGCCTGCTGTACGCACGCGTCGGCACGCCCTACTGCCCGCAACACCCGCACGAGCCGCTGGCGGCCCAGACCGTGTCGCAGATGGTCGATGCCGTCCTCAGCATGCCGGAAGGCACCAAGCTGATGATCCTGGCGCCCGTCGTGGCCAACCGCAAGGGCGAGCACGGCGACCTGTTCCAGGCCATGCAAGCCCAGGGTTTCGTGCGCTTCCGCGTCGCCAGCGGCGTCAATGCCGCGAAGATCCATGAAATCGACGAGCTGCCCAAGCTCAAGAAGACCGAGAAGCACACGATCGACGTCGTCATCGACCGCGTCAAGGTGAACCCGGAAATCAAGCAGCGCCTGGCCGAGAGCTTCGAGACCGCGCTGCGCCTGGCCGACGGCCGCGCCGTCGCCTACGAGATGGACACCGAAAAGGAAACGGTGTTCTCGAACAAGTTCGCGTGCAACGTCTGCGGCTACTCGCTGCAGGAGCTCGAGCCGCGCCTGTTCTCGTTCAACAACCCGATGGGCGCCTGCCAGGAGTGCGACGGCCTGGGCCATATCGAGTTCTTCGATCCGAAGCGCATCGTCGCCTTCCCGCACCTGTCGCTGGCCTCCGGCGCCGTGAAGGGCTGGGACCGCCGTAACCAGTTCTATTACCAGATGCTGCAGAGCCTGGCGGCCCATTACGACTTCGACCTCGACAAGCCATTCGACACCTTGCCGAAGCCGGCCCAGGAAGCGGTGCTGCACGGTTCGGGCAAGACCGCGATTCCATTCAGCTACGTCAACGAGCGTGGCCGCACCGTGATCCGCGAGCACACCTTCGAGGGCGTGGTCAACAACCTGCAGCGCCGCTACCGCGAGACCGACTCGATGGCGGTCAAGGAAGAGCTGGCCAAGTTCATCAACGAGAAGAAGTGCCCGTCCTGCGACGGCGCGCGCCTGCGCACCGAAGCGCGCTTCGTCAAGATCGGCCAGGGCGCCCAGCAGCGCGCCATTTATGAGGTGTCCGACAAGCCGCTGCGCGACACCCTCGCCTTCTTCGAGACGCTGGAACTCACCGGCGCCAAGCGCGACATCGCCGAGCGCGTCATCAAGGAAATCACGGCGCGCCTGAAGTTCCTGAACAACGTCGGCCTCGATTACCTGTCGCTCGACCGCAGTGCGGACACGCTCTCCGGTGGCGAAGCCCAGCGCATCCGCCTGGCCTCGCAGATCGGTTCGGGCCTGACCGGCGTGATGTACGTGCTCGACGAGCCGTCGATCGGCCTGCACCAGCGCGACAATGACCGCCTGATCGCGACGCTCAAGCATTTGCGCGACATCGGCAACTCCGTGCTGGTGGTCGAGCACGACGAAGACGCGATCCGCACCGCCGACTACATTGTCGACATGGGACCGGGCGCGGGCGTGCATGGCGGCCAGATCATTGCCGAAGGCACGCTCGAGCAGATCATGCAGAACGAGCACTCGGTGACTGCGCAGTACCTGGACGGCCGACGCAAGATCGCCGTACCGAAAAAGCGCACCAAGGCCGATCCGGCGCGCCAGCTGGTGATCACCGGGGCGCGGGGCAATAACCTCAAGAACGTGTCGCTCACGCTGCCGGTCGGCTTGATGACCTGTATCGCCGGTGTCTCCGGTTCGGGTAAATCGACCCTGATCAACGACACCCTGTACCCGGCCCTGTCGCGCCACCTGTACGGTTCGCAGACCGAGCCTGCAGAGCACGATTCGATCCACGGCCTGGAACACTTCGACAAGGTGATCTCGGTCGACCAGGCGCCGATCGGCCGCACGCCGCGCTCCAACCCGGCAACCTACACCGGCCTGTTCACGCCGATCCGCGACCTGTTCGCCACCGTCCCGACCGCGAAGGAACGCGGTTACTCGGCGGGGCGCTTCTCGTTCAACGTGAAGGGCGGCCGCTGCGAGGCCTGCCAGGGCGACGGCGTGATCAAGGTCGAGATGCACTTCCTGCCGGACGTGTACGTGCCTTGCGACGTCTGCCACGGCAAGCGCTACAACCGCGAAACGCTCGAGGTGCACTACAAGGGCAAGAACATCACCGAAGTGCTGGACATGACGGTGGAAGATGCGCACGAGTTCTTCAAGCCGGTGCCGGTCATCGCGCGCAAGCTGCAGACCCTGCTGGACGTGGGCCTGGGCTACATCAAGCTGGGCCAGAGCGCGACCACGCTGTCGGGTGGCGAGGCCCAGCGCGTGAAGCTGTCGCTGGAACTATCCAAGCGCGATACCGGGCGTACCCTGTACATCCTCGATGAACCTACCACCGGCCTGCACTTCGCCGACATCGACCTGCTGCTGAAGGTGATCCACCGTCTGCGCGACCAGGGCAATACGCTGGCGATCATCGAGCACAACCTCGATGTGATCAAGACGGCGGACTGGGTCGTCGACCTCGGGCCGGAAGGCGGCGCGGGCGGCGGCCAGATCGTCGCCAGCGGCACGCCGGAGGAGGTGGCGAAGAACAAGGCGAGCGTGACAGGCAAGTACCTGAAACCCCTGCTCAAGCAGTAATCCGGGAAGAGGCTTCGGCCTCTTCTTTTTTTTGCAGGATAGCTGAGACTTGCCGTAGGGTGGGCGGCTCCGCCGACTGAGGCAAGATACCGCAGTGCGGGCGCCGCCACGCGTTCAAGCAGCCTCCGAACAGCCATCTCGTCTGCGCGACAGGATTTGAACGCGTGGGCGGCGTGGACGGTCCGGGTGATTCAGCTCGTCGGGTGGCCCACCCTGCAAAAACAAAGACAGGCCATGGCCTGTCCTTGTTTGTTGCCTCAACTGGACGGCTTACGCAGCCAGTTGCTTCTCCAGCCTGGCCTTGGTATCCACCAGCTCCTGCGGCAGGTGGTAGGCCAGCTTCTCGAACAGCTCGCTGTGCAGCGTCAGCTCTTCACGCCAGGCGTCCTTGTCGATCGAGGTGATCTGGGTGAACTGCTGCTCGGTGAAGTCCACGCCATCCCAGTTCAGGTCGGCGTAGTTCGGCGAGGTGCCGAACAGGTGCTGCTGGCCGGCGGCGGCAGTGCCTTCGGAACGGTCAAGGACCCACTTCAGCACGCGCATGTTGTCGCCGTAGCCTGGCCACACGAAGCTGCCCTGGTCGTCGGTGCGGAACCAGTTGACGCAGAAGATCTTCGGTGCGGTGCCGGCGGCTTCGACTTTCTTGCCGAGGTTCAACCAGTGCTGGAAGTAGTCGCTCATGTTGTAGCCGATGAACGGCAGCATCGCGAACGGATCGCGGCGCACGATGCCCATCTGGCCGGCGGCGGCGGCGGTGGTTTCCGAGCCCATGGTGGCGGCCATGTACACGCCTTCGACCCAGTTGTTGGCTTCGGTCACCAGCGGCACGGTGGTCGAGCGGCGGCCGCCGAAGATGAAGGCCGAGATCGGCACGCCGGCCGGGTCGTCCCAGGCGGCGTCGATCACCGGGTTCTGGGTGGCGGCGACGGTGAAGCGCGCGTTCGGGTGGGCGGCCTTGGTGCCGGAGGCCGGGGTCCAGTCCTTGCCCTGCCAGTCGATCAGGTGAGCCGGGGCTTCCTTGGTCATGCCTTCCCACCACACGTCGCCGTCGTCGGTCAGCGCCACGTTGGTGAAGATGACGTTCTCGCGCAGCGAGGCCATGCAGTTCGGATTGGTCTTGTCGTTGGTGCCCGGAGCCACGCCGAAATAGCCGGCTTCCGGGTTGATGGCGTACAGCTTGCCGTCCTGGCCCGGCTTGATCCAGGCGATGTCGTCGCCGATGGTGGTGACCTTCCAGCCGTCGAACGCCTTCGGCGGGATCAGCATGGCGAAGTTGGTCTTGCCGCAGGCCGAAGGGAAGGCCGCCGCAACGTATTTCTTGTCGCCCTTGGGCGATTCGACGCCCAGGATCAGCATGTGTTCGGCCAGCCAGCCGGTGCCGCCCTGCTGCGCTTCCTGGTAGCCCATGTTCGAGGCGATGCGCAGCGCGAAGCACTTCTTGCCCAGCAGCGCGTTGCCGCCGTAGCCCGAGCCGAAGGACCAGATCTCGCGGGTGTCCGGATAGTGGACGATGTACTTGGTGGCGTTGCACGGCCACGGCACGTCCTTCTGGCCGGCGGCCAGCGGCATGCCGACGGTGTGCACGCAGGGGACGAATTCACCGTCGGTGCCGAGCACGTCGAACACGGCCTTGCCCATGCGCGTCATGATGCGCATATTGACGGCGACATAAGGCGAATCGGACAGTTCGACGCCGATGTGGGCGATCGGCGAGCCCAGCGGGCCCATCGAGAACGGCACCACGTACAGCGTGCGGCCGGCCATGCAGCCGTCGAACAGGCCGTGCAGGGTCCGGCGCATCTCGGCCGGGTCCATCCAGTTGTTGGTCGGGCCGGCCTGCTCTTTCGTGCTGGAACAGATGTAGGTACGGTCTTCGACGCGGGCGACGTCCGACGGGTCGGACCAGGCCAGATAGGAATTCGGACGCTTTGCCGGGTTCAGCTTCTTCATCGTGCCGGCTTCGACCATCTGCGCGCACAGGCGGTCGTACTCTTCTTCGGAGCCGTCGCACCAGTAGATGCTGTCGGGCTTCGTCAGGGCGGCGATGTCTGCCACCCAATTGATGAGCTGCTGGTGCTTGACGTGAGCGGGAACGTTGAGAGCGGCGACGCCGTTCATCACGGGCTGGTTCATAGATACCTCCAATGCCAATTAAGAATGCTGTCTGTCCCGGGCAGGAACGTCCGCCTGGCCGTGCCTTAGAATGGCTGTCCGCTCCATCGGAGCGCGGCGAGGTGTTACAAGACGGGCGGTCGTACCGGCGGCCTCTGAAGGAAGGCCGGGAACGGTGCTGCTGGGTCGATACGAACGTGTCAGACCCTCAAGAATTGGCCGATTGTACACCCGGAAAACCCGGATTCGTGCTCAGCTACTACAAAAAAGTAGCAGGAAATTCCCGAGTAATGTAGTAGGCTATTCAAGCTCTTTTTGGAAGCTGTTATTTCGCTACGCGATGAACGTTGAATGAGAGAAACTCTTATGCGTATAGCTGTTTTGGACGATTACCAGGATGCCGTGCGCGGCTTGCAGTGCTTCCGCCTGCTCGACGGCCACGAGGTCAAGGTATTCACCCATTCCGCGCGCGGGATGGGGCAACTTGCGGCGCGGCTGGCGCCTTACGATGCGCTGGTGCTGATCCGTGAGCGTAGCGCCTTCCCTGCCGCGCTCCTGGGGCGGCTGCCGAACCTGAAGCTGATCTCGCAGACGGGCAAGGTCAGCGGCCATATCGATGTGGCGGCGGCCACCGGACACGGCATCGCGATCGCCGAGGGTATCGGCTCGCCGGTGGCGCCTGCGGAACTCACCTGGGCGCTGATCATGGCGGCCAGCCGCAAGATCGTGCCGTATGCAAGCAACCTGAAGGAAGGCTTGTGGCAAACGGCCTCGACCAACCCGGTCCTCAACGGCCTGGGACGTTCGCTGCGCGGCCGTACGCTGGCGATCTGGGGCTACGGCAAGATCGGGCGCCTGGTGGCGGGGTACGCGCGGGCCTTCGGGATGCGCGTGCTGGTCTGGGGAAGCGAAGGCAGCCGGCAGGCGGCACACGGCGACGGCGTCGAGGTGGCGGCCTCGCGCGAGGCGCTGTTCGCGCAGGCGGACGTCCTGAGCCTGCACCTGCGGCTGAGCGATGCGACGCGCGGCATCATCAAGGCCGACGATTTCGCACGCATGAAGCCGGATGCCCTGTTCGTCAACACGAGCCGGGCCGAACTGGTCGAGGATGGCGCACTGGAACAGGCGCTGCGCGCCGGGCGGCCGGGGCATGCCGCGCTGGACGTGTTCACCAGCGAGCCGCTGCGGCCGGATTCACCGCTGCTGCGCATCCCGACCGTGCTGGCAACGCCGCACCTCGGGTATGTCGAGCAGGACAGCTACGAGATTTATTTCCAGACGGCGTTCGAGAACGTCGTGCGGTTTGCAGCGGGGCAGCCGGATAACATCCTGAATCCCGAAGCACTGGGCAAGCGCTAGCTTTCCTGCTTCAGCGCGGGCAGGCCGGTGAAATCGGGTTGACGCACCGGCATCACATGCGTGCCGGTCCACAGCCCCGCCCAGCCCGGCGGCCAGCCGATCGCCGGCCCGGCGTAAGGCTGCAGGCCCGCGCGCACCGGCACCACCGGCACCGGCGGCGCTTCGATCAGTCCCCCGCCTGCCGGACGTTCCATGTTCAGGCTGTACATGTAGCCTGGCAACAGCAGCTCGCACACCTGGGCGAACCAGGCCGTGTGGTCTTCGTCGCGCCCCAGCGCCTGCGCCAGGCCCTGCGGGTCAAACTTCGCCAGCGCGTGGATCAGCTCGTCCGTCGTCGCGCCCGGCGTGTCGCCCCAGCCCATCACCGGATTATTGTTGTAGTCGGCGCCCGAGCCGTACCAGCCTTCGCGCCAGGTACGCTGCATCCAGTTGCGCGGGCCGGTGAACAGGTGCCAGCGCCAGTGCAGGCCGGAGGGCTTCGGCCACGAGTACAGGTAGAGCTTCTGGTAGCCCGCCTGGTGCAGGGCGCGCACCATCTCCATCAGGCGCGCGTGCGGCATGCGGTCGGGCGGCGCGCGGCGGAACAGGATCGGTTCGCCATCCGCGTGCTGCACTTCGTCGCTCGACAGGTTCAGGTCGAGCGTGCGCTGCTCGCTGCCGAAGCGGGCCGAGATCCACCCGGTCAGCAGGTTGACGTGGGTGATCACGCCATAGCCTCGATGGCGGTGGAAGATGACAGTGCCCGGTGCGACGGCTTTCATGGGAAAGGAGTGAAGAAGAGAAGGAAAGGATTAGTCTACTCATCCGATCCAGGTGATTCTAGCGCAGTCACACTCGGATACATACCCGTTTACGGCTATCATTAGCCACCTTTTTTCTGCACGTGGACAAACCAACATGACTTTGCGAATCATCGCCACCGGCGGCACTTTCGATAAACACTACAACGAACTGAACGGCGTACTCGGCTTTGCCGAAAGCCATTTGCCGGCGGTAATCGCGCGCTCGCGCATGACCATTCCCGTCGAGTTGGAGGTGCTGCCGCTGCTCGACTCGCTCGACATGCAGGACGCCGACCGCCAGCGCGTGCTGGCAGCGTGCCAGGCGGCCAGCGAGAAGGCCATCGTCATCATCCACGGCACCGACACCATGCGCGACACCGCGGCCGTGCTCGGCGCGGCGACGCCCGGCCAGACCATCGTGCTGACCGGCGCCATGATCCCCTACGAGATCGCCAACTCGGACGCGCTGTTCAACCTCGGCTTCGCCTGCGGCGTGGCGCAGACTTTGCCGTCCGGCGTGTACGTGGCCATGAACGGCCAGGTGTTCCCATGGGATAACGTCACCAAGAACCGCGCCGCCGGCGTGTTCCAGCAACTGTAATTCTTCCCGGCACGCGCGCGCTGCCCGGGCGCGCGCCTTCCTATACTGCTCCCTCGACCGCATCCGTACGAGGAGAGAGCAATGAACGAGCAGCGTCCCATTCTAACCACGCGCCAGGGCCACCCGGTCCGCGACAACCAGTCGCTGCGCTCGGTGGGCGAGCGTGGTCCGGCCACGCTCGAGAATTACCAGTTCATCGAAAAGATCACCCATTTCGACCGCGAGCGCATTCCCGAGCGGGTGGTGCATGCGCGCGGCACCGGCGCCCACGGCTTCTTCGAACCTTACGGCACGATCGGGGGCGAGCCGGCCAGCAAGTACACCCGCGCCCGCGTGCTCAACGAGCTCGGTGTGCAGACCCCGATCTTCGTGCGCTTTTCCACCGTGATCGGCGGCAAGGAGTCGCCGGAGACGGCGCGCGACCCGCGCGGCTTCGCCATCAAGTTCAAGACCGTCGACGGCAACTGGGACCTGGTGGGCAACAACCTGAAGGTGTTCTTCATCCGCGACGCGATCAAGTTCCCGGACATGATCCACGCCTTCAAGCCCGACCCGGTGACCAACCAGCAGGAGCCATGGCGCTTCTACGACTTCATCTGCAGCCATCCGGAAGCGCTGCACATGGTCACCTGGGTCAAGAGTCCGTGGGGCATCCCGGCCAGCTACCGCGAGATGGAAGGCTCGGGCGTGAATACCTATAAACTGGTCAACGACCAGGGCGTGGCCCATCTGGTGAAATTCCATTTCCAACCAAAGCAGGGCGTGCGCAACCTCACCGCGCAACAGGCCGCCGAGATCCAGGCCACTGATACCAGCCATGCCACGCGCGACCTGTACGAGGCGATCGAGCGCGGCGACTGTCCGGAATGGGAGTTCTGCGTGCAGCTCATGAGCGACGGCGAACATCCGGAACTCGACTTCGACCCGCTGGACGATACCAAGCGCTGGCCGGAAGACCGGTTCCCGCTGCTGCCGGTCGGCCGCATCGTGCTGAACAAGAACCCGGACAACGTGTTCGCGGAAACCGAGCAGTCGGCCTTCGGCACCGGCGTGCTGGTGGACGGCATCGACTTTTCCGACGACAAGATGCTGCAGGGCCGCACCCTGTCCTATTCCGACACCCAGCGCTACCGCGTGGGCCCGAACTACCTGCAGCTGCCGATCAACCAGCCGCAGGAAGGCGCCGCGTCACGCACCAACCAGCGCGACGGCCAGATGACCTATTACGTGGACGGCCGCGGCGAGGACAAGCACATCAACTACGAGCCGAGCCTGATGGGCGGCTACGACGAAGCGCCCAAGCCCGAGAAGGAATACAGGCAGCACGTCGAAGGCCACCTGGGGCGCTACCAGACCAGCCGCACGATGGACGACTACGCCCAGGCCGGCGCGCGCTACCGTACGTTCGAGGACTGGGAGCGCGACGACCTGGTGAACAACGTGGGGGGCGACCTGAAGAAGTGCCCGGCGCCGATCCAGCTGCGCATGGTGTGGCACCTGTGGCATTGCGACGAGGACTACGGCCGCCGCGTGGCGGAGGTGGCGGGGATCGACCTGGAGCAGGCCAAGGCCTTGCCGCCGCTGCCGGGCAAGCCGGCGCCGCACCGGAACCGCACGGGCGCGACGTATTCGAATGGCCAGCCGGAACAGGGGGACGAGCCGTCGACCAGCGAGGAGATGGTGGGGGCGCAGTGAGTTTGCGCGGCGGTGCACGCACGGTTTGAACGCGTGGGCGGGAAACCCGCCCACGCGGTGACAGTTGACGCGTGCACGACCGCGCACGCGCTGACTACCGATTACGCCTTGGCTTCCCCGCCCAGCGCTTCCACGATGTCGGCCATCAGCTTGGCCATCTCACCTGTCATCAGGACGATGTCGTTATCGAAACGCTCATCGTCGCTGTAGGTGACCGCTTCGCCTTCCTTGATCACGTCCAGCGGCTTGACGCCCTTGATCGCCAGCGACTCGGTCAGCACGAAGCTGATTCGGTCGTTCCAGGTCATGGCCAGGCGGGTGCACTGCTTGCCGGCGGCGATGTGGCGGCGGATGTCGTCCGGTTCCAGGGTGTGCTTCACGTAGCGCACGGCGGCGCGGCTCTCGCCGGTGGCGCGCAGTTCGGTATCCTGGTCGATCGTGAAGCCGTAGGGCGCTTCGTCCGCCTCCAGCCAGCCGGTCATCACGGCCACCGGCGAACGCTGCACGCGCAGCGATTCGAGCGGCATGCGGTCGACCGCCTTGAGCAGCAGCTTGATCACGTCGTCCGCCTTCGACGGGCTGGCGGCGTCGACCACCAGCCAGCCGTTGACCGGATCGATCCAGACCCAGACGTTGCTGCGGATCGAGAAGGCGCGCGGCAGCAGTTCGTCGGCCACGCGCTCCTTCAGTTCCTTCATTGCCTTTTTACCTGGCGGGAAGCCCTGCTGCTCTTCCATCTCGGCGGCCTTGGCCTTGGCGACCTGGTTGATCACCGAGCTCGGCAGCAGCTTCTTTTCGGTGCCCAGCATCATCAGCATCTGCTTGTTGACGACGTGAACCAGCTTGCCATTGCCACGTGGCGAATCCCAGCCCTGGCGCAGCAGCTCATTGCTGCTCGCGGGCGAGAAGGCCTGCGACTGCAGTGCTTCTTCCATCTGTTCCGGGTTGAATGCCCAGGGAGCGGGCAGGCGATAAATCTGGAGATTCTTGAACCACATACGCTGTTATCCGGTTGTTTCCAAAATTCTGGGGAACGACATTCTACGCTGCCGGAAGGAAATTTCAGCAGCCGAAGGACGCAAAAAATTAATCTGTTGCCGGGTCGCTAACAGCCTCGACGATTGCAGGCGGCATGGCGTCATCGAACAGGCGCAGTTGCTCGACCGTCTCGGTGTCGCCCAGGCGCACGCCCACGCCCAGCAGGCGCACCGGTCGGCTATGACGGGCCCAGCCGGTTTCCATCAGCCGTGCATAGGTCGGGATATGTGGTGCATAGCCAACACACTCGACCGTGGTCTGCTGGAAGTCCGAAAACTTGATTTTTACGAACAGCTTGTTGATGAATTTCTCAGCGCCGTTGCGCTTGATGCGGCCCAGCAGGTGCTCGACCAGGTCCGGCAGCAGCTTCAGGCAGGCGTCCAGGTTCGGCACATCGGGCGTGTAGGTTTCTTCGGTGCTGATCGACTTGCGCTCGCGCGAGGTATTCACTTCGCGCTCGTCGATGCCACGGCAGAGCTTGTGCAGGCGGTAGCCGAAGCTGCCGAAGTGCTCGGTCAGCCGTTCGATGCTCCAGCTCCGCATGTCGCCGCAGGTCTGCAGGCCGAGCCGGCTCATCTTCTCGGCCGTCACCTTGCCCACGCCATACAGCTTCTTGACCGGCAGCGCGGCAACGAAGGCATCGACCTCGTCCGGGCGTACCAGGAACAGCCCGTCCGGCTTGTTCCAGTCGCTGGCGATCTTGGCCACGAACTTGTTCGGCGCCACCCCGGCCGAGGCGGTGATGCCGACGGTGTCGAAAATGCGCTGGCGGATCTCCTGCGCGATCAGGGTGGCGCTGCCCTTGCAGTGCGGTGAATCGCTGACGTCGAGGTAGGCTTCGTCGAGCGAGAGCGGCTCGACCAGCGCGGTGTAGTCGCGGTAGATGTCCATGATCTGGGTCGATGCGATGCGGTACTTTTCCATCGCCGGCGGAATCACCAGCAAGCCCGGGCACAGCTTCATGGCCTGGGCGGTGGCCATGGCCGAGCGGATGCCGAAACGGCGCGCCTCGTAGTTGCAGGTGGCGACCACGCCGCGCTGGTCGGGACGGCCGCCGACCGCGAGCGGACGCCCGCGCAGCGAGGGGTCGTCGCGCATCTCGACCGATGCATAGAAACAGTCGCAGTCGCAGTGGATGATTTTACGGAGCGGAGAGTTCACGTGGACGGCGGAGCCGACTACTGTAATTGCATACAGTATCCGTTTTTTCTTGCAGGACGTCAAAAAAAGAAACGCGCGGCATGCCGCGCGTTCCCGGATGAAGGCGGCGCAGGGGAGCGCGCCGCTTCGTCCTGAGCTTACCAGCTGAGCTTCAGGCTGTAAGTGCCGCTGGTCGAACCGGTGCCGCCGCTGTAGTACACGACGCGCACATAGCGGGCCAGCGTGCCGGTGCCGGTGTTGGTCGTGCTGTAGCTGTCGACCGCGCCGGTGCCGTTCTCGCTCTTGCCCAGGAGCGTGCCCGCGCTGTTGTACACGAACAGGTCGTAGTCCGAGGTGCCGTTCGGCGTCAGGGTCGAGCTCAAGGTCTTGCCGGCAGGTAGGTCGACACGGAAGTAGTCGGTGTCGCTCGAGCTGCCCATGTTGCCGGTCACGGTCGTACCGGTGGTCGACACCAGGTCGGCGGTGCCGGTGGTGTTGTTCGACTCGCTTTCGGCGATGGTCGGGCCTGGAGGCGGGGTGACGCCGCCGATCGCCGCATTGACCGCCGCGGTCGCGTCCACGATACCTGTGCCGCAACCCGAGCAGGTCGCCGGGAAGGCGCGCGCGGTCGACTTCAGCGTGCTTTCGATCTGGTCCGGCGTCAGGGTCGACTTGGCCGCGAGCATCAGCGCAGCCACGCCGGCCACGTGCGGGGTCGCCATCGAGGTGCCCTGGTAGCCGGCATAGTTGTCCGAACCCGGCGAGGAGGTGCCCGAGTTCAGGGTCGAGATCACGCTGTAGCTGCCGTCGCCGCCAGGCGCGGCCACGTCGACCAGGGTGCCGTAGTTCGAGTACGAAGCACGGCCGCCGGTCTTGCCGGTTGCCGCCACCGCGACCACGCCCGAGCAGTTCGCCGGATTGGCGTTGCTGACGTTCATGTTGTCGTTACCAGCCGCCACCACCACGACCGCGCCGCGCGAACGGGCGCCGTTGATGGCGCTCTGGGTGGTCGTGCCGCAGGCGCCGCCGCCGCCCAGCGACATGTTCAACACCTTGGCAGGGTTGGCATTGGCCGGGACGCCGCTCACGGTACCGCCCGAGGACCAGGTGATCGCGTCGGCGATGTCCGAGGTGTAGCCGCCGCACTTGCCGAGCACGCGCACCGGCACGATCTTGGCGTTGTACGCCACGCCGGCCACGCCCAGGCTGTTGTTGGTCTTGGCGGCGATGGTGCCGGCCACGTGGGTACCGTGCCAGCTCGAGCCCGAGGCCGGCGAACCGGCGCCGCATTCGCCTGCAGCCACCCAGTCGCCCGGATCGCTGGCGTCGCTGTCGCGGCCGTTGCCGTCGTTGCCGATGGTGGCGGTGCTGATGAAGTCATAGCCGGCCAGGTTCTGGCCGCTCATGTCGGCGTGCGGGCGGTAGCCGGTATCGATTACGGCCACGACCACGCCGGTGCCGGTCGACTTGTCCCAGGCGGTCGGCAGGCGCAGGCCGCCGGTCGCGTCGGTGTAATGCCACTGCTGGGCGTAGTAAGGGTCGTTCGCCGTCGCCATGTGGGTCATGATGCGGTCAGGCTCGGCGTATTCGATTTCCGGGTCGCGCGCCATCATTTCGGCAGCCAGCTTTTCGACTTCCTGCACGTGCTTGCGTCCATTGAGCTTGAACACGCGAGCGCCGGTCGAGATAGCATGGCTCTCGGCGACGGTCATGCCGAATTCCTGGCCTGCCCGGTCCAGCTTGGCCTTGCGATCCGCCTTCAAGGCAGCCTTGGCAGCCTTGGCAGCGCCCTTGCTGTCCGGCACAGCGTCCTTGTACTTCACAATGATACGGTCAGTCTCCATCACGAATTTCTGCTCGGCCGCACCGGCCGCTGCCGCCACAAGCGCGAGCGAGATTGCAGCGCACATCTTCAACATTGCAGGATGAATCGAATGCGATTGCTTCATGTTTCTTCCTTATTGTGTGTTTTCCGTCAAGCGAAATGACCCTCGCCTGTGTCATTGATTTCCGGTCATTGCCGGTGCCATCTGAACGTGGCGAAAACAGCGTAATACGAAAGGAAGAGTTTTTGCGTGACAATTGGAGACAATTTCGGCGTATTAACAACACCGGATGGAACCGATGCTGCAGAAACATGTTTTCTTCGGCAAAACGTTAAAAAAGGCAAATAACGTATGCCACAATTGTGTTAACATATCTCAAAGCTCTTTATATTTAAATAATATAAAGAACCCTGTATTGTTGAGTCTCACGACAAAGAAAAAGGCCGCGCATTGCGCGGCCTTGCCTGATCAATTCGGGTTGTTCAGGATCAGAAATTACCCTTGAATTGCACGCCCCACTGACGCGGCTCGTTGGCGAAACCGGTCAGGTTGTTGAAGTCGATGGCGCCGGTGATGCGGCGCTGGTCGAGCACGTTGCGGCCGAAAGCGGCCACCTCATACTTCCCGCCACCGAAGATGTAACCCAGGCGCACGCCGCCTTCCGTCAGCGGTGCACCGACGAACTCGGTCGCCTCGTACAGGAAGAAGTTGATCTTGCTGCGGTAGGACCAGTCGGTGAAGAAGTACAGCTCGCCGTCCGCGAGCGGCACGCCGTAGCGGGCAGTGGCATTGACGGTCCAGCGCGGCGCCTGCGGCAGCGAATTGCCGTCGATGACAACGCGGCCGGCGGCGTTGAGCGGGTCCGTCACGGTGCATTGCGCACACTTGTTGACGGACAGGCTGGCGTCGCGGATCTGGGTGTAGTTGTAGCTGGCGCCGGCGCTCACGCGCAGGGCCGAGCTGAGCGCCGCTTCGAAGTCGAATTCGGCGCCCTTGCCCTTGGTGCGGTCGGCGTTGATCAGGCGGTTGACATTCGAGTTGCCTCCCACCACGGTCAGCTGCTGGTCCTTGACGGTGTAGTCGTACACCGAGAACGAGGTGCGTGCACGGCGCTCGAACAAATCGGCCTTTACGCCCAGTTCGTAGGAGGTGATGGTTTCCGAATTGGCGACGGTGATCGGCACCGCGGCCGAGGCGGCTGCGATACTCGGGGCGCGGAAGCCGGTGGCGACGCGGCCGTACACGTTCACGGTCGGGCTCAGCTTGTAGGTCGCCGACAGGTCCCAGTTGAACTTGTCCTGGCTGGCCTCCACCGAGCGCGGGCCGGTCTGCACCACGTTCTCGTTCACCACGGTGCGGAATTCCTTCTCGTCCTTGGTGTAGCGCAAGCCGCCACGGACGGTCCAGTCCGGATTGATGCTGTAGTTCACCGAGCCGAACGCGGCCCAGGCTTCGTTCTTCTGGTTGCTGACCAGGCGCGAAGTGCGCGCGCCCGCGTCGTTGAAGTTGTCGCTGCCGCCGGTGGCGTCTTCATCGAAGAAGTACAGGCCCGCCTGCCAGTTCAGCGGGCCGGCGTTCTGCGATTCGACGCGGAATTCCTGGGTGTACTGGTCGAGGTCGCTGATGTAGCCGCCGGTCTGCACCTGGAACGGGATGAAGCCCGGTCCGGTCGGGGTACCGCCATCGATGTCGCCGCGGCTGAAGTAGTCGGCGACGTGTTCGTAGCCGGTGATCGAGAACAGGCGCACGCTGCCCAGGTCCCAGCTCATGCGCAGGCTGGCGCCATTGGTGTTCAGGTGCTGGAAATTGTCGGCATTGGTGACGATCTTGTCCAGGTCGTAGCCCGGCACGATCTTGTTGCTGCCCTTCTGGATCAGGTTGGCGCGGAACAGGCGGGCGCTGCCGTTGGTGCGACGCTGGTGCACGTTGGCCAGGGCGCTGAAGCCCTGGCCTGGGCTGTAGAGCACCTGGACGCGCTCGGCGTGCTCGCTGTAGCCGTCCAGCTCGCCACGCTTCTGGCTCATCGCCACGTCGGCGAAGTTGTCGATGTAGTCATCGCGGTGCTGGCCGGTGGCCGACACGCGCATCGCCCATTTATCCGACAGCGGAATGTTGACGGCGCCGTCGACGTTCATCGTGTAGTGGGTGGCAGCCGATGCGTTGTAGTAGCCCTCGACCTTGCCCAGCTTAGGCTTCTCGGATTCGAACTTGACCACGCCGGCCGGCGTATTGCGGCCGAACAGCGTGCCCTGTGGGCCGCGCAGCACTTCGACACTGGCCAGGTCGAAGATCGGGAAGCCTTTCAGGATCGGGTTTTCCTGCACCACGTCGTCGTAGACCAGCGACACCGGCTGCGAAGCGAAGGTGTTGAAATCGGTATTGCCGTAACCGCGGATGTAGAAACGCGGGAAGGTACGGCCATTCGAGGATTCGACGTTCAGGCTCGGTACCTTGCCGGCCAGCAGGCGGATGTCTTCGCCGCCCGAGATCAGCACGTCGAGCTTTTCGCCCTTGAGCGCGGTGACGGACACCGGTACTTCGCGGATGTTTTCAGTGCGGCGCTGCGCGGTCACGGTGACGGTCTGCAGTTCCGGCGCGTCGTTGGCGGAGGTGGTCTGGGCCTGCACGGGCATGGCGGCGGCAAGCGCCAGCGCGCCGAGCACGCGCTTGTGCATCTTGGACATCTTCATCATGGAATTTTTCCTGGTGATTGATAAAAGAACCGATGTCCCCGTTCTCTCTCATGCATCGCCGCGCGATCCCGTGGATGGCGCGGCGCGGGCGGTATGTTCCGCCTGCCGGCAGTGCACCTTGTCGATGTCTTAAACTTGCTGGCTTGTAAAGCGCGTATTGTCAGTGATGAATACGTGACATTGCAAGCAGGACACTCCGGCATGGCGGTATTTACAACACATCGGTCCGATGACGACCTTGAATATTTTTTCGAAACCCCTTGCACACCTCGAATACCACCCTCTATAATTCGGGCCTCTTCGGACGCAATGACAAGCGTCAGATAGAAACCTCTGGATAGAGACGGGCGCTTAGCTCAGTTGGTAGAGCGGATCCCTTACAAGGATTAGGTCGGGAGTTCGAGCCTCTCAGCGCCCACCAAGCCTTCCAGATGGTCGATCGGAGTAATGATCAGAGTAAACGGAGCGGTAGTTCAGTTGGTTAGAATACCGGCCTGTCACGCCGGGGGTCGCGGGTTCGAGCCCCGTCCGCTCCGCCAATATAAGAGGAAGGGTCCGATTCGTCGGACCCTTTTTTCGTTCAGCGGTCAGAGCATTCGTCCCTGCGGACGAATGCGGGCCATGGGCTCGAAGGGATCGCCTTGCAAGGCGATCCGCGGCCTGCGGGACGTAGGCGAGCCCCGTCCGCTTTGAACACCTCAAATAAAGATGGTCCGCCGAAGCGGACCATTTTTATTTGCACTCTAGTTTTTGCGATTTGATCGGGTGTTCTAGCACTGTTTGAACGCGCGGGCGGGAGACCCGCCCACCCTACGAAACCCACCGCTGAAGCCATCACGCCCGCCTCTGCTGCGGCACCCCCACCTCAACCCGATCCCTCCCCCCACTCTTCGCCGCATACAGCGCATGATCCGCCCGCGCCAACCCCATCCCCAGCGTCTCATTCGGATCCAGCACCACCACCCCGATACTCACCGTCATCGTATACGCCGTCCCGCTGGTAATCACCGCCGCCTCGCGCACCGCCTGCCGCAGCCGTTCCGCGGCAGCCAACGCGCCGCCCAGGTCGGTCCCAGGCAGCACCATCGCAAACTCCTCGCCGCCCAGCCGCCCGATGATCTCATGCGCACGCAGGCTCGCGCGCGCCGTGCGGACAAACACGACCAGCGCCTCGTCCCCGGTGGCATGGCCGAAGCGGTCGTTGATCTGCTTGAAATGATCGAGGTCCATCATCGCCAGCGCCAGCGGCTGGCGCTGGCGCAGCGCGGCCTGGCGCGCGTTCTCGGCGCGCTCGAGGAAGGCGTGGCGGTTCGGCAGGCCGGTCAGGCTATCGGTGGAGGCCAGGCGCGCCATCTCGGCATCGTCCTTCTCCTTGCACAGCAGCAGGAAGCCGAAGCCGTTGACGATCATCAGGAGGTAACCGGCCAGGTAGGCGGATTCCTGGGCGCCGCGCTGTCCCGGCCCGACCTCGCTGCTCAGGCAACAGGCCGCCCATAGGGCCACCGATACCGCGAACACCGCGTCGTTCACGCCGATGATCCGCTGCAGCAGCGACGCGCGGCGCCGCGGACGCAGCAGGATCCAGGCCATCGCCGCCGCGAACAGGGCGACGAAGCCGGCCACCAGCGCGGTCAGGTAGGGCACAGGCGCGCCGGCACTGCCGGCCGCCAGCACGATCGCCAGCGCCAGGGCCGCCACCGGCAGCAGGACGCGGCGCCAGCGTTCGAAGCCGAAGAAGATGCAGTAGGCAGCCACTTCAAGCGATACCGCGAGCACCCAGCCGGCGCCCTCGACACCGTTGAGCGCCGGGACGTCGAGAAAGGGCCGGCTCCAGCCCAGCAGCTGGCACACGCCGATACCGAAGCGCGCCCACATCCACAGCCGCAGTCCCGGGCTCGGTGCGGCGCCGTGCGTATAGCCCGCCATCAGCACGGCGAACGCAATATTGCCGACGCCAAGCGCCAGCAGGAAAGAATGAATGTCGATCACCGCTATTCCCAGGGTGAGCCGCTTGACATCACCATAAAGATATTATGTTGTTAACAGATGTTTCCTATGGGAATTATATTACACGCTTTTTCGACCTTGGGCGGCACAATTGAACAGCGAACTCAGCGGGAAAAGCCCGGGATGCGTGATGTGCAACACTTTCTGGCGGGACAGTTCTGGTTCGCAGCTTTTTGATGCACAGCAGCACCTGATAGCGGATAATCATCCGACAACAACCCAACGCACCGTTCTGGAGCAATCGTGATTTTCGGTTTTCTCAAGCCGCCCAAGATGTCGCCGCGCCTGCACCGGCTGAAGAACACTTCGCTCTTTTCGACGCTGACGCCGCTGGAGCTGAAAATCGTCGACGGCCTGCTGCACGAGCGCCGCTACCTCACCGATGAAATCGTGTTCGACGAAGGCGAGGAAGGCCAGGCGCTGTACCTGATCATGAGCGGCCGGGTCGTCATCAACAAACTCCACCAGGGGACCAACCAGGTGGTGGCAGAGCTCGAGCCGGGCAGCTTCTTCGGCGACCTGGCCCTGCTCGACAACTCGCCGCGCAATGCCCAGGCGCGCGCGGTCGAGCCCTGCGAGATGGCGGTGTTCTTCCGCGCCGACTTCCTGGGGCTGCTGGAAACCGACGCCGTGATCGGCTACAAGATTTCGCTGGCGCTGGCGCGCCATATCGGCCTGCGCCTGCGCGAATGGATGGGCACCGGACGTCCCCAGCTGGAAGCGCTATGAACCGCAGCGAGCGTGCCGGGCCGGTCGTCTGGACCGGGATCATCGCCGCCACCTGCGTGCTGCTGCTGGTCGTCCAGCAGGTGTTGTGGCTGGCCCTGCCCTTCATCTTCGGCGGCGTGCTGCACTACATCCTGGTGGGGCCGATGCAGCGCCTGGTGCGCGCCGGCCATGGGCGCAATGCCGCCGCGATGCTGGTGTGCCTGCTGTTCTTCGCCTTTCTTTCGCTGGCCCTGACCGCCGCCTTGTCGTGGAGCCGCGGGCCCGAAGAAGAGTCGTGGGAAAAGACGCTCGGCCTCTACCTCGACGGCGGGATCGCCTTCGTGCACAACACCATGACCCTGCTCGAGAAGAAGTTCCCGCTGCTGGCCGAGATGCACCTGACCTCGACCGCGAACGCGATCTTCCGCGCCCATACCGACAACTTCGCCGAGAAGCACCTGGGCGAGATCCTGGTGGCGCTGGCGACCTGGGTGCCGTCGCTGCTGCTGGCGCCCTTCCTCACCTTCTTCTTCCTGCGCGACGGCCTGCGCTTCAAGCGCTTCCTGGCGCGCGCGGTGCCCAACGCCTACTTCGAGCGCGCGCTCTACCTGCTGCACGAAGTCGACCAGACCGCGCGCCGCTACTTCGAAGGCCTGATCAAGCTGACCGTGCTCGATACGGTGGTGCTGGCGCTGGGACTGTGGACCATCGGCGTGTCCTCGCCGCTGCTGCTCGGGCTGATGTCGGCGGTGCTGGCCTGGGTGCCGTTTGTCGGCTCGGTGGTCGGCTGCGTGCTGGTGGTGATCGTCGCCTCGACTGACGCGCCCAGCAACCCGTTCATTGCCTACGGCGCGATCGGCGTGTTCGTACTGGTGCGCCTGCTGGACGATTTCGTGTTCATGCCGCTCACCCTGGGGCGCAGCATCCGCGTGCATCCCCTGGTGACGGTGCTGATGATTTTCATCGGCGGCGCGCTGGCCGGGGTGGTGGGGCTGATGCTGGTGCTGCCGCTGCTGGGCGTGGTGATGGTGGTCGGCGAGACCCTGGGGCGGTTGGTGACCAACCCGCGCTTGCGGGCGCGGCACCGCTATGCGCGGGCGCTGCGCACGCGCCAGGCCAGTGTCGACCTGGATATCGCGCGTGAGCGGCGCGGGGCGCCGACGCCGAACGCGGGCTTGTGACGCTTGGGGTGCGTAGGGTGGGCAAGTCCCTTGCCCACGCGTTCAAGCGGCTCATGCACTGGTTGAACGCGTGAGCGGGAAGACCCGCCCACCCTACCGTTTAGACTTCGATTTGATGGTCGACAGGATCGACGGCTTGACCTTCGACGGCGGCGCAACGAATGGCGTGCTCGCCGGTTTGCCCCGCCCGGCACGCTTCGGCGCCACCTCGACCGTACGCCCCTTCGGCACGCCGCCCGGCACACGCCGGTCTTCGCGCACCATCGAGGCGCCCTCGTCGGTCGCCGGAATCAGGTGGCGCTCGCCGTTGCCGATCAGGTCGCCGCGGCCCATGCGGCGCAGGCCTTCGCGGATGACCGGCCAGTTCTCCGGGTCGTAGTAGCGCAGGAAGGCCTTGTGCAGCTTGCGGGTCTTGCCGCTCTTCGCGGTCTCGACGACTTCGGAATCCTCGGTCACCTTCGCCAGCGGGTTCTTGCCCGAGTGGTACATGGTGGTCGCCATCGCCATCGGGGTCGGCGTGAAGGTCTGCACCTGGTCGAGCTTGAAGTTGTTCTTCTTCAGCCACAGCGCCAGGTTCAGCATGTCCTCGTCGGTCGAACCCGGGTGCGCCGCGATGAAGTAAGGGATCAGGTACTGCTTCTTGCCGGCCTCGAGCGAGTACTTGTCGAACAGGCGCTTGAACTCGTCGTAGGCGCCGATGCCTGGCTTCATCATCTTCGAGAGCGTGCCCTGCTCGGTGTGCTCCGGCGCGATTTTCAGCAGGCCGCCCACGTGGTGGGTGACCAGTTCCTTGACGTACTCGGGCGAGCGCACGGCGAGATCGTAGCGCAGGCCGGAACCGATCAGGATCTTCTTGATGCCGGGGATGGCGCGCGCCTTGCGATACAGCGAAATCAGTTTGCTGTGGTCGGTGCCCAGGTTGCTGCAGATGGTCGGGTAGACGCAGGACAGGCGGCGGCAGGATTCCTCGATCTTCTTGTCCTTGCAGGCCAGCCGGTACATGTTGGCGGTCGGGCCGCCCAGGTCGGTGATGGTGCCGGCGAAGTTCTTGGTGGTGTCGCGAATCAGCTCGATCTCGCGCAGGATCGACGGTTCCGAACGGCTCTGGATGATGCGGCCTTCGTGCTCGGTGATCGAGCAGAAGGTGCAGCCGCCGAAGCAGCCGCGCATGATGTTGACCGAATAACGGATCATTTCCCAGGCCGGGATGTGGGCCTTGCCATAGCTCGGGTGCGGGGCGCGGGCATAGGCCAGGTCGTAGACGTTGTCCATCTCGTCCATGGCCAGCGGCAGCGGCGGCGCGTTCAGCCACACGTCGCGGTCGCCGTGCTGCTGCACCAGCGCGCGCGCATTGCCGGGGTTCGACTCGAGGTGGAACACGCGCGAGGCGTGCGCATACATCACCGGGTCTGCGCTGACGGTCTCGAAACTCGGCAGGCGCACCACGGTCTTTCTCGCCTTTTCACGGGCGGCGGCCTGGCGCTCTTCGCGCGTCATGATGACGATCGGCTTGACCTCGGGTTCGGGCCTGGCGTTCTCGGTGGCGCAGGCTTTGGTGTCTTCCTGCGCCATCGCGTAGGGGTTCGGATGCGCGTCGACGCGGCCCGGCACGTCGACCCGGGTCGAGTTGTGCACGCTCCACTCGTCGTCCGGCAGCCAGCCGTGAGGCACCAGGAAGGCGGTGCCGCGCAGGTCGCGGATGCTCTTGATGCTCTCGCCGGCCGCGAGGCGGCGGGTGACGTCGACCAGCGCGCGTTCGGCGTTACCGAAGATGAGCAGGTCGGCCTTCGATTCGAACAGCACCGAGCGGCGCACCTTGTCCGACCAGTAATCGTAGTGGGCGATGCGGCGCAGCGAGGCTTCGATGCTGCCGGCGATCACCGGCACGCCCGGGAAGGCTTCGCGGGCGCGCTGGCAGTACACCGTGACGGCGCGGTCCGGACGCTTGTTCGGCTCGGCGTTCGGCGTGTAGGCATCGTCGGAACGGATCTTGCGGTCGGCCGTATAACGGTTGACCATCGAGTCCATGTTGCCGGCGGTAATGCCCCAGTAGAGGTTCGGCTTGCCGAGCGCGCGGAAGGGCTCGACCGAGGTCCAGTCCGGCTGGCTGATGATGCCGACGCGGTAGCCCTGGGCTTCCAGCAGGCGGCCGACCAGCGCCATCCCGAAGCTCGGGTGGTCGATGTAGGCGTCGCCGGTGACCAGGATGATGTCGCACGAATCCCACCCCAGCTTGTCCATTTCGGCGCGGGTCATCGGGAGGAAGGGCGCGGTCGCAGCGCGGCTGGAGCGCTTGGGAACGCTCGCGAAAAGGTTTACTGGGGAGTTCATTGGCCGGTATTGTACCGGAAAACCATTTTCGGGTCTTATTCAGCGCCCAAAAATGGCTTACTTATCAATGACTTGCTGCTCAGTTGTGGCTCAGATGCCCATGTTAGAAAGCATATTGCCGAGCTGGCGCAAGCCGGCCGAGACGGTCGGGTGGCGGACATTGAAGCGGGCCGCCAGTTCCTGGGTGCGCGAAGACAGGCCGTAGGTGTTCAGGTCGAGTTCGCTCTCGGCCTGGCGCGCCAGGGCGCGGTCGATGTCGCCGTCGAGCTGGCGCAGCAGGGTTTCCAGCTCCGGGTCGACGTTGTCGGTTTCCTGCAACTGGCGGTGCAAGGCCTTCAGGTGCGTCTTCAGGTTCGCATCGCGTTCGTTCAACTCTGGATTCTCGTTCTCGTTCAGCATGTCGCTCTCGCTAGTTGGTGAAGCGGGTCTCGAGGTACAGCGCCTCGACCTGCTCGCGCGCCCATGGGGTGCGACGCAAAAACTTCAGGCTCGACTTGATGCTCGGGTCTTTCTGGAAACAATTGATATCGATCCGGCGGCCGAGCCCCTCCCAGCCGTAGTGCTCGACGAGGCGGGTTAACAGGGATTCTAAAGTAATACCGTGGAGGGACTGAACACTCATCGCTGGTGATGTGGCCTGGGTTGCTGTGACATAAAAAAAGGGAAACAATGCACTGGCATTGTTTCCCCTGATTTTACGCTCCCAACAGCTTATTCGCCGGTCAAGCCGCGACGCTCCAGCAACGGACGCACTTGCGCATTGCGCCCGCTGAAGTTGCGGTACATCTGCATCGCGTCGATGGTGCCGCCGCGCGACAGCAGGGTCTTGCGGAAGTGGTCGCCGTTCTTGCGGGTCAGGCCGCCGTTTTCCTTGAACCAGTTGACGGTGTCCGCGTCCAGCTTCTCGGCCCACAGGTAGCCGTAGTAGCCGGCCGAGTAGCCGCCCGAGAAGGTGTGCGAGAAGTAGGTGGTGCGGTAGCGTGGCGGCACCAGGGCGAAGTCGACACCGGCCTTCTTCAGCGCGTCAGCCTCGAAGGCCAGCACGTCCGTCGGGATCTGGGTCGGCGACAGCTGGTGCCAGGCCTGGTCCAGCAGCGCCGCGGCCAGGTACTCGGTGGTGCGGAAGCCTTCGTTGAACTGCTGCGACGCCTGCACCTTGTCCAGCAGCTCTTTCGGCATCGGCGCGCCGGTCTGGTAGTGCTTCGCATAGTTGGCCAGCACTTCCGGCCAGGTCATCCACATCTCGTTCACCTGCGACGGGAACTCGACGTAGTCGCGCGGCACGCGCGAGCCCGAGAAGCGTGGGTACTTCACGTCCGAGAACATGCCGTGCAGGGCGTGGCCGAACTCGTGGAAGGTGGTGCGCACTTCGTCGTAGGTCAGCAGGGTCGGTTCGCCGGCGGCCGGCTTGGCGATGTTCAGGTTGTTGGCGATGACCGGCTTGGTGCCCATCAGCTTCGATTGCGGGACCCAGGCATTGGCCCAGGCGCCGCCGCGCTTGGTGGCGCGCGCATACGGGTCGAGGGTGAAGATCGCCAGCTGCTTGCCGTCGTGGTCGAACACGTCGAACACGCGCACGTCCGGGTCATAGGTCGGCAGGTCCTTGCGTTCCTTGAAGGTGATGCCGAATTCCTTGGTGGCGGCGAAGAACACACCGTCCACCAGCACGCGGTTCAGTTCGAAATACGGCTTGAGCTGGTTCGCATCGAAGGCGTACTTGGCGGCGCGCACCTTGTCGCTGTAGAAGGCCCAGTCGTGTGCGGCGGCCTGGAAGCCACCCTTCTCCTGGTCGATCACTTTCTGGATCTCGGCCGCTTCCTTGCGCGCGTTGTTCACGGCCGGCTTGGCGAATTCGGCCAGCAGCCCGTTGACGGCGGCGGTGTTCTTGGCGGTCTGGTCTTCCAGGTTATAAGCCGCGTGGTTCGGGTAGCCCAGCAGCGCGGCGCGCTCGGCGCGCAGCTTGGCGATCTTCAGCACCACGTCGCGGTTGTCGAATTCGCCGCCGCGCGAGCCGCGCGCCAGCGAGGCCGCCAGCAGCTTTTCGCGGGTGGCGCGGTTGGTCAGCACCGACAGGCCGGCCTGCTGGGTGGTGTTCACCACGGGAATGGCGAACTTGCCGTCCAGGCCGCGTTTCTTGGCTTCCGCGGCGGCGGCGTCGATCTGCTTGTCCGACATGCCGGCCAGCTCAAGGCGGGTGTCGACCACCAGGGCCGAGGCATTCGCTTCCTTCAGCACGTTCTGGGCGAACTGGGTGGACAGCGCGGCCAGCTGGCCGTTCATGCCTTTCAGCTTCTGCTTGTCGGCGTCGGACAGCTTGGCGCCGGCGCGCACGAAGTCGGTGTGGTAGCGTTCGATCAGGTACTTGGACTCGGCGTCCAGGCCCAGCTTGTCGCGGCGGTCGTACAGCGACTTGATGCGCGCGTACAGTTTCGGGTTCAGGCGGATCGCATCGTTATGGGCCGACAGTTTCGGCGCCAGCTCCTTGGCCAGGGCGATCAGGGTGTCGTTGGTGTAGGAGCCGGAGAGGGTGCCGAAGGCGGTGCTGACGCGGTTCATGAGCTGGCCCGAACGCTCCATCGCGACGATGGTGTTCTCGAGCGTCGGCGCCGCCTTGTTATTGGCGATCGCCTCCATCTCGAGCGTTTCCTGGCGCATCGCTTCGGCAAAGGCCGGGGCGAAGTGCTCGTTCTTGATCTGGTCCCAGGCCGGGTACTGGAACGGCAGGGTGCTCGGCTTGGCGAACGGGTTCGAGGCTTCGAGCATCGAAGCGGGGGCAAGGGGGGCAGCAACTGCGGCCAGGGTGGAAGCGACGCTTGCGGCGGCGACCAGCAGGATGTGTGGACGGATCATGTTGTCCTCGTTGTGGTTGTAATAGAACAGCAAACAGCCGGCGCAAGCGCCGGCCTCATCGATATTAATTCAGGCCGCGGCGCTCGAGCAGCGGCTCGATGACCGGGTCACGGCCGCGGAAGCCACGGTACATCTGCACCGCATCCATCGTGCCGCCCTTGGACAGCACCATGTTGCGGAAGCGGTCGCCGTTCTTGCGGTTCAAGCCGCCGTTTTCCTTGAACCATTCGCCGGCGTCGGCATCCAGGCGCTCGGCCCACAGGTAGCTGTAGTAGCCGGCCGAGTAGCCACCCGAGAAGGCATGCGAGAAGTAGGTCGAGCTGTAGCGCGGCGGGACTGGTGCGAAGTCGAGGCCGGCCTCCTTCAGCGCCTGCTCCTCAAAAGTCTTCACATCAGCCGGAATCGCCTTCGAGCCGAGCTGGTGCCAGCGCTGGTCGAGCACCGCGGCGGCCAGGTACTCGGTGGTGCGGTAGCCTTCGTTGAACTGCTGCGAGGCGCGCAGCTTGTCCAGCAGTTCCTTCGGCATCGGCGCGCCGGTCTGGTAGTGCCTGGCGTAGTTGGAGAGCACCTCCGGCCAGGCCATCCACATCTCGTACACCTGCGACGGCAGCTCGACGTAGTCGCGCGGCACGCTGGTGCCCGAGAAGCGCGGGTACTTCACTTTCGAGAACCAGCCGTGGGTGCCGTGGCCGAATTCGTGGAAGGTGGTGCGCACCTCGTCCCAGGTGAGCAGGGTCGGCTCGCCCGGGGCCGGCTTGGCCAGGTTCAGGTTGTTGGTGATGACCGGCTTGTTGCCCAGCAGGGTGCTCTGGCTGACCAGGGCGCCCATCCAGGCGCCGCCGCGTTTGTTCGGGCGCGCATACGGGTCGAGCACGAAGATCGCCAGGTGGGCGCCGTTGTCCTCGAACACGTCGTACACGCGCACGTCGGCGTCGTAGGTCGGCAGGTCCTTGCGTTCCTTGAAGGTGATGCCCCACAGCTTGTTGGCGGCGAAGAAGGCGCCGTCCTTCAGCACGCGGTCGAGTTCGAAATACGGCTTGAGCTGGTTGGCGTCGAATGCGTACTTGGCGGTGCGCACCTTGTCGCTGTAGTAGTTCCAGTCGTAAGCCGCGACCTTGAAACCACCCTTCTCGGCATCGATCAGTTCCTGGATCTCGGCGGCTTCCTTCTTCGCGTTGCGCACGGCCGGCACGGCCAGGTCGGACAGCAGCTTGTTGACGGCCGTCGTGTCCTTGGCGGTCTGGTCTTCCAGCGAGTAAGCGGCGTGGCTGCTGTAGCCCAGCAGTTCGGCGCGCTCGGCGCGCAGCCTGGCCAGCTGCAGCACGGCTTCGCGGTTGTCGAATTCACCGCCGCGCGAACCGCGCACCAGCGACACCGCCAGCAGCTTCTCGCGGGTAGCGCGATTGCTCAGCTGCGACAGCGGACCCTGCTGGGTGGTGTTCACCACCGGGATCACGAACTTGCCGTCCAGGCCGCGCTTCTTGGCCTCGGCCGCCGCGGCATCGATCACTTTTTCCGGCAGGCCGGCCAGCTCGTCGCGGGTGTCGACCACGAAGGCCGATGCATTCACTTCCTTCAGCACGTTCTGGCTGAACTGGGTCTGCAGCGCGGCCAGCTTGCCGTTGTAGTCGCGCAGCTTCTGCTTGTCCGCGTCGGACAGCTTGGCACCGGCGCGCACGAAGTCCTTGTGGTAGCGCTCGACCAGGAAGGCCGACTCGGCGTCCAGGCCCAGCTTGTCGCGCTTGGCGTACAGGGTCTGGATGCGCTGGAACAGCTTCGGGTTCAGGCGGATTGCGTCGCCGTGGGCGGCGAGTTTGGGCGCCAGGTCCTTGTCCAGGGCCTGCAGGGTGTCGTTGGTGTAGGAACCGACCAGGGTGCCGAACACCGCGGACACGCGGTTCAGCAGTCGGCCCGAACGTTCCATCGCGACGATGGTGTTTTCAAAGGTAGGCGCAGCCTTGTTGTTGGCGATGGCCTCGATCTCGAGCGCCTGCTCGCGCATGCCTGCGGCGAAGGCCGGGGCGAAGTGCTCGTTGCTGATCTTGTCGAAGGCCGGGTAGCCGTACTGCAGGGTGCTCGGCTTGGCGAAGGGGTTGGACGCGTCAAGCATGGTGGCAGGGGCGGCATAGGCCAGGTTGGCCATCGCAACGCTGGCTGCGATCAGGAGCATACGGGGACGATTCATTGTGTCTCGGTGTTGATTGAACTGCGTTGAAACGCGCCCGCCGGACGCCGCCGGGCTCGTGGCCCGGTGGCGTCAGGTCGCTGCGCAGGAAAAGATTAGTTGCCAGTGAGGCCACGGCGTTCCAGCAGCGGCTCGATGACCGGATCGCGGCCACGGAAATCGCGGAACAGGTCCATCGCGTCGGCGCTGCCGCCGCGCGACAGCAGGGTCTTGCGGAAATGGTCGCCGTTCTTGCGCGACAGGCCGCCACTCTGGGTGAACCATTGCACCGTGTCGGCGTCGAGCTTCTCGCTCCACAGGTAGGCGTAATAGCCGGCCGAATAGCCGCCGTTCATCGAGTGCGAGAAGTAGGTCGTGCGGTAGCGCGGCGGCACCGGCGCGAAGTCCACGCCGGCGTCCTTCAGTGCCTTGGCCTCGAAGGCCAGCACGTCCGTCGGGATCTGGCCTGGGGTGAGCTGGTGCCAGCGCTGGTCGAGCAGCGAAGCGGCCAGGTACTCGGTGGTCATGTAGCCCTGGTTGAACTTCTTGGAGGCGACCACCTTGTCGAGCAGCTCTTTCGGCATCGGCGCGCCGGTCTGGTGGTGCTTCGCGTAATTGGCCAGCACTTCGGGCCAGATCGCCCACATCTCGTTGACCTGCGACGGATATTCGACGAAGTCGCGCGGCACGTTGGTGCCCGAGAAGTGCGGGTACTTCACGTTCGAGAACATGCCGTGCAGCGCGTGGCCGAACTCGTGGAACATCGTGCGCACTTCATCGTAGGTGAGCAGCGTCGGCTCGCCCTTGGGCGGCTTGGGGATGTTCTGGTGATTGCCGACCACCGGCTTCCTGCCCAGCAGGCTGGATTGCGACACGTACTCGTTCATCCAGGCGCCGCCCTGCTTGTTGCCGCGGGCGTAAGGATCGAACAGGAAGATCGCCAGCTGCTTGCCGTCGTGGTCGAACACGTCGAACACGCGCACGTCGGGGTCGTAGACCGGCAAGTCCTTGCGCTCCTTGAAGGTGATGCCGAATTCCTTGGTGGCGGCGAAGAACACGCCATCCACGAGCACGCGGTTCAGCTCGAAATAGGGACGCAGCTGGTTCTCGTCGAAGTTGTATTTCGCGGCGCGCACCTTGTCCTGGTACAGCGGCCAGTCGTAGCTCGCGACCTTGAAATTCCCCTTCTCCTGGTCGATCACCTTCTGGATCTCGGCCGCTTCCTTGCGCGCGTTGTTCACCGCGGGCTTGGCCAGTTCGGCCAGCAGCTTGTTGACCGCCGCTGGATTCTTGGCGGTTTCCAGCTCCTGCGAATAGGCCGCGTAGTTCGGGTAGCCCAGCAGCGCGGCGCGCTCGGCGCGCAGCCTGGCCAGGCGCAGCACCAGCGGGCGGGTGTCGAATTCGCCGCCGCGGCTGCCGCGGTTCAGGCTGGCCGCCATCAGGCGCTCGCGGGTCGTGCGATTGGTGAGGGTAGCCAGCGGCGGCTGGCTGCTGGTGTTGACGATGGCGATCGCGTACTTGCCCTTGAGGCCACGTTTCTCGGCCTCACCCGCCGCGGCGTTGATCTCGGCGTCCGAGAAACCGGCCAGCTCCGCACGGGTGTCGACGATCAGCGCCGAGGCGTTGGCTTCCTTCAGCACGCGCTGCGAGAAGTCCGACTGCAGCGAGGCGATTTCGGCGTTGTATTTCTTGAGCTTGTCCTTGTTGGCGCTTGATAAGTTGGCGCCCGCGCGCACGAATTCCTTGTACACGCGCTCGAGCAGGTGCTTCGACTCGGCGTCCAGCCCCAGCGTGGCGCGCTTGGCGTGCAGGGTCTTCACGCGCTGGAACAGGGCCGGGTTCAGGTAGATCGCGTCGTTGTGCGCCGCCAGTCTGGGCGACATCTCGCGGTCGACCGCATCGAGCACGTCGTTGGTGTTGGCCGTCTGCAGGTTGACGAAAGTCGCCGCCACGCGCCCCAGCATCTGGCCGGCGCGCTCCATGGCGACGATGGTGTTGTCGAATGTGGGCGCGGAGCGGCTGGCGGCGATCGCGTCGATCTCGCGCAGGTGCTCGGCCATGCCGGCGGCGTAGGCGGGCAGGAAGTGCTCGTTCTTGATCTTGTCGAAAGCCGGGTAGTTCAGCGGCAGGCTGCTGGGCTGGGCGAACGGGTTGGCGGCGTCGAGGGCAGGTGCGGCCGGTGCGGCCACGACGGCGGAGGCGTGCGCGAGCGCGAGGCTGGCGGCAACGATGAACAGGTGTGGTCGGTTCATGCGATCTTTCGGGCTCTTGGGAAGGAGCTGCCGGGCGTGCTCGACAGCCGTTGCGCGACGATCATAGCAGGCTGAACGCATGGCGTCACAACAAAAAAGCTATGTATCAGCCTTGTATCCCGCTTGTATCCCCATGTATCAGCAAGGGTCCGATTTCGCGTGTTAGCATCCCGCTTCACCATGGATTCCCTCATCGAACGCCCCTATGACGCCATCGTCGTCGGCACCGGCCCCGGCGGCGCCAGTACGGCGCGCGAGCTGGCCCGCGGCGGCGTCCGCGTGCTCGTCCTCGAGCAGGGCAGCGCCGCGCCCCTGAAGGGCACGCTCGGCCAGATGGCGACCATGGCGCTGCCCGGCCGCGGCGCCTGGCTGCACCGCGACGCGTCGCTGCTGGTGGCGGGAACCACCCTGGGCGGCAGCTCGGCGCTGAACTTCGCCACCGCCGCCGCGCCGCCGCTTGCCATGTTCGCGGCCCACGGCATCGACCTGGCGCCTTACCTCACCGCGCTGCGCGCCGAACTGCCGCTGGCGCCCCTGCCCGACCGCCTGGTCGGCCCGATGGCCGCGCGCATCATGGCGGCGGCGCGCGCCGCCGGCCTGCCATGGGAAAAGCTCGACAAGATGATCCGTCCGCAGTCCTGCCGCAGCGGCTGCTGGCGCTGCGTGTACGGCTGTCCCTACGGCGCCAAGTGGAGTGCGCGCGATTTCGTCGAGCAGGCCTGCGCCGCCGGCGCCGTGCTGCTCGATCGCAGCCGGGTGCGGCGCGTGCTGATGGAAGACGGCCGCGCGGTGGGCGTGGAATTCAGGCGCGCCGGCGCGCTCCACACGGTGCGCGCGCCGGTCGTGGTGCTGGCCGGTGGCGGCATCGGCAGCCCGCGCCTGCTGCATGCCTCCGGCCTGGCGCCACGCCACGCGCCCTTCTTCAGCGACCCGGTGGTGGCGGTGCTGGGCAGCGTCGAGGATGTGGACGGCGGCGCCGAAGTGCCGATGGCCGCCGGCGCCAGCTTCCATGACGAGGGCATCGCGCTGGCCGACCTCACGCTCCCCACGCCGATGTACGCGGCCTTTGCGCTGCAGGCGGGCCGCGTCGACCGGGTGGGCGCGCATCGGCGCACCCTGAGCGTGATGGTGAAGATCCGTGACGACATTGGCGGGGCCGTCGGCCCGCGCTGGGTGGACAAGCGCTTGAGCCCGGGCGACAGTGCACGCTTCGACCAGGGCATCGGGATGGCGCGCAGGATCCTGGAGGAGGCGGGTGCGCAGCACATCTTCGCCACCCACCGGTTTGCCGCGCATCCGGGCGGCAGCGTCCCGATCGGAGGAAGAACGGGCACGGGCGCGGGCGTGGACAGCGATCTGCGCGCCGCGGCCGGCCTGTATGTGTGCGATGCCTCGGTGATCCCGCAGCCATGGGGATTGCCGCCCACCCTGACCTTGCTGTGCCTGGGCAAGCGGCTCGGCGCCATGCTGGCCGGCGCCGGCAGTGCCGTCAGTAGTGAGGCGGCTTCTCGTTGACCGGTCCCTGGCGCGAGGACTGCAGGGAGCGGACATGGTCCACCAGCGAAGCGACCAGCGCTTCGAGCTGGTCGATGCGGCGCCCCTGGCGGTAGATGGTTTCGTTGAGCGTCTCGACCAGGTCTTCCTGGTGCGCGAGCTTGATTTCGATATCGATGAAGCGGTCTTCCTGGCTCATGCTCGTACTCCGCGCAAAGCCGCCATTATGACAGCCTCGCGCGCGTAGCCGCGTCAGCCGCCGAGCGGGAACTCGATACCGTTTTCGATCAGGCCGATCACCTGCGCCTGGTTCTCCGGGCTTTCCGAGAAGAAGGCCAGCACCTCGGCACGCGAGGTCGACTTCAGGCCATTGACCCAGAAGTCGAAGCCCGCGCCTTCGGCCGGACGATGCAGCACGTGGGCGTACAGCTTGCTGACGAAATAGCTGTCCGACGGGTCGGTCGAATACAGCGCCTGCGCTTCCTTATCGGCCAGGAACATCTTCGAGATCTGGGTCAGCGTGTAGTTGCCGGTGTCGAGCGCCTTGATCCAGTAGGCCAGGCCGCCCTGGTCCGGATCGCGGTCGAAGGCGGCGCGGTACAGGCGGTAGACTTCGCCGGCGACGCCGTCGATATCGAGCGCCACCATGGTGTTGCCGAACTGGATGCGCTCGACGTTCACCAGGTTGTCGGTGCCGAGCACGCCGGTATCGTCGCTCACGGTGACGCCGTAGACGCCGCGGTCGATCGTGAAGCCGGCGCGCGCGCCGCTGTACACGACGGTATCGAGGCCGGCCCCGCCGTCGATCGCGTTGTTGCCTTCGCCCGGCGTGAAGCGGTTGTCCAGGCTGTTGCCGGCCTGGTTGAGTGCGCTGTTGATGGTGAAATCCAGGTAGGCCGCGGCGCTGGTGGCGTTGGTGGCGATGTCCTGCGACGACACGAGCACCTTGTAGACGCCATTCGGCAGCGCCGCCGAGTCGATCTTCCAGGTGCCGTCCGCCTTGACCGTCGTCTCACCGATGACGGTAGCGTCGCTGACGCGCACCAGCAGGATGGTCGTGGCGGGTTCCGCGGTGCCGCTGAACGACGGTTGATTGCCGCCCTCAGCCAGGCTCATCTTTGAGGTCGGGATGACAGGAGCGGTCGCATCGACGTTGAAGCTGACGGGGTCGCTGAATGTCGACACATTGCCCGCCGCATCGGTCGCGGTCGCGCGCACCGAGCGGTTCAAGCCGTCGCTGAAGGCGCTGGTGCGCACCGAGAACAGACCGCTGGCGTCGGCGGTGGCCTCGGCCACCAGGCGGTCGCCGTCGTACACGCGCACGACCGAATTGGCTTCGGCCGAACCGGTGACCAGTGGCCTGCTGCCGGCGGTGTAGCCGGCGGCGTTCTTCGACACCGTCAGCGTCGGCGCGGCAGGCGCCTCCGTATCCGCCAGCATCTGGGAAGCGCGGAAGCTTCCGTCAGCAAACGACAATTGCTCGATCCCGGCCAGCGTCACCGTACCCAGCGCCGCATGGGTGGCGAGCAGGTTGCCTCCGCCGCTTTCGCTGAAGACGAATTCGCCGCGCGCACGGCTGAACACCACCGTGTCGTTGCCGCCGCCGCCGTTGATGAAGTCACTGCCGCCGAGGCTGACGATAAAGTCGTCCGCAGCGGTACCGGTAATGTTGTCGGCCCCGGCCGTGCCGGTGATATAGCGCCCACCCGAGACCGAGCCGACGCCGAGCGCACCAGCCAGTCCGTCGCGTCCGTACAGCCAGTTCAGGGCGGCAATGTCATACGCGCCGAAGCTGGTGAACGGTCCGCCGAGATCGGTGTACGACATGATCGTGTTGCTCGTGTTGTCCTGGCCGACCGGCAGGCGGATGTTGTCTTCGAACGGGTGCTTCAGCCCGAGCGCGTGGCCCAGTTCGTGCAGTAAAGTCTGGTAGCCCTCACCGCCCGCCGCCAGGTTGTAATTCTGCCCACCCCACTCGACATGGTCGAGATAGACATACGCATCGGGTTTGTAGCCGACGATCTTGTCGCCGATATAGGAATACGGACCAGTCCAGCTGCACAGGCCAGTCGTCGTCGACCCGCTGAGATCCAGGTTGGCCAGATGGATCTGGGCATTGGTGCCGACCGGGGTTTCGACAAACTGGATACCCGTGATTTGCTGCAGATACGTGAAAGCGCCGCGCGTCGCCTGCTGCTGGTCTGCGGTGAAGGCCACCTGTCCAGTCACCGCCGCCCCTGTCGATTCGACCTCATTTCCCGATGCAATCGAGAACGTGTAATAGATCGTATTGGGCGTAACCCCCATCATGTAATTCCAGTCGGGGCCGATGTCCAGCAGCGCATCGATGTGGTTCAGCCCGGACAGCGGGGTAGTTTGTAAGTCGGAAACGGTCGCCATGCTTGAAATACTCGAAAAGTGGGCGCGAAGCTCTAGGATGAGCTCGCTTTGCGGAAAGTATTTCCTGCGGAACAAACGAAGTCAAATAAGAATTTCAATCGTGCGCAGGTATTGCCATCCCGACAAGGCCTGCGCGCAACGCACATGCCGCCTGTTTCATGCCTTCGGCATGGCGAGCAAGGCCTTCAGGCTGGCGAGGCGGTCTTTCGGCGTAATGATCTCGGTCTCCTTGGGCGGGGCGTCGCCGACGTCGAGCGCCATCTCCTTGATGAAGCGCGACGGCTCGCAATGCACCAGTTCGCCGGCGCGCTTGCGCTTCTTGCACCAGGTCAGGCGCAGGGTGCGCTGGGCGCGCGTGATCCCCACGTACATCAGGCGCCGTTCTTCCTGGATCCGGGCCGCGATGATTTCCACCGGCGCGTCGGGGTCGCCCTTGTGCGGCAGGATGCCCTCTTCCACCCCGACCAGGAACACGTGCGGGTATTCCAGGCCCTTGGAGGCGTGCAGGGTCGACATGCGCACCGCATCCTGTTCCTCGTCCTGGCCTTCGAGCATCGACATCAGGGCCACCATCTGGGTCAGCTCGAGCAGGTTCTTCTCTTCGCCGTCGCGATCGCGCCCGCCGCGTCCGCGCTCCTTCAGCCAGTTGGTGAATTCCATCACGTTCTGCCACTTGGCCTGGGCCGCGCGGTCGTCGAAGCTCTCGTACAGGTAGTGCTCGTAGTTCATCTCCTTCATCATGTCGTCGAGCACTTCGGCGGCGTTGTCGCCGCTGCCCGAGGGGCCCGGGCGGGTGGCGCGGTCTTCCAGCTCCAGCAGGAAGCGGCAGAAGTCGCGCAGCGGCGCCAGCTGGCGCTCGGCCAGCTTGGCTTCCAGCCCGTTCTTGCGCGCCGCCTCGAACAGCGAGCAGTTCCACTGCTTGGAGAATTCGCCCAGGGTCTCGAGCGTGGCCATGCCGACGCCGCGCTTGGGGGTGGTGACGGCGCGGATGAAGGCCGGGTCGTCGTCCTGGTTCGCGATCAGGCGCAGGTAGGCGATGATGTCCTTGATCTCGGCCTTGTCAAAAAAGCTCTGGCCGCCCGACATCGTGTACGGAATACGTTCCTTGCGCAGCGCCTGCTCGATCACGCGCGACTGGTGGTTGCCGCGGTACAGGATGGCGTAGTCGGTCCACTTGTTCTTGCGCTGGAAGTGGTCGGCCGAAATCATGATGGCGATCTGTTCGGCTTCCTGTTCGTCGCTCTGCATGCCCAGCACCTCGATCGGCTCGCCCAGGCCGTGCTCGGACCACAGCGACTTCTCGAACAGCTTCGGGTTGTTGCCGATGACCGCGTTGGCCGCCTGCAGGATGCGGGTGGTCGAGCGGTAGTTCTGTTCCAGCTTGATGACGCGCAGGTCGGGGAAGTCGGTCTGCAGGGTTTTCAGGTTTTCGACGGACGCGCCGCGCCAGGCATAGATCGCCTGGTCGTCGTCGCCCACCGCCGTGAACATCGGCTTCTTGCCGATGCCGGTCACCAGCAGTTTCACCAATTCGTACTGGCAGGTGTTGGTGTCCTGGTATTCGTCCATCAGCAAATAGCGCAGGCGGCGCTGCCAGCGGTCGCGGATCGATTCGTTGTTGCGGAACAGCTCCACCGGCAGGCGGATCAGGTCGTCGAAGTCCACCGCCTGGTAAGCCTGCAGCGTGGCCAGGTAGCTGCGGTAGACGCGCGCCGACATGGCTTCGTCTTCGTCCTTCGCCGCGCGGATCGCGTCTTCCGGATCCACGAGGCCGTTCTTCCAGAGCGAGATGGCGTTCTGGATGCGGCGGATTTCCTGTTTATCGGTGGTCAGCGCCAGGTCGGAGACGACGGTATAGCAGTCGTCGCTGTCCATGATCGAAAACTTGTCCTTCAGGCCGACGCCGGCCGCTTCCTGGCGCAGGATCTTGACGCCCAGCGAGTGGAAGGTGGAGACGGTCAGCTGCTTGGCCTGCTTGGGCTGCTTGAGCAGCTTGGCGATCCGCTCCTGCATCTCGAGCGCCGCCTTGTTGGTGAAGGTGAGCGCCGCGATCGTGCGCGGATCGTAGCCGCAGTGCTCGATCATGTAGGCGATCTTCTGCGTAATGACGCGTGTCTTGCCCGAGCCGGCGCCGGCCAGCACCAGGCATGGGCCGTCGAGATAGAGCACGGCTTCGCTCTGCGGCCCGTTGAGGCCGAATTTTGGTGCGTTGGACATGGGAAGAATCCTGCAGAATGGCCGGGTATTGTAAGGCTGAGTCAGCCAACGCGCTAAAATGAATCCATGAAAAGATTGCTTGTCATCTTGTTTGCAACACTGCTCGCGGCGCCGCTCCAGGCCGCGCCTTTGCTGGTGGCTGCGGCCAGCGACCTGGCGTATTGCATCGATGACCTGGCGGCGGCCTTCCGCAAGGAGGTGCCGAATGCCGAGCTGAAGATTTCCACCGGCGCGTCGGGCAACTTCTTTGCCCAGATCCGCAACGGCGCGCCCTTCCACGTGTTCCTGTCGGCCGACATGCTGTATCCGACCCAGCTCGCCAGGCTGGGCGCGGCCGACGGCGCCAGCCTGCGCCCCTATGCCATCGGCCGTATCGTGCTGTGGACGACCGATCCGCGCTTTGACGTCAGCCAGGGCTTGCCGCTGCTGCGCGACCCGCGCGTGGCGCGCATCGCCATCGGCAACCCCGACACCGCGCCCTATGGCCGTGCCGCCAAGGCCGCGCTGGAGCGCGACAAGCTGTGGGAGAAGGTAGCGCCCAAGCTCGTCATCGGCGAGAACATCGCCCAGGCGGCCCAGTTCGTCCAGACCGGCAATGCGCAGCTGGGCATCGTGTCGCTGGCCACGGTGCGCGCCCCAAAAATGGCGGGCGTGGGACGCTACCACCTCATCAGCGACACCGGCGTGGCGCCGATCGAACAGGGCGCCATCGTTACCCGCGCGGGCGGCAGCCAGCCGCTGGCGGCGCGCTTCATGCGCTTCCTCGGTTCCCCTGGCGCGCGCGCCATCCTCGAGCGCAACGGTTTCGCCCTGCCGGCCGCGCATGATTGAGGCAGGACTCGCCTTTTCCCCCGCCTTGTGGGACGCGCTGGCGCTGACACTGCGGCTGTCGCTCGTCACCTCGCTGGTGCTGATCGCGATCGCCATCCCGCTCGCCAACTGGCTCAACACCAGCCGCATGCGCGGCATCCTGTTCATCGAAACCCTGGTCAGCCTGCCGATCGTGCTGCCGCCGACGGTAATCGGCTTCTACCTCCTGATGCTGATGTCGCCGACCCGGCCGCTGGGGGCGGCCTGGCTGTCGGTGTTCGGCCATCCGCTGCCCTTTTCGTTTGCCGGGCTGGTGGCCGGCTCGGTGGTCTACAGCCTGCCGTTCGCGGTGCAGCCGATCCAGTCGGCCTTCCGCAACGTCAGCCGCGACCTGGTGCAGTCGGCGCTGGCGCTGGGCCTGACCCGGCGCCAGGCCTTCTTCTCGATCGTGCTGCCGCTGTCGCGCAACGGCATCCTCACCGGCCTGTCGCTCAGCTTCGCCCATACGATGGGCGAGTTCGGCGTCGTGCTGATGTTGGGCGGGAACATCCCGGGGCAGACCCGGGTGGCCTCGATCGCGCTCTACGACGAGGCCCAGAAGCTCAACTATGCGGCGGCGCATGCCTATGCGCTGGTGCTGCTGGCGATCTCGTTCGCGATCCTGGTGGCGATCGCCTTTTTCCAGCGCAAGCAGCATGCCCTGTTCCTGGGGAATAACTGAGCCTGGGGCGCGGCGGCTTGCCGCGCAATCGGGTACCATCGCGCCTACGCTTTTTGGGACACTGCACCATGAAATTTGAACATCTCATCGAAATCAACGACCCCATGAACCCGCTGATCGATACCATCTCGATCGAACAGCTGTGGCGCGGGCTGGTGCTGCGCGCCGAATCCCCGACCCTGTTCGTGCCTCACCTGGACGAATGCACGCTCGGTGAGCGCAGCAGCGGCAGCGTCGCGCGCCGCCTGCGCTACGGCGACCTGGTGATCGACGATGTCGTGTACTTCACGCCGCTGAAGGAAGTGCGCTACGAGGTGCCGGCCCAGGGCGAGATCGCCGCTTCCAGCCTGAGCATGAAGATCGAGGCACCCACCAGCGCCATGCTGATGGTGCGCTTCTGCTACGACGACGGCCAGGGCGAGCACACCGACCCGGCCAACGCCATGTACGACGACTTCAAGCGCTCGGCCTACCAGGAAGCCGACATCGACACGGTGCGCATCCTGCGCCAGATGGCCGGCCAGGGCAAGCTGGACGCCAGCTACCTGAACTGAACACACAGGCTCGATCAGGGCAAGGGCATCTCTGAAAGATGGCCGATTGCCAACAAGCATTTGTTTTTGATGTCGAGAAACTTTACACCAGCTCAGCATAAATATTTGATGCCGGACTAAGTCCTTGAATCGATAGTGATATTTTTCCTTGGTTCAATAATTGCTTTAGCTCAAGCACCTAAACCAATTCTGACTCAGGGAATAACATGTTCAAAACGGTTCTTTCGGCACTGGTGCTGAGTGTGATGGCGGCAAGCGCCAATGCGACCGTCATCGAGTACTCTATGACGATCAACGAGCAGGCAGAAGCCTCGGGCCAATTCACCGGCATCGACAGCAATGCCGACGGTCTCCTGAGCATGGATGAGCTCAGCGCGCTCACCTTCGATATCCCGGTCGTCAACTACCACTTCGACCTCAGCGTGCTGTCAGGTTTTGGCAGCTACAACATCCTGAACAACAGCTGGATTGCCGACGCTCCCGGCTGGGGTCAGCAAAATATTGCTTATCTGTCGTTCTACGATGGTAGTCTGGCGGTCATTCCTTCCAACGTCACCAACCTGGTCATGCGCCCGGTCAAGGCTGGCGACGTGCCGGAGCCTGCTTCTATCGCGCTGGCCGGGCTCGGCTTGCTGGCCCTGAGCGCCGCCCGCCGCCGCAAGAAGTAAATACCGGGCATACCGAGGGCTAGGTCCCCGGCTCGGTATCGGCCGGGTCGATCTCGCTCTGCCCCGTGGCCAGGCACTGCGCCAGGTCGCGCAGGGCGGTGCGCACGCCCTCCTCGATCACCGGGTGGTAGAAAGGCATCTCCAGCATCTGGTCCACCGTCATGCGCATCTGGCAAGCCCAGGACAGGGTATGCGCCAGGTGTTCGCCGCGCGGCGCGATCATCTCGGCGCCCAGGAAGCGGCGCGAGCCGAATTCCGCATACACCCGCAGCATCCCCTTGTTCTGCAACATCACCCGGCTGCGGCCCTGGTTCGCGAACGATACCGAACCCACCGCGAACTTGCGCTTGCCGCCTTCGCACAACTGGCGGTAGCCGGCGCCCAGCGTGGCGATGTTCGGCTCGGTGAAGGCCACCGCGATCGGCGTACGGCGCAGGCCGGGGCGCACGTCCGGGTAGCGTCCCGCGTTGTCGCCGGCGATCTTGCCGTGGTCGGCCGCATCGTGCAGCAGCGGGCGCTCGTTGTTGGCGTCGCCGGCGATGAAGATGTGGCTGTTCCCGCACTGCATGGTGCGGGTGTCGAACACCGGTATCCCGTCCGCACCGCGAGCGAGGCCGCTGTGTTCCAGCCCGATATCGTGGACATTGGGCGTGCGGCCGGCTGCCATCAGCACGAACTGGAAGCGCTCCGTGTTTTCCTTGCCGAGGGCATCGCTGACGGTCAGGGCGACCTCGTCGCCTTCCTGCACCGCACCCACGACCTTCGACTGGAACTGGATGTCGAGTTCTTCATTGAGTACGCGGCCCGCAGTGCGCAGCACTTCGGGATCGGTGATGTGGGCAATGCTGCCGCCGCGCGCATAGAACTTCACCCGCACCCCCAGGCGATGCAGGGCCTGGCCCAGCTCCAGGCCGATCACGCCGGTGCCGATCACGGCCACCGACTTCGGCAGGTCGTCCCAGTAGAACACGTCGTCGCTGGTAATGATGCCGGGGCCGACGTTCTCCAGCGCCGGCAGGCGCAGGGGCGTGGAGCCGGTAGCGATCACGACGCGTCCCGCGGTGATCTCGGTGTGCTCATCCACCAGCAGCGTGTGGGGATCCGTAAAGCGCGCGTGGCCGCGCAGCCGGTCTTCCTCATCGAAGGACTCGACGCTTTCCAGCACGAAGCCCACGAAGCGGTCGCGCTCGCTGCGCACGCGCGCCATCACGGCGCGGCCGTCGATGCGCACCTCGCCCGCATGCACGCCGAAGGGTGCGCTGTGCTGCATCGCATGCGCGCTTTCCGCAGCCGCGATCAGGAGCTTGCTCGGCATGCAGCCGACCCGTGCGCAGGTGGTGCCGTAGTGGCCGCCCTCGATGACCACGGTGCGGGCGCCCTGCGCCTTGGCCGCCCGGTAGGCCGTCATGCCGGCGGTGCCGGTACCGATGATGGCAACGTCCACGTCCAGTTTATTCATCGTCTTCTCCCTGCCTTCTCCGCATATCATGACGAAACGATACGCGATTTTGAGCGGGGGCGTGTATGCTGGACACGATCAAGGAACTGATGCGCCCGCCGCCCGGCATGGCCTTCGACTTCAGCCAGCCTGCAGGCGAACCGGCCCTGGCCCCGCACGACGGCGTCGCCTGGCGGGTGTTCGCCAATCCGGTTGCGCTGTTCGTCGGCGGCGTGGCCGCGGTGCTGCTCGAGCTGAGCGAGCCCTCGGTGCGCTCGGGCGTGTGGGAGCACGGCGGTTTCGCGCGTGATCCGGTCATGCGCCTGCGGCGCACCGGCTTTGCGGCCATGATGACGGTCTACGGCCCGCGCTCGGCGGCGGAGAAGCTGATCGCACGCGTGGTGCGCATGCACGGCAAGGTGCGCGGCCATACGCCGGACGGCGTTCCCTACCGTGCCGACGACCCGCGCCTGCTCGCCTGGGTCCAGGCGACCGCCACCTTCGGATTCGCCGAGGCCTATCACCGCTATTTGCGTCCCCTGTCCATCCTGGAAAAGGATGCCGTGTTCGCCGAAAGCGAACCGGCTGCCCGGCTGTATGGCGCGACTGGCGCCCCGCGTTCATGGGCCGGGTGGGAAGCGCTGCTGGCCGCCACCGCGCCCGGGCTGGAGGGCTCCAGCATCCTCGCCGACTTCATCCGCATCGTCGGCCAAGCGCCGCTGGTTCCGCCTCCGCTGCGGGCCCTGCAGCGCCTGCTGGTGCGCGCGGCCGTGCAGATCGTGCCGGAACCGGTGCGCTCGCTGCCGCAGCTGCGCGGACGCGGCCTGCGCCCGGGCGAGGCGGCGCTGGTCTGCGCGCTCGCGCGCGCCAGTGCGCTGCTGCCGCTGGGGGAGACGCCGCCGGTGCAGGCGGCGCGGCGGCTTGGGACGCCGGCTGGAGGGTGAGTGTACGCGCGGAACTTGGCGCCGCGTTGGTCAGGCGGAGAAGGAAAATCAGGCTTTGAAAATCGCTCGTTTCGCGCTTATGCAGGAATGGATCGATGTCCTCGTGTGTCGATGAAACAAACATTCAGTACGGTCTAGATCCGACCTCAAAGCAGACCCTGCCAAGATCTACGAAGCGCGACTACTTAGTGATTCTATAAACCGACCATAATTGGCTTGTAGCTCATCAATGTCAGCATGTTTCGCAAAAAAGGCGGCGTACAACTCGCCATTTTTCTCGTCATTGTCAGGACCGGGACGCGCAACGCCCAAGTCATCAGCCATCCAGTTCTCGACATCCTTTCCCGTGCCACCATGGCGATAAGCCGCAAAGATGAAGCGGCCGAATCCTTCGTAGTTTTCCGCCATAGTGTCTCCACGTCGAGTTAAGTTCGATAGTCCGCTCCTGGACCCAAAGCGGACCAACCGCCCACAAAATCTTCAGACAGATCACCTGTAACTCACGCTATTGTGGTGTAAGCGAGAGGTGTCTGTTGATTGTCTCGTACGATTCCTCTAGCAGCCCACTGTCCGAAAGAATTTCACCGTTCTCTTTGACGATTAGGATGTACTCAACCGGCTTCGGAGGTCCGGACCTCTGCACTTCGAATCCGAAAAACGTGATCCCTACCTCAGTAGGACAATTGAAAAAGAATTTTCCATAAAGATTTTTAGTTAGGAAAGTTTTACCGAAGGGCGTGTCCGACAAATCACTCAATTCACCCGTCTCGTTTCGTAACAGCGCAATTCGTCTCTGATCACGGTTTATGCGCAATGTGTAAGATCTCCCGGGGCATGTCGCAGATTCTGCAGTGATGTGGTTCGTCGCAACTTTTGCAAATCCTGACGACGACACGACGACGGGTTGCATTTTGTCGGAAATGCGCATACGAGACTGGCCGCTCGCCTCGTCTTGTATGCTCACACACGCAACGGCTAAAACCGCTGCAGCACAGTATTTGTGACTCATGCTCTCTCCAGTGAGGAAGGTCTGCAATCACGCAGGCTCGTATCGTACGTCTGCTTCTAGCCGGTCTCGCTCGTTCAGCGCACAGCAACTGCCGACCCGATCCTAATCCGCACTACACGGCTGCGACACCGTGCAGCGCTTCTTCCCGTAGTCCATTCCAAACGTATACTTGACCTCGATGAGCGTCTCCGCGGGAATACCGCCCGGATGCGGATAACGCGCCAGCGCGCGATTCGCGACGGTGCTGAGCGCCGCTTCGAAGCCGTCGGCCATCTTGCGCGCCTTGCGGTCGCGCAGTGCATCGCTCGACACCCAGCCCAGCATCTCGTATTCGCGCGATTCGCCGCGCTGCAGTTCGATGCGCGGCACGCCGGGCAGGAAGCGCAGGGTCACGTCGCCGCCGAGCGCGTGGGCGGCTGCCAGCTCGGGATATTTCACCTCGCCCGACATGGTCGCCATCACGCCGGCCAGATAATTGCAGATCGCCAGCCGTTCCGGCTTCCAGGTCTTCAGTTCCGCCACGAAGCGGTCGGGATCGGCCGCGGCCTCTTTCGGCGCGCCGCACTGGCGCAGCTGGAAACCGGGCGTCTTCCTGGCCCACCAGAGGGCGGCCGCCACGTCCGGCCCATTGGCGGGGTCGGCATAGCCGGCCGCGATCCGGGCGGCGGCGGTGTCCTCGCCCGCTTCGTGCGCCTGGACGTAGAAGCCCATGGCGCGCGGCCAGTCGCGCCTGACGCAGATGCCGTGCTCGTACATCGAACCGGCCAGCAGGAAGACTTCGGGATACCCGTTGCCCAGGCCGCTCTTGAGCCTGTCGACGGCGGTCTTGCAGTCGCGCGCTTCGATGCTGCCGCGGATGGCGTCGACGGCCAGGGCGCCGGAGCGGGTGCCGGCATAGGCATGGCCTGCGGACGCGGACAGGACGAGCAGCAAGGTGGCAGTGGCGGATGCGCGCAGCATGGCGCTCTCCTGTCGTGGTGGCGGAATCGCTACTCTAGCATTGCGGAAGGCGCCGAATTCTCTCCGATCGCCACACGAACTCAGATATCGAGCGGATCGACCTCGAGCGACCAGCGCACGCGCGACTTCATGGCGCGCAGGATCTCGACCCACTCGCGCAAGAAAGCCTGCAGCGCCGGCCGCGAGCTCGATTCCACCAGCAGCTGCGCGCGGTCGACGTTGTGCACGCGCGTCATCGTCATCGGGATCGGGTCGTTGATCATGATGGCCTCGGAGGGCAGGCTGTCGCGCGCCGCCTCCAGGAAGGCGATCGCGGTGGCCAGCTCGGGCGCCTCGGCGCGCAGCAGGGCCTGGTACATGAAGGGCGGCAGGCCGGCCTGGCGGCGCTCGTCGAGCAGGCTGCCGGCGAAGCGCTCGTAGTCGTGGCGCATCACGGCGCCGTACAGCGGGTGGCCGGCGTAGCGGGTCTGCACCAGCACTTCCGATGCTGCACCCGCACGCCCGGCGCGCCCCGCCACCTGCATCAGCTGCGCGAACAGGCGCTCGCTGGCGCGGTAGTCCTGCGAGAACAGCGCGGTATCGGGGTTGAGGATGCCCACCAGGGTGAGTCTCTTGAAGTCGTGGCCCTTGGCGACCATTTGCGTGCCCACCAGGATGTCCACCTCGCCCCGGTGCACGGTGTCGAAGGCCGCCTGCGCGCTGCCCTTCAGGCGCGTGGAATCGGCGTCGATGCGCAGGATGCGCGCTTGCGGGAACATCGCCTGCAGGCCCTCTTCGACGCGCTGGGTGCCGCGTCCGAGCGGCTGCAGGTCGACGTTGCCGCAGGTCGGGCAATGGCGCGGGATGCGCAACTCCAGGCTGCAGTGATGGCAGCGCAGCCGGTGCTCGGGGCGGTGCAGCACCATGAACGCGGTGCAGCGGGTGCAGTTGCTGATCCAGCCGCAGGCGTCGCAGCAGATCACCGGGGCATAGCCGCGCCGGTTCAGGAACAGCAAGGACTGCTCGCCGCGGTCGAGGCGCCCGCGCAGCGCGGCGATCAGGGCGCCGGTGAGGCCGTCCTTGGGGCGGTCGCGCTCCATGTCGACCAGTTTGACGGTGGGCAGCACGGCATCGCGCACGGCGCGCTCGCGCAGTTCCAGCTTGCGGTAGCGCCCGGATTGCGCATGGTGCCAGCTCTCGAGCGAGGGCGTGGCCGAACCGAGCACGATCGGAATCGCCAGCTGGTGCGCACGCCACACAGCCAGGTCGCGCGCCGAATAGCGCAGGCCTTCCTGCTGCTTGTACGAGGGGTCGTGCTCTTCGTCGATGACGATCAGCTTGAGGTTCGGCAGCGAGGACAGGATCGCCAGGCGCGTGCCCAGCACGATGCGCGCCCGGCCCTGGTGGGCGGCGAGCCAGTGCAGCATGCGTTCGCCCTCGGACAGGCTGCTGTGCAGCGTTGCCAGCATCAGGCCCGGGAAGCGCGCCCGGATATTCCCTTCCAGCTGAGGCGTCAGGTTGATCTCCGGGACCAGCACCAGGATCTGGGCGTCGGCGTCGCGCGCCAGCACCTGGGCGCAGGCCTGCAGGTAGACCTCGGTCTTGCCGCTGCCGGTGACGCCGTACAGCAGGATCGGGGTGAAGCCCTGCGCCCCGCCGATGACGTTCGCCGCCTCCTGCTGCGCCGGGTTCAGCACCGGCATGCCCGACGGCGTGGGGTCGTGCGCGGTAGCGTCCTTTGCCAGTTTTTTCAGCGCACGGTCGAGCGCCACGGTCTTGGGCACCCGCAGGTTCTTGGGCAGACCGGGCAGCGCCACTTCGCCGAGCGGACGCTGGTAGTAGTCGGCGGCGAAGCGCGCCAGCGCCAGCCAGCGCTCGGGCAGTGGGGTCAGCTGGCTGCGCACGGCCATCGCATCCTTCAGCTTATCGGCCGGCACCTCGGTTTCGTGCTTGACGGCAACGATCAGGCCCACCACCTCGCGCCGCGCGAACGGCACCAGCACCAGCTGGCCTACCGCCGGCGCTTCGTCCTGCTGATATTCCCAGCGGTAATCGAAGCAGCTGTTGAGCGGCGTGTCGAGCGCGACCTGTAGGAAGCAGTGTGCCAAATCCAACCTTCTTGAGTAAGGAAACCGGAGACCAGTAAGCTGTGGAAAACTTTGTGAATAGCGCCGTACTTGACCACGTTCGAGGTTTACGTTAGATCAACTGAAACTGCTCGATTCGCTGGCACAGCAATAAAATAACCAATGGATTCAAGGACTTGAAAATAATGAGTTATCCCTGTTAACAACTGGGGCTGGAATCGCCTTGCTGTGCATAACTGCAGATATGCAATGGGAAAACTCGCTGCGCTGCACCAGAAACTTCAGAACTTACTTGAAGAGTTGAGCTAAGTCCGCGTAAACCAAGCACTTTTCTCAACTCAGCCGGCATCCTGTGCATAACTTTGTGAACAAGGGACAGAAGGCCGGGACAATTTACTTACAACCGAAGCCGGCTACTGTGTAAATCCACAGTCCCTCATGAAAAAAACCTAGAAGAATCATTGACTTAGGTATTTCCCCGCAAAGCGAAGATGTCCACAGGAATAATTTTGAGGTTTGACGAACTTGTGAACAAGTGTGATTTTGCTGCGGCAACGCCGTCACCGCAGCGGGGCAGGATCAAGCGCTGCGTTGCTTGCGGCTGAAGCTGTGGACAGCCTCCACCATGGCCGTGACCGACTCTGGCGGAGTGAACTGGGAAATGCCATGGCCCAGGTTGAACACGTGTCCATGACCGGCCGATGGGGTGCCATAGGCCGTGAGCGAGCGCTCGACTTCGGCGCGGATCTGCTCCGGCGCGGCGAACAGGATGGCCGGGTCGAGGTTGCCCTGCAGGGCCACGCGGTCGCCCACCAGCGCGCGGGCCTTGCCCAGGTTGACGGTCCAGTCCAGGCCCAGCGCGTCGGCGCCGATGCCGGCCATTTCGTCCAGCCACAGGCCGCCGCCCTTGGTGAACACGATTGCCGGGATGCGCACCCCATCCTTCTCGCGTTGCAGCTGGCCCAGCACCTGCTGCATGTAACGCAGCGAGAATTCCTGGTAGGCGCCGTCGGCCAGCGCGCCGCCCCAGGAATCGAAGATCATCACGGCCTGCGCACCGGCGTCGATCTGGGCGTTCAGGTACTGCGCTACGGCGCGGGCGTTGGTGTCCAGGATGTGGTGCATCAGGTCCGGACGCTGGTACATCATCTTCTTGATGGTGTGGAACTCGCGCGAGCCGGCGCCTTCCACCATGTAGCAGGCCAGGGTCCATGGGCTGCCCGAGAAGCCGATCAGCGGCACGCGGCCGTTGATTTCGGTGCGGATCTGGGTGACCGCCTTGAAGACATAGTCGAGCGACGCCATATCGGGTACCTGCAGGGCGCGTACCGCTTCTTCGGACCGCAGCGGACGCTCGAACTTCGGGCCCTCGCCGTCGGCGAAGTACAGGCCCAGGCCCATGGCGTCCGGCACGGTCAGAATGTCCGAGAACAGGATCGACGCATCGAGCGGGTAGCGGTCGAGCGGCTGCAGCGTGACTTCGGTGGCGTAGTCCGGGTTCTTCGCCAGCCCCAGGAACGAGCCGGCGCGCGCGCGCGTGGCGCGGTATTCCGGCAGGTAGCGGCCCGCCTGGCGCATCAGCCACACCGGGGTGTAGTCGGTCGGCTGGCGCAGCAGCGCACGCAGGAAGGTGTCGTTCTGGAGCGGGGCGAATTGTGGCATGGCTGGCAATGAATGCGGAGGGAAAACCTCTATTATCGCATCCCCCGGGCCACACTCAGAGCGTCTAACAAAACCCTCAGGGCAAGGCGCATCGTCGAAGACAGTACGCTAGTTCGGCGAGACGAATGCAACGCAGCAATGAGGGTTTTTTTAGGCGCTCGTATAATGCGTTTCCAGTATAGGAAGGAAGCAGTCATGACCAAACAGCAAGCTCCCTGCGGCACGTGGACCTCCCCGATCACTGCCGCCATCGTCGCGGCCGGCGCCACCCCGCTGGCTTCGCTGGTGCTCGACGGCGCCGATCTGTACTGGCTGGAAGGGCGGGCCAGCGAGGCGGGGCGCTCGACGCTGGTCGGCAGCAAGGGCGAACTGACGCCGGCCCCGTTCAACGTGCGCAGCAAGGTGCATGAATACGGCGGCGGCGCCTGTACGGTCGCCGATGGCGTGGCCTGGTTCTCGCACAATGCCGACAGCCGGCTCTACCGGGTCGACGCCGGCGCCGAACCGGTGCCGCTCACCGCGGAAGGCAAGGGTCACCGCTACGCCGACTTCGTGGTCGATGCGCCGCGCCGGCGCCTGGTGAGCGTGCGCGAAGACCACTCGGCTGGCGGCCACTACCCGGAGAACACGATTGCCGCCATCGGCTTCGACGGCCTTGAAACCGTGCTGGTGGACGGCAACGACTTCTATGCGGCGCCGCGCATTTCCCCGGACGGCAGCCAGCTTGCCTGGCTGTGCTGGGACCACCCGCGCATGCCCTGGGAAGGCAGCGAGCTGTGGCTGGCCGACATCCAGCAAGACGGTAGCCTGGCCAACGGCCGGCTGGTGGCTGGCGGGCCACAGGAATCGGTGTGCCAGCCAGAATGGTCGCCTGGCGGCGTGCTGCACTTCGTGTCCGACCGCAGCGGCTGGTGGAACCTGTACCACTTCGAACACGGGGTCGTGCAGGCGCTGTGCCCGCGCGAGGCCGAATTCGGCGGGCCGCTGTGGAACTTCGGCGGCTCGCTGTACGGTTTCCGCTCCAACGACGAGATCGTCTGCGCCTATACCGAGGGCGGGGTCAGCAAGCTGGCGCGCCTGCGCGGCGGCGTGCTCCTCGAGGTGGCCACGCCCTACGAAGAAATCCGCGAACTGCGGGTGAATGCGGACACGGTAGCGCTGCTAGGCGGCGCGCCGACGCTGGCGCTGGAACTCGCGCGCATCGACCTCGATGGCGGCAAGCATGAAGTGCTGGCGCGTTCGATCGCGCAGCTGCCCCCGGTGGATTACCTGTCGGTCCCGCGCGCGATCAGCTATCCGAGCGCCAACGGCCGCACCGCCTACGCCTTTCATTATCCGCCCACGAATGCCGACTTCGTCCCGCAACATGGCGAACTGCCGCCCCTGATCGTGATCGGCCATGGCGGCCCGACCGGCATGGCGGCCAGCACCCTCAAATTGTCCACCCAGTTCTGGGCCAGCCGCGGCTTTGCCGTGCTGGACGTGAACTACGGCGGCAGCACCGGCTTCGGCCGCGCCTACCGCGACCTGCTCAAGGGCGGCTGGGGCGTGGTCGACGTCGAAGACTGCGTGGCCGGCGCGCGCCATCTGGTGGAGCAAGGCCTGGCCGACCCCGCGCGCCTCTTGGTGCGCGGCAGCAGCGCCGGCGGCCTGACGACCCTGTGCGCCCTCGCCTTCCACGACCTGTTCAAGGCCGGCGCCTGCTACTACGGCGTGTCGGACCTGGCCGGGCTGGACGCGGATTCGCACAAGTTCGAATCGCACTACAACCAGTACCTGATCGCCCCGCCCGAACGCGCGGAGCAGGTCTACCGCGAGCGTTCGCCGATCCACCACACGGATAAACTGACACGCCCGATGATCTTCTTCCAGGGCCTGGACGACATGGTGGTGCCGCCGCAGCAGTCCGAGACCATGGTCGAGGCGCTGCGTGCGCGCCGGGTGCCGGTGGCCTACATCACGCTCGAGGGCGAAGGCCATGGCTTCCGCAAGCCCGAGAGTGTGGTGCGCACGCTGGAAGCGGAGCTGGTGTTCTACCTGCGCGTGTTCGGCATGCCGGTACCCGAGAACCTGCCGGCGCTGGAGATCGAGAACCTGCCTGCATGAGCGACATTGAACTCGGCCAGGGCGAGCAAGCGATCCTGGCCCTGCTGGCAATGGCCGGCGAACCAATGGGACGCCAGCGCATCCTCGAGCACCTGATGGCTGCAGGCCTGCCGCTGCCGGACGGGCAATGGGCCAATGAGCTTGAACAGCTGCGCGAGAAGGGCCTGGTCACCGATGTGGTGGGGCGTGGATTCGCCATTACGCCGCCCGCCGCATGGCCGGTGCTGGAACATGCGCTGGCCACCGGGATGTTCGGCGCACTGCAGTCAGCCTACGAACGCGTCACTCCCTTGCGCCGCGACTGGCAGGGCACGCCGGTGCTGCGCAGTTACCGCCAGGGCCTGGCCCTGCTGCGCATCGCCCTGCTCACGGGCGAAAGCCCGGCGGTCGTCGTGCCACTGCTGGAGGCGTGCCTGCGTTGCCACGAGGCTTCCTACCTGCACCCGTTGGTCGACATCTGCGCGCGGCCGTTCTACCCGACGATACTCGGGCATATCCATCCCTACCTGCGGGACAGCGTGCTGGCCGAGCTGGTCCGCCATGCGCAGCACGAGCCGGCGCTTGCGCCGGCCATCCGCGCCGCCGCCGAAGCCCATGCGGCGCAAGGCGAGCCGTCGATCGGCCTTCGCATCGCATTGGCCGAGCATTTCATCCTGTGCGGCCGCCTCGATGACGCCTTGGCGCTGCTGGCCGAGGTGCCCGATGCGCACGGCCCCTTCCTGCGCTGCGTGATCGCCCTGCTGCGCGACGACCCCGATACCGGTTTGCCGGGGGTCGAGGCGGCCCTCAAGGGGCTGCGCCGCGAAACCGGCAAGCGCAAGGCCATCTTCGACGGCATCGGCGCGCACCTCTACCTCGCCGCCCTCCTGCGCAGCAATCAGCCGGCGCACCTGAAGCTGGCCGACGCCTGGCTCGAGATCGCCACCCGCGCGGTGCAGCGCCCGGAAACGGCCGTGGTGTTCCAGCTCAGCATGCTGCAGGAGATCCGGCGCGGCACCGTCGACGCCGAGGTGCTGGCCTCGCGCAGCTGGGAGATGGCGCTCGAGCCCTTCACCTTCCGCGCCCTGATGCACCACTGGCTCGGCCTGCCGCAACTGCAGGGCAAGCGCCAGGATATCGAGGACATGCTGGCGCAGGCGGAGCGCGCCGGCTTCGACCTGCTATCAAGCCAGCTGGCCGAGCTGCTGGCGCAGATCGGCGGCGCGGGCGCGGTCGCGCACGAAGCGCGCGCCTCCGAACTGCGGCGCCGCCATCGCCTCACCGACCTGGCCCACTGGTTCGAGCGCGAGGAAGCCTGGGAGCGCCAGCTCAACGCCCTGATCAACCTGCAGCCGGCCCTGAATGCCGAGGTGGTGCGCGAGTCGCGCCTGGTGTGGATGATCCGCTACGATCAGCACATGGGCGTGCAGGAGCTGGAGCCGCGCGAGCAGAAGCGCGACGCCCAGGGCGGCTGGAGCCGCGGCCGCGCCATCGGCCTGAAGCGCCTGGCGGAAGAAGCCGCCAGCCTGGACTTCCTCACCGCCCAGGACGTGCAGGCGGTATCGACCATCGCCGGACGCCGCTACTACGGCAGCACCGGCATCCGCTTCGAGTTCGAGCGCGGCAAGGCGCTCGCCGCCCTGGTCGGCCACCCGCTGCTGTTCTGGATCGATTCCCCGGGCACGCGCGTCGAGCTGCTGCCGGGCGAACCCGAGCTGCACGTGAAGGCGCGCGCTAGCAAGGTCACGATCTCCCTGCAGCCGGCCCTGGACGGGCAGGACGGCGACGTGGTCGTCACGCGTGAAACGCCGACCCGCCTGCGCCTGGTGAACGTCAAGGAGGAGCACCGCCGCATCGCCGCCATCGTCGGCGAGGGCCTGGAAGTACCGCTGGAAGCCGAGCGCCGCGTGCTGCGCGCGATCAGCGCGATCTCCTCGATCGTCACGGTGCAGTCGGACATTGGCGCCAGCCCGGGCGACATCGAACAGGTGGCGGCCGACCCGCGCCTGCACCTGCACCTGCGTCCCTACCAGCAGGGCATGAGCATGCAGATCCTGGTGCGCCCGCTGGACAACGGCGCCTATTATTCGCCCGGCGCCGGCGCCGACAACGTCATCGCCGACGTCAACGGCGTCCGCCTCGAGGCCCGGCGCGACTTGAACGCCGAGCGCGAGGCCGAGCGCCAGCTGGTCGGCGCCTGCCATGCGCTCGAACATGGTGAGCTCGAGCATGGCGAGTGGCTGCTGGGCCAGCCGCTGCAATGCCTGGAGCTGGTGGACGAGCTGCGCGCCTTCGACCCGGCCAAGGTGGTGGTGGCCTGGCCGGAAGGCGAGAAGTTCCGCGTGTCGAAGCGTGCGACTTCAAAATCGGTGCGCATCCAGGTCCGGCGCGACCGCGACTGGTTTGCCGCCAATGGCGAGATCGTCGTGGATGAAGGGCGGGTGCTGGACCTGCGCACGCTCCTCGAGCGCGTACGCGAAGGCAAGAGCCGCTTCGTGGCGCTGGGCGACAACGAATACCTGGCCCTGAGCGACGAGCTGCACCGCCGTTTGATGGAGCTGGCCGACTACGGCACGATGCATGGGGACGAACTGCGCATGCATCCGCTGGCGAGTTTTTCGCTAGCGGAGCTCGCACACGACGCCGGCAAGGTGGACGGCGACGCGGCCTGGCGCAAGCACCTGAAACGCATCGCCGAGAGCGAAGCCTTCACGCCGGCGCTACCCTCCACCCTGCAGGCCGAGCTGCGCGACTACCAGCGCGAAGGCTTCGAATGGCTGGGCCGCCTGGCCTACCTGGGCGTGGGCGCCTGCCTGGCCGACGATATGGGTCTCGGCAAGACGCTGCAGGCGCTGGCCCTGCTGCTCACGCGCGCGCCAAACGGCCCGGCGCTGGTGGTGGCGCCGACCTCGGTGTGCCTGAACTGGATCGCCGAAGCCCAGCGCTTTGCGCCGACGCTCAATCTGAAACTCTTCGGGCCGGGCGAGCGCGCCGCGCTGCTGGAGGAGGCCGGCCCCTTCGACGTGGTGGTGGCGAGCTACGGCCTGCTGCAGCAGGAAGCGCCGCTGTTCGCTAAAAAGGCCTGGCACAGCATCGTGCTGGACGAGGCGCAGGCCATCAAGAACATGCACACCAAGCGTTCGCAGGCCGTGATGGCGCTGCAGGGCGACTTCCGCATGGCGGCCACCGGCACCCCGCTGGAAAACCACCTGGGCGAACTGTGGAACCTGTTCAGGTTCATCAACCCGGGCCTGCTGGGCAGCGCCGACCAGTTCCAGCTGCGCTTCGCCGGCCCGATCGAGAAAGCCCAGGACAAACGGGCAGAGCTGGGCGCCCGCACCCGCCTGCGCCGGCTGACCCAGCCCTTCATCCTGCGCCGCACCAAGGCGCAAGTGCTGACCGAGCTGCCGCCGCGCACCGAGATCACGCTACCGGTCGAGCTGACCCCCGAAGAAAGCGCGCTCTACGAATCGCTGCGCCGCGACGCGCTCGACAAGCTGGCCGCGCTCGAAGCGCCGGAAAGCCAGAAGTCGATCGAGATCCTGGCCGAGATGATGCGGCTGCGTCGTGCGGTCTGCAATCCGGAGCTGGTGGCGCCCGGCGCCGGCATCGCCAGCAGCAAGCTGATCGCGTTCGCGCGCCTGGTCGACGGCCTGCTGGAGAACCGCCACAAGGTGCTGGTGTTCAGCCAGTTCGTCGACCACCTGAGCCTGATCCGCAAGTACCTCGACGGCAAGCACATCCCCTACCAGTACCTGGACGGCGCCACCAGCATGCAGGAACGCAAGCGCCGCGTGGATGCCTTCCAGGCCGGCGAGGGCGAGCTGTTCCTCATCAGCCTGAAGGCGGGCGGGGTCGGCATCAACCTGACCGCGGCCGACTACGTGATCCACATGGACCCGTGGTGGAACCCGGCGGTGGAAGACCAGGCCTCGGACCGTGCGCACCGCATGGGCCAGCAGCGGCCCGTCACGATCTACCGGCTGGTGGCGCGCGGCACCATCGAGGAAGGCATCGTCGAACTGCACGGCCGCAAGCGCGACCTGGCCGACAGCCTGCTGGCCGGGACCGAGACGGCGGCGCGCATGTCGCCCGGCGACATGCTGGCCATGCTGAAGCAGGGGCTCGGTGCGTCTGGCGCTGTCGTGGATTCCATGTGATCATGCCGCTTTATTGACGAGTACGGGCCCATGGATCTGGACAAAGCAGCAACGGCGCCGCAGGCCCATGTCATCGGCGTCAAATCCTGGCTGGCCTACAGCGGCGTGCTGGCGCTGGCGGCGCTGCTGTTCGGCGTCGCACTGCCCGTGGCCTTCCGGTGGAACGAGATCGCCGCCGCCTCGGTGCTGGCCGGGTCTGCGCTGCTGGTCGCCTACCAGTTCTTGCAGGTGCGCAGCGTGCAGCTCTACTACGACGACCTCGGCGTGTGGGTGGTCTCGGGCATCCTGCCATGGAAGCGGGGCGTCTTCGGCGTGAAGTGGCGCGACATGAGTGATGCCAGCTACGTCAACGGTTTCGTGAGCTGGGTGACGCGCTCGACCACGGTGCGCATCGGCCACCGCTTCACGCGGGACAGCGAGATCGTCCTGCACCACATCGCGGGCGGGCGCCGGGCCGTCGAGACGGTCAACGCCCTGCACCAGCAGATGCTCCGCGCCGGCGCCATCGACTGAAATCGGGTACGTGACGGAATGTTTCAGTTGTCCGCAAGCCGACCGAATGGTGCTACCCTTCCCGGGCTTTGCCCTGCGCCTGACGCGCAGGCGGGCACCGACCTTTATATTTGCAGGGTTCGAACGACATGATGAAAACGAAGATCGCGCTGGCAGTCCTGCTGGCGAGTTTCGCGTTGGCGCCGGCCAGCGCCAAGACCTCCAAGCCTGCCAAGGGCAAGGCCAAGGCCACGAAAGTGGTCAAATCGAAAACGGGCAAGGCCAAGGCGCCGGTCAAGAAAGGTGGAAAGAAAGCCACCGTTGCCGCCGCAGCGGCAGCGACCGCGGTCGCCGCCGCACCAAGCCCGGGCACAAGCGAAAAACGTCTCGACCGCCGCTTCGACACGATGAGCATGCAATACCTGACGGCGCTGTGGCGGGTCGACCCGGAGGGCGGCATCTACGTCGGCAAGTTCGACCAGGCCGCCAGCCTGACCATCCCGGACCCCGCCACCCGCGCCAAGAAGCTGGCCTTCGCCAACGAATGGCTGGAGAAGTTCGGCAAGCTCGATACCCGCCAGCTGTCGCCGCGCCAGCGCACCGATCTGGTGCTGTTGGTGAACAAACTGGAAAAGGACCGCTGGTACCTGAGCACCTGGCGCGAGTATGAGTGGAATCCGTCGATGTACAACATCGCCCAGCCGCTCGACCTGATCCTGAACACCGAATACGCGGCCAAGCCGCAGCGCCTGCGCACCATCCTCAAGCGCCTGGCCACCGTACCGGCCTACTACGAAGCGGCGCAGGCCTCGATCGTCAACCCGACCCGCGAGCACACCCAGCTCGCGATCGCGCAGGCGCCCGGCACCATCGCGGTGCTGGCCGACCTGGGCAAGGCGGCGCAGGAATCGATCCTGACCACGCAGGAAAAGGCGATCTTCGCGCAGCGCATCGCCAATGCCGGCAGCGCGGTGCTGGCCTACGTCGACTTCCTGACGGCGCTCGACAGCAATGCCGCCAAGCCGCGCCCGTTCCGCGCCGGGAAGGCGCTGTACGAGCAGAAGTTCGCGCTCGAGATCCAGTCGTCCAGCACCGCCGAACAGACCTTCCGCAAGGCCCTGGCCACACGCGAAGAGCTGCTCACCCGCATGAACACCATCTCGGACGAGCTGTGGCCGCGCTACATGGCCGGCGTGGCCAAGCCGCAGGACCGGTTCAAGAAGATCGGCATGATGATCGACAAGCTCTCCGCACGCCACGTCTCGCGCGAGAACTTCCTGCCCGAGATCCGCCGCCAGATCCCTGCCCTGCACAAGTTCGTCCTTGAAAAAAACCTGCTCACCCTGGACGCCGACAAGCCGCTCGAGGTGCGCGAGACCCCGATGTACCAGCGCGGCGTGGCCGGCGCCAGCATCGACGCGCCGGGCCCCTACCGCCCGAAGGACAAGACGTACTATAACGTCACGCCGCTCGACGGCCTCACGCCGGAACAGGCCGAGAGCAGCCTGCGCGAGTACAACGAATGGATCCTGCAGATCCTGAACATCCACGAGGCCATTCCCGGCCACTACGCGCAGCTGGTGTACGCCAACCGCTCGCCCTCGCTGGTGAAGTCGCTGTTCGGGAACGGCGCCATGGTCGAGGGCTGGGCCGTGTACGGCGAGCGCATGATGCTGGAAGCCGGCTACGGCGACAACGCGCCCGAGATGTGGCTGATGTACTCGAAGTGGAACCTGCGCAGCGTCACCAACACCATCCTCGACTACGGCGTCCACGTGCTCGGCATGGGGCAGCAGGAGGCGATCGACCTGCTGGTGCGCCAGGCCTTCCAGACCCGCCAGGAAGCCGACGAGAAGTGGCGCCGCGTCACCCTCACTTCGGTGCAGCTGACCAGCTACTACAGCGGCTACGAGCAGATCATGGAATTGCGCGAGCGCCGCAAGCAGCAACTGGGCGAGCGCTTCGACCTGAAGGAATTCCACGACCAGTTCCTCGGCTATGGCAACGCGCCGGTGAAGATGATCTCGGAATTGATGGAGTAATCATCACGCATGCCGTCTTTCGGTTTCGCGCAGCGCGTGCCGCGCGAAACCAGTCAGTATGTGTCGTCCGCCTCGGACGACAGGCAATGCAAACGTGCTGCCGGCTCGGCCGCTCGGCCAAACAGAGTTTGAGAGATAGTGTCGATGACGGTGCTTATCGGCTTGCCTCCATCGGTATCGCGATATTTCTGCAAAGCAGAGAAGGCAGCTGATAGAAATGTCACCTGTGAGCGCGGTGACTGCGTTCACCCAGAAGGTAAGCCGTGCACCGTCCGCGGGACGGGGTGAAATAGGCAACGTAGCGCTTCTGTACTGCTTATCCAATGCATGACAGTGGAATGTGGCGTGGCGCTGCGATGTCGACATCCCACTGCCAATCGCCGTGCGCGTGCATGCACACTGCCTCGGAGGCAGTGTGCAAGGGTCATGAGTCTGTTCGGTGTCGTGTTTGTAAGACAGCCTGGGGCGATGGGCACCGAGGCCGAATTCCCAGCCGGCGCGAGCTTACGCGTCTTGTGGCGCCCGCGTCATGCGCACAAACATTGGCGCTACCAGCAGGCCCAGCTCATAGAGCAGGCACATCGGTATAGCCAGCGCCAGCTGACTCACCACATCGGGCGGTGTCACGATGGCGGCAATCACGAAAGCACCGACAATGACGTACGAGCGGATTTCCTTGAGTTTCTCGATGCTGACGATCCCCATGCGTACCAGGATCACTACCGCCACCGGCACCTCGAAGGTAAAGCCGAAGGCCAGGCACATCGACATCACGAAGTCGAGATAATTCTCGATGTCCGGCGTCACCGCGATCGAAGACGGGGCAAACTCGCCGATGAACTGGAATACGCGGCCAAACACAAAGAAATAACAGAAGGCCACGCCGGCGATGAACAGCGCCGAGGAGGAAATCACAAGGGGCAATACCAGGCGCTTTTCGTGCATGTACAGGCCCGGCGCAACGAAAGCCCACAATTGATAGAAGACCCAGGGCAAGGACAGGATGAAGGCCAGCAGCAAGGTGACCTTCATCGGCACCAGGAACGGCGATATGACGCCGGTGGCGATCATCTTCGAGCCAGCCGGCAGCGAGGCGATCATGGGCGCGGCAAGCAAGTCATACACGTGCGAAGCCCCAGGCCAGACGAACAGTACCGCACAGGCGATGGCAATCCCGATCGATGCCTTGACCAGACGGTTACGCAATTCGACCAGGTGCGAAATAAATGTTTCTTCGGCGGCTACTTCTTCAGTCATCAGAAAAACGAAGTGTTGGTGATACGTGAGACTGGCCTGAACTTGCGCACGCGTGCGGCGCCAGACATGACATGCGTTTTTCCACCATGACGGTGCTTGTACCAGGCCGGAACCGCCGAGCTGCGTACCAGCTTCTTACGCCGGAAGTCGCGCGCCTTGCGGTCGATGTCGAAAGTGCTGGCGAAAGATGCGCCGGAAGGGCTATCCGAGGAATGCTCCTGGCCATCCCACAGCGCTTCCACCTCGTCCAGATGGCTGGACAGGGACTGCTCGACCTCGCTTTTCAGGGATTGAGCGCTTTCATGCACTTCTTTATGGAGGTTGCGCAACTCTTCGAGCTCGATCTCGCGGCTGACTTCAGACTTGACGGTTGCCAGGTAACGCTGGGCACGCCCATAGAGCGTACCCGCCATGCGCGCGACTCTCGGCAATTTTTCAGGACCAATGACAATCAACGCGACAACGCCGATGATCGCAATTTTGGACAGCCCAAGATCAATCATGCCGGAGAATTAATGACGCGTTTTTTCACGGGTTTCCACATCGACGGTCGACTTGTCACCCAGTTGCTGCGATTTCTGTGCAGCAGTTGCCTGATCGGCTTCCGGATTGTCATCCGCGCCCTTGACGCCATCTTTGAAGCCTTTGACCGCTTTGCCGAGATCGGAACCCATATTGCTGATTTTCTTGGTACCGAAGACCAGCATCACAATGACCAGCACGATAACCCAATGCCACACACTAAACGAACCCATGATTACTCCTTGTAGGGCGAAAGCGCCCGATAATCGAAAGCGTACTTTTGAGTATACGCGATGCGGGACAGCTTGTCCCCCAAACCTTTATGTACCGAGACCGCGCCAGGGGCGCTCGCCGCCATAGACGTGGAGGTGAAGGTGATAGACCTCTTGCCCGCCATCTGGACCGCTGTTGATCAAGGTCTTGAAACCGCCGCGCCGCTCGCCATCATCGTCGACCTCGACCGCAATTCCATTTTCCTGTGCAAGTCTTGAAGCCAAGCCCAGCATCTTGCCGAGCACCGCCGCATGTTCCGCACTACAGTCGGATAAAGTTGCGATATGGACTTTTGGAATGACCAAGAGGTGCACCGGAGCAGCAGGGTTAATGTCTTTGAATGCCAGTACATCGTCATCCTCGTACACCACGCTGGCCGGAATTTGCTTGCCAACGATCTTGCAGAAAATGCAGTTATCCATCTTATCTCCAACCAATAACGCCGCTACCTAGACATCCTGTATGTTAGGGCTAACGCGTGACGCCGGTGTGACGTCTGGGTCTGATTATGACACCGCGCGCGCCAGCGACAGGCATAAAATGAAAAGCAGCTAACGCTTATTGTTCTTTTCGCGAGGCTTTTTCGTCGATGCCGGACAGGCCTTCGCGGCGCCCCAGCTCGTCGATCACCTGCTGCGGCGTCAAGCCGAACTGGGCCAGCAGCACCATCGTGTGGAACCACAGGTCGGCGGTCTCGTACAGCAGCTTCGAGGCGTCGCCCGAGACGCGCGCATCCTTGGCAGCCATCACGGTTTCGGTGGCTTCCTCGCCGATCTTCTTCAGGATGGCGTCGTCGCCCTTGCTGAACAGCTTGGCCACGTAGGAGGTGGCGGGGTCGCCGCCGGCTGCCGGCTTGCGCGACTCGATCACGGCCGCGACGCGGGCCAGGGTGTCACTCATGGGATTTCTTCGGTTGGGAATAGATGGTGTCGGGGTCCTGCAGCACGGGGTCGACCGCCTGCCAGTCCTCGGCATCGCTGTCGAATTTCTGGAAGAAGCAGGAATGGCGCCCGGTGTGGCAGGCGATGCCGCCCTTCTGCTCGATCTTGAGCAGCACGACGTCCTCGTCGCAGTCGAGGCGCATCTCCAGTACCTTCTGGGTATGGCCGGACTCTTCGCCCTTGTGCCACAGCTTCTTGCGCGAGCGGCTCCAGTAGACGGCTTCGCCCAGCTCAACCGTTTTAGCGAGCGCGTCGCGGTTCATCCAGGCGAACATCAGGATGTCGCCGGTCGCTGCTTCCTGGGCGATCACCGGCACCAGGCCGTTCTCGTCCCAGCGGACTTTATTCAGCCACTTGTTCGCCATGTTCACTCCAGGCGCATCGGGATGCCGCGGTCAAGCATGAAGCGCTTGGCCTCGCCGACCGTGTGCTGCCCGTAGTGGAAGATGCTGGCCGCCAGCACCGCGTCGGCGTGGCCTTCGAGGATGCCGTCGGCCAGGTCTTGCAAGCCGCCGACGCCGCCCGAGGCGACCACCGAGATGCCGACCGCATCGGACACGGCGCGCGTCAGGCCCAGGTCGAAGCCGGACTTGGTGCCGTCGCGGTCCATCGAGGTGAGCAGCAGTTCGCCGGCGCCCAGGCTTTCCATCTTCTTCGCCCATTCGACGGCGTCGAGGCCGGTCGCGTTGCGGCCGCCGTGGGTGAACACTTCCCACTTGCCGGGCGCGACCTGCTTGGCGTCGATCGCCACCACGATGCACTGCGAGCCGTGCTTCTGCGAGGCGTCGAACACCAGCTGCGGGTTCGTGACGGCCGAGGTGTTCATCGACACCTTGTCGGCGCCGGCATTGAGCAGGCGCCGCACGTCCTCGACCTTGCGCACGCCGCCACCGACGGTGAGCGGGATGAACACGGTCGAGGCCACGGCCTCGATGATCGGCAGGATCAGGTCGCGGCCGTCGCTCGAGGCGGTGATGTCGAGGAAGGTGATTTCGTCGGCGCCCTGGCCGTCGTAGCGGCGCGCGATCTCGACCGGGTCGCCGGCATCGCGCAGCTCGGTGAAGTTGACGCCCTTGACCACGCGGCCGCCGGTGACGTCGAGGCAGGGGATGATGCGTTTTGCGAGCATACGGCTTAGGCCTGGGCGCCCTCGGTCAGTTCGTCGGCGCGCACCTGCGCCGAGGTCAGGTCGAGCGTGCCTTCGTAGATCGAGCGGCCGCAGATCACGCCTTCGATGCCTTCGTCCTGCACCGCGCACAGCGCTTCGACGTCGGCCAGGGTGTGCACGCCGCCCGACGCGATGATCGGGATGCGGACGGCCTGGGCCAGCTTGACGGTGGCCTCGATGTTCACGCCGCCCATCATGCCGTCGCGGCCGATGTCGGTGTAGACGATCGATTCGACGCCGTAGCCTTCGAACTTCTTGGCCAGGTCGATGACTTCGTGGCCCGACATCTTGCTCCAGCCGTCGGTGGCGACCTTGCCGTCCTTGGCGTCCAGGCCGACGATGATCGAGCCCGGGAAGGCGCCGCAGGCATCGTGCAGGAAGCCCGGGTTCTTCACCGCGGCGGTGCCGACGATGATGTAGGTGATGCCGTCGTCCAGGTAGCGCTCGATGGTGTCGAGGTCGCGGATGCCGCCGCCCAGCTGGACAGGGATCTCGTCGATGCCCATCTCTTCGGCGTAGTCCTGCACGGTGCGCAGGATCGCCTTGACCGCTTCCTCGTTCTTCGGCTTGCCCGCGAAGGCGCCGTTCAGGTCGACCAGGTGCAGCCGGCGCGCGCCCTTCTTGAGCCAGTGCAGCGCCATGTCGGCGGGGTCTTCGGAAAACACGGTAGCGAGGTCCATGTCGCCCTGTTTCAGGCGAACGCAGTGACCGTCTTTCAGGTCGATGGCAGGAATCAGCAGCATGGTCGTTGTCGGTTGGTTGACGGCGGGTTGAGGTAGAAACTCACGGTTTCCAGTGAATGAAATTGCGGTACAGGCGCAGCCCGGCGGCGGCGCTCTTTTCAGGGTGGAACTGGGTGGCGACCAGGTTGTCGCGCGCGACGGCGCAGGCGTACATGCCGCCGTAGTCGGCTTCGCCGATGGTGTCGAACGCGTTCTCCGGCGCGGCGTAGTAGCTGTGCACGAAGTAGAAGTAGCTGCCGTCCTCGACGCCGTCCCACAGCGGGTGGGCGCGGGTTTGGCGCACGCGGTTCCAGCCCATCTGCGGCACCTTGAAGCGCGAGCCGTCGGCCTGCAGCTTGCCGTCCAGCTGGAAGCGCACCACCTTGCCCGGCAACAGGCCCAGGCCCGGCGTGCCTTCGTTCTCTTCACTGGCGTCGAACAGCATCTGCTCGCCGACGCACACGCCCATGACGGGGCGCGTCTTCACGGCGCGCAGCAGCGCGTCCTCGGCGCCGGATTCGCGCAGGCTGCGCATGCAATCGCGCATCGCGCCCTGGCCCGGCAGCACGATGCGGTCGGCGGCATCGATGTCGGCTGCCTGGTTCGACACCAGGATGTCGGCTTCGGGGGCGGCGGCGCGCAGCGCCTGCGCTACCGAGCGCAGGTTACCCAGGCCATCAACCACCACAATCTTGTTCGTCATGATGCTCAGTTACCCCAGCCTACAGGCTGCCTTTGGTCGAAGGGATGATGCCGGCGGCGCGCTCGTCCAGCGTGGTCGCCATGCGCAGCGCGCGCCCGAAGGCCTTGAACACCGTCTCGCACTGGTGGTGCGCGTTCACGCCGCGCAGGTTGTCGATGTGCAGGGTGACGCCGGCGTGGTTCACGAAGCCGCGGAAGAACTCGCCCGTCAGGTCGACATCGAAGGTGCCGATCATGGCGCGCGTCCAGGGGATGTGCATCTCCAGGCCTGGACGGCCGGAAAAGTCGATGACCACGCGCGACAGCGCTTCGTCCAGCGGCACATAGGAATGGCCGTAGCGGGTCATGCCCTTCTTGTCGCCGACGGCCTTGGCGATCGCCATGCCGAGGGTGATGCCGGTGTCCTCGACGGTATGGTGGGCGTCGATGTGCAGGTCGCCGACGGCTTCGACCTCGAGGTCGATCATGCCGTGGCGCGCGATCTGGTCGAGCATGTGGTCGAGGAAGGGAACGCCAGTGTTGAGCTTCTGGCGGCCGGTGCCGTCGAGGTTGATCGCGACGCGGATCTGCGTCTCGTTGGTATTGCGCGTGATGTCGGCGGTGCGGGTCATTGCTGGGGCTCGTCGCTGCTGGAACGGTATAGGGACGCTTTCAGGGCGTTCAGGAATGCGGTGTTTTCTTCGGGTGTGCTGACCGTGACGCGGATGCAGTTGGCCAGCATCTTGTCCATTTTACCCAAATTCCTGATCAAGACCTTCTCCGCGCGAAGTTCCGAGCAGACCTGGTCGGCATCGGCCACGCGCATCGAGATGAAATTCGCTGCCGACGGAAACACTTCGACTCCCGGCAGCGCCGCCAGTTCGGCCGCCAGGCGCGTGCGCTCGGCGTTCAGCATCTCGGCCTGCCGGTCGAGCACGTCGAGGTGGTCGAGCGCGAACTCGGCGGCGACCTGGGTCAGCACGTTGACGTTGTAGGGCGGACGCACCTTCTCGAACTGCTCGAGCAGTTTCGCATCGCCCGACAGGTAGCCGAGGCGGATGCCGGCCAGGCCCAGCTTGGACAGGGTGCGCATCACGACCAGGTTCGGGAACTCGGGCAGGCGGCCCATGAAGCTCTTCTTCGCAAACGGCTGGTAGGCCTCGTCCACCACCGCGATGCCGGTCTCGCCCAGCGCCCGGATGATCGCCACCATGTCGTCGGCATCGAACAGGTTGCCGGTCGGGTTGTTCGGGTAGGCCAGGAATACCAGCGCCGGCTGGTGCTCTTCAATTGCCGCCAGCATCGCCGGCAGGTCGAGCGAGAAGTCGGCTTTCAGCGGCACGCCGACGAAATCGGCGCCCGCGAACTGGGCCGAACGCTCGAACATCACGAAGGCCGGGGTCGGGGCCATGATGACGGCGCGCCGGTCCTGGTGCGCCACGGCCATGGCCATGATCGAGATGAGCTCGTCCGAGCCGTTGCCGAGCAGGACGTCATAGCCCAGCGGGACGCCCAGGCCGGCGCAGATCTTGTGCTTGAGCGTGGCATAGGAAGCCACCGGGTAGCGGTTCAGGGCGGCGTCTGCCAGGCGCTGGCCCAGCTCGGCGCGCAGTTCCTGGGGCAGCTCATAAGGGTTCTCCATCGCGTCGAGCTTGATGTAGCCGCTCGCATCCGGCACGTGGTAGCTGGCGATGCTGCGGACGTCCGCGCGGATGGTGTTCTCGATCAGCTTGTCGATCGCAGTCATGCTCGATGTCATGCGGTTTCCTCGTTCAGGGGCGCGTTCTTCGCCGCGCTTTTACGTTTTTTTCCGGCCACCGGCACCTCGGGCGCGGCCAGGCGCGCGCGGATGATGTCGCAGTAGGCGGGGTTCAATTCGAAGCCGGTGAAATGGCGGCCGGCCTGGCGCGCCGCGATGGCCGTGGTGCCGCTGCCCATGAAGGGGTCGAGCACGACGCCGCCCGCCGGGCACGAGGCCTTGACCATGCGCTCGATGATTTCGAGCGGCTTCTGGGTAGGGTGATCGGCGCGCTCGGGGTGTTCGCGGTGCAGGCGCGACACGCTCCATACGTCCTTCGGGTTGTAGCCCACTTCCAGCCACTTGGCGCCGATGAAGATCGAGCGCGAGCGCGCCTTTTTCGTCTCGGCGTCGTAGGGGATGCGCACCGCGTCGAGGTCGAAGTAGTAATCCTTGCGGTTCACAAAAAAGCCGATGGTGTCGTGCACCGACGAGAAGCTGCGCACGCTGCCGCCCATCGAGGGCACGCGGCGGTCCCAGATGATCTCGTTCATCATCGTCATGCGCTTTTTCAGCATGACGAAGATCTCCGGCGCGAAGCGCCAGGTCAGGAAGATGTACAGGCTGCCGTTGGGCTTGAGCTTGGGCAGGACGGCGTCGATCCAGCGCCCGGTCCAGGCCAGGTATTCCTCGACGCCCTGCTGGTCCGAGGTGTTGCCGTAGTCCTTGCCGAGGTTGTAAGGCGGGTCGGTCAGGATCAGGTCGATGGACCCATCTGGAATGCGCGCCAGACCCGTCAGCGCGTCCTCGCAGAACACCTGGTCGACCCAGCCGGTCATGATCTGATTCTCAGCTCGGCGCTGCGGGCGTGCGCCTGCAGGCCTTCGCCGTAAGCCAGTTCGGCCGCAACCTTGCCGAGTGTCTGGGCGCCCGCCTCGCTCACCTGGATGATGGACGAGCGCTTCTGGAAGTCGTACACGCCCAGCGGCGAGGAGAAACGCGCCGTGCGCGAAGTCGGCAGCACGTGGTTCGGGCCGCAGCAGTAGTCGCCCAGCGACTCGGACGAGAAGCGACCCAGGAACATCGCGCCGGCGTGGCGGATTTGATCCGCCCACTGCAGCGGTTCCTCGGCGGAGATCTCGAGGTGCTCGGCAGCGATCGCGTTGGCGATGGCGCAGGCTTCGTTCATGTCGCGCACCTTGACCAGCGCGCCGCGGTCGCTCAGCGAGGTGGTGATGGTGGCGGCGCGCGGCATGGTCGGCAGCAGCTTGTGGATGCTCGCCTCCACGCGCGCGATGTAATCCGCGTCCGGGCACAACAGGATGGCCTGGGCCAGCTCGTCGTGCTCGGCCTGCGAGAACAGGTCCATCGCCACCCAGTCCGGGTCGGAGGTGCCGTCGCACAGCACCAGGATTTCCGACGGGCCGGCGATCATGTCGATGCCGACCGTGCCGAACACGCGGCGCTTGGCGGCCGCCACGTAGGCATTGCCCGGACCGACGATCTTGTCCACGGCGGGAATCGTTTCGGTGCCGTAGGCCAGCGCGCCGACGGCCTGGGCGCCGCCGATGGTGATCACGCGGGTGACGCCGGCGATCGCGGCGGCAGCCAGCACCATGGCGTTCTTCACGCCGTCCGGGGTCGGCACCACCATCACGATTTCCTGCACCCCCGCCACCTGGGCCGGAATCGCGTTCATCAGCACCGAGGACGGATAGGCCGCCTTGCCTCCGGGGACATAGATGCCGACGCGGTCGAGCGGGGTCACGCGCTGGCCCAGCACGGTGCCGTCAGGCTCGGTGAAGCTGAAACCGTTCAGTTCCTGCTTCTGGCGCTCGTGGAAGACGCGGATGCGGTCGGCGGCGATGCGCAGCGCATTGCGCTGGGCTTCCGGCAGCGAGGCCAGGGCCGCATCGAGTTCGGCCTGCCCAATGTCGAAGGCGGCCATCGTGGTGGCGCCGCCGTTCGGGATGCGGTCGAAGCGGTTGGTGTATTCCAGCACGGCGGCGTCGCCGCGCTTTTTCACGTCCGCCAGGATCTTCGCGACGCTGGACTCGATGGCATCGTCGGTCTCGGCCTCGAAAGCCAGTAGCGCGTCGAGCGTTTGTTTGAAATCCGGTGCGGCGGAGTCGAGCTTGCGGATCTGTACTACCATCGGGTTTACCTTCAGCCTTGTTGGGTCGACGCCTGCTGGAAGGCGTCGAGAATCGGTTGCAGGCGCTCGCGCTTGAGCTTGAGCGCGGCCTGGTTGACCACCAGGCGCGAGGAGATGTCCATGATCTTTTCGACTTCGACCAGGTTGTTGGCGCGCAGGGTGCCGCCGGTCGAGACCACGTCGACGATGGCGTCGGACAGGCCAACCAGCGGCGCCAGCTCCATCGAGCCGTACAGCTTGATCAGGTCGACGTGCACGCCCTTGGCGGCGAAGTGCTCGCGCGCCGTGTTCACGAACTTGGTCGCCACCCGCAGGCGTGCGCCCTGGCGCACCGCGCTCTCGTAGTCGAAACCGGCATTCACCGCCACCGACATGCGGCAGGAGGCGATGCGCAGGTCGATCGGCTGGTACAGGCCTTCGCCGCCGTGCTCGAGCAGCACGTCCTTGCCGGCCACGCCGAAGTCGGCGGCGCCGTGCTGCACATAGGTCGGCACGTCGCTGGCGCGCACGATCAGCACGCGCACGCCGGGGTCGTTGGTCGGCAGGATCAGCTTGCGCGAGGTTTCCGGATTTTCGGTGACGGTGATCCCGGCCGCCGCCAGCAGCGGCAGGGTGTCTTCGAAGATGCGGCCCTTGGAAAGCGCCAGGATCAGCCCGGCGCCGCCATTCTTGGTCATGATGGTCATTGTTTGATGCGGACGATGTCGGCGCCCACGGCCGACAGCTTCACTTCCATGCGGTCATAACCGCGGTCGAGGTGGTAGATGCGGTCCACGATGGTCGTGCCTTCGGCGGCCATGCCGGCGATCACCAGCGAGGCCGAGGCGCGCAGGTCGGTCGCCATCACCGGCGCACCGACCAGGCGGTCGACACCCTTGATGAAGGCGGTATTGCCCTCGGTGGAGATGTGCGCGCCGAGACGGTTCATCTCCTGCACGTGCATGAAGCGGTTTTCGAAAATGGTCTCGGTGACGCGGCTTGAACCCGAAGCCAGGATGTTCACGGCCATGAACTGGGCCTGCATGTCGGTCGGGAAGCCCGGGTACTCGGTGGTGCGGAACGAGACCGGACGCGGACGGCCGTCCATGCGCGCGCGGATGGTGTCGGTACCGACGTCGAGCTGCAGGCCGATCTCGCGCAGCTTCTCGAGCGCCACGTCGAAGGTGTCGGTGCGGGTGTTACGCAGAGTGATGTCGCCGCCGGTGGCCGCCACCGCGCACAGGAAAGTCGCGGCCTCGATGCGGTCCGAGATCACGGCGTGCTTGGCGCCGTGCAGCGATTCGACGCCCTGGATCACCAGGCGGTCGGTGCCGATGCCCTCGATCCTCGCGCCCATCGCCACCAAGAGGTTGGCCAGGTCGGTCACTTCCGGCTCGCGCGCGGCGTTTTCCAGCACGGTCTCGCCTTCCGCCAGCGTCGCCGCCATCAGGAGGTTCTCGGTGCCGGTCACGGTGATCATGTCGGTGTGGATGCGCGCGCCCTTCAGCTTCGCGCACCTGGCGTGGATGTAGCCGCCTTCGATCGTGATCTCGGCGCCCATCTGGCGCAGGCCCTTGATGTGCTGGTCGACCGGACGCGAACCGATCGCGCAGCCGCCCGGCAGCGACACCTTGGCTTCGCCGAAGCGCGCCAGCAGCGGGCCGAGCACCAGGATCGAGGCGCGCATGGTCTTCACCAGCTCGTACGGCGCTTCGAGCGAGATGATGTTGGCGCCGTTGAGCGTCACGCGCTCGTCGTCCTGGGTCACCTGCAGGCCGGTCTGGGCCAGCAGCTTGAGGATGGTGCGCACGTCGTGCAGGCGCGGCACGTTCGACAGTTCGAGGTCGCCGCCCGTCAGGAGGCCGGCGCACAGGATGGGCAGCGCGGCGTTCTTGGCGCCGGAAACGGAAATGTCGCCGTCGAGGCGCTTGCCGCCGACAATCTGGAGCTTGTCCATGCTTAGCCTCCGTACTCTTCAGGGGTCAGGGTTTTCATCGACAGCGCGTGGATCTCTTCGCGCATGCGGTCGCCCAGCGCGGCGTACACCAGCTGGTGGCGCTGGATCGGACGCTTGCCGGCAAAGCTCGGGGACACGATGACTGCCTTGAAATGCTGGCCGTCGCCTTCCACCTCGAGGTGGGTGCATTCGAGGCCGGCGCTGATGTAGCTGTGGATCAGTTCGGGTGTGGTCGACACGGGTGACTCCGGTGAATTCTTTAGTGGCGCAAGGGTGAAGAAAATTAGTGGCGTAAGTTGTAGCCGCGTTTGAGCAGATTGACCGCAATCGCCGCCAACACCACGAAGAACACCGACACGATGGCCAGGCTGGTCCAGGGCGAGACGTCGGACTTGCCGAAGAATCCATAACGGAACCCGTCAATCATATAAAAGAACGGGTTGAAATGCGAGACCGCCAGCCAGAAGGGCGGCAGTTTCTGAATCGAATAGAACACTCCGGCCAGGAAAGTGGCCGGCATGATCAGGAAGTTCTGGAACGCGGCCAGCTGGTCGAACTTCTCGGCCCAGATGCCGGCGATCACGCCCATGGTGCCGAGGATGGCCGCGCCCAGGAAGGCGAACACCACGATCCACAGCGGCGCGACAAACGGCAGGTGGGCGAACCAGGCGGTGATGACGAACACGCCGAAACCCACCACCAGCCCGCGCAGCACCGACGCGGCGATATAGGCCGACAGGATTTCGAAATGCGACAGCGGCGGCAGCAGGATGAACACCAGATTACCGGTGATCTTGGACTGGATCAGCGAGGACGACGAGTTGGCGAAGGCGTTCTGCAGCACGCTCATCATCACCAAGCCCGGGATCAGGAAGGCGGTGTAGCTGACGCCGTCGAGCATCTCCACGCGGCCGTCCAGCACATGGCCGAAGATCAGGAGGTAGAGCATGGCCGTCACGACCGGGGCCGCGATGGTCTGGGTCGCCACCTTCCAGAAGCGCAGCGACTCCTTGTAGAACAGGGTGCGGAAACCCACCGAGAACAGGTTCATTGCGGGCCGCCTTCCTGTTTGTCGCCGACCACCTGCAGGAAGATGTCTTCCAGGTCGGCCTGCTCCAGCTGCATTTCGTCGATCACGGCGCCGCCCTCGCGCAGGCGCGCCAGGATCGGTTCGACGTCGTTGACGTCGTTGACGCGCAGCGTGTACTTGTTGCCGTTCGCGTGCTCGTCGTGCGAGACCAGGTGGCGCAGGCTTTCCGGCAGGTCGCCGCTCTTCAGGTGCACCACCAGCTGCGAGCCCGACACGCGGCGCAGCAGCGCGGACATGCTGTCCAGCGCCACCACGTGCCCGAGCTTGAGCATGGCGACGCGCTGGCACATGGCTTGCGCCTCTTCGAGGTAATGGGTGGTGAGGACCACGGTGTGGCCTTCGCGGTTCAGGCGCGCGATGAACTTCCACAGGGTCTGGCGCAGCTCGACGTCGACGCCGGCGGTCGGCTCGTCCAGCACGATCACCGGCGGCTTGTGCACCAGCGCCTGCGCCACCAGCACGCGGCGCTTCATGCCGCCCGACAGCGCGCGCATGTTGACGTCGGCCTTGTTGGTGAGATCGAGGTTGTGCATGACTTCGTCGATCCAGGCGTCGTTGTTCCTGATGCCGAAGTAGCCCGACTGCAGGCGCAGCGTCTCGCGCACGGTGAAGAAGGGATCGAACACCAGCTCCTGCGGCACCACGCCCAGGCGCTTGCGCGCTTCGCGGAAGTCGGTCACCACGTCGTGGCCATGGATCTTGACGCTGCCCACGTCCGGGCGAATCAGGCCGGCGATGGTGGAGATCAGGGTCGTCTTGCCGGCGCCGTTGGGGCCGAGGAGGCCGAAGAACTCGCCTTCCTCGATGCTCAGGGAAACGCCCTTGAGGGCCTTGAAGCCCTTGTAGCTTTTCTCGACGCTGTTAATCTGGATCGCTGTCATTCTTGTTTGGAGCGGCGGCGCGAGCGCGCCAGGCCGTGCGGGGGAAACGACCCATTATAGGGGAAATTGCAATTACAAGAGGCCGGCGGGGAGGTTTTCGCAGGAGGCCCGGTAAAACCGGCCATCCTGCGAAAACGAATTACGATTGCAGCAGCAACTGGTCGACGCCGTACAGCGTGGCAAGGTTCTGAACGTTGCAGGGAACGTTGATGAAGGTGAGGCGCTGGCCGGACGCCAGTGCGCGGCGCTGCCAGGCCAGCAGCACGGCCACGCCGGACGAATCGGCGGTGCTCACGCCGCCGAGATCGAACACGGTTTCGCCCGCAGCGATCGCCGCAGAGCCCTGCTCCAGGGCGCTACTGGCGCTCTGGAAGGTCAGGGCATCGAGCGAGAGCATTGGATTGGCTTCGGCCATGTTACTTCGGCGCCTTCAGGGGGCGGGCGGCCAGTTGCTGGTTACGCTCGGCCAGCTTCTTGATCAGGCCATCGATGCCGCCCTTGTTGATTTCGCTGGAGAAGGTGCTCTTGTAGGTCTCGACCAGCCATGCACCCAGCACGTTGATGTCATAGATCTTCCAGCCCTGCGGGCCGTTGGCCAGGCGGTAGTTCAGGGTGATCGGCTCGCCGCGGGTGACGTTCACTTGCGAACGCACTTCGACGTCGCTGGCGCCGGCTTCCGCGCGCATCGGCTTGAACTCGACGGTTTCATTCTTGATGGTCGACAGCGCACCCGAGTAGGTGTAGACCAGCAGGGTCGTGAATTCCTTGGTCAGCGCTTTCTGCTGTTCCGGGGTGGCCTGGCGCCAGAAGCGGCCGGCCGCCTGCTGGGTCATTTTTTCGGCGTCGACGTGCGGCAGGATCTTGGAATTGACCAGGTCCATGATCTTGTTGCGGTTGCCGGCCTGGATGTCCTTGTCGGCTTTGACGGTGTCGATGACGTCGGCGCTGATGCGCTTGACCAGCGCGTCCGGGGCTTCGGCAGCGATGGCCGAGGTGGCAAAGGCGACGGTGGCGCTTGCTGCTGCGATCAGTTGGATGATGGGTTTCATGTGTCGGTTTCCTTGTTTTGTGGGGCCCGCCGTGCCGCATGGCCGGCGGGACATCCCCTGTTAACTCTTCTTCTTGCCTACGGATGACGTCGGTATGTAAGGACTTGTTACAAGGGGTTATCACTTCGCGGCGTATCGGTGGCCTGGCTGGCTTTGCCGGCCGGGTCGGCGGCCGGTTCCGCGTTGCTGGTGGCAGCTTCCGCCGGATCGCCGGAGTGCTCTTCCGGAGCGCGCGGGACGTTGCCGTCGTACACCTGGCTCTGGCGGCGCTGCATGTAGCCGTCGCGAATGAATTCGTAGCGGTCCAGCGCGGCGTCGTCCAGCAGGTTGCCCGCATCCAGCAGGGTAGCGCGTTTATCGACCACGCGCACGGCGGCGCCGATGTTGCGCCAGTTGGCCGGCTCCTTGTACTTCCAGATATCGCCGCCGAAATCGGCCGGCAGCGCGGCGGTGTCACGCACCGTCGATGGGCCCAGGATCGGCAACATCACGAAGGGGCCGCTTGGAACGCCCCAGACGCCCAGGGTCTGGCCGAAGTCTTCATTGTGCTTCTGGATCCCGGCTTCCGACGCGATGTCGAGCAGGCCGAAGATGCCGAAGGTCGAGTTCACCGCAACCCGGGTGACGTCGCCCATGCCGTTCTCGACCTTGCCTTGCAGCAGGTTGTTCACCGCGCTCCATGCGTCGGACAGGTTGCCGAAGAAATTGTTCACGCCGGTCTGCACGAAGCCCGGCGTCACCTTCTTGTAGGCGGTGGCGGTCGGCTTCAGGACGGTACGGTCGACCGCATCGTTGAACGTGTAGACAGCGCGGTTATAGCCTTCGAGCGGATCCTGTGGGTTCTGCGTCGTGGCGCAGCCGGTCAGCAGCAGCGCGGCGGCGATTGCTGCCAGGCCGTGCACGCGGGGGTATGGCAAGTGTTTCATTCACTACCTTCCTTTCCTTCAGCGGCCTTGCTATAGATAAATTGGTTAATCAGGTCTTCGAGCACCGTCGCCGATTGGGTACGGTTGATGCGGTCGCCCTCGACCAGGTTCTGGGTGTCGCCACCCGGTTCGATGCCGATGTACTGCTCGCCTAGCAGGCCAGAGGTCAGGATCTTCAACGAACTGTCTTTAGGGAATTTATAGCCTGGCTCCATATCGAGGCGCACGAGCGCCTGGAAGGTCTTGTCGTCGAAGGTGATTTCACCCACGCGGCCGACCACCACGCCGGCGCTCTTCACCGGCGCCTGCGGCTTGAGGCCGCCGATGTTGTCGAACTTGCCGGTGACGGCGTAGGTCTTGCTGAACGAGATCGTGCTCATGTTGCCTGCCTGCAGGGCCAGGAACAGGAGCGAGGCCATGCCCAGCAGGACAAACAGGCCAACCCAGACGTCGATAGTTTTGCGGTGCATACGAATACCCTAGTAGATCTTGATTAGTTGTCTAGCAATTACTTATTGAACACTCATTTGTTGAACATGAGTGCGGTCAGGATGAAGTCCAGGCCCCAGACCAGCAGCGACGCGATGACGACGGTGCGCGTGGTGGCGCGCGACACGTCTTCCGGGGTCGGCTTGGTCTGGTAACCCTGGAACAGCGCCGTGAACGTCACCGCGATACCGAAGATAAAGCTTTTGAGTACACCGTTCAGTACGTCAGCACGCACATCCACGCCGGACTGCATCTGCGACCAGAAGGCCCCTTCGTCCACGCCGATCAGCTGCACGCCGACCAGGTAGCCGCCGAACACGCCCACGGCCGAGAAGATGGCGGCCAGGATCGGCATGGCGATCACGCCGCCCCAGAAACGCGGCGCCAGCACGCGCTGGACCGGATTGATTGCCATCATTTCCATGGCGGACAGCTGCTCGCCGGCCTTCATCAGGCCGATCTGGGCGGTGAGCGAGGTACCGGCGCGGCCGGCGAACAGCAGCGCGGTGACCACCGGCCCGAGTTCGCGCACCAGGGCCAGGGCCACCACCTGGCCCAGCGCCTGCTCGGCGCCGTACTGGTTGAGCGTGTAATAACCCTGCAGGCCAAGCACCATGCCGACGAACAGGCCGGACACGATGATGATCACCAGCGAGTAGTTGCCGATGAAGTGGATCTGCTCCGAGATCAGGGACGGGCGCCGGAACGCGCCGGGCGTCACGCCGAGCAGGTTGAAGAAGGCGCGGGTGGCGAAGCCGACGCTGGCGATGGCTTCGCGCACGTTGCGGCCAATGGTTTCCAGCAGGCGCGTGATCATCATTTGCGCACTCCCAGGCCGAGGTCGTCGGCCAGCGACTTGCCCGGATAGTGGAAGGGCACCGGGCCATCCGGCGCGGCATTGACGAACTGCTTCACGTAGGGGTCTTCCGAGACGCGCAGGTCGTCCGGCGTGCCTTCGGCAACAATTTTGCCCGCCGACATGAAATAAATGTAATCGGCGATCGCGAAGCACTCGTGCACGTCGTGCGACACCAGGATCGAGGTCGAGCCGAGCGCGTCGTTCAGGTTGCGGATCAGGTTGGCGGTGACGCCCATCGAGATCGGATCGAGGCCGGCAAAGGGCTCGTCGTACATGATCAGTTCCGGGTCGAGCGCCACGGCGCGGGCCACGGCAACCCGGCGCGCCATGCCGCCCGAGATCTCGGCCGGCTTCAGGCGGTGCGCATTGCGCAGGCCGACGGCGTTCAGTTTCATGAGCACCAGGTCGCGGATCAGCTCTTCCGGCAGGTCGGTGTGCTCGCGCAGCGGGAAGGCGACGTTGTCGAACACCGACAGGTCGGTGAACAGGGCGCCGAACTGGAACAGCATGCCCATGCGGCGGCGCAGCCGGTACAGGCCTTCGGTATTGAGCTGGTGCACGACTTCGCCGCCCACGCGCACTTCGCCGCGCTGCGGACGGATCTGGCCACCAATAAGCTTCAGGACCGTGGTCTTGCCACAGCCCGAACCGCCCATGACGGCCACGAGCTTACCGCGCGGGAAGTCCATGCGCAGGTTCGACAGGATGGAACGCTCTCCGTACGCAAAGTGCAGATCGCGGATTTCGACTAGGTTGGACACAGCGTGATTAATATTTGGGTAATCCGTTATTGTAGTGCAGAAAGCTTAAGCCCCGCTTGCGCTGCCCCATTTCGGGCCGCCGCCGCGACGCGCTGTTGCAACAAAACTAACCGATGAGTCAGATATTCCCGCTTCTAAGATGCTGTTTTTTAAGGGATATGTATAACTAACAAAACCCCAAATATTGAATATAATCAACTAATTCCGCAAAGCAACGCTACATACATTTGTGAATGTATCCATTCGTGCAAATATAATTTTGTGTCGACTGATGCACTGCAATAAGACCTAGCGTACGGACATTGCCCATCTATATGTCGTGCGGGCACGCACATAAGTGTGTCGGTAAGCGGTAAATACTGCTTGTCTGTTGGACCATATCCACAGTATTCCCTGACGACCAAAAAAAAGCGGCCGAAGCCGCTTTTGTCCCGGTATTGCGCCTTACCGCGGCAGCACCGAACTTCCCATCAGGAACTCGTCCACCGCGCGGGCGCATTGACGGCCCTCGCGGATCGCCCACACCACCAGCGACTGGCCGCGGCGCATGTCGCCGGCTGCGAAGACGTTCGGCTTCGAGGTCTGGTACGACTTGTCGCCCTCGGTGGCGGCGCGTGCGTTGCCGCGCGCATCCTTCTGTACGCCGAAGGCATCCAGCACGTTCTGCACCGGCGACACGAAGCCCATTGCCAGGAAGACCAGGTCGGCCTTCATGTCGAATTCCGAATCCGGCACCTCGACCATCTTGCCGTCTTTCCACTCGACGCGGCAGGCGACCAGCTTCTCGACCTTGCCGCCCTTGCCTTCCAGGCGCTTGGTGGCGACTGCCCAGTCGCGCTGGCAGCCTTCCTCATGCGAGGACGAGGTGCGCAGGCGGGTCGGCCAGTAGGGCCAGACCAGCGGCTTGTTTTCCTGCTCGGGCGGCATCGGCATCAGTTCGAACTGGGTTACGGACGCTGCGCCATGGCGGTTCGAGGTGCCCACGCAGTCGGAACCGGTGTCGCCGCCGCCGATCACGACCACGTGCTTGGCAGTGGCCTTGATCTGGTCCTTCAGCTTGTCGCCGGCGTTGACCCGGTTCTGCTGCGGCAGGAAGTCCATCGCGAAGTGCACGCCCTTCAGGTCACGCCCCGGGACCGGCAGGTCGCGCGGCTGCTCGGCGCCGCCGGCCAGGACCACGGCGTCGAAGTCCTTTTCCAGGTCTTCCGGGAAGATGGTGTCGCGCGCCATGTTGCTGACGGTGGCAGGGAAATCCTTGCCGATCAGGACGCTGGTGCGGAACACCACGCCTTCCGCCTTCATTTGCTCGACGCGGCGGTCAATCAGGTCCTTCTCCATCTTGAAGTCGGGGATCCCGTAGCGCAGCAGGCCGCCGAGGCGGTCGCTCTTCTCGAACACCGTCACATCGTGGCCGGCGCGCGCCAGCTGCTGGGCGGCGGCCAGGCCGGCCGGGCCGGAGCCGACCACGGCGACCTTCTTGCCGGTTTTGTTGGCGGCCGGCTGCGGCACGATCCAGCCGTGCTCCCAGCCGGCGTCGGCGATCTTGCGCTCGATCGACTTGATGCCGACCGGCTCGTCGTTGATGCCGAGCGTGCAGGCCGATTCGCAGGGCGCCGGGCAGATGCGGCCGGTGAACTCGGGGAAGTTGTTGGTCGAATGGAGGTTCTCGACGGCCGCACGGTAGTTGCCGTGATAGACGAGGTCGTTCCAGTCCGGGATCTGGTTGTTGACCGGGCAGCCCGTGTTACAGAACGGGATGCCGCAATCCATGCAGCGCGCGCCCTGGACCTTGGCCTGGCCGTCGGTCAGGGTCAGCACGAATTCCTTGTAGTTCTTGACGCGATCTAGCGGCTCGAGGTGACCCTCTTCCTGCCGTTCGAATTCCATGAAGCCGGTGATTTTGCCCACGTTGTATTTTCCTTATTTCCGATTAGTAGCGTTAGGCGGCCAGCTCGATCTTGTCGTTCGCTTCTTCCATGCTCGAGTTGTGCATCTCCTCGAGCGCGCGCTTGTAGTCGGTCGGGAAGACCTTGACGAACTTGGTGCGGCTGTTGGCCCAGTCATCCAGCAGGTTGCGCGCGCGGGTCGAGCCCGTGTGCTTGAAGTGACGCTCGATCAGGCGGCGCAGGATGGTTTCGTCCGACTCGCGCTCGCCGTTGCGGACCTGGCTGTGCCAGCCGGCCTGGCCTTCCTGGCCCTGCTGCTTGGTACTCAAGACCGGTTCCAGGTTCACCATCGTGGTGTTGCACTTGCCTTCGAATTCGCCCTTCGGGTCGTACACGTAGGCGACGCCGCCCGACATGCCCGCCGCGAAGTTGCGGCCGGTCTCGCCCAGCACCACGACCGTACCGCCGGTCATGTATTCGCAACCGTGGTCGCCGCAGCCTTCGACCACCGCGACGGCGCCCGAGTTACGCACGGCGAAGCGCTCGCCGGCCACGCCGTTGAAGAAGGCTTCGCCGGAAATCGCGCCATACATCACGGTGTTGCCGACAATGATGTTGTCCACCGCCCAGCCGCGGAACTCGGTGTTCGGACGCACGATGATGCGGCCGCCGGACAGGCCCTTGCCGACGTAGTCGTTGCCTTCGCCGACCAGGTCGATCGTGATGCCCGCCGCCAGGAAGGCCGCGGCCGACTGGCCCGCGGTGCCCTGCAACTGGATGTGGATGGTGTCGTCCGGCAGGCCAGCGTGGCCGTAGCGCTTGGCCACTTCACCCGACAGCATGGTGCCCACGGTGCGGTTCAGGTTGCGCACCGGCGAGATGAAGGACACGCGTTCGCCCTTCTCCAGCGCGGCCTTGGCTTGCGCGATCAGCTTGTGGTCCAGCGCCTTGTCCAGGCCATGGTCCTGGCCGTCGGTGTGGAACAGGGCGCGCGGCGACTCGACCTTCGGCTGGTAGAAGATGTTCGAGAAGTCCAGGCCCTGCGCCTTCCAGTGGCCGACCGCCTTGGCCTTGTCGAGCAGGTCGGTGCGGCCGATCAGTTCGTCCCAGCTGCGGATGCCCAGCTGCGCCATCAGCTGGCGCGCTTCTTCGGCCACGAAGAAGAAGTAGTTCACCACGTGTTCCGGCTTGCCCTGGAACTTGGCGCGCAGGACCGGGTCCTGGGTTGCGACGCCGACCGGGCAGGTGTTCAGGTGGCACTTGCGCATCATGATGCAGCCTTCGACCACCAGCGGTGCGGTCGCAAAACCGATTTCGTCGGCGCCCAGCATGGCGGCAACCACCACGTCGCGGCCGGTACGCATCTGGCCGTCGGCCTGCACGCGAATGCGGCTGCGCAGGCCGTTCAGCACCAGGGTTTGCTGGGTTTCCGCGAGACCCAACTCCCACGGGGTGCCGGCATGCTTGACCGAGGACAGCGGCGAGGCGCCGGTGCCGCCGTCGTGGCCGGCGACCACCACGTGGTCGGCCTTGGCCTTCGACACACCCGCGGCGACGGTGCCGATGCCGACTTCCGACACCAGCTTGACCGAAATCGAGGCGTTCGGATTGGCGTTCTTGAGGTCGTGGATCAGCTGCGCCAGGTCTTCGATCGAATAGATGTCGTGGTGCGGCGGCGGCGAGATCAGGCCCACGCCTGGCACCGACACGCGCAGGCTGGCGATGTACTCGCTCACCTTGTGGCCCGGCAGCTGGCCGCCTTCGCCCGGCTTGGCGCCTTGCGCCATCTTGATCTGGATCTGATCGGCCGATGCCAGGTACTCGGCGGAGACGCCGAAGCGGCCCGACGCCACCTGCTTGATCTTCGAGCGCAGCGAGTCGCCCTCTTCCAGCGGGATGTCGGCCACCACGCGGTCCGAGCCCAGGATCGAGGCCAGGGTCTCGCCCTTGGCGATCTTGATGCCCTTGAACTCGCCCATGTAGCGGCGCGGGTCTTCGCCGCCTTCGCCGGTGTTCGACTTGCCGCCGATGCGGTTCATGGCGATGGCCAGCGTGGCGTGCGCCTCGGTCGAGATCGAGCCGAGCGACATCGCGCCGGTAGCGAAGCGCTTGACGATCTCCTTGGCCGGCTCGACTTCTTCCAGCGGGATGGCTTTCGACGGGTCGATCTTGAACTCGAACAGGCCGCGCAGGGTCAGGTGGCGGCGGCTCTGGTCGTTGATGATCTGCGCGTATTCCTTGTAGGTGCTGAAGTTGTTGGCGCGGGTCGAGTGCTGCAGCTTGGCGATCGCGTCCGGGGTCCACAGGTGGTCCTCGCCACGCACGCGGAAGGCATATTCGCCGCCGGCGTCGAGCGCGTTGGCCAGCACCGGGTCGGCGCCGAAGGCCAGCGAATGCAGGCGCAGCGCCTCTTCCGCCACTTCGAACAGGCCGATGCCTTCGACGGTGGACGAGGTGCCGCGGAAGTACTTGTCGACCAGCGACTTGTTCAGGCCCACGGCCTCGAAGATCTGCGCGCCGCAATAGGACATGTAGGTGGAAATGCCCATCTTGGACATCACCTTCATCAGGCCCTTGCCGACCGCTTTCGTGTAGTTGTAGATCGCCTTCTCGGCATCCATCTCGTGCGGCAGGTTATGCGCCAGCTCGCTGAGCGTTTCCAGGGCCAGGTAAGGGTGCACGGCTTCCGCGCCGTAGCCGGCCAGCAGGGCGAAGTGGTGGGTCTCGCGGGCCGAGCCGGTTTCGACCACCAGGCCGGTGGAAGCGCGCAGGCCGCGGCCGACCAGGTGCTGGTGGATGGTCGAGGTGGCGAGCAGCGCCGGGATCGCGACCTGTTCGCCGGACATGTTGCGGTCCGAGACGATCAGGATGTTGTGGCCCGACTTCACCGCATCGACGGCTTCCGCGCACAGCGAAGCCAGCGACGCTTCGATGCCTTCCTTGCCCCAGGCTACGGGATAGCAGATGTTCAGCTCGTACGACTTGAACTTGCCGCCGGTGTGCGAGCTGATGCCGCGCAGGCGCGCCATGTCGTCGAAGCCCAGGACCGGCTGCGACACTTCCAGGCGCATCGGCGGGTTGACGTTGTTGGTGTCCAGCAGGTTCGGCTTCGGACCGATGAAGGAGACCAGCGACATGACCATGCTTTCGCGGATCGGGTCGATCGGCGGGTTGGTCACCTGCGCGAACAGCTGCTTGAAGTAGTTATACAGCGGCTTGAGCTTGTTCGACATGACCGCCAGCGGAGAGTCGTTGCCCATCGAGCCGGTGGCTTCCTCGCCCAGCACCGCCATCGGCGCCATCAGGAACTTGAGGTCTTCCTGGGTGTAGCCGAAGGCTTGCTGGCGGTCCAGCAGCGGAATCGCGACCTTCTCGCCTTGTGCTGGCTGGTCTTTCGTACGGTTCTGCGCCAGCTGCGATTCGGACAGCTTGATTTCGTTGAGCTTGATGCGCACCGACTTGATCCAGGCTTTATAGGGCTTGGCGTTCGAGTAGGTGTCCTTCAGCTCCTTGTCGTCGATGATGCGGCCGGCTTCCAGGTCGATCAGGAACATCTTGCCCGGCTGGAGGCGCCACTTCTTGACGATGCGCGATTCCGGAATCGGCAGCACGCCGGATTCTGAGGCCATGACCACCAGGTCGTCCTCGGTGATCACGTAGCGCGCCGGGCGCAGGCCGTTGCGGTCCAGGGTGCCGCCGATGTGGCGGCCGTCGGTGAAGGCCATGGCGGCAGGGCCGTCCCACGGTTCCATCATCGCGGCGTGGTATTCGTAGAAGGCGCGGCGGTTGTCGTCCATCGAGGTGTGGTTTTCCCAGGCTTCCGGGATCATCATCATCATCGCCTGGGCGACCGGATAGCCGGCCATCACCAGCAGTTCCAGCGCATTGTCGAAGCAGGCGGTGTCGGACTGGCCTTCGTAGATCAGCGGGAAGAGTTTGCCCAGGTCGTCGCCCAGCACGGCGGACTTGAGCATGCCTTCGCGGGCGCGGGTCCAGTTGAAGTTGCCCTTGACGGTGTTGATCTCGCCGTTGTGCGCGATCAGGCGGTAAGGGTGGGCCAGCGGCCATTCCGGGAAGGTGTTGGTCGAGAAGCGCTGGTGCACCAGCGACAGCGCCGAGATGCAGCGCGGATCCTGCAGGTCCTTGTAGTAGACGCCGACCTGGTCGGCCAGCAGCAGGCCCTTATAGACGATGGTGCGGGCCGACATCGAGGGTACGAAGAACTCCTTGCCGTGCAGGAGTTTCAGGGCCTGGATCGCGTGGCCGGACGACTTGCGGATGACGTAGAGCTTACGCTCGAGCGCGTCGGTCACCATGATGTCCGGGCCGCGGCCGATGAAGATCTGGCGGATCACCGGCTCTTTCGCTTTCACGAAGGGCGACATCGGCATGGTCTCGTCGACCGGCACGTTACGCCAGCCGAGCACGACCTGGCCTTCGATGCGCACGGCGCGCTCGATTTCCTGTTCGCAGGCGATGCGCGAAGCGTGTTCTTTCGGCAGGAACACCATGCCGACGCCATATTCGCCGGGCGGCGGCAGTTCGACGCCCTGCTTGGCCATCTCGTCGCGGAAATACTGGTCCGGGATCTGGATCAGGATGCCGGCGCCGTCGCCCATCAGGGCATCGGCGCCGACCGCGCCGCGGTGGTCCAGGTTCTTCAGGATCTGCAGACCCTGCTCGATGATCGAGTGGCTCTTGTTGCCCTTGATATGGGCGATGAAACCGACACCACAGGCATCGTGTTCATTGGCGGGATCGTACAAACCTTGGGCAATCATGAGGCAATCTCCACAGCTTAATCGAGGGTTGAAAATCGAGAATAGTGCAATGCAGCAGAACTCGCAAGCCCAATAATTAGGGTCAGAGTCGAATTGTTTGACAACTTTTTAAACTTGCGTTTAATTAGGGACAGAGTCATACGCGCGCGTCGGAAGCTGCCCTTTTTATCGCTAAGCGATTGATTTTCTTGGATAAGTAACGTGCTGCATTGAAGCCCGGCGCCGGGCCGGGAGTTCACAATGCGATGGATTGGCCGTGTTAATACAGGCGCTGGATAAAAAAAGGGCACGAATAATCGTGCCCTTGATCGATTGGTGATTGCTTATGCTTGCTGAAGCGGCGGAATCGGCTCCCTGAACGGCCGCCCACGCTTGGCCGGCAGGATCTGCCGCTTGGTGCGGCGCTCCAGTTCGGCCTTGAATGCATCCGAACCCAGCGGCTGGTTCTTCAGCACCGAGGTGGTGACGAAGTCGACTTCGTCCTGGGGGATGCCCTGCATGACCAGTTCGGTATACGCGACTTCGCGCTGGAAGGGCGTATTCCCCATGCCCCAGTAGAGCAGGTGATCGGTGACCAGGCCGTCCGCGCGCACGCCGGTGTGATGGGCGTAGCTCGACCAGGGATAGTCCAGCGGCGCCGCTGCCAGACCGGCGCGCACCGGATTGAGTTCGATGTAGCGGCTGCAGGCCAGGAAATAATGCTCGGTGTCGATCAGCGAGGTGCGGAAACGCCCTTCGAACAGGCCGCCGCTGCGCTCGTACTTGTTATTGAACCAGGGGACGTAGAAGCGGCCGACCTTTTGCATCATCAGCGCCAGGCCGGACTCGTTGGAAGGCGTTGCCAGCAGGTGGAGGTGGTTGGGCATCAGCACATAGGCGTGGATGGCCACCTCGTAGAAGCGTGCCGCTTCTTTCAGCCAGGCGAGGAAGTGCCGGTAATCGGCCTCGTCGCGGAAGATCGGTTGGCGGTTGTTGCCGCGCTGGATGACGTGGTGCGGCTGGTTCGGGATGATGAGTCGGGGAAGGCGTGCCATGGCGTGCTCAAAAGTCGAGCAAGCATTTTAGCCGAGAAATTTGACTCTGTCCCCAATTAATCGCAAGCCGGCCGAAAATACGGCTGACTCTGTCCCTGATTAAGCGTGCCGGAGGCGGATCAGGCGAGGGTGAAGCCGGCGGACAGGCTGTAGCCTTCGCCGTAGGCGCTGCGCAGGGGCAAGTCCTGGCCGAGGCCGGAGCGGGCTTTCTTGCGCAGGCGGTAGACCAGCATGTCGACCCGGCGGCTGGCGTCCGGGTCTTCGCCGCCCATGCCGGCCACGATCACCTGGCGCGGTACCGGACGGGTATTGATGGTCAGGAGGTGCAGGAAATTGCACTCCTTTTCGGTCAGGTCGATCATCTTGCCGGCCAGCTCGAGCTGGCGCGCGCTGACGCGCAAGGTCCACTTGCTCGGCGCCGGCGCCGGGTCGGCCGGACGCACGCGGCGGTCCAGCGCTTCGATGTGCGCCGCCAGTTCGGGGAACTTGATCGGCTTGGTCAGGTAATGGTCGGCCCCCAGGCGCAAGCCGAGGATGCGGTGGTCGAACGCGACCCGGCCGGTGAGGACCAGCAGCCCGATCTCGGGATACAGCTGGCGCATCCGTGGAATGACGTTGAAACCGTCTTCATCCGGCAGGCCGAGGTCGAGCACGACGACCGCTGCCGGCGTGCGCGTCAGCGCCGCCCACATCTCGCTCGCGGTCTTGGCGATCGTGACGTCGTGGTCGAGCTCGCGCAGGAACTCGGCCATGTCGTCGGCGTACTCGCCATTGTCTTCAACAATCAGTATCTGCGTCATGGATTGGCCATGTTAATGATCGGTCCGATTATCACTGTTGGGAGAGGATGAGGCAAGTCGTTGTTGCCCGCTAATATCCATGGCGGGTAGCCAGAGCTTGAATTCTGCACCATCCCTCGTGTTTCCCAGTTTCAGCATGCCGCCGTGGACGTCGACGATCGAACGCGCCAGGTACAGGCCGAGGCCGCTGCCCGGCAGGCCGGCGGCATTGCTGCCGCGGTAGCCCTTGTCGAAGATGTGCGCGGCGTCCTCCGGCGGCACGCCGCCGCCTTCGTTGCGCACCGTGAATTCGACCCCGCTGCCGCTGCGGCGTGCGCCCAAGGCCACCCTGGAACCGGCCGGCGAAAACAGCAGCGCATTGTCGACCAGGACCTTGAGCGCCAGCCGTAATCCTTCCGGCTCGCCGCGCAGTCCCAGCGTCAGTTCTTCGGCTTCTACCTGCGCCTGGCGACCCGCCTCGCGCAGCTGTTTCACGCCCTCTGCCAGCAGTTCGCGCGCGGCGATCGTGTTCGGTTGGCGCACCTTGCCGATCGCGGCCAGGCGATCCGGCGATAAATATTCATCCAGCATGGCGATCAGGCGATCGGTCGCGGCCGCGATCTTGCGGTAGCGCTGGCGCACCGGCTCTTCCGCATGCGACGAAGTCGCCTCCAGCCGCTGGATCGCGCCGTCGATGGTCGCCAGCGGCGTGCGGAATTCGTGGTTCAGCATGCTCGCGAAGCGGCGCTGGTCGGCCAGGTGGGCACGCTGGGCCGACAGGTCGCGCAGCAGTCCCACCAGCGAGCAGCTGCCATCCTCGTTGCGCACCACCGTGGCGATAGCCTGCAGCCCGACCGGGTGACCCTCCGCATTGCGCACGTCGACTTCCTGCACGCGGCGCTCCCCTGGCCGGATGCCGCCACAGGAAGCGAGATGCATGCCGAGTGCCCCCAGCGCTTCGTGCGCGCCGCTGCCCGCGATCGCTTCCTGCAGCGCCCCGGCATCCATGCCCAGCAGTGCGGAAAATGCCGGGCTCAGGTAGCGCAGCCGGTGCGACGGCAGGTCGATGCTGAAGGCGATGTCGCCGGCGATTTCGGCGATGGTGCGGAAGTGGAGGTCCATGCCAACATGGGAATCAGCAGCCGTGCAACGGGTCATCGGGCACTTCCTGTCATTAATGAGACAATGGATATTGTCATCCACCTTGTTGTTCAGTATATCGTTGGTCTTGCCTATTTGTATATACGCGTCGGCCGCCCGGCCCTGGGGGAGACGCCCGCATCGTCTGCCGTCGCGATGAAAAATGCGCCACGCCGCGCGCACTTGGTGGATAATTCGCGTCTATGAACGATACCGCTACCCTCCCCCCACTTCCGGACCGGCTCTCGATCGACCCGAGCAGCCCTTTTCATCACCGCGACGTTTTCCAGCACGACATCGGCATCCGCTTCAACGACAAGGATCGCCACGACGTGGAAGAGTATTGCATCAGCGAAGGCTGGATCAAGGTCGCCGCCGGCCGCACGCTCGATCGAAGGGGCAAGCCGATGCTGATCAAGCTGAAGGGCAAGGTCGAGGCGTTTTACAAGTAAAACTTCGGGTGTGCATGAATGACGAACGGGACGCATGCGTCCCGTTTTTCGTAGGGTGGGCGGCTATACCCGTGAATGCGATTCGCCTGCGCCGTGGATGCCGCCCGCGCGTTCAACTATACGGTGATGAAACGCGGATCGTCCATTTGACGCTGGTTGAACGCGTGGGCAGGAAACCTGCCCACCCTACGAAAAACGCGGCGCTGGCTAATGCCAAGCGCCGCGTTTTTATCAACCACGCTGAAATTTAGTCTTCCAGCGGCGCGAAGATCGCTTGCAGGTCTTCCTGCGTCAGCGCCATCTTCTGCGATTCGCCTTCGGACAGGATCGACGCCGCCAGCTCCGACTTTTTCTGCTGCAGCAGCTGGATCTTTTCTTCCAGCGTGCCCTTGGCGATCAGCTTATAGACGAACACCGGTTTATCCTGCCCGATGCGCCAGGCGCGGTCGGTGGCCTGGTTTTCGGCCGCCGGGTTCCACCACGGGTCGTAGTGGATCACGGTGTCGGCCGCGGTGAGATTGAGGCCGACGCCGCCGGCCTTCAGGCTGATCAGGAAGATCGGCACCGCGCCCTGCTGGAAGGCGGCCACCTGGGCCGACCGGTCGCGCGTTTCGCCGGTGAGCAGGGCGTAGCGGATGCCACGCGCGGCGAGTTCTTCCTCGATGAGGGCCAGCATGCTGGTGAACTGCGAGAACACGAGGATCTTGCGGCCTTCCTGCAGCAGGTCTTCGACCATCTGCATCAGGTCGAGCAGCTTGGCCGACACCGCCGACGTGTTCTTCTTGCCCGGCATGGCCTTCACCAGGCGCGGGTCGCAGCAGACCTGGCGCAGCTTGAGCAGGGCTTCGAGGATGACGATCTGGCTGCGCGCCACGCCCTTGCGGTCAATCTCGTCGCGCACCTTCTTGTCCATCGCCAGGCGCACGGTTTCGTACAGGTCGCGCTGCGGGCCGGACAGCTCGATGCGGCGCACCATCTCGGTCTTTTCCGGCAGTTCCTTGGCCACGTGGTCCTTGGTCCGGCGCAGCAGGAAAGGCTTGATGCGACGGCTCAGCAGGATGCGGCGCACCGCGTCGTCCTGGCGTTCGATCGGGTGGCGGAACTGGCTGTTGAAGGTTTTTTCGTCGCCCAGCAGGCCCGGCAGCAGGAAGTGGAACTGCGACCACAGCTCGCCCAGGTGGTTCTCGAGCGGCGTGCCGGACAGGCACAGGCGGTGGTTGGCATTGAGCGAGCCGGCCGTCTGCGCCGCCTTGGAGCGGGTGTTCTTGATGTAGTGCGATTCGTCGAGGATCACCAGGTGATAGTGGTGCTCGCGCAGCTTTTCCTCGTCGCGCGGCAGCAGTGCGTAGGTGGTCAGCACGATGTCGGCGCTGTCGATCTGGTCGAACAGGTCCATGCGCTCCTTGCCCTGCAGGAGCAGTACCTTCAGGCTCGGCGCGAAACGCGCTGCTTCGTCGAACCAGTTCGTCATGAGGCTGGTCGGCGCGATCACCAGGGCCGGGCTGGTCAGGCGGCCCGCTTCTTTCTCGATGAGGATGTGCGCCAGGGTCTGCACGGTTTTGCCGAGGCCCATATCGTCGGCCAGGATACCGCCGAGGTCGTACTCGCGCAGGAACTGCATCCACGACAGGCCGTCGAGCTGGTAGTCGCGCAGCGTGGCCTGCAGGCCGGCCGGCGGCTCGACCTTCTTGACCGCACCGAACTGGCTCAGCTTGCGGCCGGTTTCGCGCAGGCGCTCGCCGCCGGTCCAGCGCAGCTCGAGGCCGCGCGCCAGGTCTTCGAGGCGCGCCGCGTCCAGCGTCGACAGGCGCATGCGCGCCTTGATCTTGTCATTGAAGTACAGCTCGCCAAGCGTGGCGAGGATCGGCTTGAGGCGGCCCCACGGCAGCGCCACACGCACGCCGTCGGGCAAGGTGGCCAGCATCTGGTCGGCTTCGGCATGGGCGGCCAGCACGGCCGGGTCGAAATCGCCCGGGGCGCTGCGGATCAGCTGCACCAGCACCGGCAGCAGCGGCACGCGCTTGCGCGCCACGATAATGCCCAGTTCCAGTTCGAACCAGGCATTGCCCGCCTCGGCCGGTTCGTCGATGTCGGCATACCAGTCTTCGACCGCCACCACGTCGTAACGGTACTTGGCCGACTTCTGCACGTGCCAGCCGGCGTCGGACAGCGCATCGAGGTCGTTCTCGGCGAAGCGCAGCCAGTGCGCCTGGCTGTCCAGCGCCAGCGCGCCGGCCATGGCGTTGAACGGCGCGGTTGCCGGCTTGCGGAAACCGATTTCATTCAGTTTGTTCAGCGCCGCGGCTTCGGCCTTCGGGTCGCGTTCGATGACTTCGGTGACGTCGCCGATCTGGCGTACCACGCGCTGCGCCGGGTCGAAGGACACGCGCTGGCCGTCGTAGTCGTAGGCCAGCACGGCGAAGTCGTGCCAGCGCGCTGTGCCGCCGTCGGCCATCTGCACCGATTCGAGCAGCAGGTGCGGTATTGGTTTGACGTCATTGCGCAGGCGCTGGGTGAGCGGCTGCGGCAGCGGCATGAGCTGCTGCAGGCCGTGCGCCAGCAGCAGCTGCGAGACGCGCTTCTTGTCGGTGCCGGTGAGCGCCGGGGCCTGGGCCACCAGGGCCTGCAGTTCGGCCAGCGAGATGTCGATGCCGCCGCGATTCAGTTCGAGCGGGCCGATCGACAGGTTGTCGATATACCACGGCGGGTCGGTCGGCAGCATGTAGTCGATCTGGTCGGCCGCGCTGTGGGTGGCGCCCTTGGCCGGTTCCACCGACCATCCGAGCTTGGCCACGCGGCCCTCGTCGCGCCATGCCAGGCTCGCAAGCCGGGTCGGGCCGCCCTGCAGCGGATAGACCAGGCCATTGGCCATGTCGGACCACGAGTTCGCCCACAGCAGCTTGCCTTGTTCAAGCAGCATCTCCAGCAGGATGGCCCCCACTTTGCCTTTCGGTTCGGTGGCGCTGGTGCCCTGGGCCGAACCGCTGCGCATCGCGATGAAGAAGCGCACCAGGTCGACGTCGTCGCCTTCCAGGTAAGCGGGAGGCGCCGACAGCAGCGAGAACACTTCGCTCACCGGGCTGGCCGCGGCGACGTCGCCGTTCGGGCGCAGGCGCGCCTTGCACAGGCAGATGGCGACATGGCGCCCGCCGCTGGTCGGGGCCATCACGTAGACGAACTTGTATTGCACCGCCTTCGGATCGGCGACCTCGTCGGTCAGTTTGGGCTGCGGGTGCGCCGCCGCTTCGACCCTTTGCAGCCAGCTCACCACCGGCGCGGGCAGGGCGGGAGCGCGTGCGGGAGCGCGGGCGACCGCAGGTGCTGCGGGTGCGTCGGTGGCGTTCTCGCGGTGATCATCGACTGTGTGCATGGGTCTCGTGTGTCAGTATTAAAAACGACAATAAAGAACATTATCCTTCATACGGACGCTTCCGTTTTGTTCGGAATCGCACGTAGCGGACAAAACTTGTCCGCCGCCTTGGCCTGCACCTTGTTCGTGCATGCGCCGCGCGCACGCCGCGTCTTCGTGGATTGACGCGTGCAGCCGACTGTTCTCGCATGTTCAAGTGACGCTGTCAAGACTGGCGTATCCCCTGCGTTTGCGTATCATTGTTTGCTTGACCTTTTAGAGACACACGTGTCCTGCTCCGCACCATGCTGCCATCCATCGAACAACGCCTCGCCCTCGAACTGTCCGCCAAACCGGCCCAGGTAGCCGCCGCCGTCGCCCTGCTCGACGAAGGCGCCACCGTGCCCTTCATCGCGCGCTACCGTAAGGAAGCCACCGGCGGACTCGACGACATCCAGCTGCGGCTCCTGGAAGAGCGCCTGCGCTATCTGCGCGAGCTCGAAGACCGGCGCACGTCGATCATCGCGTCGATCACTGAGCAGAACAAGATGACGCCGGAGCTGCTCGACGCGATTGCGCATGCCGAGGACAAGACCCGCCTCGAAGACCTGTACCTGCCCTACAAGCAGAAGCGCCGTACCAAGGCGCAGATCGCGATCGAAGCCGGCCTGGCGCCGCTGGCCGACGCCCTGCTTGGCGATCCGTCGCTGAATCCGGACGAGCTGGCAGCGGGCTACCTGCGCGCGGCCTTCACCAACGCGGACGGCGGCGCCAACCCGGGCGTGCCGGATACCAAGGCCGCGCTCGACGGTGCGCGCCAGATACTGATGGAGCGCTTCGCCGAAGACGCGACCCTGGTGCGGTCGCTGCGCGAATACGTGCAGGAGCACGGCGTGGTCGAATCGAAGGTCGTCACCGGAAAAGAAGACGAGGGCGAGAAGTTCGCCGACTATTTCGATTATTCCGAAACCCTGTCCACCATCCCTTCGCACCGCGCGCTGGCCTTGATGCGTGGCCGCCGCGAGGGCGTGCTGGACGTGACCCTGCGTCTCGATTCGGAACCCGAAAAACCGAAGTGGGACGCGCCGCACAACCCTTGCGAAAGCCGCATCTGCGCCGCCTTCGGCATCAAGGGCGCGGGCCGGCCGGCCGACAAGTGGCTGCTGGACACCGCGCGCTGGACCTGGCGCGTGAAGAGCTTCATGTACATCGAGACCGAGCTGATGGGCGCGCTGCGCGAGAAGGCCGAACTCGATGCGATCGGGGTCTTCGCGCGCAACCTGAAGGCGCTGCTGCTGGCCGCGCCGGCCGGCCCGCGCGCCACCATGGGCCTCGACCCCGGCCTGCGCACCGGCGTGAAAGTGGCGGTGGTGGATGCCACCGGCAAGGTGGTCGACACCGCCACCGTCTACCCGCACCAGCCGCGCAACGACTGGGACGGCACCCTGCACACACTTGGCCAGCTGGCGGCGAAGCACAATGTGTCCTTGATCTCGATCGGCAACGGCACTGCCTCGCGCGAGACCGACAAGCTGGCCCAGGACCTGATCAAACAGCGCCCGGAACTCAAGCTGACCAAGATCGTCGTGTCGGAAGCCGGCGCTTCGGTGTACTCGGCCTCGGAATTCGCTTCGCGCGAACTGCCGGACCTGGACGTCTCGATCCGCGGCGCCGTGTCGATCGCACGCCGCCTGCAGGACCCGCTGGCCGAGCTGGTGAAGATCGACCCGAAGTCGATCGGCGTCGGCCAGTACCAGCACGACGTGTCGCAGACCCAGCTCGCGCGTTCGCTCGACGCCGTGGTGGAGGACTGCGTGAACGCGGTGGGCGTGGATGTGAACACCGCGTCGGCGCCGCTGCTGGCGCGCGTCTCGGGTTTATCGAGCAGCGTGGCGCAGAGCATCGTCAGCTACCGCGACATGAAGGGCGCGTTCGCCTCGCGCGCCGCGCTGAAGAAGGTGCCGCGCCTGGGCGACAAGACGTTCGAGCAGGCGGCAGGCTTCTTGCGCGTGATGAATGGCGAGAACCCGCTCGACGCCTCGGCGGTCCACCCCGAGTCGTATCCGGTGGTCGAAAAGATCCTCGGCGATATCAAGCGCGACATGAAGGCGGTGATCGGCGACAGTTCGCTCATCAAGTCGCTGAACCCGGCCAAGTATGCCGATGAAAAATTCGGCGTGCCGACAGTGACCGATATCTTGAAGGAACTGGAAAAGCCGGGCCGCGACCCGCGTCCGGAATTCACCACCGCCACCTTCAAGGAAGGCGTCGAAGCCATCTCCGACCTGCGCCCGGACATGATCCTGGAAGGCGTGGTCACCAACGTGGCGGCCTTCGGCGCCTTTGTCGACATCGGCGTGCACCAGGATGGCCTGGTGCACATCTCGGCGCTGTCCAACACCTTCGTCAAGGACCCGCATACCGTGGTCAAGGCCGGCCAGGTGGTGAAGGTGAAGGTGCTGGAAGTGGATCCCAAGCGCAAGCGCATCGCGCTCACCATGCGCCTGAGCGACACCGCGCCGCAACCGGGTGCGCAGCCGCAGCAGCGCGGCGACCGCGATGACCGCAAGCGCTTCAACCAGCACCAGCGCCAGGATCAACGCCAGGAGCGTCCGGCCCAGAATGCCGGAGGTGCGATGGCGGCGGCCTTCGCCAAGCTGAAGAAGTAAGGCCTCAGCCGGCGTGCTTGAGGTACAGCCCCACCATGTACACGCTCAGGAAGCCAAAGCCCGTCAGGATCATGCGCGATTGCGGCATGGCCGGGCGGCCGGTCTTGCGGATGGACAGCGCGTCGCGCACCAGCAGCAGGGCGTAGCCGAGCGCCGCCAGGCCGCAGATGATTTCACCGACGCCGCCGCGCATGGCGCCGCCGACGAGGTTGATCACGCCGGGAATGCCCAGCAGGGCGGCGATCAGGAAGTTGGTGGTGGCGCTGGGGCCGCGGCGGGGTGGCTGTTGCATGGCGAAGACCTGGAATGAAAGAAATCCGCGCGATCATACCGCAGTCAGGCCCGGCTCAGGCGTAGAGGCGCGCCGCGGCCGTGCCGACTTTCACCAGGAAACACAGGCCGAACAGGCCGAAGCAGGCGTAGCCGATGATGGTCGTGCGGGTCGAGGCGATATCGCTGCGGCGGCCGCGCCATGCCTGCACCGCGCAGTACAGCAGGAACAAACCGGTCAGCAGCTCGGCGACGTTGAGCATGACGTCTTCCGGCGGATCGTGGAGGATTCCGGTGAGATCAACCATGCCGGGGATGACGAACAGCGCCGTCATGATCCACAGCAGGGGCGAGGGCATGGAAGCAAAACCTCGGTAGTCGGTCATGATGACTTCCGTGTGAATGGCATGCGGACCATCATAGCGGCGATTTTCGGCAAAAAACGCGTGGATTGTCACAGTCAGGCCTACAGGCATGCCCGCCCTGCCGAATTCTTATAAAATGTCGGCATCTTATCCATTCCCACTGAAGGCACACACATGAGCGACGTTCAAACCTGGATCAAAGACACCGTGACCAACACCCCGGTCGTGCTGTTCATGAAGGGAACCGCCCAGTTCCCGCAATGCGGTTTCTCGGGCCGCGCCATCCAGATCCTGAAAGCCTGCGGCGTCGATAACATCGCCACCGTCAACGTGCTCGAGGACGCCGAAGTCCGCCAGGGCATCAAGGATTACTCGAACTGGCCGACCATCCCGCAGCTCTACGTGCGCGGCGAATTCATCGGCGGCTCCGACATCATGAACGAGATGTACGAATCGGGCGAACTGCTGACCCTGCTGAAGAACGGCTGATCATGGCCGAACGTCCACGCCGGATCATCGTCGCCATCACTGGCGCGACCGGCGCGACGTATGGCGTGCAGCTGCTGCGGCGGCTGCACGCGGCGCCCGGCGTCGAGACCCACCTGGTGGTGTCCGACGCCGCCGCCCTCACCCTGCACCAGGAACTCGGCCTGCAGCGGCGCGACGCCGAAGCACTGGCCCATGTCGTCCATCGCAACCGCGACATCGGCGCCTCGATCGCCAGCGGTTCATACCAAGCCGACGGCATGGTGATCGCACCCTGTTCGATGAAGACCCTGGCGGCGGTCGCCCATGGGCTGTCTGACAACCTGGTCACGCGTGCCGCGGATGTGATGCTGAAGGAAAGGCGCAGGCTGGTGCTGATGGTGCGCGAGACGCCGTTCAACCTGGCGCACCTGCGCAACATGACCGCCGTGACGGAAATGGGCGGCATCGTGTTTCCGCCCCTGCCGAGCTTTTATCATCGCCCGGCCACCATCGCAGAGATGGTCGAGCACACCGTCGACCGGGTGGTCGACCTGCTCGGGTTTGAAAACGCCCATGCCCCGCGCTGGGGCGGTATGAAAGACGCGCAGGACGTCTGAGTCCGAACGTCTGACGCTGCTTGTCAGCGCTTCTCGCCGTCGAACGGATCGTCGGCCTTCTTCGCCTCGCGTGCTTCTTCGATCATCCGCCGCCGGGCATTGCGTTCTCGCATGACCTCGGCATGGCGCGCCGCCGTCATTGGCGGTGCGGTCATCAGTTCCTTGAGCTGGGCGGTGTTGGCGTAATTGTTTCGCATACGGCGACTGCTCCTTGACGTGACCCAGTGACGGCGGATCCGCTCGCCACTGAAGTGATTATGAACCAGCTCCGGCATTTTGTGCGTTCCGGAGGTCACGAAAAGTGCAATTACGAAACTATTTTTGCTCGGGCTTCTGGTGATTCATTCTAACGAGCATGCGAATGAACTCGCGTGCGAGCTGGCGATGGTGCTCATCCAGGCGTTGCAAATCTGCAATAAGCTTGACGTCGGCGGATTCGAAACGGGCGCTGCCGCTATTTGCGTCGCTGCCGGCGGCCGCATGTTCGGCGCCACCGAAGCGTAACCAGTCGGCCGGCACGCCCAGCCACTGGGCGATCATGCGCAGCTTTTCCTGGGTAGGAATGGCTTCGCCGACCAGCCACTTGCGCGCGGCATGGACGGTGATTGGACGGCCTTCGAAACGGATGTTGAATTCCCTGGCGAGGCGGGTCGGACTATCGGGCGAGTAGTGGGCATTCTTCAGCGCCTGCTGCAGGCGCTCACTGAAGCTCTCCCGTTCATTGGTTGAATTCATTGCATTGCTTACTTTTTATGTGCGAACGGCCGATCTGGTCGGCCCGGCATCCTATTGTTGAGAAGCCCCAACGAACAATCATACCTTCAACAAGTAACAAAGATGTGATTATTTAATAGAATTTGCATGTTTTACGAATCGGAAATATTAACCCTAATTCCCCATTTGGGGAATTAAAAATATATCCTAAAGGAAAAAGTATGACATTGCCGCACGATTGCATGCAACAATTATACTTGCTGGTGAGCACCAGCCGGTAAGGAATGCGGGCTCAGGCGAGTCGGAAACGGATGATGCCGTCGCTGTCCCGGGTACGGCGCAGCATGCCGTCGCGCCATAGCTTATGCAGGTGGGCCAGGGCCTCGCCCAGAGCGAAACTCAGCTGGTGGGCGTCGAGCTGACGGCGGAACATCAGGGGCACGATATCCACTGCCGACTTCGGCTCGACGCAGGCAGCCAGCACCTCGGCCAGGCGCGCCGCATGGTGTTCCTCCAGCTGCTTGATACGCATATGCAGGCCGCGGAAGGGCTTGCCATGCGATGGCAGGACAAGCGTGTTCTCCGGCAATTTTGTGAACTTTTTCAGCGACTCCAGGTAGAGCTCGAGCGGGTTGCCTTCCGGCTCGACCGCGAACACCGACACGTTGGTCGAAATCCGCGGCAACACCATATCACCGGAAATCAGGACATTCAGTTCTTCGGAATACAGCGAGGCGTGTTCAGGCGAATGGCCAAAGCCCGTGATCACGCGCCAACCAATGCCGCCGACCCGGACCAGGTCGCCGTCCTGCAGGCGGGTATAGGCTTCCGGCACCGCCGGCACCAGCGAGGGATAGTAACTGCGGCGGCTGCGCATCTGCTCGAGCATGTCCGGGTCCACCAGGCCGTGGCGCTCGAAGTGCGGGATCGCCGACGGACCGTCGACGCCCGGCAGCGCCGCGGCCATCATGCGGGCGAAGGCGAATTCGCCGGTCGTGGTCACGAAGGGGGCGTCGAAGCGGCTGGCAAGCCAGCCGGACAGGCCAACGTGGTCCGGATGGCAATGGGTGGCGAACACGCGCAGCAGCGGCGCACCCTGCAGACCCTCGGCCAGCACCTGTTCCCAGGCCGCGCGGGTGGCGTCGGTACCGGCGCCGCAGTCGACCACGCTCCAGCCGCTGCGCCCGTCCAGTTCGTCCCGCAGCAGCCACAGGTTGATGTGGTCGAGCGCGAATGGCAGGGGCATGCGGATCCAGCACATACCCGGGGCCAGCTCCTGGACCATGCCGGGCGCCGGGATGGTGTCGCCTAAAGGGTAATCGAGCTGGGCTTCGAGCGGGTTCATGGAAAACTTTCGTATTCGTCGATAGGCGGGCACGCTACAATGCCATTAACGTTAACGTAAACGGAATGCGCAGGCATCGATTGTAAGCGATTCCGTCTTTTTGCTTTCCTGTACCCGTAGAGAACCATGGTCACCTACACCATTGCCGAACTGGCCCGCGAATTCGACATCACTGCCCGCGCCATCCGCTTCTATGAAGACCAGGGACTGCTCAGTCCCAAGCGCGAAGGCGTGGGCGGCCGCAGCCGCGTCTACACCCCGCGCGACCGCACCCGCCTGAAACTGACCCTGCGCGGCAAGCGCCTTGGCCTGACGCTGTCGGAAATCAAAAGCATCGTCGACATGTACGAGTCGCCCCGCGACACCGCCGCCCAGATCGACCGCTTCCTCGGCGTGCTGGCCCACCAGCGCGTGACCCTGGAACAGCAGCGCGCCGACATCGAGATGGCACTGGAAGAAATTTCTGCCCACGAGGAAGAATGCCGCCGCCTGCTGGCGGAAACCAGCGAGCGCCAGGACGCCGCCTGAGGCCAGCGCGGGGATTGCTGCCCCGCTTTTTTTCGCCATCTAGTTGACGTTTACGTTAACGTAAGAGGCGAGTATGATTCATTCTTACTTTCTGCTCAACCACCACCGTTCACGTGAGGACGACCATGCTGCATCTCCCAGGCCTGACCTTTGACCATGGCGAAGACATCGCCGCGCTGCGCGAAGCCGTACAACAGTTCGCGGCAGCCGAAATCGCCCCGCGCGCGGCCGAGATCGACCGCAGCGACCAGTTCCCGATGGACCTGTGGAAGAAGATGGGCGAGCTCGGCCTGCTGGGCATCACCGTGGGCGATGAATACGGCGGCGCCAACATGGGCTACCTGGCGCACATCATCGCCATGGAAGAAATCTCGCGCGCCTCGGCCTCGGTCGGCCTGTCCTACGGCGCCCACTCGAACCTGTGCGTCAACCAGATCAAGCGCAACGGTACCGAAGAGCAGAAGCGCAAGTACCTGCCGAAGCTGATCTCGGGCGAGCACGTGGGCGCTCTGGCCATGTCCGAACCGAATGCCGGCTCCGACGTCGTCAGCATGAAGCTCAAGGCCGAATTGCGCGGCGACCGCTACGTCCTGAACGGCACCAAGATGTGGATCACCAACGGTCCGGACGCCGACACCCTGGTGGTGTATGCCAAGACCGACCTGGAAGCCGGCCCGCGCGGCATGACCGCCTTCCTGATCGAAAAAGGCTTCAAGGGATTCTCGATCGCGCAAAAGCTCGACAAGCTGGGCATGCGCGGCTCGCACACCGGCGAACTGGTGTTCCAGGACTGCGAAGTGCCGGTCGAGAACGTGCTGGGCGGCCTCGGCAAGGGCGTGAACGTCCTGATGTCGGGCCTGGACTTCGAGCGCACCGTGCTGTCGGGCGGTCCGCTGGGCATCATGTCGGCCTGCATGGATGCGGTGGTGCCGTACATCCACGAGCGCAAGCAGTTCGGCCAGGCCATCGGCGAGTTCCAGCTCATGCAGGGCAAGATCGCCGACATGTATTCGACCATGATGGCCTGCCGCGCCTACGTGTACGCCGTGGGCCAGGCCTGCGACCGCGCCGATAACGCCGCCGCCGTGCGCGCCCTGCGCAAGGATGCCGCCGGCGCCATCCTGTACAGCGCCGAGAAGGCCACCTGGATGGCCGGCGAAGCGATCCAGACGCTGGGCGGCAACGGCTACATCAACGAGTATCCGGTCGGCCGCCTGTGGCGCGACGCCAAGCTGTACGAAATCGGCGCCGGCACCAGCGAGATCCGCCGCATGCTGATCGGCCGCGAGTTGTTTGGCGAGACGATGTAAGGCAGGATCGATAGCGTATGCCGTTCGTAGGGTGGGCGGGTCTCCCGCCCACGCGTCCAGCAAGAGCATGCGTTGCCCCAATGCTGCTGTGATTTGAACGCGTGGGCTGCGAAGCCGCCCACCCTACGTTGCACTACAATATTCGCATATTGCCGCGCGAGACGAACGATGACCCAGCAAGCGTTCCCCAAACTGCTGTCTTCCCAGATCGCCTTCGACATCGCGCGCACCATCCTGGACGGCTTCGACAAGCATTACCGCCTGTTCCGCCAGGCCAGCCAGGGCGCACGGCGCCATTTCGAGACCGCCGACTGGGCCACCGCCCAGGCCGCCGCGCGCGAGCGCATCGATTACTACGACCAGCGCGTGCAGGAATGCGTCCATGTCCTGCAAGACCAGTACCGGCCCGAAGAACTGCTGGACCCGGTCTGGCGCGAAACCAAGCTGCACTACATTGGGCTACTGGCAGGCCACAAGCAGCCGGAACTGGCCGAAACCTTCTTCAACTCGGTCAGCTGCATCATCCTGCACCGCAGCTATTACCATAACGATTACATCTTCGTGCGCCCGGTGATCTCCACCGAGTACATCGAGACCGACGAGCCACAGCCCACCTACCGCGTCTACTACCCCGCGGCCGACGGCCTGCGCTTCGCCCTGCGCCGGGTGATGACCAACTTCCAGTTCGACCTGCCCTTCGCCGACCTCGACCGCGACATCGCGCACGTCGAGGCGCGCATGGCCGAGGCCTTCGGGCTGGCGCGTGCGGAACCGAACCTGCAGCTGCAGGTGTTATCCAACCCCTTCTTCCGCAACAAGGGCGCCTACATCGTCGGCCGCGTCGTCAACGGCCCGCGCGACTATCCTTTCGTGATTCCGGTGCTGCACGACCGCCGGGGGATGCTGGTGCTGGACACGGTGCTGCTCGAGGTCTACCACATCACCCTGCTGTTCAGCTTCACGCGCGCCTACTTCATGGTCGACATGGAGGTGCCATCGGCCTACGTCGGTTTCCTGCGCAGCCTGATGCCGCGCAAGCCGCGCAGCGAGATCTATACCGTGCTGGGCCTGCAAAAGCAGGGTAAGACCCTGTTCTACCGCGACTTCCTGCAGCACCTGAAGCACAGCTCCGACCTGTTCCGCAGCGCGCCCGGCATCCGCGGCCTGGTGATGCTGGTGTTCGAGCTGCCCTCCTTCCCCTACGTATTCAAGGCGATCAAGGATTTCTATCCGCCGCCCAAGGACACCACGCGCGCCCAGGTCAAGGAAAAATACCTCCTGGTGAAGCACCACGACCGCGTCGGGCGCATGGCCGACACGCTCGAATATTCCGACGTCGCCTTCCCGCTGGCGCGCTTTTCGGAAGAGTTATTAAACGAGCTGAAGCAGTTCGCCCCCTCGCTGGTCGAGATCGAAGGCGAGCGCATCATCGTGCGCCACCTCTACATCGAGCGCCGCATGACGCCGCTGAACATCTACCTGTCCGAGGCCCAGGCCGCGGGCGACGAGGAACGCATCGCGCATGGCGTGATCGAATATGGCAATGCGATCAAGGACCTGGTGGCGGCCAACATCTTCCCGGGCGACATGCTGTATAAAAATTTCGGCGTCACCCGCCACGGCCGCGTCGTGTTCTATGATTACGACGAAATCGAGTACCTGACCGACTGCCAGTTCCGCGACATCCCGGAAGCGCGCAACGAAGAAGACGAGATGGCGTCCGAGCCCTGGTACCCGATCGGCAAGCACGACGTCTTTCCGGAACAATTCGGCCGTTTCCTCCTTGGGAATCCGACCATCCGGCAGCATTTCATGCAGCACCACGCGGAGCTCCTGACCCGCGCTTATTGGCAATCCCACAAGGACCGCATCCTGGCGGGCGTCGTCGACGACGTCTTCCCTTATCCCCAACAGATTCGCTTCTGTCCCACTTTGGAGAACCTACACAATGAATGATCCAGTCGTTATCGTCGGCGCCGCCCGTACCCCGATGGGCGCCTTCCAGGGCGATTTTTCGTCGAAGTCGGCGAGCGACCTCGGCGCGGTGGCAATCAAGGCCGCGGTCGAGCGCGCCGGCGTCGATGCCAACAGCGTCGAGCACGTCTACTTCGGCAACTGCCTGATGGCCGGCCAGGGCCAGGCCCCGGCACGCCAGGCCCTGATCAAGGCCGGCCTGCCGCTGTCGACCGGCGCCGTGACCCTGTCGAAAATGTGCGGCTCGGCGATGCAGGCCGCGATCTTCGCCCATGACCAGCTGGTGGCCGGCAGCGCCGACATCGTCGTCGCGGGCGGTATGGAATCGATGACCAACGCGCCCTACCTGATCCCGAAGGCGCGCGGCGGCTACCGCATCGGCCACGCGCCGATGTTCGACCACATGATGCTCGACGGCCTGGAAGACGCCTACTCGCGCAACGAGAAGACCGGCGAAGGCCGCTCGATGGGCACCTTTGCCGAAGAGTGTGTGGCCACTTACCAGTTCACCCGCGAAGAGCAGGACAACTTCGCGATCGAGTCGGTCAAGCGCGCGCAAGCCGCCAACAACGAAGGCTGGTTCACCTGGGAAGTGGCGCCGGTGTCGGTCGCGACCCGTACCGGCGAGCTGGTGGTCGAGAAGGACGAGGGCCCGCTGAAAGCCAAGGTCGACAAGATCCCGTCGCTGAAACCCGCCTTCAAGAAGGACGGCACCGTCACCGCCGCGTCGTCCTCGTCGATCAACGACGGCGCCGCCGCGCTGGTGATGATGCGCGAATCGAAGGCCAAGGAGCTCGGCCTGACCCCGATCGCGCGCGTGCTCGGCCACGCTACCCACGCCCAGGAACCGAACCTGTTCACCACCGCGCCGATCGGCGCGATGCACAAGCTGTTCAAGAAGACCGGCTGGACTGCCGGCGACGTCGACCTGTTCGAGATCAACGAAGCGTTTGCGGCCGTGCCGATGGCGGCGATGCGCGACCTCGATATCCCGCACAGCAAGGTCAACATCCACGGCGGCGCCTGCGCCCTGGGCCACCCGATCGGCGCCTCGGGCGCGCGCATCATCGTCACCCTGCTGGGCGCGCTGAAGCGCACCGGCGGCAAGCGCGGCGTGGCATCGCTGTGCATCGGCGGCGGTGAAGCAACCGCGATGGCGATCGAGTTGGTTTAATACGGATCGTGGTATGAATTGAATCGCGATACGTAGGGTGGGCGGCTTTGCCGCCCACGCGTTCAACCAGCCATAAGATAGCCGTGCAGGCCGCAGCACTGTGATTTGAACGCGTGGGCGGGAGACCCGCCCACCCTACGAAACCCGACATAAGGAGCTTGCTATGCCAACAGCTTTGATCCTCGGCGCCTCGCGCGGCATCGGCCACGAAATGGTGCGCCAATACCGCGAAGACGGCTGGCGCGTGATCGCCACCGCCCGCAAGCAGGAAGATTGCGACGAACTGGGGCACATGGGCGCGACCGCCCACCAGCTTGATGTAACCAGTGCCGATTCGATCGCCGCACTGGGCTGGCGGCTCGACGACGAACAGGTCGACGTGGCCTGGCTGGTGGCCGGCGTGTATGGCCCGTCGGGATCAAGCTTCCCGACCGGTCCCGAATTCGACGCCGTCATGCACACCAACGTGCTGGCCGCAATGCGCCTGATCCCGATCCTCGGCCCGCTGCTGGCCGACACCCGCGGCAAGCTGGCGGTGCTGTCCTCGAAGATGGGTTCGATCGGCGCGCGCAGCGCGACCGAAGGAACCCTTTACCGCGCCAGCAAGGCCGCGCTCAACTCGGTGCTGAAGGACGCCTCCATCACCTATGGCGCACAGGGCGTCACCTGCCTGTCCTTCCACCCGGGCTGGGTGCAAACCGACATGGGCGGTGCCGGCGCCACCCTCACGCCGGAACAGAGCGTGCGCGACCTGCGCGCGACCCTGGCCAAACTGGACAAATCCAGCAACGGCGCTTTCCTCGACCACGACGGCACGCCGATCCCGTGGTAAACCACAACGCATAACAAACAACGAGACACCATGATTCTGAGCGACGAACACCAGATGATCCGCGACGCCCTGCGCAGCTTTGCGCAGGAGCGCCTGGCCCCCAACGCCGCGCGCTGGGACCGCGACCATACCTTCCCGAAGGACGAGCTGAAGGAACTGGCCGGACTGGGCGCTTTCGGCGTCGCGGTGCCGGAACAATACGGCGGCGCGGGCCTCGACTACGTGTCGCTGGCGCTGGTGCTGGAAGAGATCGCGGCCGGCGACGGCGGCACCTCGACCATCATCTCGGTCAACAACTGCCCGGTGTGCTCGATCGCCATGATGTATGCGAACGAAGAGCAAAAAGCACGCTTCCTGCGCCCGCTGGCGCAGGGCGAGATGCTGGGCGCCTTTGCCCTCACCGAACCGCACACCGGCAGCGACGCCGCGGCGCTGCGCACCACCGCGGTGAAGGACGGCGACCACTACGTCATCAACGGCACCAAGCAGTTCATCACCAGCGGCAAGTACGGCGACGTGGCCATCGTCATGGCGGTCACCGACAAGGCGGCCGGCAAGAAGGGCATCAGCGCGTTCTGGGTAGAGACGAATACACCCGGCTACATCGTCGCCGGCATTGAACACAAGATGGGCCAGCACTCCTCGGACACCGCGCAGATCGTGTTCGAGAATTGCCGCGTCCCGCTTGCGAACCTGATCGGCGAGGAAGGCATGGGCTACAAGATCGCTCTGTCGGGCCTGGAGGGCGGCCGCATCGGCATCGCCTCGCAATCGGTCGGCATGGCGCGCGCGGCCTATGAAGCGGCGCTGTCGTATGCCAAGGAGCGCGAGAGCTTCGGCAAGCCGATCTTCGAGCACCAGTCGGTCCAGTTCCGCCTGGCCGAGATGGCGATGCAGATCGAGGCCGCGCGCCAGCTGATCCTGCATGCGGCGTCGATGAAGGACGCGGGCCTGCCCTGCCTGAAGGAAGCCGCGATGGCCAAGCTGTTCGCCTCCGAGATGGCCGAGCGCGTGGTTTCCAGCGCCATGCAGGTGTTCGGCGGCTACGGCTACGTGGCCGACTTCCCGATCGAGCGCATCTACCGCGACGTGCGCGTGTGCCAGATCTACGAAGGCACCAGCGACATCCAGAAGATCCTGATCGCACGCGCGCTTTGACCTCACCCTTGGTCGGCATCCGTCTCGCGGCCCCCGGCGACCTGCCGGCGCTGTTCGCCTACCTGGGCGAACAGCTGGCCGAGAACGGCCGCGACGGCGTGTTGTTCCAGCCGATGGCGCCCACGGATGCGGACGTGCCGGCGCCGATGCGCGAGCGCTTCGCTGCCGGCATGGCGACGCCGGTCGGCCAGCCGGGCTGGCGCCAGGTCTGGATCGCGCTCGATGAGATTGGTGCCATCGCCGGCCACATCGACCTACGCGGCCGCGAGGCCACCGCGCCGCACCGCGCCCTGCTCGGCATGGGTGTGCGCCACGACCTGCGCAGCGCCGGCCTTGGCACGCGGCTGGTGCACACGGCCCTGGCCTGGGCCCGGGCTACGCCGCCGTTCGCGTGGGTCGACCTGGAAGTGCTGTCGCAGAACCACAAGGCCCGTGCACTCTATGCGCGCACCGGTTTCCACGTCACCGGCGAAGTGCCCGACCGCTACCGCATCGGCGGTGCCGAGGTCGGCGAAGTATCGATGAGCATCCGGCTTTGACTCCCCAATCGCCGCCGGTGCTTTTGTAGGGTGGGCGGCTACACCCGGCGTTATGCAGGCCTGCGCCCCAGATGCCGCCCACGCGTTCAACCACACGGCGAACAGCCGCTCTCTCTCTGCGCGAACGAGAATTGAACGCGCGGGCGGCACGTCTGCTGCAGGCTTTCCCCGGGTCGGGTGGAGTCGCCCACCCTACTGATCTTCAGGAGACGGCGGGTTCGAGCAGGGTCAGGGTCTGGCTCGCCGTGTCGAGCCGGGCCCTGATCCCCACCGGGAGGGTGAACTGGTGGCGGATGTGGCCGATCGAATAGCCGGTCACCGCCGGAATGGTCAGGGGCTTGAGGTGCTGCTCAAACGTCTCGTCCAGGCTCAGCGAGCGCCTGCCCTCCTCGGGCGCGCAGTCTTCGCAGACGCCCACCATGACACCGGCCGCGTTCGCGAAACCCTTCGACAGGTCGAGCTGGGTCATCCAGCGGTCCAGGCGGTAGGGCGCCTCGTCCACCTCTTCCAGGAACAGCAGGCCGTTGCGGAAGTCGGCCTCATAGGGCGTGCCGCACAGCGCCGCAACGATCGACAGGTTGCCCCCCAGGAGCGGGCCGGTGGCCGTACCCGAGGTCAGGGTGCGGATGCCGAAATGCGGCATGGTCTGCGCTTTGAGGGCGTTCTCCGGCGCCATCGGGATCGTATAGCGCGGCTGCGGATCGCACAGCACGGCCATCATGTGCTCGCGCGAATAGTCGGCCAGCGTCGACGAGGCCACCGGGCCATGGAAGCTCACCAGGCCGGTCTTGTTGTGGATGGCCAGGTGCAGCGCCGTGATATCGGAGTAGCCGAGCAAAATTTTCGGGTTGCGCCGGATCAGGCCGTAGTCGAGCTTCGACAGCAGGGAGATGCAGCCTGAGCCGCCGCGCACCGGCCAGATCATCTTCACCTCGGGATCGGCGAACATCGCGTGCAGGTCGGCCAGGCGCTGCTGGACCGCGCCGGCATAGTTGCCGTGCACGGCCCTGATGTAAGTGCCCACTTTGACGCGCAGGCCCAGCGCCTCGATGTTGCGCACCGATTTTTCGATGGTGCTGTCGCCGGCGTAGCCGCCCGGGGCGATCAGGCCGACCAGGTCGCCGGGGCGCAGGCGTGGGGGTTTGATATGGCGCGCGGGCGTGCGCCGGGCGGCGGCGGCGAGGCCGGGCGTGGAGAGGGCGGCTGCGGCGAGGGCGCCGAAGCCGCGTCGGCTGAGTGTCATACGAATAGGCACCGCAAAGAAAAACGGCCCGCGCCGTGGAAGCTTGCGCCTCCGCGACCGCGGGCCGTCAGGTGTGACAACCAAGTAATCAGCTTAGAAGAACTTGTAGGTCGCCATCAGGGTGAACGAGCGGCCGCGTGGGTCGGCGACGCGTGGTTCCCACGAGCTGCCGGCGCCGGTATTGCTGTCGTAGGTGATCGCGAACGGCGGATCTTCATCCAGGATGTTCTTGATGCCCGCGGTCAGCGACAAGTTCTTGAAGCCGGTGTAGGTCGTGGTCAGGTGGAAGATCGAGTAATCGTCCACTTTCGGGTTGTAGTTGGCCGGCTTCACCAGGCCGTTGGCCACGCCCGGCAGCACCTGGTCGTCGTAGCCCGAACGGTAGATGTTCTGCAGCATGCTGCTCCAGTTGCCCTGCTTGTAGGTCACGTAGGCGCTGTGCTTCCATTTCAGGCCCAGGTCGCCGGTGAAGGTGAAGCGGCCCACTTCGCTCTTGCCGAACTCGGCATTGGTAGTGGCGCGCGACTTCTTCTCCAGCAGGCGCGAACCGTCGATGCCCGCGGTCCACTGCGCACCCGTGTTGAACTTGCCGTTGAAACGGGCGCCCAGCTCGAGGCCGCGGGTGGTGCGTTCGCCGGCGTTGACCCAGCGCTGGTCGATGACGGCGATGTTACCCGATGCGTCGCGGATGAACTGCTCCTGGAACAGGTTGTAGTTCGCCACCATGGTCGCCGTGCTGAACGAGTCGATGGTGTTCTGTTTGCGCACTTCCCAGATGTCGGCGTTGGCCGAGAACCAGTTGAACGGCTCGATCACGACGCCGACCGTACCCTGCTTCGCGGTTTCCGGACCCAGGTTGCTCTTGCCGCCGGTGTAGATGTTCGGAGTGATCGATTCGCAGCCAGGCTTGGTCGCGTCGACCAGGCCGGTCGGGCACTTGGCCGGGTCGACCAGGTCCTTGCCGGCGTACGGCGACTCGGTAATGCCGTTGTACAGCTGGTTGAACGACGGGGCACGGAAGCCTTCGTTGTACGAACCGCGGAACAGCAGCTGCGGGATCGGCTGGTAGCGGAACGAGATCTTCGGGTTGGTGGTGCTGCCGATGCCGCTGTAGTGGTCGCGGCGGATCGCCAGCGTCACGTCCAGGTTGTTGATGACCGGGACCAGCAGTTCGGCGTAGACCGCCTTGATGTCGCGGTGCACGCCATCGAGCGCATTCGGGTCGTCGAATGGCGCGTTCAGGATCACCGGACGCGCGGCCGCGGCGCGCTTGTCGCCATTGAACTCGTATCCCTCACGGCGCAGGTCGAAGCCGACCGCGCCCATCACGGTACCGGCCGGCAGCTTGAACAGCTCGCCCGACAGCGCGCCGTCGACCTGGGTCAGGGTGGTCCTGCCGCCGTACATGACGACGCCGGCAGCCGAGGTGCTCTTGATCAGGTCGATCGCTTCCTGCGACTGCTTTTCGCCCGGCAGCAGGAAGGGGTTGATCTTGCCGGTGCCCAGGGCATTGGCCAGGGCGACCGTGTAGTTGTAGCCGGTGCCCAGCTTGGATTCCGACTCGCTGAAGGCACGCGAAGCGCCGACGCGATAGTCAAAGGTACGGCCGAACAGGTTCACTGGACCATCCGCGCCGACCAGCAAGCGCGCGGCCTTCGACTCGGTCACGATCTCGCGGTTGCCGCACTCCATGCAGCGCCAGCGGTAGGCGATCGGCAGGCCGTAGTTGGCCGCGATGCTCGGGAAGACCTTGACCAGCTGGTTATACACCGTGTTGTAGGCCGCGCCGGTGCTCGGATAGAAAGAGGTGGCGTTGAAGGTGGTGGTGCCCGGCGAGATCTGGTTCGGCGAGAAGCGCTTGGCCACTTCGACATTCGAGCCCACGCCTTCGATGAAGAACTGGTGGTCGCCCGACTGGAAGGTGGCGCGCGCCAGCGCGTTACTGTTCTTGACCGGCTGCTGCAGCACGGCAGCACGGCCGGTGTCCCAGGCGCAGCCATAGGCGGAGCCGGCGCTGTTCCACAGCTTCTCGTCGTACGGACCCATGCCGTCGATGCTGGCGCAGCCCGCGCCGCCCGGCAGGTCGAGGATGCTGATGCCGTTATAGGTGGTGGTGCCGCCGCCTGGGATGGTCGGGCCGGTGCCGGTGCGCGACAGCAGGGTCGGGGCAATCGTGGTGGCGAACACGTTGCCGCTCGGCGAACCGCGGGTATCGACCGAGACGCCGCGATCCGGCTGGAAGGTATTCACGAAGTCGCGCTGGTCGCCGCGCAGGGCCTTGTTTTCCCGGTGCGCGAAGGTGGCCAGCACGTTCCAGCCGTCGGTCTGCAGGTCGCCCCAGCCGCCGGTGATCGAGGCGCGGCCGATCTCGCTGCCGCCCGCCTCGGTGACGTCGACGAAGGCCTGGGTCTCCAGGCCCTTGTAGTTCTTTTTCAGGATGAAGTTGATCACGCCGCCGATCGCATCGGTGCCGTAGATCGCGGAAGCGCCGTCCTTCAGCACCTCCACGCGTTCGACCGCCGACATCGGGATCGAGTTCAGGTCGACCGCCGAACCCTTCATGCCGTGGGTCGCGATGCGGCGGCCGTTCAGCAGCACCAGGGTCGAGTCGGCGCCCTGGCCGCGCAGGTTGGCCGAGGAGGCGCCGTTGTTGCCGCGCTGGGCGCCGGATGTGACGTCGGCGTTCGAGGCCAGGTTGTCGGAGCCGTTGCCGTTGACGTTGAGCGTCGCGATCAGCTGCTCGGCGCTGACGATGCCCTGCGCTTCCAGCTGTTTGGCGGTGATGATCTCGAGCGGCAGCGCGCCTTCCTTGGCAATGCGCTTGATGCTACTACCGGTAATCTCGACACGCTGCATCGGGCCGGTCGTTTGCACGGTTTGTGCGATGGCCGGGCTGACCGCGCCGATGAGGGCAATCAATTGGGCGAGCTTCTTTAACTTCACGCGTTTCTCCTAACGTTTTCCCTTGGCGGCCATGGGCTTCCTGGCCGGCTTTCGATGTCGTAATGTCTTGGCATTACGTTACTTTTCGATTTCAGAGTATGCGCAGCAACGGGGCGCTATCCAATGAAATATCCGGCGGCCAGTATAACTAAGGGGAATGTTTTATTTAGGAAAAACTCACGAAAACTAGCGCGCCCCTCTGGCAGAGCGTGCCCTTTGCGCAACATCGACATCCAGATAACGCCAGGCCGTGAATTCAACCGGGTGGCGTTTGTAGTTTTTCAACCACGGATGACGCAAATCTCCCGATAAAACATGGGTCAGCGGCACCCAGGGGTTATAGGCGTGGATCAGCTGGTTCATCTCGAAATACAGCTTCTGGCGTTCGGGCCCGTCGGTGAGCCGGCGCGCCGCTTCGTAGCGCACGTTATAGGCCGGCAGGTTGAAGCGTGAATAATTGGCGCGGCCGGCGTTCGGGCCGTACAGCAGCTGGTAGAAGTTGTCGCCGTCGGGGAAGTCGGCGATCCAGTTACTTTCGAACATCTGGACCGTGCCCAGGCGCGAGGCCTTGATGATCTCGGTCTTCTTGTCCGACTTGAACGCCACCCGCAGGCCGATCGCGTTCAGGCACTTGCGCCACAGTTCGTCGCGCAGGCGGCCGCCGACCGTCGCTTCGCTGTGCATGGTGAGCGTCAGCGGCTTGTTGTCGGGACTACGCCGAAACCCGTCCGGGTCGCGCCGGGTGTAGCCGTAACGGTCCAGCAGCGCATTGGCCAGCGCCGGATCGTAGGGCACCGGGCTGCGGTAGGCGGGGTCGTAGCCCAGCACATTGGGCGGCAGCGGCGACTCGGCCTTGATCGCGAAACCTTTCTTCAGCAGCGCGATGTCCTCGGCATTGTTGTAGGCCAGCGAGATTGCACGGCGCAAGGCCACCCGGTCCTTGCCGTAGCCGCCGACCACCGGGTCGTTCATGTTCATCCACATGTAGTAGGTCTGCAGCACGGGAAAGCGCGACAGCACGATGCCGCGCGCCGCCAGTTCCGGCTTCAGCTGGCCGTCACGCACCACCATGTCGGTCATCGACTCGGGGATCTGTTCCAGATAGTCGTATTCGGCGTTCAGGAAGCCGAGCATGCGGCCCTGGAATTCTTCGGCGATACGCACCTCGACCCGGTCCACGCGCGGCAGGCGCTTGCCCGTCAAGGCGGCGGCGATGGCCTTGTCTTCTGGATTGTCGCCCGGCGTGGCCTGGAATACGGCAGTCGAATCGGGATTGGCCAGCAGCGTGATGCGGTCGCTGCGCTTCCACTCGCCCACCATGAAGGGACCGGTGCCGACCGGGTGATTGCCGGCCTGGCCCGGATAGGCTTCGATCACTTCGCGCGCCACCGCACCGCTGGCCGGGATGGCCAGGTAGAACAGGAAGTTGTTGTCCGGGGCCTTGAGGCGAATGCGCAGGGTATGGCGGTCGAGTGCGCGCAGTTCGGCCACCCCCTCGAACATGGCGGACCAGGGCGACCGGATCGCCGGGTCGGACAGGCGCTCGATGCTGTAGACGTAATCCTGGGCCGTCATCTCGCGCTTCCCCCCCTTGAAGGCCGGGTCCGGCGTGAAATGGATGCCGGGGCGGATGCGGAAGGTGTAAGTGAGGCCGTCCGCGCTCACTTCCGGCATGGCGAGCGCGGTGTTCGGGCGCAGCCTGGCCGGGCGCGCCAGGTAGTCGTAGCGCAGCAGCGGGTCGAACAGGTTTTCCAGCAGCGACAGCGTGGCATTGTCGGACGCGACGGCCGGGTCCAGCCCGGTCTCGCTGGTGGACAGGAACATGCGCAGCACTTTTTCTGGCGGCTGCGCCTGGGGCTGCGCGCCTGTACTGCCGGCGCACAGCAGGGGGAACAGGAGGGCGGCGGCGCTGGAGCGAAATCTCATGGTTGCTTGGCCGGCGTGAGCTCGATCTCCTGGACCCTGGGCTCGCGTTCGGGGGTGAGCGTGAACCTGACGTTCACGGTGCCGCGCTCGCCGATCAAGGGGAAGCTGCCGCGCAAGGCGTTGTCGGCCTTGATCGGGCCGACCGAGGTGATCCTGCCGATCGGGGCCAGCTTTTCGCGCGCGTGCACGATCCAGTCTGCGCGCGAGCGGTCGAGGAACAGGTTCTCGGCCGCGATCGCGCTTCCCAGCGCGGCGTCCCACGTCTGCACCAGTTGCGCCACCTGCGTATGGCGTGTCGCCAGGATGGGCGATACGGGAATGGGCGGCGGACCGAGATCGGCGCGCTCGACCAGCATGCTCAGCACCCTGTTGGTAGGTCCGTATACCGGCCCGTAGCGCAGGTTGGTGAAGGCAAACACCCCCACGCCATGGTCCGGTGCGAAACGGAACTGGCTGCCAAAGCCGGGCAGCCCGCCCGAATGGCCGGCCGTCACCACATCGCGGCTGTCGCGCGTCCAGTCCAGGCCGTAGTTATAGAAATGCATACGCGGATTCGGCGTCTTCCTGTCGCTCAAGGTCGCCTTGACGGCAAAGCCGGTAAACACCTGCGGCAAATGCATTTCGCGTACCGTGGCGCGGCGCAGCGGCCCGCGATCCGGATCGTTGCGCGCCGGCCAGGCATCGAGGTGGAAGGCGATGTAGCGCGCGAAGTCATCGGCCGTCGTGATCAGCCCGCCCATCGCGGCGCCGTCGCCATCGGGCAGGATCGGTTCAAGCTCCCAGTGATCGCGGTCCCAGCGGTAGCCCAGCGCAAGCTTGCCCGGCGCGGCCTCCGTATATTCCCAGCGCGTGTTGCTCATGCCCAGCGGCTGCAGGATCTGGCGGGTGACGTAGTCCTGGAAACGCATGCCGGACGCCTTGCTCACCACCTTGCCCAGCATAATGTAGCCGAGGTTGCTGTACTCGAAGGTCTGCCCGGGCGCGTTGGAAAACGACAGCCCGGCGCCAATCAGCTTCTCGAGCCTGGCGTTGGGAACGGCCATCTGGCGATCGCCCCAGGGATTGTCCTCGGGCAGCCCGGTGGTCATGGTCATCAGCTGGCGAATCGTCAGGGCGGGCGAATCGAGGGTCGGCAGCTGCACGCCGCGCAGTTCGGGCAGGTAGCTGGCGACCGGATCGTCGAGTCGCAGCTTGCCATTGTCACGCAGCTTCAGCGCCGCCATTGCCACGAAGCTCTTGCTCATCGAGGCGATGCGGAATTCAGTCGAACCCGTCACCGGGAATTTGCGCGCCACATCGGCCAGGCCGAGCGAACGGACGTGCACCAGCTTGCCATCGAGGACCACCCCGTACACCAGGCCGGGCAGGTGCTCCTTGGCGGCGAGCTCGGTGTACATCTTGTCGATCTCGGGGAGCAGCGCGGCGACGCGCTCGGCACGGCCCGTGGCCGGCGCCTGGGCGTAAACATGCACGGCGGCTGCGGCGCCAAGGATGAAAACAAGGCTGAACCGGCTAAGGCGAGATGGGCGATGCATGCTGTTCTCTTCTCTGGTAAGCGCGAATGGGAGAAAAGATTATGCCCTGATTCGCATGCTTCTGAGCAAATCCGAACCACACGGCATAGCACGTCCTCATAACTTTTAAACATGGTGCAGACGCATTCTTTCATCTGCGCAGCTTATTCCCAGCCTATACTCTCGCTGCACAATCGTACGACCTCAGCGGCGGCATTTATATGGCACTCAATTACATCTGGACCGGTTTCTTCCTCGTCGGCTTCATCGCCGCGCTCGCACAGTGGCTGTTCCTGGGCGACACCGAGATCTTCAAGCGCATCATCGACGGCACCTTCTCGTCGGCCAAGATGGCGGTGATGGACATCGCCCTGCCGCTGGCCGGCGTCATGACGTTGTGGCTGGGGATCATGAACGTCGGCGAAAAGGCCGGCGCCATCAACCTGTTCGCCCGCATCATCGCCCCCTTCTTTTCGCGCATCTTCCCGGGCGTGCCGAAGGAGCATCCGGCCAACGGCCACATGGTGATGAACTTCTCGGCCAACATGCTGGGACTGGACAACGCCGCCACGCCCTTTGGCCTGAAGGCCATGGAGAGCCTGCAGACGCTCAATCCCCACAAGGAGGAGGCCAGCGACGCCCAGATCATGTTCCTGGTGATCCAGACCTCGGGCCTGACCATCATTCCGCTGGCAATCATGGCGCAGCGCGCGATCCTGGGCGCCGCCAACCCGGCCGATATCTTCATTCCGACCCTGATCGCGACCTACTGCTCGACCATGACCGGCATCATTGCGGTCAGCCTGCGCCAGCGCATCAACCTGCTCGACCCGGTCGTGTTCGGCTGGATCGGCGGCATCACGGCGCTGATCGCGGCCATGGTCGCCTACATCACCATCTTCCTCGACAAGGCCCAGATCGAACTGTTCTCGGTGGTGGCCGCCAACCTGATCCTGTTCTCGATTATCGCCGCCTTCATGAGCGCGGCCCTGCTCAAGAAGGTCAACGTGTTCGAGGCCTTCATCGAAGGCGCCAAGGGCGGCATCGAGACCTCGCTGAAGATCATTCCCTACCTGGTCGGCATGCTGGTGGCGATCAGCGTGGTGCGCAACTCGGGCATCCTCGGCATCATCGTGAGCGGCTTCGCCTGGGTCTTCACCCAGCTCGGCCTGCCGACCGATTTCGTCGGCGCACTGCCGACCGCCCTCATGAAACCGCTGTCGGGCAGCGGCTCGCGCGCCATGATGATCGATGCGATGACCACCTACGGCGTCGACTCTTTTGTGGGCCGCCTGGCCAGCATCCTGCAGGGCGCGGCCGACACCACCTTCTACATCGTGGCCCTGTATTTCGGCTCGGTCGGCATCCGCAAGACCCGCTATGCGATCGGCTACGGGCTGCTGGCCGACCTGGCCGGCGTCATCGGCGCCATCTTTGTCGCCTATCTCTTCTTCGGTTAAAGGAATCTTCATGCTGCGCCGTCTCGCCCTCACTGCCTTGCTCTGCGCTGCATTCGGCAGCGTCCACGCCCAGCTGCCTGCTCCGGTGGCCCAGGTGATGGCGCAGCAGGGCCTGCCGGAAGATGCCCTGGCCACGCTGGTGCTCAAGGGCGACAGCGTGCTGCTGTCGCACCAGGCCGATCGCCCGATGCAGCCGGCATCGACCATGAAGCTGGTGACGACCATGGTCAGCCTCGAGCGCCTCGGCCCCGTCTTCCGCGGCCGAACCGAGCTGCGCACCGCAGGCAGCATCGACAAGGGCGTCCTGCGCGGGAACCTGATCCTGAAGGGCGGCGCCGATGCCGACTTCTCCGGAGAAGACCTGGAGAACATGCTGCGCGCCCTGCACTACCAGGGTATCCGCCGCATCGAGGGTGACCTGGTGCTGGACCGCAGCCTGTGGCAGCCTGCCCGCATGGATGTGGGCCTGCCGCCCTTCGACGAGTCGCCCGAGGCGTATTACAACGTGATCCCGGACGCGCTGCTGGTCAACAAGAACATGCTGCAGATCGACATGCGCTCTACGGCTAAGCGCCTGAAGCTGGAGATGCAGCCGGCGCTCGACCGGGTAAGCATCGCTTCCAGCATGACCCTGGTCGACGCCGACTGTTCGAAGTGGGAAGACGGCTGGAAACTGCCGGAAGCCGTGCGCCAGAAGGATGGCCGCATCAAGGTCGTCCTGCACGGCAGCTTCCCGAAAGACTGCGCGCGCAGCTACAGCATCAACGTGCTGGAGCGCGACGACTACATCGACCGCCTGTTCCGCCAGAAGTGGAAGGAGCTGGGCGGGAAGTTCAGCGGCAAGGTCGTGGCCGGCGCCGCGCCACTGGAATCGACCCTGCTCGCCGAGCACAGCTCGCGCACCCTGCCGGAACTGGTACGCGACACCAACAAGCCCTCGGATAACCTGCTGGCGCGCACGCTGTTCCTGAGCCTGGGCAGCCTGCAGCCGGATCCGGCGGCGGGCAGCTTCGCCATCCCGGCGAACGGCGAGGCGACCAGCGCGCGCGCCGATGCCGCCGTGCGCGAATGGATGCGCGGCCAGCGCATCGACGACACCGGCTTCGTGATCGAGAACGGCTCGGGGCTGTCGCGCAGCGAGCGCATCACCCCGCAACAGATGGCTTACTTGCTGCAGGCCGGCCTGCGCAGCAACTGGGCGCCGGAGTTCCAGGCCAGCATGCCGATCGCCGCCATCGACGGCACCCTGCGCCGGCGCCTGCAGGGCAGCGCGGCGGCGGGACGGGCGCGCCTGAAGACCGGCACGCTGCGCAACGTGGTGGCGCTGGCGGGCTATGTGCCCGATGCGAACGGGGTCCAGAACGTGTTCGTCGCGATGGTCAACAGCGAGGACGCCGGCAACGGCCGCGGGCGCGCGGTGCTCGATGCGCTGGTGGACTGGGTGGCGCGTTCGGGAACGCCGCCGCCGCCGCAAGCCCTGCCTTAGGGCAGCATCGGCGCCTGCGGCTGGGGCTTCGGCCCCAGCTGATGGACCCTGGCGCCATAGGCATGCGCCGGGGTCGTGATGGTCCAGCCCATGTCCTTGAACACGCCGATCACGTCGTCCAGCCACAGCGCATTGAGCAAGTTATGGTGCATCAGCGCCACCAGCGGCAGGTCGCGGCCCTGGAGGCGCTGGGCCAGCTCGTGAAAGACCAGCGCACGCTGGCGAACCTGCGCCAGGTAGGCCTGGCGGAACGGCTCGATGTCGGCCTGCGGATCCTTCTGCAGCACCGCGAGCATTTCACCGTTCAGGCGCCAGTCGGCGGTGTCGAGGGTGACATGGGCATTGCGGTAGCCCTGCTGACCCAGGAAGGCGCGCATGCCCTCGCGTTTGTCAAGCGTGCCGCCTTCGCGCAGGTAGGGGAAGCGGAACCATTTGCGGTAGCCGGGCAGCGCCGCGATGACGCGGTCGCAGTCGAGCACTTCCTGCTGGTACTGCGCGAGGGTGACCGCGGGGTCGTCCAGGTCCGGATGGGTCATCGTATGGTTGGCGATGATGTGTCCGGCCTGGCCCCACGCGACTGCCAGCGCCAATCCCTCGGGCCGGTGGGCGCCGAAGCCGGCGGTAACGAACAGCGCTGCCGTCACGCCGTGCTTCGCCAGCGCCGCCAGCATCGCCTCGTTGCGGGCCTGGGGCGAAAGTAAGGGGGTTGTGGCCAGCGACGGACCGTCATCGAAGGTCAGGGCCACCGATTGCGCATGCAGCGGTGGCGCCAGGAGGAGCCAGCTTGCAGCGAGAACGCTGCACAAGCGGCGTAGGTGAACGAAGGCGGGCATGGCAGCTCTCCATTCCGAATTGTTAGAATTACTTTAACAATCCCGTGAATACTGTCCAGCCCGCTAGCTATGCGCCGGCCATGAGCCAGCGCAAGGCTGGCGTGCAAATGCCCAGCGGCTAGGAACCCGTCTCTTGCAATGCATGCCGCTAGCTTACAAGCCTTGTTTTTGCAGCGCCTCGATCTCGAAGTCGCCATCGTCCATCAGGCGCAGGCCCAGGTCCTCGGTGGACAACCCCAGGCTGCGCCCCATCGACAGCAGCAGGCTCTGGCCCGCCACGGCGCGGTCCGGCATCAGCTGGTAGACCGGGTCGGTGTAGGCCTGGGCCGGCGTCGTGATGGTCCAGCCCATCTCCCTGAACTGGCGGATCACATCGTCCAGCCACAGCGCATTGATCAGGTTATGGTGCAGCAGCAGCATCTGCGGAATGTCCCTGCCCTGCAGGCGGTGGGCCAACGCGCGGTAGGCCAGCGCGCGCTGGCGGATGTGCGACAGATAGGCTTGGCGGATCGGTTCGACGTTCGCATCCGGATCCTTGGCGAGCACCTCGGCCAGCTTGTCGTTCAGGCGCCAGTCGCTGGTATCGAGCGTGACGTAGCCGTTGCGGTAGCCCTGCTGGCGCAGGAAGGCGCGCATGCCGTTGCGTTTTTCCGGCGTGTTCCCTTCGCGCAGGTAGGTGAAGCGGAACCACTTCTGGTAACCCGGCAGCGCCGCGATGACGCGGTCGCAGTCGAGCACCTCCTGCTGGAACTGGGCCAGGCTGACCTTGGCGCTGTTCAGGTCCGGATGGGTCATCGTGTGGTTGGCGACGGCGTGGCCGGCCTGGCCCCAGGCGCGTGCCAGCGCCAGTCCTTCCGGCCGGTCCGCGCCGTTCGCGGCAGTGACGAACAGCGCGGCCTGGACCCCGTGCTTTGCCAGCGCCGCCAGCAGCGCGGCGTTGCGGGCCTGCGGCGCCATGCGCGGGGTGGCGGACAGGCTCGGGCCGTCATCGAAGCTGAAGGCGACCGACTGCGCATGCAGCTGCGGAGTCAGGATGATGCAGGCTGCGGCGATCGCGCCGCGCAGCCAGCGTGCGGAAAAATGGCGTGTCATGTGCCTACAGTCTGCCGGTTCAGAGCACGCGGCGGTAGGTGGCGCGCACCAGCTCGCGGTCGCCGCAGTCGAAATGCCACCACTCGGTATTGATGCCGAAGAACCCCGCTCCCAGCATCGCCTCACGCAGCAGGCGGCGGTTGGCCAGCTGTGCTTCAAGCAGCTCGCCGGTGATGAGGAAGCCTTCTTCCAGCGCCGGGTGCGACAGCTCGGTCATGTCGTCGAAGCCGGTGCCCATGTCGAGCTCGCGTCCCTGCTCGTCCAGCAGGGTGATGTCGAGCGCCATGCCGTACGAGTGGATCGAGCCGCGCGCCGGGTTGGCCAGGTACATCTGCAGGCCGGTGCCCTCCAGCGCATCCCACAGCTGCTGCTGGACGCGCTGCGGGCGCAGGGCGTCCAGCACCAGGGCGGTGTAGCCGGGACGGCGCTCTGCCAGCCAGGCCACCACCCGTTCCAGCGCCGCCGCGGCGTCGCGGTGCAGCCAGGCGCAGTCGAAGGGCGAATACAGGTCGCGGCCGACGAAGTTGTTGGGCGTGGCATAGCGCAGGTCGATCGCAATCCCTTCGACGCTGGTGAGATGGCGGAATTCAGGGCTGCCGGCGATGTCCTCGCTGGCCACGCTCAGTTGCCCATCCTTGGTCATGCACAACCTTTTTCAAGACAGGCGCGCGCGGTCGCGCCGATACAGTTGGCCAGCTCCCGCGCCCCGTGCGACAGGGGGGAATGGCTGGCGCTCAGCAAATATAGGTGCACCGGCATCGCCGGCGACCACGGGCGGCACTGCACCTTGGCCGGGTCGGCCGATGCGGCGGTGAACGGGTCGAGCACCGCCACGCCGGCGCCGGCTTCGACCAGCGAGCGGGCGATCTGGTAGGTCTGCACCACGGTGTGGTAGACCGGCTGCACGCCCTGCGCCTCGCAGGCCGCGACCACGATTTCGCCCAGCGGGTCGCCGTCGTTCAGGCCGATCAGCTCACCCAGGAGGCCTTCGGCCGTGAAGGGCCGCGACAACTCGTCCTGGCTCCAGGTGCCGGCGGGCGCCATCACGGTCAGGTTGCCGTGCGCAATCGGCTCGGCCACGATGCCCGGGTGGCGCGGATCCTGCAGCGACAGCGCCAGGTCGGCTTCGCCCAGGCGCAGCGCGTTCACGATCTCGCTGGTGTGGTGGGTGGACAGCTCGCAGCGCGCCTGCGGGAAGTCGCGGCGCCAGACCGTCATCGCTTGCGGCAGCACGCTGATCGCGATGGTCGGGGTCGACACCAGGCGCACGGTCTCGACCGCGCGGCCCTTCAGGCTGGCGGCCAGCCGGCGGATGCCTTGCAGGTCGCGGTTCAGTTTCTCGGTTTCGGCGAACAGGCGGTGCGCCTCGGGCTTCGGATACAGCTTTCCGCGCACGCGCTCGAACAGCGGCATGCCCAGCTGCAGCTCGGCATGCTGCAGGACTTTCGTCACCGCCGGCTGCGAGATGTGGAGAACCTGGGCGGCACCGCTGATGGTACCGACCTGCATGATGGCGTGGAAAACTTCGATATGGCGCAGGCGCATCGCTTTATCCTTCAGTAGAGGATCCGCGCATGGCGCGGATTTGCGGAAGGATACAGGGAAAACCCGGCTGCGGCGACCATCACGGCGTGTTCACCACGGCCGGCGCGGCTGCCGGCGTTGCCGGCGTTGCAGGTTCCGCAGGCGCGGCTGGCACCAGCGCGGGCGCCTGGACCGGCGGGGTGACCGGCGTCGGCACCGGCGTCGGCACGGACGGCGTCGGCACCGGCTGCGGCGCGGCCGGCGCGGGTTCCGTCTCCGGCACCACCGGGACCGGCGGGGTCGCCGGCGGCAGCATCGGCACCGGCGAGGTGATCATCGGCGGTGTAATCACCGGCAGTGGGGCATTGGCCGGCGTGGTCAGCACCTCGAGCAGGGCCGCGGTTTCGGCATCCGGGTTGCCGGCGAAATCGGCCGGACGGTATTTCATCTGGAAGGCCTGCAGCACGGTGCGGGTCTGCTGGTCGAGCATGCCGGTCTGCTGGATCGCGAAACCGTGGGTGGCCAGCTTGCGCTGGAACCAGAAGATGTCCGGCAGGGTTGCATCGAAGACCGGGCGCACCAGGGCGACCCGGTTCGCATCCGGCCACAGTACCAGGCCCTCCTGGGCAAGGCGCGCCCATGGGAACAGCGGACCCGGATCCTGCTTGCGCTGCGGCGCGATGTCGCTGTGGCCCAGGACGTTCTCGGGCGCGATGCCGTGGCGCCGGACGATGTCCTTCAGCAGCGGGATCAGGACATCCATCTGCGACTGCGGGAAGGGGTAGAACAGCCGGCCGCCGTCGGGCGTGGCGGTCCAGCCGGGATTCACGATCTCGATGCCGATCGAGCTGCTGTTGAGCTGCGTGAAATTCTTCCAGCTCGAGTTACCGGCATGGTAGGCGGCGCGGTTTTCGTCGACCAGGCGGTAGATGATCGGTTGCCCATGGTTCGTCACGAGGTAGTGGGAGCTCACCTGCTGCTCGGTCAGGATCTTGATCGACGTCGGGTTGTCGGACACGGTGTAGTGCAGCACCAGGAAGCGCGCGCGGCTCGACTGGCCCTTGGCGGTGTAGGTGGTGTCGATCTTCGGACCGACGGGTTCGAGCGGGGCGGTGGTACAGCCTGCCAGCAGGGCGAGGATGACGGGAACGATCAGGTTTTTCATCGGGATGGAATTCTGTCTAAATATTGTTATTGGTCGACACGCTGCGCCATGTCTGCCGCCAGCCGCGCGGCGGCATAGTGGGCGCGCATTCCGGTCTGGGTCAGGTTGGTATCGGGCGGCAGCGCAGCGCGCATGGTTTCGACGATCACCGGATGCAGCTCGGCGGCGCGTCCGGCCAGCGCCACGGGGCGCGCGCCGAAGCGCTTGACCAGCGCTTGCGCCAGCCGGGCCAGTTCGCGTCCGGCTTCGCGCAGGATGGCAGCGGCGGCCGGATCGCGCTCGGCGGTTGCGGCCACCGCGATCGCCAGCTTGCCGACCTCGCCGCGTTCACGGCCATACATGAACTGGCGCGAGAACGACCAGTCCGAGCCGCCCACGTGCTGGAACACGGCATGCGCCATCGGCGAGGCTTCCCAGGCGCCGGGACGCTCGTCCTCGAGGCGCCAGATGTGGCGCAGCGCTTCGCGCGCGATCCAGAAGCCGCCGCCGCCGTCGTCCAGCATCACGCCGCGTCCGCCGGCGCGATGGAAGCCGCCGTGGGCATCGATGAAGGCGCCGATCGAGCCGGTGCCGGAATACACGAGATAGCCCTCGCCCGGCCGGAAGCTCGCGAGGTAGGCGATCTCGATGTCGTTGCTCAGCACGACCGCCTGCGGGTCCAGGCCGAGCAGCTCGCCCAGGCTCTGCTGCAGGGGGCCGCCGTCGCCGCCGAATCCGGTCACGCCGGCGCGTACCGCCACCGGGCGGCCATGGGCCAGCACCGCGCGTGCGATATCGCCGAAGGCTGCCTGCACGGCTTCGCGCCCGTCGGCGTTACCCATCTGCAGGGCCGACAGGCCGCCGGCCGTGCCCTCGGCAAGGATGCGCCCGCCCGGCGCCGCGAGGGCCCAGCGGGTTTGCGTGCCGCCGGCGTCGATGCCGAGGCCGAGATTCTCTTGTTGTGGCTCGTGATAGTCCATAGTTGCAATATTACGATGGCTTGCGCCATGCCTGCACACGCGCGCCTTCGGTACCGAGGCGGTTGACGCCGCTCACCAACACCAGGTCGGCAGCGCCGAGCCTGGCGTCGTCCGCCACGGTCCAGTCCACGCGCGCGGCCGGGACCACCGCGAAGCGCCATTCGCCGCCGTGGCGCGCCCAGACCGCGTACAGCATCGTGGCCTTGCCGGCCTTGAGCCGCAGCAGCACCCCGTCATTGCCGCGCTTGGCGGCGACCTGCGGCGTGCCCGGCGCTTCGCTCGCCAGCCAGGGAGTGGCCGGCACCAGCGCCTGGCCGGGGTAGGTGGCGGCGCGCAGCTGGTCGCTGACGCCCTTGCGGTTCTGCGTGAGCGCCACCATGCTGAAGTGGACGTGGCCGGTCGCCAGCGGGCGCTGGCGCGTCAGCGCGATCTGGTCCAGGATTTCCTTCGGCTCGTAGTTCAGGGTCGGCGGCGCAGCGCCGATGCGGCTGGTGAACAGGCCCGGCCACATGTGGCGGCCCTGCGGGTTCTGCGAAATCCAGTAGTCGAGCAGTACCGGGTAGGACTGGGCAGTCTGGGCGATCGGCCAGTACAGCTGGGGCACGAAGTAGTCGAGCCAGCCCTTTTCCAGCCACAGTTCGGCATCCGCGTACAGCTTGTCGTACTGCGAGAAGCCCGAGATGCCCGGCGGGCGGCGGTCCGGGCGGCCCATGCCGAAGGGGCTGATGCCGAAGCGCACCCAGCTCTTCTCCTTGTGGATGCCCTTGTACATGGCTTCGATCAGGCGGTTGACGTTGTCGCGGCGCCACGACGGGCGGTCGAGCTTGCCGCCGCCTGCAAGATAGCGTTCCCAGGCCGGGCCGTCCGGGAAGTCGAGCTCCTTCGCAGCAGGCTTGCCGTTGCCGTCCAGTGCCTGCGCGTTGCCTGCGACTTCCGGCGCCGCGATCGGATAGGGGTAGAAGTAGTCGTCGATGTGCACGCCGTCGATGTCGTAGCGGCGCACCACGTCGAGGATCACGTCCATGGTCTGCTTCGACGCTGCCTCCTCGGCCGGATCCATCCACATGAACTTGCCGTAGCGCTTGACCGCGTGCGGCTTGGTGTTGGTGATGTGGTTCGGCGCACTAGGGGAACGCGCATTGTCGTGGCGCGCGCGGTAGGGGTTGAACCAGGCGTGCAGCTCCAGGCCGCGCGCATGCGCTTCCTTTACCCAGAACGCGAGCGGATCGTACATCGGCGAGGGCGGCTTGCCCTGGGCGCCGGTGAGGTATTCGGTCCAGGGCTCGATCTTCGACGGATAGATCGCATCGGCCGCCGGACGCACCTGCAGCACGATGGCGTTCAAATTGAGGCTGACTGCGCGGTCCAGGATGGCGATGGCCTCGACCTGCTGCTGCGCCGCGGGCAAGCCCGGCTTGCTCGGCCAGTCGATGTTGGCGACGGTCGAGACCCAGGCGGCGCGGAATTCGCGCGGGGCCGGCGGCGGGTTGTCCGCAGCGCTGCCGGGCGTGGCCGGCGGGGTGGTGCAGGCGGCCAGGAAGCTGCCCAGTGTCAGGGCACCTGCCATGCCGGTCATGCCGGCCAGGGTGAACGCACGTTTCTTCAAATCGGGCTTCAAATCCGCTCCTTCTTTTCTTCAGACTTTGACGAACCACCGCTTGCGCCACATGATGACCGCGATCGCGAACATGCAGGCGTTGAAGAGGATGGCATGGATCAGGGATGTGTTGGCGGCGCCCAGCGGCAGCGCCTTGAGCGGCGCATACAGCACGCGGCCGAGCGAGAGCTGGCTGCCGTCGGGCTGCGCCAGCTTGATAAATCCGAGCATCTTGGCGACGAAACCGGAGAACGCAAAGATGAACAGCGCATTCATGCCATAGATGACGAAGGGTTTGGCCCACACGGCCGCGCGCTCGCGCACGATCGCGTGCGGGTTGGCGTCGAGTAGCCAATAGACACTGCCGAAGGCCAGCAGCGCCCAGCCGGTCGTCCACAGGCAGTACGAGACCGTCCACAGGCTTTTGTTGATCGGCATGAGCACCGCATCGAGGCTCGACCCCAGCGCCAGGAACACCAGGCCGGCGAACAGCATCCACGTTACCTGCTCGATGCGCGGCAGGTTTGCCGCCAGCACCCGGCCGGCCAGGACGCCGAACAGCTGGCTGCACAGGGCCGGGATGGTGCTCACCAGTCCTTCCGGATCCCAGGTTTTGGATTGCACCCACAGGTGGCCGTCGAGAAGCATGCGGTCGATCCAGGCGCCGAAGTCCTGGCCCGGCTCCAGGATGCCCGCGCCGATGCCGGGCACCGGCACCCACAGCATCAGCACCGTGTACAGCGCCAGCAGCGCCGCGATCACGGCCAGCTGCGCGCGCCAGCCGAGGTAGACGACCAGCGGCGCCACCAAGAGCGTGCACAGGGCGATGCGCTGCAGGACGCCCGGAATGCGCACGGTATCGAAGTCGAAGCGCGGGATCAGGTTGAGCAGGAAGCCGATCAGGAAGATCAGCGCGGCGCGCCTGGCGAGTTTACCCAGCAGGCGCCCCTTGGGGGCTCCGCTTGCCGCCAGGCGCCCGAGCGAGAGCGTCATGGCGACGCCGCCGATGAACAGGAAGAAGGGGAAGATGCAGTCGGTGAAGGTCCAGCCATGCCATGTGGCATGGGCCAGCTGCGCATGCAGGTTGCCCCAGTCGCCCGGATTATTCACGAGCACCATCGCCGCAATGGTAAAGCCGCGGAAGGCGTCGAGTGAGGTCAGGCGCACCGGTGCATCGCGCATTGCAGGCTTGGTCTCCAGTATCGTTATTGATCTTGTAGGGTGGTCGGCTTCGCCGACCGCGCGTTCAAACATGGCATGGGCAGACGCATCGTCCATTCGAACGGCGGTTGAACGCGCGGACGGCATAGCCGTCCACCCTACTTCTTGCCGAACTCGGGGTCGATCTTCACCAGCGCCGCCATGACGAATGCAGGGATCGTGGACAAGCACGCCCAGACGAAGAAGTTCTTGTAGCCGAGGTATTCCTGCAGGTCGCCGCTCCACATGCCCGGCACCATCATGCCAAGGGCCATGAAGCCGGTGCAGATCGCGTAGTGGGCGGTCTTGTGCTCGCCCTCGCAGACCATGATCATGTACAGCATCATGGCGGTGAAGCCGAAGCCGTAGCCAAACTGCTCGATCGCCAGCGCGGCGCACACCACGACGAAGCTGGTCGGCTGCGTCTGCGACAGGTAGACGAACACCAGGTCCGGCAGGTGGATTGCGAACACCATCACCCACAGGCAGCGCTTCAGGCCCAGGCGCGAGATCAGGTAGCCGCCGGCCAGGCCGCCCATGGTGAGGAAGGCGATGCCGATGGTGCCGTAGGCGATGCCGTACTGCTCGGTGGTGAGCCCCAGGCCACCCGCGGCCAGCGGGTCTTTCAGGAAGGGCGCCACCAGCTTGAGCAACTGGGCTTCACCGAGGCGGAAAGTAAGAATGAAACCGAGGATCAGCCAGATGTCGCGCTTGCGGAAGAACAGCGCGAAGGTGGTGAAGAAATCGCGCAGCGGGTTGCTGGTGCCGGCCACCTTGTGGTCGCTGTCCGGCTTGGGCAGGATGAACCCGTGCCACAGGAAGGCCACGAAGAACAGGGCGGCGAGCACGAAGAACACGATCGCCCAGGCCTGGTTGACGCTGCCCAGTCGGGTGGCCAGGTAGCCGGCCAGCACCACCAGCGGGCCCTGCACCGACAGCGTGGCCAGGCGGTAGAAGGTGGAACGCACGCCCACGAACGCCGCCTGCTGCTGCTGGCGCAGGCCGAGCATGTAGAAGCCGTCGGCCGAGATGTCGTGGGTGGCGGAACTGAAGGCCATCAGCCACATCACGGCAAGGCTGGCCACAAAGAAGTTCGGCAGCTGCAGGGACAGGCCCACCGCCACCAGCGAGGCCGCGACGCCGAGCTGCAGCAGCACGGTCCAGCGGCGTTTGGTGCCGAACATGTCGACGACGGGCGACCACAGGGGCTTGATCACCCACGGCAGGTACAGCAGGCTGGTATAGAAGGCGATGTCGGAGTTCGACACGCCCATGTCCTTGTACATGATGACCGACAGGCTCATTACCACCACATAGGGGATGGCCTGGGCAAAATACAGCGAAGGAATCCAGGACCACGGGCTGGTGGGCGACGAACTTTTGGCGAGCGAAGTCTGCATAAGTCTTTCGTGGTCGGGCAGGTGCGGCGTACCCCGGGTACGCTTCAGGCGTACTGTGGGACGGCGGTCACGCGATGGCTTCGCGCACGCTGCCGTGCGCCGCCTCCAGCAGGGCTTGCGCCTGCTCGACACTGGTTTGTTTGGTCAAGGCCACCACCGCGGTCTTGACGTGGTAGCCGCACTGCTCGAGCACCGCCTGCGCGGCGGCTTCGTCGGCGCCGGTGGCAAACACGGTCAGGCGGATGGCGCGTCGCACCAGCTTGGCATTGGTAGCCTTCAAGTCTACCATCAGGTTGCCATAGACCTTGTGCAAACGGACCATGAGCGCACTCGAAAAGGTGTTCAGCGCGATCTTCTGCGAGGTGCCGGCTTTCAGGCGGGTGGAACCGGAGATGACTTCCGGGCCGGTGTCGAGCGTGATGCCGATCTCGGCATCCTTGGCCACCGGCGCATCGGCATTGTTGGCGAAGCCGATCGTCAGCGCGCCGGCTTCACGCGCGGCGCCCAGCGCGCCCAGTACATACGGCGTGAAGCCGGAGGCGGCGATCAGCAGCACCACGTCGTTCGCGGCCACGTCCACCTTCTTCAGGTCGGCCGCGCCCTGCTCGACATCGTCCTCGGCGCCTTCGACCGCCACGAACATCGCTTCCAGGCCGCCGGCCAGCAGCGCCACCGCACGCTCGTGCGGCCAGGAGAAGGTCGGATACAGCTCGACGCTGTCGAGCACGCCGAGGCGGCCCGAAGTGCCGGCGCCGACGTAGATCAGGCGCCCGCCCGCTTCCACCCGCGGCAGTGCGGCGGTGACGGCGGCGGCGATGCGCGGCGCGGCGGCGCGCACCGCGTTGACCGCGTTGAGCTGGTCGTCGACCAGGACGTTGACCAGTTCCACGGTCGGGTACTGGTCGAGGGTGGCGTGGTCCTGGGCCGGGGTTTCGGTTTTCAGCATTGCCGTATCTTCATGGTGCGGAGTGATCGATAAAACCAGTGTAATACCAATTGCAGCCGGCGACCCATGAAAGCTGCGGCCGTCATCATGCCGAAAAGTTATGCAGGACGCCTGAGCTCCGCGACAAAGTCGTAATGGTCGCTGAGGCAGTAGGAGTGCGTCAGCTCCACCGGCTCGCCCGATTCCAGGTAGCCGACGCGTGTGATGAACAGCACCGCACGGCCTTCCGGCACATCCAGGCGTGCCGCCAGTTCGGCGGAGGCATTCATTGCGCGCAGGTGCTGCAGCGCGCGCAGCGGCATGTGCCCGGTCTTGGCCAGGTGGGCATACAGCGAGCCGCCGACGTTCTCGGGACGCGGCAGCACGGTGGCCGGGATCACGCTGACTTCGTACGCCATGACCACCCCGTCGGCCAGGCGCAGGCGCTCGAGGCGCGCCACGCGCGTGTTCGGAGACAGGCCGAGCGACAGCTGCTCGTCGGCGTCGGCCTGCACGACCTCGCGCCGCAGCCAGTGGCTGCTGGGCGTGTAGCCGCGCTGCTGCAGCTGCTCGGAAAAGCTCGACAGGTCCGACAGCGGCTGCTCGATGCGCGGCGCGATGTAATTGCCGGAGCCGCGCCGGCGCACCACCAGGCCCTGGTCGACCAGCTGGTCGATCGCCTTGCGCGCGGTGACGCGCGAGACGTCGAGCTGCTCGGAGAGGGTGCGTTCGGAAGGCAAGGCCTGGTCGGCCTGGTAGCGGCCGTCGCGCACGTCTTGCGCGAGCTTGCGCGCCAGCTGCATGTACAGCGGCGAGTTGTCGCTCAGGTCGATCTGGAAGGTGGGGTTGCTTGTCATTGGCATTGCTCAGGGGTCGTACGAAGTGTAATGGCAACGTCCGTCCCCGACACACTGCGATCCATGAAAAAGCTTTGTATATGCATTCTTCTGGCTTATGAGCATACCACTTGATACCAATATCAAAGGGTTATGCCAAGGCGACGGCTATTCATTTGGCAATCCTCCCTGTCACTCCGTATGCTCATCCGGACGATTTCACATGTACACACAACAAGCCGTCATGGCGACGAGGAGACTGGAATGAACGAGCGCAGGCGAAGCTTGCTGGGCATGGCCTTGCTGGGCGTGACCGAGCCGCTGTTTGCGGTTCCGCCGTCGTCCGCAGCGCCTGCGGGCATTCCTGCCGGCGCGCGCCAGGCGCTCGACGCCGAGCTGGCGGCCATCGCCAACGACCCGTCGATGCAGCTGGCCAGCCTGTCGGTGCTGGCGATCCGCGGCGGCCAGCCGGTGTACCAGCACGCCTTCGGACGCCGCTTCATCGGCACTGCGGCCCTCCCCGACCGTCCCGCCACGCCGGACACGCTGTACCGCATCGCCTCGATCTCCAAGATGATGACCACGCTGGGCCTGATGCGCCTGGTGGAAGCGGGCCGCGCCGACCTCGATGCCGACGTGTCGGGCTACCTCGGCTACCGCGTGCGTAACCCGCATTTCCCGGCGCGTCCGGTCACGCTGCGCACCCTGCTCACCCATACCTCGTCCCTGCGCGACGACGCCGGCTACTCGTGGCAGTTGCCGGTGTCGCTGCAGGACGTGCTGGTGCCGGGCGGCGCGCTGTACGGCGAAGGCAGGATGTGGTCCGACCGCGCCGGTCCGGGCGACTATTTCACCTACTGTAACCTCGCCTGGGGCGTCATCGGCACCGTGATGGAGCGCATCGCCCGCGAGCGTTTCGACCTGCTGATGGAACGCCTGCTGTTCCAGCCGCTCGGCATCCAGGCCGGCTACAGCCCGGCCGGACTGGCACCAGGCGCACTGGATAATCTCGCCACCCTCTACCGCAAGCGCACGGTCGACACCGAGATCTGGAATGCCGCCGGTCCCTGGATCCCACAGGTGGACGACTACAGCGCCAGGCCGCCGGTCCTGCCGGTGGGAACCGCCACCGCGGCGCCGGGCGTCAACGCCACGCCCTTCAGCCCCACCGGCGGCCTGCGCATCTCGGCGCCCGCCATGGGCGTGGTCATGCGCATGCTGATGAACGGCGGCGTCCACGGGAGTACTCGCCTGTTCCAGCGCGCCACGCTCGATGGCATGTTCGCGCGCCAGTGGACCCACGACGGCCGAAGTGGCAATGGCGATGGCAACGGCGACACGCTGAACGGCCTGTACCAGGCCTGGGGCCTCGGCAACCAGCATTTCCCCGACCGTCCCGGCATGGGCCTGGTCGACGGCGGCGGTTTCGAAGGCGTCGGCCACCTGGGTGAAGCCTACGGCCTGCGCTCGGTGTTCGCGCTGGATGCCGCGCGCGGCAACGGCATGGTGGTCCTGAGCGGCGGCAGCTCGGCCGATCCGGAACTGCAGGCAGGACGCTATTCGGCCATGGCGCGCTACGAGGAACGCATCCTCACTGCGCTGTATCGCCATGCGATCTCCGCCCAACAGGCAGCAACATGATGGCAATGTGTGCATATACCCCGGTTATGGCGCTTGGCGCGACTTTCATTGGCCCTCATTGGGCCGAACGCCTAAGCTCACCACCCACGTTCAATAAGAAGAGTGCAGGATGCAGCAGCAAGTAGTTCAACCCCGTCAACCGCGTCAGGCGCGAGAACACGTCCTCGTCATCGGCGGCGGCGTGGTCGGCCTGACCTCGGCCTGGTGGCTGGCGGAAGCCGGCTACCACGTCAGCCTGCTGGAGCGCGCGCCGGAGGTCGGCAGCGGGTCCAGCTACGGCAACGGCGGGCAGCTCAGCTACCGCTACGTGTCGCCGCTGGCCGACGAAGGCGTGCCGCTGAAGGCCTTGCAATGGATGTTCCAGGACGCCGGTCCGCTGCACTTCCGGCCGGAAGCCGACCTGCGCCAGTACCGCTGGCTGGCCAGCTTCCTCGCGCACTGCCGCGCCGACGTCAACCGCCGCACGACGGCCAAGCTGCTCGAACTGGGCGAGCTGTCGCGCCAGGGCATGAAGCAGCTCGAAGTCACGATCCCGCTCGACGAATTCGAATGGCGCGACGCCGGCAAGCTGGTGGTGTACCGCTCGCGCGACGTGTTCAAGAAGGCGGCCGGCAAGGCTGGCGCCGGCGAGATCTGGTCCGCCGCCGAGTGCGCGGCGCGCGAACCGGCCCTGGCGGCGGCGGAACCGCTGCTGGCCGGCGGCATCTACAACAGCGGCGAAGCGGTAGCCGATTGCCACGCCTTTTGCCTGGCCCTGGCCGAGCGCCTGCGCGCCCATCCGCGTTTCGGGGGCTTCGTCCACGGCGAAGCGCGGCGCCTGCTGGCTGACCGGGGCCGCATCACCGGGGTCGAGACCGATCAAGGCGTCGTCGTTGCCGACAGCTATGTGCTGGCCGCCGGCATCCAGAGCCGTACCCTCTCAAGCACGGTCGGCATCTCGCTGCCGCTGTACCCGCTCAAGGGCTACAGCCTGACCGCGCCGATCCGGGCCGACGACGTGGCGCCTGAAATCAGCGTCACCGACTTCGAGCGCAAGGTGCTGTACGCGCGCATCGGCGACAAGCTGCGCGTGGCCGCCATGGTCGACATGGTGGGCGAAGACCTGAGCCACAATCCGAAGCGCGTCGACGCCCTGACGCGTCAGGTAAAAGAGACGATGCCGCGCGCGGCCGATTACTCGAAACTCTCGGTCTGGGCCGGCCTGCGCCCCGCCACCCCGAGCAGCGCCCCGATCATCGGCGCCACCCCCTACGGCAACCTGTGGCTGAACGTCGGCCAGGGACCGCTGGGCTTTACCTTTGCCTGCGGCAGCGCCAGCCTGCTGGCCGGCGCAATGAAAGGCGAGGCGCCGCCGTTTTCCCTGGATGGCTTGACGCTGCGCGGATGATCCGCCACGCATAGGGCCCACCGTATCCGCCATAAGGAAATGGCGGATAATGACGCCCATGTCCAAAACGACCACTCTCGAGGCCTGCCCCTGTGGCGGGCCGTCCCTTGGCGCCTGCTGCGGTCCGTTCATCCTCGGTGAGGCGCTGCCGCCCACGGCCGAGGCCCTGATGCGCTCGCGCTATACCGCGTATTCCCAGAAGAACGAGCCCTATCTGCTTGCCACCTGGCATCCAACTACGCGCCCAACCGAGCCCATCATCGATGAGAAAGAACCAATTCGCTGGCTCGGGCTTGAGGTAAAATCTGCTTTACGTTTACGTCAACGTAAAGTAAATTCACCGGACGATCCAGACACCGACACCGTCGAATTCGTCGCCCGCTTCAAGCTGGGAGGACGGGCGCACCGGCTGCACGAAGTGAGCCGTTTCCTGCGCGAGCCCGACCCGGAGACCGGGGCGCCGCGCTGGTATTACGTGGACGGAAGTTTCCCTAAATAAATAAAGCACAGCAGAGACAGAGGACGGCAATGCCCCAGATCGAGAGCAAACTCAACCCGCGCGGTGAAGATTTCAAGGCGAATGCAGCAGCCATGCAGCTGATCGTGGACGATCTGCGCGAAAAAGTAGCAAAGATTGCCCAGGGCGGCGGCGAGGCCGCGAGCGCCAAGCACGTCGCGCGCGGCAAGCTGCTGCCGCGCGACCGCGTGCAGATGCTGCTCGACCCGGGTACGCCCTTCCTCGAGTTCTCCCAGCTGGCCGCCTATGACATGTATGACGGCGCCGCCCCAAGCGCCGGCATCATCACCGGCATCGGCCGCGTCGCCGGCCAGGAATGCGTGATCGTCTGTAACGACGCCACCGTCAAGGGCGGCACCTACTACCCGATGACGGTGAAAAAACACCTGCGCGCCCAGGAAATCGCCGAGCAGAACCACCTGCCCTGCATCTACCTGGTCGACTCGGGCGGCGCCAACTTGCCGAACCAGGACGACGTGTTCCCGGACCGCGACCACTTCGGCCGCATCTTCTATAACCAGGCCAACCTGTCCGCCAAGGGTATCCCGCAGATCGCGGTGGTGATGGGTTCGTGCACGGCCGGCGGCGCCTACGTGCCGGCCATGAGCGACGAATCGATCATCGTCAAGGAACAGGGCACCATCTTCCTGGGCGGCCCTCCCCTGGTGAAGGCGGCCACCGGCGAAGTGGTGACGGCCGAAGACCTGGGCGGCGGCGACGTGCACACCCGCCTGTCGGGCGTGGCCGACCACCTGGCCCAGAACGATTTACATGCGCTGTCGCTGGCCCGCACCATCGTCTCGAACCTGAACCGGGTCAAGCCGGTGCAAGGCGTACTGCGTGAAAGCGTCGAGCCAAAATATGCGCCGGAAGAACTGTACGGCGTGATCCCGGTGGACACCCGTAAACCCTTCGATGTGCGCGAAGTGATCGCGCGCGTGGTCGACGGCAGCGTGTTCGACGAGTTCAAGGCGCGCTACGGCACCACGCTGGTGTGCGGCTTCGCCCATATCTACGGCATGAAGGTCGGCATCATCGCCAACAACGGCATCCTGTTCTCGGAGTCGGCGCTGAAGGGCGCCCACTTCATCGAACTGTGCTGCCAGCGCAAGATCCCGCTGGTGTTCCTGCAGAACATCACCGGCTTCATGGTCGGCCGCAAGTACGAGAACGAAGGCATCGCCCGCAACGGCGCCAAGATGGTGACTGCGGTCGCCACCGCCTCGGTGCCGAAGTTCACCGTCATCATCGGCGGCTCGTTCGGCGCCGGTAACTACGGCATGTGCGGCCGCGCCTTCTCGCCGCGCTTCCTGTGGATGTGGCCGAACGCGCGCATCTCGGTGATGGGCGGCGACCAGGCGGCGTCGGTGCTGGCCACGGTGAAACGCGACGGCATCGAGGGCAAGGGCGGCCAGTGGTCGCCGGAGGAAGAAGCCGCCTTCAAGCAGCCGATCAAGGAGCAGTACGAGCACCAGGGTCACCCCTATTACGCCAGCGCGCGCCTGTGGGACGACGGCGTGATCGACCCGGCCGATACCCGCACCGTGCTGGGCCTGGGCCTGTCGGCCGCGCTGAACGCGCCGATCGAAGACACGAAGTTCGGCGTGTTCCGGATGTAAGGAGAGAACATCATGGAATATCAAACCCTGACCGTGTCGATCGACGATAAGGTGGCAGCAGTCACCCTGAACCGCCCGGACCTCCGCAACGCCTTCAACGAACACGCCATCGCCGAACTGGCGCTGGCCTTCGACGAGCTGGGGCGCAATGAGCAGGTGCGCGCCATCGTCCTGGCCGCGAACGGCCCGGCCTTCTGCGCCGGGGCCGACCTGAACTGGATGAAGAAGATGGCCGGCTACTCGCACAGCGAGAACCAGCAGGACGCCGCGCGCCTGGCCGACATGCTGCGCACCATCTACCTGTGCCCCAAGCCCACGGTCGCCAAGGTGCAGGGCGACTGCTACGCCGGCGGCATGGGCCTGGTGGCCGCCTGCGACATCGTGGTCGCCAGCGAGGTGGCGCACTTCTGCCTGTCCGAGGTGAAGCTGGGCCTGATCCCGGCCACCATCTCGCCCTACGTCATCAAGGCCATGGGCGAGCAGGCTTCGCGCCGCTACTTCCTGACCGCCGAGCGCTTCGACGCCCAAGAGGCGCGCCGTATCGGCTTCGCGCATGAAGTGGTCGCGCCTGAAGAACTGGACGCCACCGTCGCCGGCATCGTGAAATGCTTGGCGTCGAACAGCCCGAATGCGGTACGCGAAGCCAAGAAGCTGGTGCGCGACGTCGTCGGCCAGTCGGTCGACGATGCACTGCTGCTCGATACCGCCAACCGCATCGCGGAAATCCGCGCATCGATGGAGGGCCGCGAAGGCGTGGCTTCCTTCCTCGAGAAGCGCAAGCCGACCTGGCTGAACTGAGTTTTTATCAGACATTGGATGTTGAATTGAAGCCGCACACCTCTTCCGACTGGATCGCACGCAGCCTGCGCAGCGTGTGGCACCCCTGCACCCAGATGCAGCACCACGAAGAGGTGCCGCTGATCGCGGTCAGCCATGGCAAGGGTCCGTGGCTCTACGACCATGAAGGCCGGCGCTACCTGGACGGCATCAGCTCCTGGTGGGTCAACCTGTTCGGCCATGCCAACCCGCGCATCAACGCGGCGCTGAAGGACCAGCTGGACAAGCTGGAACACGCGATGCTTGCCGGCTTCACCCACGAACCGGTGATCGCGCTGTCCGAAAGGCTGGCCGCCCTTACCGGCCACAATCTCGGTCACGCCTTCTATGCGTCCGATGGCGCCTCGGCGGTCGAGATCGCGATGAAGATGAGCTTCCATGCCTGGCGCAATGCCGGCTATCCGGGCAAGCAGGAATTCGTCTGCCTGCAGGGCAGCTACCACGGCGAGACCATCGGCGCGCTCAGCGTCACCGACGTGCCGCTGTTCAAGGATGCCTACGGCCCGCTGCTGCGCGCCTCCCACGTGGTGCCGGCGCCGGACGCGCGCAATGCGCAAGAAGGCGAATCGGCCCAGGACGTGGCGCGCCGCGCCATTGCAGCCGTGCGCACCCTGTTCGAGGAACGCGGCGACCGGATCGCGGCCATCATCGTCGAACCGCTGGTGCAATGCGCCACCGGCATGGCGATGTACGATCCGCTCTACCTGGAACTGCTGCGCGAACTGTGCGACCAGCACCACGTGCACCTGATCGCCGACGAGATCGCGGTCGGGTGCGGGCGCACCGGCACCTTCTTCGCCTGCGAACAGGCGGCGATCTGGCCGGACTTCTTGTGCCTGTCGAAAGGCATCAGCGGCGGCTACCTGCCGCTGTCGCTCGTGCTCACCGTCGATTCCATCTACCAGGCCTTCTACAGCGAAGACATCGCGCGCGGCTTCCTGCATTCGCACTCCTACACCGGCAACCCGCTGGCCTGCCGCGCGGCCTTGGCCACGCTCGACATTTTCGAAGAAGACGACGTGTTGAACCGCAACCGCGAGTTGGCCACCAAGCTGACCATCGCGCTGGCGCCGCTTGCCGAACACGAGCGCGCCAGCCACTTCCGCCAGCGCGGCATGATCTTCGCATTCGACGCGCTGGAACCTGATCCGGCGCGCGCCTCCAGCTTTGCGCGCCGCTTCTTCACCACCGCCGTGGAAAACGAACTACTGCTGCGCCCGATCGGCCGCACCGTTTACCTGATGCCGCCCTACGTGCTGGACGACGAGGACGTAGCGGGCCTGGCTGCGCGCACGCAGAAGGTCTTCGAATCGGTGATCGCGGGCTGAACACCATGGACCTGATCAAAGGCATCGACCGCAAGCTCGACACGTTGGCTGCGCAAAGCCTGACGCGGCGCCTGCGCGTGGCCGACAGCCCCTGCGCACCGCGCCAGGTCGTCGACGGCCGCCCCATGCTGGCTTTCTGCAGCAACGACTACCTCGGCCTGGCCTCGCACCCGGCCGTCATCGGCGCGCTGCAGGAAGGCGCAGCGCGTTACGGCGCCGGCAGCGGCGCGTCGCACCTGGTCAGTGGCCACAGCCGTGCGCACGCACTGCTCGAGGAACGCTTCGGCGAGTGGATGGCCCCACACATCGAACAGGCGCGCGCGCTCTACCTGTGTACCGGCTACATGGCCAACCTCGCGGTCTTGAGCGCACTCGGCGCGGATGCCGATGCGATGATCTTCTCGGAAGCGCTGAACCATGCCTCCCTGATCGATGGCGCGCGCCTGGCCAGGGCCGGCGTCAGCGTCTACCCGCACGGCGACGTCGCCGCACTGGAGCAGCAGCTGGGCGCCAGCACGGCGGCGACGAAAATCGTCGTCACCGACAGCGTCTTCAGCATGGACGGCAACCTGGCGCCGCTGCCGCAATTGCTGGCATTGTGCGAGCGCCACGGCGCGTGGCTGGTGGTGGACGACGCCCACGGCTTCGGCGTGCTGGGCGAACGAGGCCGCGGCGCCCTCGAACATTTCGGCCTGTCTTCGGCCAACCTGGTCTACATCGGCACCCTCGGCAAGGCGGCCGGCGTGGGCGGTGCCTTCATTGCGGCGCATGCCAGCGTGATCGAGCTGATGGTGCAGCGCGCCCGCCCCTACATCTACACCACGGCCGCGCCGCCGGCGCTGGCCCATGCGCTGCAGGCCAGCCTCGACATCATCGGCGGCGAAGAAGGCGTGCAGCGCCGCGCCCACCTGGCTGCGCTGGTGGATCACCTGCAGGATGCATTGCGGCCGCGGCGCTGGCAGCTGCTGGCGTCGGACACCGCGATCCAGCCGCTCATCATCGGCAGCAACAAGGACGCGCTGCGCGTGGCCGCCGCTTTGCACGAGCAGGGGCTGTGGGTGCCTGCGATTCGTCCGCCGACCGTGGCGCCAGGCACGGCGCGCCTGCGCGTGACGCTGTCGGCCGCCCACACCCACGACGAGGTGGCAACACTGGCACGCGCGCTGAACGAATTGGAAAGGGCCTTTGCATGAAGAACCTGAACGAACCAGTGGCGTTGACGCCGGTCGTCACGGCGCCCGGAAGCGCCGGTGCGCCGGTAGCGGAGGCGGAAGCCGCCGAACCGAAGCCGGAAGCACTGGCGCATGACGCCATCCCCTTGCGCTTCTGCTGCTTCGTCACCGGCACCGACACCGAGATCGGCAAGACCCTGGTCTCCGCCGCCATCCTGCATAAACTGGCGGCCAGCGGCCGCCGTGCCTGCGGCATGAAGCCGGTCGCGGCCGGCGCGCAACTGGTCGATGGCGAACTGCACAACGAAGACGCCGACATGCTGCGCGCCGCCGGCAACGTGCACCTGCCAAGCAGCATCACCACGCCCTTCATGCTCAAGGAGCCGGCCGCGCCGCATATCGCCGCCGCGCTGGAGGGCGTCCGCATCGAAGCGGTGCCGATCCTGGCCGCCTACACCGAGATCCATGCGGCCTCGGATGCGGTCGTGGTCGAAGGCGTGGGCGGATTCCGCGTGCCCTTCAACGACGATTTCGACAGCGCCGACCTGGCCGCCCAGCTCAACCTGCCGGTGATCCTGGTGGTGGGCCTGCGCCTGGGCTGCATCAGCCACGCGCTGCTCACGGTCGAGGCGATCGTGGCGCGCGGCCTGGTGCTGGCCGGCTGGGTCGCCAACACGGTCGACCCGGAGATGCGCTTCATGGTTGACAACATCGAAGCGCTGGAACAACGCATTCCGGCGCCGCTGCTGGGCCACGTGCCCCGCCTGCAAGACCCGACGGCGCAAGCCGCCGCTGAATATATCGACCTCGCGGGATTGCCGGGCTGGCATTCTCCGCGCGTCCAGACCTGAGGAAAACAAGATGTCCCAAAGCAATACCGCTGCTTCAAATACGATCTCGCTGCATCGTCCTGTCGCCATCAAGCAGGCGGACAACGCGACCTGGCCGCTTGCCGATGTGCTCGCCCTGTTCGAGCTGCCGTTCAACGAACTGATGTACCGTGCCCAGACCGCGCACCGTGCCAACTTCCCGGACGGCGACGTCGAACTGGCCACCCTGCTGTCGATCAAGACCGGCGGCTGCGAAGAAGACTGCGGCTACTGCCCGCAAGCGGCGCGCTACGACACCGGCGTCGAAGCCAAGAAGATCCTCGACCTCGACACCGTGCTCGACGCGGCGCGTGAAGCCAAGGCCAATGGCGCCACCCGTTTCTGCATGGGCGCCGCCTGGCGCAGCCCGAAAGAGCGCGACATGGAAAAGGTCGAAACCATGGTGCGCGAAGTGAAAGCGCTGGGCATGGAAACCTGCGCCACCCTGGGCATGCTCGAAGAGGGACAAGCCGAGCAGCTGAAGAAGGCCGGCCTGGACTACTACAACCACAACATCGACACGGCGCCCGACTTCTACAACAACGTGATCTCGACCCGCGAATACCAGGACCGCCTGGACACCCTGGGCCGCGTGCGCAGCGCCGGCCTGAAGGTCTGCTGCGGCGGCATCGTGGGCATGGGCGAGACGCGCGAACAGCGCGCCGGCCTGATCGCCCAGCTGGCCAACCTGAATCCGTATCCGGAATCGGTGCCGGTCAACCACCTGGTGCAGGTCGAAGGCACGCCGCTGCACGGCATCGAAAAGCTCGACCCGATCGAATTCGTGCGCACCATCGCGGTGGCCCGCATCACCATGCCGCAGGCGCGCGTGCGCCTGTCGGCCGGCCGCCGCGAGCTGGGCGAAGCCGTGCAAAGCATGTGCTTCATGGCCGGCGCCAATTCGATCTTCTACGGCGACAAGCTGCTCACCACCGGCAACCCGGAAGCGGACGACGACCGCGTGCTGCTCGAGAAGCTGGGCCTCAAGACGCGCGCCGCGACGCTGGAATCGGCGCCGAAGGCTGCCTGCGGCTGCTGATTTTTCGAAGGTGGCCGGGGAGACACGGCCGCCCATGAACTGATAACCAAAAGCGAAAGACCAACGCATGTTCACCAAAATCCTCATCGCCAACCGTGGCGAAATCGCCTGCCGTGTCGCCGCCACCGCGCGCCGCATGGGTATCCGCACCGTCGCCGTCTATTCGGAAGCCGACGCCGGGTCGAAACACGTGGCGGTCTGCGATGAGGCGGTGCTGATCGGCCCGGCCGCCGCCAAGGACAGCTACCTGAGAGGCCAGAAGATCATCGAGGTGGCGCAAGCAACCGGTGCGCAGGCGATCCACCCGGGCTACGGCTTCCTGTCGGAGAACGCGGCGTTCGCGGAAGCCGTGCAGGCCGCCGGCCTGGTCTTCATCGGCCCGCCGGGCTCCTCGATGCGCGCGATGGGCTCCAAGTCGGCCGCAAAACAGCTGATGGAGGCTGCCCGCGTGCCCCTGGTGCCGGGCTACCACGGCGACAACCAGGAGCCGGGTTTCTTGCGCGAACAGGCCGACCGGATCGGCTACCCGGTGCTGCTCAAGGCCAGCGCCGGCGGCGGCGGCAAGGGCATGCGCGTGGTCGAGCGCTCGGAAGACTTCGAGGCCGCGCTGGCCTCGTGCAAGCGCGAGGCGATCAGTTCTTTTGGTGACGACAAGGTGCTGGTCGAGAAATACCTGATCCGCCCGCGCCACATCGAGATCCAGGTGTTCGCCGACACCCATGGCAACTGCGTCTACCTGCACGAGCGCGACTGCTCGGTGCAGCGCCGCCACCAGAAGGTGCTGGAAGAAGCGCCGGCACCGGGCATGACCGCGGACCGCCGCGCCGCCATGGGCGAAGCGGCCGTCAATGCCGCGCGTGCGGTCGGCTATGTGGGCGCCGGCACCGTGGAGTTCATCGCCAACCAGGACGGCTCGTTCTACTTCATGGAGATGAACACCCGCCTGCAGGTCGAGCACCCGGTCACCGAAATGATCACCGGCACCGACCTGGTCGAGTGGCAGCTGCGCGTGGCGGCCGGCCAGCCGCTGCCGAAGAAGCAGAGCGAACTGGCGATCCATGGCCACGCGATCGAGGCGCGCGTGTACGCCGAGAACCCGGAAAAAGGCTTCCTGCCGTCGATCGGCACGCTGCGCCACATGGATACCCCAAGCGCCGTCGAGTTCGAGCTGGGTGCCTCGGGCACGAATCCGGCCGCGGTGCGGGTGGACTCGGGTGTGCGCGAAGGCGACGCCATCTCGCCCTACTACGATCCGATGATCGCCAAGCTGATCGTCTGGGGCGCCGACCGCACCCAGGCCCTGGCGCGCCTGTCGCAGGCACTCAGCGAGTTCCAGATCGTCGGCCTGGCCACCAACATCGCCTTCCTGAAACGCCTGGTCGAGGGCGAGGCTTTCTCGAGCGCCGACCTGGACACCGGCCTGATCGACCGCCACGGCGACACGCTGTTCCCGGCGCCCTCCAGCGCACCGCTGGGCGCCCTGGCCATGGCCGCGCTGGCATTGAGCCGCGGCGAAACCGTGCGTGGTTCGGTCAACCCGGCTGACCCGTGGGCCCAGGCGCGTGGCTGGCGCATGAACAGCGCTTACCGCCGCACGCTCTCGTTCGCGGACGAGTTCAGCGGCGCCGAGGGCTACCAGGTCGGCTTGATGTATGCCACCGCGGGCGCCCACGGCTGGGAAATCGAGGCCAACGGCGAGCGCCAGCCCCTGGAGCTGGTCCGCCACGAAGGCGCCGAGCTCACCATCCGCCTGGGCGAGGCCTCGCTGCACGGCAGCGTGCGCCGCGACGGCGACCTGTTCCACGTGTTCACCGGTGGCCGTCATTTCACGCTGTCGTACAATGATCCCATGGCGCACGCCGGCGAGACTGAGGCCGCGGGGGGGCGCCTGACCGCGCCGATGCCGGGTAAAGTGGTGGCGGTGCTGGCCTCGGCCGGCACGCAAGTGAAGAAGGGCGAGCCGCTGGTGATCATGGAAGCCATGAAGATGGAGCACACGATTTCCGCGCCGGGCGACGGCCTGGTGGAAGAAGTGCTGTACCAGGTCGGCGACCAGGTGGCGGATGGGGCGCCGCTGCTGGCGTTCAAGGCAGCCTGACAACGACAAGAAGACGACAAGAGGGGGAAACCATGCGCATACTCCTGTATCGGGGAGACGGCGTGATCGAGCCGTGGGCGCGCGAGTTCGCGGCCATCATGCCTCAGGTGGAAACCGTCGCATGGAAGGAAGGTGCGGCCCTGCCGCCCTGCGACTACGCGGTCGTGTGGAGCCCGACGCCCGCCTTGCTGGACCAGCTCGCGCACGTCAGGGCGATCTTCCTGATGGGCGCCGGCGTCGACGCCCTGCTCAAGCTGGGCGAGGCACTGCCGCCGGTACCGATCGTGCGCCTGGGCGACGCCGGCATGGGCGTGCAGATGGCGGAATACGTCGCGCATGCGGTGCTGCGCTATTACCGCCACTTCGACGACTACGAACAGCAGGCGCGCCACGGTGTCTGGGACCCGCTGCCGCTCATCCCGAAAGAAGAATTCGCGGTCGGCATCATGGGCCTGGGCAAACTCGGCCTGCCGGTGGTCGAGGCGATGCGCCTGTTCGGCTTCCCGGTGCGCGGCTGGAGCCGTACGCCCAAGGACATCCCGGGCGTGGAATGCTTCCATGGCCTCGAGGGGCTGGATCCGTTCCTGCGCGGTACCCGCGTGCTGGTCTGCATGCTGCCGCTCACGCCCGACACATCCAACCTGCTCGACCGCCACAACATGGGCAAGCTGCAGCCGGGCGCCTACCTGATCAACGTCTCGCGCGGCGCCATCCTGGCCGAGCCCGACCTGATGACCCTGATCCGTTCCGGCCACATCGCCGGCGCCACCCTCGACGTGTTCCGCCACGAGCCGCTGCCGGCGCCTCACCCGTTCTGGAACGAACCGCGCATCAGCATCACCCCGCATATCTCGGCGCTCACCGTGCGCCACGACGCCGTCCTCCAGATCGCCGACAAGATCGCGACGCTCGAGAGCGGCCAACCCGTCGGCGACATCGTCGACCGCGACCTAGGATATTGAAGAGCATGAATCAAGCAAGCCTGCCGAAGAAGGTCAAGATTGTCGAAGTCGGGCCGCGCGACGGCCTGCAGAACGAGAAAGAGGCGCTGTCCGCCGCCGTCAAGATCGAACTGGTGAACCGCCTGGCGCGCGCCGGCTTCGCCAATGTCGAGGCGGCCTCGTTCGTGTCGCCCAAGTGGGTGCCGCAGATGGCCACCAGCGCCGAAGTCATGGCCGGCATCGAACGCCTGCCGGGCACGATCTACTCGGCGCTCACGCCGAACATGCAGGGCTTCGAGGCGGCGCTGGCAAGCAAAGCGGATGAAGTCGTGATCTTCGGTTCGGCCTCGGAAGCCTTCTCGCAAAAGAACATCAACTGCTCGATCGCCGAATCGATCGCACGCTTCGAGCCGGTGGCGCGCGCCGCCAAGGCCAACAATCTGCGTCTGCGCGGCTCGATCAGCACCGCTTTCGGCTGCCCCTACCAGGGCGAGGTGCCGCTCGAAGCGGTGGCCGACGTGGTGCGCCGCATGCGCGAGCTCGGTTGCGACGAAATCGACATCGCCGACACCATCGGCGTCTCGACCGCGCGCAAGACCCAGGCCGTGATGCTGGCAGCAAGCCGGGAATTCCCGCTCGAACGCCTGTCCGGCCACTTCCACGACACCTATGGCCAGGCCCTGGCCAACATCTATGCGGCGATGGAAGTGGGCGTGGCAATCTTCCACTCGTCGGTGTCGGGACTGGGCGGCTGCCCGTATGCCAAGGGCGCGACCGGCAACGTCGCCACCGAAGACGTGGTCTACCTGATGAACGGCCTGGGCATCGAGACCGGCATCGATCTCGACGCGGTGGTGGATGCCGGGCAGTTCATTTCGCAGCAGCTGGGCCGCAAAGGTGCAAGCCGGGCGGGTAATGCGATTGCCGCGAAGCGCGCAGGCTAAGGGGTTGAACTGTCGTTACGACTGCTCGGATGTGATTTGAACGCGTGGGCGGCATAGCCGCCCACCCTACGAAAACACAACACAGAACGAAAAAAGCCGACAGTTTTCACTGTCGGCTTTTCTCTTAATGCTGGTCGGAGTACAAGGATTCGAACCTTGGACCCCCTGGTCCCAAACCAGGTGCGCTACCGGGCTGCGCTACACTCCGAAGACAGAGATAATATCGTGTCGGCGGGCTCAGGTCAAGGCTTAAGGGCAAAATAAGCAGGTCGCCGTATTCTCTTTCGCATTATTCAATCATGATCATGCGACAACGGACTCTATGGTGAGTCTTGCAGTCCATGAGGGCATGCCGCGCGGGGACAGGCGCTTCGTGGCCGGTGTCGGCGTCTCGCTTGCCGTGCACCTGCTGCTGCTGTTTGCTGGTCGTCATGCGGGGCCGTCGGTGTTCGCGCCTGAAGCGCCCTCTTCCATTACAGTGACGATCCGGCCGCCGCCGCCATCACCGCCCAAGGTAGCGGCAGCGCCCCGCCTGCCTGCCGAGGCTGCGGCGCCACGCCCTGCGCGCCCTGCACGCCGGGCCGCGCCGGCGCCGATCATCGCCGTGCCGCCTGCCCAGGAAAGCGCCGCCGAGCCGTTCACGGTACAGCAGCAGCCGGAACCCGTGCCGGACAGCGGCGGCGATACGCCGAAGTTCGACCTGGATGCCGCCAGGCTCAGCGCGCGGCAGCTGGCGGGGCAGACCAGGCTCGGCCGCGAAGGACTGGCGAACGCGCAATTCCCCGACCCGCCACTGGAAACCGAATCGAAGTTCGCGAAAGCCATCAAGAAGGCCAAGCGGCGCGACTGCAAGGACGGGGTGCCGGGCGGCCTGCTGGCGCCGCTGTTCCTCATGATGGACAAGAAGGATCACGGGTGCAAATGGTGAGGGCTTATACGCTTTTCTTCGGCTTCAGGTAAGCGTGCATGTCCAGCCAGCGTACAAAACTATCGAACCATCCGGTGCTGGTGGTCGCTTTTTCGTACATGCCGAAGCCATGGCCGCCCTGCTCGTAGAGGTGGAATTCCACCGGACGCTTCGCGGCGCGCCAGCTGTCGACCAGGCCGTATCCGGCATTGCCGAACAGCGGATCGTCCGCGGCCAGCGCGATGAACAGCGGCGGCGCGTCAAGCGGCGCCTTCATCGCCGCCAGCGGTCCATAGATGTTGGCGATGAAGGCGGGCTTGGCATCCTGCCCATGCAGGGCCGTTGCCATCGTCAGCATCGCGCCTGCGGAAAAGCCCGCCATCCCGATGCGGCCGGGGTCCACCCGCCACTCCTTGGCGCGTGAGCGAACCAGCGCAAACGCAGCACGCGCATCGGCGATCTGCGGCGCCAGGGCGACGGCGGGATCCTGCTGGCTTGCCCGCCGCGCCGCGCCGCGCGCGCCGTCCGCGAACATCCTTGCCATCGACTGCGCGAATTCGCCCATGTCCTGCGGCGTCTGGTTGAGCCGGTACTTCAGGACGAATGCCGCCACGCCCCTGGCGGCAAGCGCCCGGGCGACATCCCAGCCCTCGTTGTTCATCGACAGCGTACGGAAGCCGCCGCCGGGGGCGACGATCACGGCGGCGCCGGTCGCCTTTGCCGGGTCGGGCAGGAAGGGCGTCAGCGTCGCGACCGTGACGTTGCGAGCGAACACGCTGCCGTACTGGCTGTGCCAGCTCTCCTGAACGCTGGCGCCCGGCAGCGTGCCGGTGCCCAGCACGATCGCGTTCGCTTGCGCCGGAATCGCGATCGGCGTCATCCTGTCGTCCTGCGCCATCGCCGGCGCGGCCAGAAGGCAGCTCAAGCCCGCTACCCCGGCAACCAGGCCACGGCGGATTGTCTTCATCATGTCTCTTCCCCTCTCCAAGTGATTATTGTTCCAGCACCGCAGTCCGGCTCAGCGTCATCGGGGCTTCCTGCACCGCCACGCCCGTTCGCGGCTGTCCCGAACCGACGCTCAGCCGGTACTGCCCGGCCATCAGCTGCCGGATGCCGTCGCGCGTGACGAAGCTCAGGTCGCGTGGCGACAGCCGGAAGCTGACCTGGCGCGTCTCCCCTGGCCTCAAGGACACGCGCTGGAAGCCGCGCAGCGCAAGCCGCGGCGCGCCTTCGAAGCCTGGTGGGGTCAGGTAAAGCTGGGCGATCTCGTCGCCATCGCGGGTGCCGGTGTTGGCGATCTCGGTGCTGACCACCACGCCGTTCTCCAGCGCGCCGTCGACGGGCACGATCCGCAGCGGCGCGTAGCCGAACGTCGTGTAGCTCAAGCCGGCGCCAAAGGGATAGACCGGCGTGCCCGCGTAGTAGCGATAGGTGCGGCCCTTCATTGCGTAATCGTCGAAGGGAGGCAAATCCGCCAGGTCACGGTAGAAGGTCAGGGGCAGGCGCCCGCCCGGATCGGACTTGCCCGCCAGGACATTGGCGACCGCCAGTCCGCCGGACTGTCCGGGATACCAGGCCTCCGGGATGGCGGCGGCATGGTCCTTTGCCCACGACAGGTCGATCGCGCTGCCGTTCATCAGGACGACGACCAGGGGCTTGCCCAGTGCCCTGGCGCGGTCGAGCAGCCGGCGCTGGTCGGCGGGCAGGTCGAGCGAGGTCTTGTCGCCGCCCTCGAAGCCCTCGACCTTCACCGCCATCTCCTCGCCTTCCAGGTCCGCCGTCAGGCCGACCACGGCGACGATGACGTCGGCGTCGGCGGTTCCCGCCTTGAAGTCGGCGTCGGGATCGGTCGAGATGCGTTTCCAGTACAGGCCGGGTACGCCGGTGGAGCCGGTCTCGGCATGGAAGCGCAAGGGATAGCGCTGTCCTTTCTCGAGCCGGACTTCGCCGAGCGTCAGCGGTTCGCCCCATTTCGAATAGGCGGTGGCCTCGACCGCGGGCTTGCCGCCGACCGTCAGCGCGCCCTGCACGCCGCTCACGCCGAGCCGGTAGGTACCGGTCTCCGGCGCCACCAGGTAGCCGGTCCAGACCACCCGGTTGTGATCCGTGACCTCTTTCAGGGCGACTGCATGCGAATGCAGTCCGTGCTCGATGCGGGTGACCACCGGTTGGCTGGCGATCTTGCCATCGGTCCGGTTGAAATACTCGGCGCGCAGGCCGGCTTTCCCGTCTGGCGTGCGCAGGGCCGAAGCGGGCACCAAATCGCCGTCGGTGATCGACGCGGCGCCGTGCACCAGCGCCACCTGCGCCTGCGGCAGGGTGCGGCGCAGGCCCTCGACGACCGACACCGGCGGCGCCGAGATCGTGGACGAATAATTGCCGCGCAAGACGCGGGTCGCATCGGCCAGGGGACCGATCACGGCCAGCTTTACACCCGGTTTGAGCGGCAGCACGCCGTCGTTCTTCAGCATGACCAGGCTGTTGGTCGCGGCCTTGAGCGCCAGCGCCTGGTGCGCCGCCGTGTTGATCGCGTCGAGGGGAACGGCCTTGCGTTCGCGCTGCGGGAGTCCGGCGAGGTCACCGTTGCGATAGCGGGCCGAGAACAGCCGCACCAGCGCCCGGTCGATGTCGTCCATGCCGATCAGGCCGCGCTGCCAGGCTTCGCGGTAACGGGCGCCCAGGTCCTGGGGTTCGCCCAGCGTTTTGGTGCTGCATTCGTTGTCGGTGCCGGCCTGCAGGGCCACGGCGACCGCCGCAGCCGGATCGGTCGCGTACTTGTGGTGCTCCGAGATATCGGTCACCGCATCGCAGTCGGACACCACATAGCCCTTGAAGCCCCAGGCGCCCCGCAACACATCCTTCATCAGGAGATCGCTGCCGCAGGCCGGCTGGCCGTTGACGCGGTTGTAGGCGCACATGATCGATCCGGCCCTGGCGTCGACGATGGCGGCGCGGAAGGCGGGCAGGTAGGTATCTTCGAGGTCGTGCTTCGACACCATCACGTTGGCCGAGTGCCGGGTCGATTCCGGCCCGCTGTGCACCGCGAAGTGCTTCGGCGTGGCGACCACGAGGGGCAGGTCCGGATTCGGTCCCTGCATGCCCCGGATATAGGCGACGCCCAGGATCGCCGTCAGGTGCGGATCTTCGCCAAAGGTTTCCTGGCCGCGCCCCCAGCGCGGATCGCGGAAAATATTGATGTTCGGCGACCACGTATTCAGGCCGGTGCCGATGCGCCCCAGGTGACCCGCCTGGCGTCCCAGCGTGTGCAGCGCGCGTACCTCGACACTGATCGCGGCGGCCACCTCCTGCATGAGCGGCGCATCGAAGCTGGCTGCCAGCCCGATGGGTTCCGGGAAATTTGTCGTGGGCACAGGTCCGATTGCCCCATGCAGGGACTCGGTCCACCAGTTATAGGCAGGAATGCCCAGGCGCGGCAAGGCGGGCGCGACATTGAGCAGCTGGCCGATCTTTTCGTCCATCGTCATCTGCGCCACCAGTGCCCGGGCACGCGCTTGCGCGTCCGCATGCACATCGGCGGCGCGAACCAGGGCGGGCATTGCCAAGGCCAGGACGAGCGCAATCCCCGTATGGCACCGCTTCCCGCTCTCTTTTCGCATGTCGTCGCCTTATGGAACACCGTGATGGTTGCGCTAACATTCTGCGCCATGACCTGACCGAGGCACCAATAACTTTTTGGCGCGTGCCGATATCCAAATCGGTATCACGCTCTTCACGGCTTCCACCCCGATCGTTACGGTAAAATGACTGGGAAAACCGGTCGCACCGATCGGCCGACTGCGCAAGGACAGGAGCCGGCATGGCAAAGAAAGAAGAGCTGGACGAAGAAACGCTGGCACTCATCCAGTGGTGCATCGAAGTGGAGAAATTCCTGGTGGCGGGCGGCGCTACCGTCGAGCAGGCCCAGGAACATATCGAAGAACAGGTCGAGTGGTTCACCGACCAGTTCTACGACGGCTTGACGCCGGAAGAAGCTGCAAAAGAAGCGCTCGCCTGAAGCTCAGCTGATCACTCGCCCTTGATCTGCAGGGCGCGCTCGTACAGCGCGTTCTTCTTGCGCCCGGTGATCTGCGCCGCCAGGCTGGCGGCCTGCTTCACGGAGCACTCGCTCAGGAGGATCTGCAGGATGCGCTCGGCCTCGGCATCCTGCGCGTCGGTCTCCAGCACCGCGCCAGCCACCAGCACGACGAATTCGCCGCGCTCGCGGTGCTGGTCGGCCTTGACCCAGGCCAGCGCGTCGCCCAGCGGGCAGCGGTGAATCTCCTCGAACAGCTTGCTCAACTCACGTGCGAACACGACCTGGCGGGCCGGCTCGAAGATGGCCTGCAATCCTTCCACGCATTCGACGATCCGGTGCGGCGCTTCGTAGATGACGAGGGTCGACGTCTCGCGCACCAGTTCGCCCAAGGCGGCTTCGCGCTGCTTCGGTTTTGCCGGCAAGAAACCGACGAAATGGAAGCGGTCGTTCACCAGGCCGCTTGCCGACAGCGCCGTAATCGCCGCCGACGCCCCCGGCAGGGGCACCACGTTCAGCCCTGCCGTGCGCACCGCGTCGACGATGCGCGCGCCCGGGTCGGACACTCCCGGGGTGCCGGCATCCGACACCAGCGCCACGCGCTGGCCGCCCTGCAGGCGCTCGACGATCTTGTCCGCCACCTCGCGCTCGTTGTGCATGTGGGCGGCGATGGTCTGCTTGTTCAACCCGAAGCGCTGCAGCAGCGCCCCGGTCTTGCGCGTATCTTCGCAAGCCACGACATCGGCGAGGGCAAGCAGGTGCAGTGCGCGCAGCGTGATATCGGTGACATTGCCGATCGGTGTAGCCACGATATACAGCGTTGCGGTAGGATAGGACTGCTGGGCCGCTTCGCCCATGACGGGAAGCTGGGCGATGTCGATGGTCTGCTGTTCTGTCATAAGGGATTCCGATGCTGAAGAAAAATCTCAAGGCGCTGCTTGCAACGTCCGTCATTAGCCTGTTGGCCGGCTGCACCAGCACGCCGTTGCCGCCAGACATGGGATGCGGTGTACCGGGCGGATTGTGCGCGCCCGCCGCGCCGAGTGCAAGCCCGCCGCCTGCCGAGCCCACCTATATGCCGGCGCCGCCTGCCGCCCCCGTCCGCACCAATCCGGTAGAACTGCTGCCGCCCACCGAAGGCCGCCCGCTGGCCTCCGGGCTCGACCGTCCAGGCGCCCAGGGGGTACGTATTGCCCTGCTGCTGCCGCTGCAGTCCGACGCGCTGGGACAGCCCGCTGAAGCGGTGCGTGCCGGCTTCATGGCCGGCTACGAGCGCGACCGCAGCGGCGTGACGGTCAATGTCATTCCCACCGGCGATTCCTCACAGGCAACGCTCGACGCCTATGCGCGTGCGGCCGAGCAGAACGATATCGTGGTCGGCCCGCTGGCGCGTCCTGCCGTGGCCGCGCTGGCCAGCAGCGGCGCGGTAACGAAACCCACCATTGCCCTCAACCACCCGCAAACGGACGGCCCGCTGCCGCGCCAGCTGCTGGTGGTCGGCCTGACGCTCGAAGACGAGGCACGCCAGGTGGCCGACTGGGCCGCCGCGGAACAACCCGGCGGCCGCGCCCTTGTCATCACCGGCAAGGCTGCCTGGCAGCAGCGCCTGTCCGGCGCCTTTACCGCGCGCTGGGCGCAGCTGGGCCTGAGCAATGCGACCGTCGACCTGCCTAGCAGCGACGGCTACGTCGACGCCAATGCGCTGGCCGAACTGCGCGCGCGCCTGCAGGTCGATCCGCCGCAGCTGGTGTTCGCCGCCCTCGACGCGGTGCAGCTGCGCCAGGTGCGCAGCGCCATCGGCACCTCGCTGCCGACCTACGGCACCGCCTCGATCAACCCGGGGCGCGATCCAGCGATGAGCGCGCCGGAACTCGTCGGCGTCCGCATCCTCGACCTGCCCTGGACCGTGCAGCCCGAGAATCCGCTGGTGGCGAGCTATCCGCGCTGGGACAGCGGCGCCGGCGGCTTCGACATGCAGCGCCTGTACGCCCTGGGCATCGATGCCTTCCGCATCGCCCGCGAAGTGGCCCTGCGTCCCGGTTCGCCGTTCGAGCTGGACGGCGTGACCGGCCGCCTGTCGATCGACATGGGCACAGGCGCGTTCCGCCGGGTCGAGACCGGCACCGTCTACCGCGACGGCAGTTTCGAGACGGTCGCCTTCGGGCGCTGACAGGTTCACCATGTGGCCGCAGCGCTTGTCGCCCAGCCAGGCCCGGGGCCGCGACTGGGAGCGGACCGCCCTGCGCTACCTGCGCCGCCACGGCTTGACGCCGGTCGAGGAGAATTTTCGCTGCAAGGGTGGCGAAATCGACCTGGTCATGCGCGATGACGCCACCCTGGTGTTCGTCGAGGTGCGCCAGCGCGCCAATCGCGAACACGGCGGCGCGGCCGCCAGCATCACTCCCGCCAAGATCCGCCGCCTGGTGCGCGCGGCGCAAGTGTACCTGTTGCGCTTCCCCGTCACCCCGCCCTGCCGCTTCGACGTCGTCGCCATTGACGGCGAGCAGTTGGAATGGCTGCAAGATGTGATTAACTGAACAATCACGCGTCTTTTAAATGTAAGCAATTTTTACTGTGGTTGCCCGACCTGGGTTGCCACTGCACTATAATTCTCGGCTATGAATACTCAACGCATCCTCGCTCACTTCCAGGAAAGCGCCGATCTCAAGATGAGGTCGGCACCGGCCCTGGCGCAACCCATTTCGCAGGCCATCGAACTGATGTTCGGCGCCCTGTCTAACGGCAACAAGATCCTGGCCTGCGGTAACGGCGGTTCCGCCGCCGACTGCCAGCACTTTGCTGCCGAGCTCGTCGGTCGCTTCGAGCGCGAGCGCTTCCCGCTGCCGGCGATCGCCCTGACCACAGACACGTCCATCATGACGGCGGTCGGCAACGACTACAGCTTCAGGGAGATCTTCTCGAAGCAGGTCCAGGCCTTCGGCCAGGCCGGCGACGTCCTGCTGGCGATTTCCACCTCGGGCAATTCGGCCAACGTGCTGGCCGCGGTCGAGGCGGCGCTGGAGCGCGAAATGCGCATCGTCGCCTTCACCGGCAAGGACGGCGGCGCGCTGGCCAAGCTGTTGACCGACGCCGACATCCATATCAACGTGCCCCACGCACGTACCGCTCGCATCCAGGAAGTCCACCTGTGCGCGATTCACTGCATCTGCGACGGCATCGACGTCGCACTGTTCGGAGGAGAAGAAGAATGACCAAACTGCGCCCGCTGGCCGGCCTGCTGTCGAAAATCGTTGTGGGTACCGCACTGGCGGCTTCGCTGTCGGGCTGCGTGGCCCTGGCGGTGGGCGGGGCCGCGGCGACCGCCCTGGCGTCGAACGACCGTCGTACCATCGGCATGCAAACCGAGGACAAGTCGATCAACGTCAAGGCCGAGATCAAGATGCAGCAGCTTACCGGCGAGAACGGCCACGTCAACGTCACCAGCTACAACCGCAAGGTGCTGCTGACCGGCGAGGTGCGCGACGAAGCCATGAAGCAGGCGGCCGAGCGCGAAGTGCGCGCCATCGACAACGTGGTCTCCGTGATCAACGAGCTGGAGATCGCCGGCCCGTCGAGCTACACCTCGCGCTCGAACGACGCGCTGATCACCACCAAGGTCAAGGCCAGCCTGGTCGACAAGAAGACCGTTTCGGCCACCGCCTTCAAGGTGACCACCGAGCGCGGCGTGGTCTACCTGATGGGCCTCGTGACGCCGCGTGAAGGCAATATCGCGGCCGACGTCGCCAAGGGCGTCGCCGGCGTCAACCGCGTCGTCAAGATCTTCGAGTACATCCAGGAAGAAGACCCGCGCGCCAACTCGGCCGCTCCGGCACAGAGCTGAACCCACAACGGCAGGACTGCGGTCCTGCCGTTTTTTTATCCCCTTCCGCCATGACTACATCTTCCCGCCCCTGGATCAAGCCCGCCGCCGCGTGCGCGGTGGTGCTGGCGCTGGCCGGCATCGGCTACGCCTCGTTCAACAGCAGCACCCCGGCGCCGAACGTCACCTTCATCAGCATCGCCGGCGACAAGATCAGTACCGAGTCCCTGCGCGGCAAGGTAGTGATGGTGAATTTCTGGGCGACCTCCTGCGTCACCTGCGTCAAGGAGATGCCGCAGATGGTCGAGACCTACAACAAGTACAAGGCGCAAGGCCTGGAGTTCGTGGCGGTGGCGATGCAGTACGATCCGCCCAACTACGTGCTGAACTTCAGCGAGACGCGCCGGCTGCCCTTCAAGGTCGCCATCGACTCGGCCGGCGACATCGCCAAGCAGTTCGGCGACGTTACCCTGACCCCGACCACCTTCGTGATCGACAAGCAGGGCAGGATCATCAAGCAGTATGTGGGCGAGCCGGATTTCGCGGCCTTGCACAAGCTGCTCGAGAAGGAACTCGCTGGCTAGTCCCTTCAGTACCAGCATCAGCGTCGCCGGATCCGGGCTGCCCTCGATACGTATCGCTGCCTCGCCGATGCGGATCTCGATTGCCCACTACCCGCCACGCTATCGCTGATAGGCGGTGTCTGGGCCAGCGTCACCGGCATCAATTTGGCCTGGTCGAGCAGTCCGGCCTGCAACTGGCGTCGCCAGCGGAACACCATGTTCGTGTGCAGGCCATGCTGCAGGGCCAGCTGCGACACACTCACCGTCGAATCACACGCTTCTGCGCCAGTTGTCGTTTGAATTCCAGCGGGTAGTTTGCGCTCCGCCGGCGCCTGCTGTGTTCAACTTCGCTGCCCAAAATAGTCCCCACCAAATTTTAGTAGGCACTACTTTGCGACTCGCGCCGTTCAGTGTCTAGACGGTGCTGGTTTGACGCTTACGGCTTGACGCCACGGCATGTATACGAATGATGCGCGAGAGCCCTGGGCGCAAGTGGCCGCGCCGAATCCCGGCCGCGGGAAAAATGGTCGAATAGCTGCAACTGCGGGGATGCGGAGATCTCGCGAGTAATGTGGCAAAGTGGCGCGGTGGCCGGCCGCTGTCGGCCATGCGCTTTACGGAGTTGTGGGATGCGTGTTTCGAATTCGCTCCGGAAGCGGACAGACCATCGGCGCCGATACTGATGCTCTTCGCCGCGACGCTCTTCACCGAGCTCTTCGTCCAGGGCAGCCTGGCCAAGCACGACCTGACCTTCTTGAGTCCAGATCCAGCCTATTACCTGCACTGGTGGACGATTCAGCAGCGAGCGCTGGAAAGGCGTCCGCAGCCACTGCGCCTCGGCACCAAGCCCTGGATGTCCGCGCTGGCCACGTAGCTAAACGCCAGGGTGGAAAGCTGGGTAATGCCGCCATTGCCGTGAACAACCGCTGCGCGCCGAGCGAAGACCGCCGCAGCGGACGCACAGTGGCAAGGGGACATGTCCTAATATCGCACCCCAAATTCCCTCGTCCAATCTCGCGGCAACGAGCTAAAGTGTCCTCCCTATACGACGAATTTTCGACTCGAGTACGGGAAGCCACCGAGCCAATGCTAGCCCAGCGAGGCAACCGACGACCCAAACTTGTCCCAGCTCCCAACGTATTACCCGATCGCCTTCCGCCAATTCTCGAAGAGTCGCTTCGATCACCCCGATGTGCAACGCTATAAGCGATACCACTGAAATGACGTAAGAGATCCAACCAAATACCCGAGTTCGCGGATCGGCAGTCGAATAGGAGTGATCCGGCAAATTGGCCTTAACAATCAACGCGGCAAAAGGTCGAGCCAGTGCAAACGTGGTCGCAATTCCGACAAACCCCTGCAGAAAGCCTACTGCACAGGCTAAAACTACCGAAAACAAACTCATAGATTACCTCTATTGTGCGCCGCACCCACACGCGGGAGTTGATCCCCGTGTCGGAGCGTTAGAAAGAGCGTTCCCACCTAGCGTCCGTGCAAAGTTGCCAACACCTGCATTGCGGGCCATCATTTGCCGATGTGCCGACGGCTGGAACAGGCGGGCCACACCCTTCTTGAATACAGGCCCTGCAAACGCGCCTCCCATTCCGCCACCAATGATCCCAGTGAACAACGCTTGAGCGACACCATGATCAGTGCCGCTAGAACCCGACATGGCATTGCCTGCATAATAGGAGCCAACATTTGCCGCGCCACCAACAGCGGCAGCGGCCGACAGTCCACCAGCCGCAGTATATGGTAGCGCGGCTCCAGCGACAAACCCACTGACCCCGGCCAACGCAATGGCCTTCCCGTCAACACATTCCAGCCCCCCCGCTGCTACCTGGGTAATAAAGGATCCAATCATACCTCCAAAAAATCCCATCCCACCGGTAATTAGTGGTATCGGGACTTCTCCAGTCAGATCCCCATAGGAGACCGGATTCCCCCTTGCATATGCATATGCATTGATCCCACCTACCATCCCGATTGGATCGCTCTGGATGTAACGGCCCAGCATCGGATCGTAATATCGGTTCCAGTTGTACCATAAACCAGATTCTACGTCGTAATACTGACCTGGGAATCCGATGTTAAAACCTCCCACAGAGTCCACCATCACAGCTCGACGATCGAAGGCAGCGTTTTGAGCGCGCCACGCGATGGTACCGGCTGAGTTCGTGAGCACCTCTGGTCTGCCAATTTGGTCGTTGTGACTAGCATAAATCTGCCCTCCCCTATGAATAGCCAGCAGATCATTGCCTATCCAAAGATAATTGGTGGTTTGTGCACCAACCTCACTGATGAGCTCTCCGTTAACGCCATAGATAAAATAGGTTGCCTGATTACCAGCGATTTTTATAACCCGTTGGTCAAAAGCATTGCTTCGGTAGTCACCGACTGTCGCTCCGTTGACCTGTACCTCACGTAATCTATCAAATGCGCCGTAAATGTACCCCCTAGTACCGTCCATCCTTGCTTCACTGTTTACATTACCCGAGGAACTGTAGCCAAAGGTCCGTGATATTCCGGCACCATTGAAATTTGCCAGGCGACTGCTGTTGGAATCCATGATATATGTGAAATCTCCTACGTTCTCCCGCCGCCTACTTGTTTGATTACCAGCCTGGTCCCATGCAAAGACTTGCCAGTCCCCGCTGCGGCTTACAGAATTCAAACGATTAACGCTATCGTAGCCATAGGTTGTGGTTGTCGGGGTATGAACGTTGTCGGTCAGCGTTACAACGGTATCGGCTACGGAATATTCCAACTTCAGACTGTGTCTACTTGGTGTCGATAACTCAGAAATCCTGGAATCGGAATCGAAGGTTATCAATCGCGAGAGCCCATTACCAAACTTCCATGCCGAGATAACGTCGGTAGCGGGCTGATACACAAAGGAACTTGCAACAGTCGGAAAGCTAGCAACGTTACTCGTAATGGAACTGATGTTACCAGCTGTCGTGTAAGAATATGTAATGACTAAATTGTTTTGATAGGTCATCGTCCTGAGACGACCCTTCGCGTCGTAGGTTCGCGACGTGGTGAATACTGTCCCGTAAATATCGTTAATTTGACTCACCAACGCACCGTAAGCGTTGTACTGATATTTAGTGCTCCCCGTCCAATCATTCACCTGAGTTAAATAACCTTTGCCATTCGTGCCCCCATCGTAGGTATACGTGTGACACTCTCCAGCACGGCATCGCACAGTCATGCGATCTAGACTATCAAAGGTGTAAGATATAACTGATTGATCAGGTAATGTCGTTTGTGTGAGACGCCCCCCAGTGTCGTACTCATGAACGTATGTCCCACTCGATGGGCTAACTTCACTTTTGATGTCACCGAAGCCGTTATACTCATACGATGTCGTCATCTGCCGAGCATCCGTAATTGATTTTAAAAGACCACTATAATGATATGCAAAGGTGATCTGCCCCAGATCCGCATTAGTAATAGTTGCAACCCTTCCTCCAGGGCCATAGGTGTAAGCAGTAACCCGGTTCAGCGCATCGGTGCTGGTCTTGACATTACCGTTTCCATCATAGGTAAAAGTAGTCGACTGACCTTGATTACCGGTGATTTTCCACAACCGGCCTAAAGAATCGCGAGTGATTGTATTAATAAATTCGCCGCTTACATTTCCCTGCGGGGTATTACTTACTAGGCTAGGCACCACTCGCTTCGATCTAGATATAGAGCGATTATTTGTAATATCATTTAAAGTAAGAGGAAGCGAGACGAACTCTGCTGTGCCATTTCCGACTTTTTCGAGGCGTCCACTTGGGCTATATCCAAATTCCAATGCTTTACCACTTGGCAGTGAAATTTTCGTTATAGCACCGTCTCCGTTATACGTATAACTAGTTGCAAGAGACCCCGGACTAATAAAGGATTTCAGATTTCCCACGGAATCAAACTGATAGGTCGTCGCATTTGCATTCAAATCGACAAATGTACGAGGTTGTCCGAGGGCATTGTGGTTTGAGTAGGAAACAATTTGTCCTAACGCGTTCGACTGGCTAATTAACCGTCCAGCGGCGTCATACTCATCAACGGTACTTACCTCTCCAGAATCTAGCACGTCTCGCCTTACGAAATACTTCAAGACACCGTTAGGATGATGTTCGTACAGAAAATTTTGTCGCCGGGTCACGTTGTTTATTAGATCCGTCTCTACAATTGCCGTGATATAGCCCGTTGCGGGCCCTCCGGCCGTGCGTTCATAAACAACTCTGTTAAGCGCGGAGCCTTGAGAATCGTAAGTTGTTGTACTGGCCAGGTTCAAACCTTGCCACGTGTGCACCTTCTTTACCTGCACCGGAGAATTCCAGTCTGAGATCTCGGTATCGATGAGTCCGGTGTCGACATACGTTGCTTTCCACACATTTCCTTCAAAATCTGTTATCGATTCGATATTTCCGTAACCGTTTGAGGCGTACTGTATCGCCGATGCAGAAGCATTACAGCTAATGGTTGATGCACGATCTGCCGCGAGCAAGCGACGTGTATTCCCTACTTGCGCAAACTGATATACGATAGATTGTCCCCGGCTATCCGTAACTGTTGTAGCGAGGGGGGATGCTGAGTAATCGAACTTTTCCCATGCCTCATTGTTAGCCGCACCGCTCCACTTCACCTTACCATCCCCATGGTATTCAACTCTAGTTTTGCGTACACCGTCGACGGTAATCCCAGTCAAAAGTTTTCTATTGATCGGGTCTTCGTAGTGGTATTCACGTATTCCACCGCTCGTCCCAGCTGGAGGGGTTACCTTAATCAAGTTTTTGTTTATGATATCGTAACTATAGGTCCAAACGGCGTTCGACGAATCCGTGACGGTCGTAACAAGTCCGTTAGTCCATCCGTATGTGATTTTCTTGCCACCAAGGCCGGTGACAGTTGTCAATCCACCGTTGTAGGTGAAGTTATATATGGCAACGCCATTGTCTGCGATGCTTATTAGATTCAATGTCGTTCGATCGTACCAATACGTCCGCTGCCCAATTGTAGCAACGATATACCCCCCTACGTCCATATTGAGGTATCCACCGGCGGTAGTCGCGCCGGATGCATTGGCTGGGTAATAATAGGGATATCCTCGATATTCGTAACGGTAAGTCGCGCCGTCTGGCAGAGTAATATTGATAAACCAGGGTTGCTGGCCCAAACTTGGATATCTTCCGTCGTAAATGGTTGTCGAAGACTTCTCTAAAGTGGGAACATCAAACGTAGAATACCATTGAGGACCGAATAGTCTCGCGGGCCGGCTACTTGGAATTGATCGATATGTTCTACTTTGACTCAGACCCAGAGTTGAAAAATCGGTGAAATCTTTTTCATCCTGGTACTTTTCCCCGGTTGCGATGATGACAGGCCGAGGCGTTCCGGGAGAACCGGTCTGTTGATTGCAACGTCGCGGGGGCTCATTTCCGACTTCCGGAACGTAACGTGCCGTTACTGCGGGCGGTCTCGCTGGTGGTCGTTGTCCTGTTCCGCCCCCCCCCCGCTATATGAGCCACCTGGATTGTACCCAATCCACGGATCGGACAGCCTTGGCGCTGTGATATGGACGTCCGGTTGGTTAGGCAAAGTTAAACCCGGATTTGTCGTCGGTTGCGTAAATGTCGGCAGTTTTTGGTCGACCGCAAAAGTGGTTGCTGATCCGATGAAGCTAGTAATCGCAAAAACAACCTTGACGGTCAGCGCCATGCGCAAACGTGCGTGATTTTGTATCATAGAAATTTCGTCCTCTTTTCTTTTCAATTGGACTCGACGAAAACGGATTCATAAACTGGTGGCGCATTTCGAACTATTTCGTGTCTCTCAATGTAATAACCTTCCTTGCCGTCCTGCTCTCCAGGACGAATGACGCAGCCCTCCGACTTTCCTCTGGCAACGTATATCACGTCGCCTTCGTTCGCTCTTAATCTTTTCATGAACTTTTGATCATTATTGAAGACGCTGTCCACAAGCTCAGTGTCCAATTTCTTTGCTTTACTAAGCTTCGTTGCCTTTCGGTCGACCTTTCCGTCAAATTCAATTACGAATGACTTGTCCGCGACGTCCTTACCTATTGCCTGCACTCCACATAGCCCGACGTCTTTCGCGTGGGCGGGAGCGGTAGAAATGTTAATAAAAATGGTTACGGAGATTGTAAGGATGGTGGTCTTCACGTTCATTCCTAGCGTTCGATGAATTTCGGAAAGTTGTCGCTGTAAGTATATGGCAGAGCAGAAGTGCATACGTTTCGTACTTACAGCGTTTAAAGAACATTTCTCCCTATTTCCTAGGTGATGGATGAAATTGTCATTCCACTGAGGCAATTAAAATTTGAAGACATAAATCAGGTGCGTCGGCGACTTCTGAGCGCTCGCTACTCAGATATCTACGTCTCCTCTAATTGCTCCTCCATGAAAGTAGATTTATGTCGGGGTAAGGGAACATTTTTTGCCCGATGAACTTGCAGGGCAGTGCTCCGCGTGTGTGCGATCGAACCGACGACATAGCGGCGTTGGCGCATGCTCATCAGCAACAACACATCTGGAGGTTAATAGTCACCTGTGCGTTAAACGCGCGGTCGACGAGGCCGACCACCCTACGAGTGGCCTAGTCCTAAGTAGTCACCCAAAATTTATCGTGAACTTGCTGCCGAATCCGCTCATCAGGGATTGAATCTCGTTGAGCAGGTCTGCGCCGTTCTTGGCAACGACGCGACGCCAGGAATGCTTGGCATGCTTCCACAGGATCTCGATTCGATTGAGCTCAGGACTGTAGGGCGGCAGGTAGTACAGATACAGGCCATGTTTGGCCAACTGGCGGCGCTTCTTGTATATCGGGACGCCCTTGTGTATGCCGGCGTTGTCGATCAAGACGATTCGTGGAACCTCGTGCGCTTGAGCAGCGACTTGATCGAAGAACGCGATTACGTCATCCCGTGACGTCGGTCGCTGCTGCGTAGTCCAGGTCAACGAGCCATCGTGCCGCAATGCCCCGGGCACGTTCACACGCTGCCGGCGCGCGAGCGGCTCGACAGCCCGGGTCTGGCCGATTTCCCCCCATCCGTACTGCACCGGCGGATTCGGACTGAAACCTGATTCGTCGAAGTAAAGCAGTTCGCACTGCTGTTCGTGGTCGAGCCGGGACAGCGCGTCGATCACTTTGCTGGCGTGCTCGAACGCTTCTTGATTTCGCTTTTTTTTAAACTGTACCGATAGCGCTTGTACGTGAAATGCATCTCCTTGAGATAACGCTTGGCCGTGTTTTCGCTGACTGGCACTTGATCTTGGTTCTGCTCGATCTGGCGTAGCAGTGCACCCACAGTCCCGCCTTCGGAAACCGCGAACTCACCGAAAGCCTGCTGCTGCTTGGGAGTCCACTTTCTCGGTCAACCGGTATGACGTCCCTCATACAACCCGGCTAGGCCAAGCTTGCTCCACCGTTGCCGCCACTGCTCGACGCTATTCAAGTGCACGCCGAATTCATCAGCAGTCTTCTGAAGAGTCAGGCCTTGGCTCAGGCGCAAAATCCCTTGGGCCCGCATTCTCGTCCTTGGATGCGGATGAAAAACGTCCATCTCACGCAGCGTACGCTGCTCGTCCTCGCTCAACTCCAGGTGTTTCATCGCTCAACCCCTGCTGAATTGCCAATCTGACTTTGACAGCAAAAAATGGGCGACTACTTAGACCTTTATTTCGGGTACAGAATCATCTGGGTGCAGCGAAACAGGGCAATGGTCTTGCCGCTGTCCTTGTCCGTGACGATCGCGTCCCACACCTGGGTGGTGCGGCCGAGGTGCACGCTGGTGGCCACGACCGCGATCGTGCCCTGGCGCGCAGTGCCGAGGTGGTTCGATTTCAGTTCGATGGTAGTGAAGCTGTTCGCGCCTTCCGGCAGGTGGGCGACGCAGGCGTAGCCGGCCGCGGTGTCGGCCAGCGTGACGACGCTGCCGGCGTGCAGGTAGCCGTTCGGGGCCAGCAGGTGGGGCTGGACCGGGAGTTCGGCGCACACGCGGCCTTCGGCGACGTCGGTGATGCGGATGCCGAGGTGGCCGGGCAGGAAGACCTTGCCGAATTCGTTGAAGGATTCTGGAGTGTATTTCGGGTTCACGGTGCTGTCGCTTCTTTTACAAAAGCGGGATCGTACACTGCGGCTGCTGATCGTGCAGGCTTGGGGCTGGTGGCTGAGCTAATAAACTTGGGTTCCCGCCTTCGCGGGAACGACGTGCTGAAGGTGCATGCCGCAATAGCTTACCTGTCCGCCAGCCTGGAAACCGTCGCTCCGGCGAAGGCCGGAGCCTAAGTTCGCACCGCAACCACTAACGCCGGCGCTTGCCCCTGCCCGAGCCGGCTGGCCCACCCCGCTGCCTCGCCGCCGCATTCTGCTGCTGCAGCATCGCATCCACCCGTTCCGAAGCCTGGCGCGCCAGCTGCTGCGCCAGCTCGATGCTGGGGAAGTATTCCGGCTCACGGTAGCCCAGCCAGGCGTAGGCCGAATACATGCGGCAGGTATCCTCGACCTCCTGCAGGTTCATGTAATAGAGCTCCTGTGTCGGCGGCGTCAGCTTGAACACCCGCTTCTTCGCCAGCGACAGCGCCCAATGCTCCCAGGCGCTTTGCAGCACCGGCACCCGGCTCGAAATCGGCACCAGCGACAGCATGAACTTCTCCGCGACGCTCAGGGGCAGCGTGTCGAGCCATTCGGCGCGCTCGTTCTGTTCCTCGGTGATGCGCGGATAGAAGAAGCCGTCCGGCACGTCGATGTTGTGGACGAAGCGGCGCAGCAGCTTGACCAGCGAGGTCTCGCCCGTCACCGACGAGATCCGGTGCAGCTGCTCGAGCGAGGGCGCCACCGCGAAGCCGGTGGCCGCTACCGGCGGGATTTTCTCCTTCATCAGCGCGCGCATCACTTCGTGGGTGTCGTCGTCGTAGCCCGCGACGAAACCTTCTTCGTGCACGCCGTAGCGCCCCGCGCGGCCGGCGATCTGCTTGGCCAGCGCCGCCGAGATTTCTTCTTCCTCGACCCCGTTATACTTCACCGCCGTGGTCATCACGATGCGGGCGATCGGCATGTTCAGGCCCATCGCCAGCGCGTCGGTGCCGACCACGATGTCGGCCTGCCCCTCGCGGAAGCGCTCGGCCTGGGCGCGCCGCACTTCGGGCGACAGGTTGCCGTACACGGTGGCCACCGACAGGCCCTTCTCGGTGATCATGTCGCGCCACATCAGGACGTCGCGGCGCGAAAAGGCGATGACGGCGTCGCCGCGCCGCAGGTTGCCAAGCTTGCGCACCGCCGAGGGTTCCATCGCCAGCGGCGCCATGCGTTTCAGTACGTGGACTTCGAGCGGCACTTCCAGCCGCTCGGCCAGCGCCTCGATCGCGCGCCGCGCTTCCGGCGCCCCGACCAAAAAAACGGTGGACGCGGGCGCGCCGCACACGGCCGCGGTCCAGGCGGCGCCGCGGTCGCGGTCGGCCAGCATCTGGATCTCGTCGATCACCGCCACTTCGACCGGCGTTTTCGTATCGAGCATTTCGACGGTGCTGGCAACATGGGTCGCGTCCTCGGCAAGGCGGCGCTCTTCGCCGGTGATCAGGCTGACCTTGATCTCCTTGCCGTGCGGGCGCGCGTTCTGCAGGCGCTCGTAGTTTTCCAGCGCCAGCAGGCGCAGCGGCGCGAGATACACGCCGCTCGCAGCCTTGGCCAGCGCTTCCATCGCGCGGTGGGTCTTGCCCGAGTTGGTGGGCCCGAGCAGGGCGATGAACTTGCGCCCCATGCGGCTGGCCACCTCGAAGGATTCCGGGTACTCGGCCAGGTTGATGCTTTCCTTGGTGCGCGCGGCGTGCCGTTCTTCCTGCTCGCGTTCGATCGCGTGGGCCAGGCGCTGCGAGACGCGCTGGAACACGTATTCGGCCGGCTCCGAGGTTTCCAGCTCGTCGAGCACCTGCAGGAACAGCAGCGGGTCCCAGCCGAAATCGTCGGCTTCTTCGGCGATGTCGCGCACAAAGGCCTCGGCCTCGGTCTGCAGCTGTTCGATGGCATCCGGGGTGGCGCGTTCCTCGAGCAGCTCGCGCCGGGCCAGCATGTCCATCTTGCGCCACTTGCTCGGCTTGGCCAGCACGCCGCGCGAGGGCACCAGGCGGTAAGGCACGCGCAGGCCCTCGTAGCGCACCTCGCCCGAGAAGCGCAGGAAGACGCGGCCTTCCATCTTGACCAGTTCGATGCCGCGCTCCGGGAAGTCGAGCTCGCGCTCCAGGAAGCCGTCGTCGTGTTCGGTGTCGTCGAGAGGAGGATGGGAATGATTCATGGTTCGCTTGCGTGATGTCTGGTTGACATCAACTATATCGCAGCGCGCACACATGCAGGGCTCCAGTTCCTCTATGCAAGCCCTGCCCGCTCATACGCCGTCGCTCACCTCACCGGAAAATACGGGCTTTCCGGCGGGCCCAGGTAACTCGGCTGCAGGCCGCCCGCGTCGATCACCAGGCGCTGCAGCACCAGGCCCGGGTCCAGGGCCCAGAACTTGACCGTGTGACGCCCCGGCCCGTCCACAAGATGCGTGGTCACGAATTTCGCCACGCCGTCGGACACCAGCTTGTTCCAGTACTGTTCGGTTTCGTCGGCGTGCACGTTCACTTCCTGCACCGGGCCGTCGTCGATCGACACCCCGTAGCGGAAGCCCTTCCCCGGCTGGAACCTGAGCGTCGGTCCCAAGGTCGCGTGCAGCTTCACCTCGCCGCTGTGGAACAGGTGCACGTCATACTCGAGCCGCATGCCGTCGTTGACTGACAGCGCGGGCGCGGCACCGGGCATCGTGGTCATGCCCGACAGGGTGTGGCCGTAGCCGGGAATCCTGAGCCATTGGCGCCCTTGGGGTGCATGCGAGCGGCTGAAGTGCTCCGCCTCGATCGCGACCACGCCGCGGCTTTCCACGTGTCCCTGGGCGGACTGCGGACTCAGGCCTTCCGGCTTGTGCACCGGAACCTTGACGATGAGCCTGGCCCCTTCCGGCCCGGTCACCGTCAGCTCGGCCTCCAGGCTGCCTGTCGGAACGGCGCTCCAGTCCACGTCCACCAGGATGCGCTGCTCCTTGTCGACACGCCCGCTAGCGTGGCTGAGGCGAATCCACGGGTGGCTTGCCTTGACGGCGTATGCGAACGGCTCCGCGCTGCGGTTGAACAGTTCGAACCAGCGCGGCTGCCTGTCGAAGACATCCAGCGCCGGCAGCGCCATCTTCCCGAGCCCGTAGGCCGGCCACACGGCCTGGCTGCCCTGCACCACGACACCCATCTGGTCGGCCGCGCGGATGCCGCCGGGCGCCACCCGGTCCGGCACGCGCAGTCTTGATACCGCCGGCATCACGTCGCGGTAGGGCTGGGCCCAGTTGGTGTAGCCGAAGCGGTTCTGCGACATCATGTGATTCCACTTGCCCTTGTTGCTGCCGTGGTATTGGCGGGTCAGTGCGGCGTCGCGGTCGAACAGGCGCTGCACGCGCGCGGCCACGTCGTTGGTGGTGAGGCGTCCCTGGCGCGCATACAGGGCATTCCTGCCGGCCGAGACCCACATGTCCAGCGCATTGGCGGAAGCGCGCACCGGATACTCGACCAGCTGGAAATACGCATCCTGCATCGTCTTCGGCAAAGCCTTGCCGATTTGAGCGGCTTCTGCGACGAGCGCGTTGTAGTCGTTCACCACCCGTTCGGCTTCGTCGTAGGCGCTCAGGCTGTAGGTGTCGGGCGCCAGCTGTTCCGGACGCCGGCGCGCGTTGTAGCGGGTATAGCGTTCGACGATCGAGGCGATGCGTGCGGCGTGCTCGGTACCGAATTCGCGCGCGGCCCAGGCGCGCAGGTACTCCGGCAGCTTCTCCGCCGGCCAGGCCGCCGGGTTCCAGGCGTAGGCCAGGAAGAATTCGGTGGGCACTTCCATCGGCTTGAGGTCGCCGACGTTCACCACCCAGAGCCGGTTGGCCCCGTACTCGTTGGCGAGGTTCATCTGCTCCCAGACCTTGGCGATCTGGGTCACGTTCAACCATTTGTAGGAGCGCGGACCGCCCACGTAATCGAAGTGGTAGTACACGCCGGCCCCGCCGCTGCGCTTGCGCTCCTCCGGCGTGGGCAGGCGGCGGATGTTGCCCCAGTTGTCGTCGCACCAGAGCAGCAGCATGTCGTCGGGCACGCGCATGCCCTTTTCGTAGTATTCCTGGACTTCCTTGTACAGGGCCCACAGTTGGGGGACGCTTGCGGGATCGCGGTTCAATTCCTGCTTGATGAGTGCACGCTGGTCGCGCACGATCCGCTCGAGCAGGTCGACGTTGGCGCTTTCCGACATCGGCTCGTCGCCATCGCCGCGCATTCCCATCGTAATCACCTTTTCGTAGTCACGCGTGGTGCGCAGGCCCTGGGTCCAGAACTCGCGCAAGGTCTCGGCGTTGCGGCTGTAGTCCCACGGGCCCTTGCCATGGCGGAGCCATTCCTGGTGGGCGCGCATCATCGGCTCGTGGTGCGAAGTGCCCATGACGATGCCCATGCTGTCGGCCAGCTCGCCATTGGTCTTGTCGTCATCGTAGAAGGCCGAGCCCCACATGGCGGGCCACAGGTAATTGGCGCGCATGCGCAGCATCAGTTCGAACAGCTGCTCGTAGAACTTGCGGTTGTAGCCGCCGAAGCGTTCCCTGGCCCAGTTGGTGAGCGCCGGCGCTTCGTCGTTCAGGAAGATGCCGCGGTACTGGACCGCAGGCTTGTCGGTGATCCGGGTGTCCAGCGGAACGCTGAGCGCGGCATGGCGCGCCACCGGCACGTCGGCCCACCAGTGCCAGGGCGAGACGCCGATCTGCTCGGACAGCGTGTAGATACCGTAGATGGTGCCGCGCTTGTCGCTGCCGGCGATGACCAGGGCGCGTTTCACGCCGGGCAGCGGGTCGCTGACCGCCTGGATCAGGAAGCCCTCCCACTGGCCGGTCAGCTCGCGCGTATCGATCTTGCCCTGCTTCGCCAGGGCGTCGATGACAGGATGGCGGCCGAGCGTGCCCACGATGATCATGTCGCTCGCAGGTGCGGCGGCGCCGGTGTGCCACTGCGGGGTTTGTCCGGTCACGCGCTCGATGTCGCGTTGCAGGTCGCGCGCGGCGCGCAGCACGCCGGGGAATTCATCGGTGCTGGTCACGATCGGGGCGGCATGGCCTCCGGTGACGAGCTGGACGCCTTGCTTGCCCTGTACGTCGACGAAGCGCGGGGTGCCAAGTGCGTATACATCGGCCGGTACGAACAGGTTCAGGCCAAGCGCGAGGCAGCACAGCAGCCGCTGTACCATGCGTTTTCCCATGTCTCCTCCATATTGTGATGGCCAACTATGAATGTTAGCGCAATCATTGGAGTCTATAATTGTCTGGGCAGGGAGTCAAACGAAGCTTGGTCAACGAAAAAGGCCGGCGCCGCATGTGCGGGGCCGGCCCTTGGCTGGATTGTGCGGAGAATTACGCGGCGATGCTCAGGCGGCGACGCCGGCCTCGTGCGCCTGCTGGTCTGCGTGATACGACGAACGCACCATCGCGCCCACCGCGGCGTGCACGAAGCCCATCTCGTAAGCAGCTTCCTCGAATTTCTTGAACTGGTCCGGGTGCACGTAGCGGCGCACCGGCAGGTGCGAGTTCGACGGCGCCAGGTACTGGCCGATGGTCAGCATGTCGATGTCGTGCGCGCGCATGTCGCGCATCACTTCCAGGATCTCTTCGTCGGTCTCGCCCAGGCCGACCATCAGGCCCGACTTGGTGACCGCGGTCGGGTACATCTTCTTGAAGTCGCGCAGCAGCACCAGCGAGTGCTGGTAGTCGGCGCCCGGGCGCGCTTCCTTGTACAGGCGCGGCACGGTTTCCAGGTTGTGGTTCATGACATCCGGCAGGCCGTCGGCGAAGATGTTCAGGGCTTTTTCCAGGCGGCCGCGGAAGTCCGGCACCAGCACCTCGATCTTGGTGTTCGGCGACAGCGCGCGGGTCTTGCTGATGCACTCGACGAAGTGGCCGGCGCCGCCGTCACGCAGGTCGTCGCGGTCCACCGAGGTGATCACGACATACGACAGGCGCAGGTCGGCGATGGTCTTGGCCAGGTTGCCCGGCTCGTTCACGTCGAGCGGGTCCGGACGGCCGTGGCCGACGTCGCAGAACGGGCAGCGGCGGGTGCACTTGTCGCCCATGATCATGAAGGTCGCGGTGCCCTTGCCGAAGCATTCGCCGATGTTCGGGCAGCTGGCCTCCTCGCACACCGTCACCAGGTTGTTGGCGCGCAGGATGTCCTTGATCTCGTAGAAGCGCGACGAGGCGGTCGCGGCCTTCACGCGGATCCAGTCCGGCTTTTTCAGGCGCTCGGTGTCGGCGATCGGGACGATCTTGATCGGAATGCGCGAGGTCTTGCTGGCGCCCTTCTGCTTTTCGGTGGCGTCGTAGACGGGGGCAGTACCGGTGGTGGTGTCGGTGGTCATTGGCTCGTGCCCTGGCGGGCTTCCATTCAGAGAGTTTGTTCGGTTGCTGGTGCGACCGCTTCGATCGTCACCAGTTGGCGCACTAATTCCTGCGCCAGCGCCTGCTGGACATCCGCCAGCGGGGCTTCCACACCCATCGTGCGCATGTCGACCGTGGCCAGGCCCGAATATCCGCACGGGTTGATCCATGTGAACGGGGCCAGGTCCATCGCCACGTTCAGCGACACGCCATGATAAGTGCAGCCGTTGCCGCGTACCTTGAGGCCGAGGGCGGCGATCTTCGCCCCCTTGCGCGGGCCATCCGCGATATAGATGCCGGGTGCCCCGGCAACGCGTTCGCCCGCGAGATTATACGCCGCCAGCACCTCGATGACTGCCTGTTCGATTTTTGCCACAAACTGGCGCGCATACAGCTTGCCGCCCGGCTTGTTGCGGCGCAAATCCATCAACAGGTAGATCACGACCTGGCCGGGCCCATGATAGGTCACCTCGCCGCCGCGGTCGGTCTGGACCACCGGCACGCCATGGGGAGCCAGCACGTGGGCGCGGTCGGCGCCCAGGCCCAGCGTGAACACGGGGGGATGCTCGACGATCCACAGCTCGTCCGGCGTCTCCGGCGACCGCGCGTCGGTAAAGGCGCGCATCGCGGCGAAGGTCGGTTCGTAGTCGGCGCGGCCGAGCGCGCGGATCAGCGGCGTGGCGGGACGGTTCATGGAGGATATAGGGCGGAAGTATGGACAGCCCTGTCATTATAAGCCAGCGCGATGCCCTGTGCTGGCCAGGGCCTTGCCACCGTGGCTTTACAGCACCATTTTCACCATCGGATGCGACGACAGGGCACGGTAGACATCGTCCAGCATCTCGCGGCTGGTGACATGCACGGTGACGGTCAGGCCGGTGTAATTCCCCTTGGTCGACGGGCGGGTTTCCATTTTTGCAACATCGAAAGCCGGATCGAAGCCCTTTACCAATTCGATGATCGTTGGCGCGAAGTCGATGTGCGTCGGCCCCATCACCTTGATCGGGAAATCGCTGGGGTATTCGATGAGGGAATCTCTCTGGTCCATGTATTCGTTCCTGTGCAAAGGGGCATTGTAGCCGCTCTCATATGGTCCTGCACTGGCGAAAAAAAAGGCCGGCGCTGTGGCCGGCCTAAAACTATTTCTTGGGAATGGGAGAAATAGCGGGACATTGGGTCGCTCGGAGCAGCGCTGCTGCCTGCGAGCGAGTGATGCCACTTTATCGGGACGCCGTCCAGGCTGCGAGCGGAATGTGACGAACTGCAGGCTGGTGCGACAGGCCGCCTGAACGGCGGGTTGGACGGTGCGCGGCCATGAAAAAAGGGCCGGATGCGGTTCCGGCCCTTCGGTTCAGCGCTCCCGCTCGTTGGGTCGGCTATTGTCCAGGGTTTCGGCCCGGCGTTCGAACCTGGCGCGGGCCGGCTGGGCCGCAGGGGCGGGTGGCGGTGGCGGTGCCATCATGCGCGGCGGCGCTGCTACGGCCTGGGGCGGCGGCGCGCTCGGCGCAGCCGGCTGTGGCATCGCCATCGCCTGCGGACGCTCGCGGCGGGCCTCGATGCGATCGCCGCGGTCGCCCCGATCCCAGCGTGGGCGCTCGTTCTCAGCCCCGTTTCCACGTCCCCATGACTGCGGACGGGCGGTTTCCTGCACCATGGCGGGCGCCGGCGCGGTCGTCAGCACCGGCGGACGCTGGCCGCCGCTGAAGCGCCCACGGCTGCCGTTGTCGGTGTCGACCCGGTTCGGAATGCCGTCGCCGTCGCGGTCGTTGTCGGAACGGTTGCGGATGCCGTCGCGGTCACGGTCGGCGCTGTTGCGAATACCGTCGTTGTTGCGGTCGCTGTCGATCCGGTTGCGGATGCCGTCGCCATCGCGGTCGCGCGGTCCGTGGCTGCGGTCGACGCGGTCGGGAATGCCATCGCGGTCGCTGTCACGGCGTGCGTTCGCCTGGCCGCGGTCGCGCCACCCCTGCGGGGCCGGCGGCGCGGCGCCCGGGGTAGCCGGCAAGGCCCGCGGCGGCGTGGCGCGCGGGACGTTCGAGACCACGACCGAACCGCGCTGGCCGAAGTTCGCATGCGGCACCACGGTAAGGCCACGCTGGCGGTAATCGGGCACGCCGTCGTTGTTGCGGTCGCCGTCGCGGTCGCGATCACGGCCATCGCCCTTGCGCTCGCGCCAGCTGTTCAGGCGGCGCAGGCGCTCGTCCGACAGGCGGTAACGCGGCACGTAGTGGTCGCGCGGGCCGAGCGGGTACCAGCCGGTGGCCGGCCGCGAACCGTGCTGGTGGAAATCCGCGCTCCAGCTGCCGCCGCCGACCCAGCCCACCAGCGCCGGCGACCAGACCGGGCGGCGGCCATGGTGTTCGCGGTGGCCCGGGGCCCAGGCCCAGCGGTTCTTCACGTGCACCCAGCGGCCGTAGTGGAAGGGCGCATAGCCCCAGGGCGCGTTGTCGACCCAGGTCCAGCCCCACGGGGCGATCCAGGTCCAGCGGCCGTCGCGGTAGGGCACCCAGCTCGCGGCGACCGCCGGGATCCACAGCGGGCCGTACTCGATGTCGTCCTGCCAGAGGCCGTGGCGGTCCAGTTCCTCGTAACCGGTCATCTCGGTGGTGACGTACTGCGCCGAGCGCGCGCCGTCGTTCACGCGGTCGCGCGCCAGGGACCAGTCGTCGAAGGCATCGCGCTGCGCCTGCAGGGTGCGCACGTCGTCGTCGCGCAGCTCGGCGCTGCGGCCGGCGCGGATGGTCAGGCTGGCGCCGCCGCCGTCGACCTGGGCTTCGCCCTCGAACACGCTCACCACGCTGGTGTCGCGCACGCGCTCGGCGTCCACGCGCAGGCGTCCCGGCCTGAGCATGCGCACGCGGCCCTGGGGCGTCGACAGTTCGAACTCCGGCAGCACGTCCTCGCTTAGGATGCGGATGCTGGCGCTGCCGTAGTGCAGGCGCAGGCGCACGCTGTCGTCATCCAGTTCGGCCACTTCGAGCGAGCTGTCGCCATCGATGCGGATCGCGGTCGAGCCGATCCGCACTTCGGTGCGTCCGTTCGGTTCGGTGGTGATCAGGTTGCGCGTGGTGACCGGCCAGTTGACCAGGGCATCGGTCGCGGTATCGCCCACGTCGCCGCTGATGCTGACCTTGCCCTGGGCGAGCGACACCCGGCCGACACGGCCCGGCGGCTCCGTGTCCAGGGTCTCCTGCGCCAGGGCGGCAGTGGATAAGGCCGCGAGCGCGAGCATCACGGCGGTCTTGGCGAATTGCTTGTGCATGGCGGGCTCCGGCGGGAACGTGGACGATGTGCTGCTGACAGATTAAACGCACAGGCGGCGTTTGGGACTACGCAACTTACAGAAAGTTTCAACTGCCGAGTAACAGATACACAAGTGACCGCAGGGACGCCGCCGCTTCAGGCGCGGCGGCCAGGTTCGACGAGGAAAAGAAGGGTACCCATCACCACCAGCACCGCGCCGAAGATGCGGTTCTGGATCCTGACCGCGCGCGCATCGCGGAAGAAACGCTGCATCGACGAGGCCAGCGCGGCATAGCCGTGCATGACGATCGAGTCGATGGTCACCATGGTCACACCCAGGATGGCCAGCTGCGGCAGCAGGGGCGCGTCCTTGGCGATGAACTGCGGCAGCACCGCCACCATGAAGATGATGCCTTTCGGATTAGTGGCATTGGTAAGGAAGCCGGTCACCACGCGCTTGCCGAAGCTCGGGTGCGCGGGCAGCCCGGCGGTGCTCAAGGCGGCGGCGTCGGCCGCCGGTTCCACCGGCGCGCGCCACTGCGCGATGCCGAGCCAGATCAGGTACAGCGCGCCGACGATCTTCACGACGGTGAAGGCCAGCGAAGACGCCAGCAGCAGCGAGCCGACGCCGGCGCCGGCGATGACCAGCACCAGGATCAGGCCGAACTGCAGGCCCAGCACGGTGGCACTGGCTTTCTTCAGGCCGTAGGCGAGGCCGTGCGACATCGACAGCACCGCGCCGGAACCGGGCGAAATGGCGATCAGCGAACCGGCGATGACGAAGGCGATCCAGGTGGCGAAGCTCATGCTGCTGAGGGAATAAGGAGGAGAGAGGAGGGTGGAACAAAACGGGCCAGCGCGCGCGTCCGGATGAACCGGAGCGCGGCGCGAGGCCTGGGGTAGTGCTTACTTCTTCTTCGGGTTGACGGCTGCTTTCAGCGTCGCGCCGGCAGCGAAGCGCGGGGACTTCGATGCTGCGATCTTGATGACATCGCCGGTTGCCGGGTTGCGGCCCTTGCGCGCAGCGCGCTTGGTGACCGAGAAGGTGCCGAAGCCGGTGATGCCGACCGTGTCGCCCTTTTTCAGGCGCTCGGTGATGATCTCGATGATCGTATTGACGGCAGTGTTGGCAGCCGCGCCGGACATCTCGGTGCGCTTCGCGAATTCCGCGATCAGTTCGCCTTTTTTCATAAGTCCCTCCGGGGTTAAAAGAGCGGGAAGATTAGCACAAAAGAATTCCTCTATGTAATCCCATCCGGAGGCGAACCGCAACGGAGCCTTACGCCAGGCTGCTTTCGACGCTTGGTGCAGCCAGGCGATGGCGCAGCGCGGCGTTGATCAGGGTCTGGTAACCGGTGCCGCAGCGCTCGGACAGGTTGCGGAATTCGTTCAGGACTTCGTCGTCGAGGTAGATCGTGATGCGGGTCTTGCGCTTCGGCGGACGGGCACGGCGCACAGGTGCGGCGTGTGCTGCTTGCAGGGTCGATTCGGTATTCATGGCGTCTCCTTCGGTGGCGAGGCTGCAGTACCGCAGCCAACAGCCTGCACTATACGTACGCGTACTTCGGGTTACCCGGCAAAAGCGACGAGATGCAGATTTACGCGACTGAAATGCATAAAGCCGCGCTGAACCGTGTGACTGCGAACCACGCGTCGGGTAAGATGATGCGAACTTGACATGATTGGAGCAACAATGGCCGGCAGCCTGCTTTTATTACTGGACGATATCGCAAGCGTCCTCGACGATGTAGCGGTGATGAGCAAGGTGGCGGCAAAGAAGACCGCCGGGGTGCTGGGCGACGACCTGGCGCTGAACGCCCAGCAGGTTACGGGGGTGAACGCCGAGCGCGAAATTCCCGTGGTCTGGGCCGTGGCCAAGGGCTCGCTCAAGAACAAGGCGATCCTGGTGCCGGCAGCGCTGGCCATCTCGGCCTTCGTTCCGTGGCTCATTACCCCCTTGCTGGTGATCGGCGGGGCTTTCCTGTGCTTCGAAGGCGCAGAGAAACTCGCGCATAAATTCCTGCACAAGGAAGAAGACGCGCATCACAAGGCCGAACTCGCTGCCGCGGTCGCCAACCCGGCAGTGGATATGGTTGCGCTGGAGCAGGAGAAGATCAAGGGCGCCGTGCGCACCGACTTCATCCTGTCAGCGGAGATCATCGTCATTTCGCTCGGCACCGTGGAACAGGCGCCGTTTGGCACACAGTTCGCGGTGCTGGTCACGATCGCACTGGCGATGACGGTCGGCGTGTACGGCCTGGTGGCCGCCATCGTCAAGATGGACGACGCCGGGGTCTACCTGAGCCAGAAGACCGGCGGCCTGGCGCGCAACACCGGCAAGCTGCTGCTGGCCACCGCGCCGAAGCTGATGAAGTTCCTGTCGGTGGTCGGCACTGCGGCCATGTTCATGGTCGGCGGCGGCATCATCGCCCACGCCTGGGCGCCGCTGCATCACTTCTCGGAAGGCGCGGCAGGCATGGTGGCCGGCGTGCCGGCCGTGGGCGGCGCGCTGGCGGCGGTCGCACCGACGGTGGTCGTTGCGTTCGCCGGCGTGATTGTCGGCGCACTCGTGCTGGCGGTGGTAACGGTCGTGCAGCGCGTGCGCGGCAAGAAGGCCCACTGAGCTCAGATGCCCGGATAGCGACCTGTCGCTTTTCGGCATCAAAACTCAAGCATTGCGCATGATATCTCGTGGAAATGTTGTCTAGACAAACAACTGTTTGACAGTTGGTTATCTTGATGTTCTGATCATTATTCATTTCGCCTTAGCAACACCAGCACGGCGATTGATGACAACATTTCGATCAAACTCACGGGAGCATCTATGCGTTTCTCATCCGGGCGCTATCAGCGCAGCGCCGCCGCAATTGCAGTTGGCATGTTGATTTCCTCTGTCGTCGTCGCGCAGAGTTCCGAGGGCTCGATTTACGGCCGCGGCAAGCCCGGTGACAGGATTACGATTACCAGCACCGAGAATGGCGCAACGCGCCAGATCACTGTCGATGCGAACGGCACCTATACCGCCGCCAAGCTCCAGCCAGGCACTTACCGCGTCGAAGGCGGCGGCATCACCCGTGAAGTGAACGTATCGATTGGTTCCGGTACCGCCGTCGACCTGGGCGGCAACAATGTCGCGCGCGTGGTCGTGCAGGGCACACGCAGTGCGATCGACACCTCGACCGCGGAAACCAGCACCGTCTTCACCGCCGACCAGATCGCGGCGCTGCCGGTGGCACGCGATATCAACGCGATCGCGATCCTGGCTCCAGGCGTGGTGCGCGGAGACCCGGACCTGGGCGGCGGCAGCCTGCCGTCCTTCGCCGGCGCATCGGTTGCCGAAAACGGTTACTACATCAACGGCTTCGACGTCACCAATATCCGTAACTTCCTGTCGTACTCGAACCTGCCGTTCGAAGCCATCGGCGCGCAGCAGGTCAAGAGCGGCGGCTACGGCGCCGAGTACGGCCGTTCGCTGGGCGGCATTATCAGCGTCGTCACCAAGCGCGGCACCAACAACTGGAAGGGCGGCGCATCGCTCTACTTCTCGCCGGAGTCGCTCCAGGCCAGCGGCAAGAACCTGCTCGACCTCGACCCGGACAACGCCAAATACAAGGTCTTCCGCAAATTCAACAAGACCGAGGAGCTGAACGCCAACGTCTATGCCGGCGGCCCGATCATCAAGGACAAGTTGTTCGTGTTCGGCGTGCTCGAAGGACGCCGCGACACCACCGACACCTTCCTGCAGAACCGCAGCATCGCCACCAAGTCGACCCAGCCGAACGGCATGATCAAGATCGACTTCACGCCGAACGAGACCCACCGCCTCGAGTTCACCGGCATCAGCAACAAGGAAAAAGACGACTACGTCGACTACATCAACAGCGCCAGCCAGGAATGGTCGAGCAAGCACGTCGGCACGCCGGGCAAGGGCTCCGTCGAATCCGGCGGCCACACCCTGATCGGCAAGTACACCGGCTACCTGACCGACAACTTCACGCTGTCGGCCCTGGTAGGCGCCGTCGACCACAAGGAGCCGCGCACCACCGGCTACCGCGTGGCGGCCCTGGACTGCCCGACCGTGTACGACGTCGACGTCAACAAACTCGGCTGCTGGAACGAACCGTTCGCCCTGAGCGCGCGTGACCCTAACGCGCCCGACTGGGACGAAGACAAGCGCCGCGCCTTCCGCATCGACGCCGACTGGACTGTCGGTTCGCACACCCTGCGCGGCGGTGTCGACTCGCAGAAATTCACCTCGAGCCAGGCTGGCGACGCGTTCTCGGGCGGCATCTACTGGCGTTACCTGCGCAGCAACAGCGGCGCCGTCAACGGCGTGGCCAATGCCGTGGCGCCGGGTTCGATGTACGTGCGCGGCCGCACCATTACCAGCACCTCGGGCGAATTCGAAGTCAAGAACGACGCCTACTACATCGAGGACAACTGGAAGGTCACCGACAACCTGCTGCTGTACGGCGGCATGCGCTGGGAATCCTTCGACAACATGAACGGCGATGGCGTCAGCTTCGTCGAAGCCAAGAACCTGAAGGCGCCGCGCCTGGGCTTCTCGTGGGACGTCAAGGGCGACGCCACCACCAAGCTGTACGGTACCCTGGGCCGCTACTTCATCCCCGTCGCCTCCAACACCAACATCCGCGCCACCCGCGGCGAGCTGTCGGTCGACCGCTTCTACCGCTACACCGGCATGGACCCGGTCACCGCCGCCCCGACCGGCATCACCGAGATCGGCACCGCCCTGATCAACGGCGACGGCAAGCTGCCGATTCCGGCCACCGTGGCCGACATGAACCTCAAGCCGATGTCGCAGGACGAGCTGATCCTGGGCTTCCAGCAAGCCGTGGCGAAGGGCTGGAACGCTGGTGTACGCGGCGTGTTCCGCAAGGTCAACAATGGCATGGATGACTACTGCTCGCACTCGGCGTTCGATAAATGGGCGCAGGACAATGGCTTCACCAAGTTCGATTCAGGCACCATGGCAGGCTGCGTGATGGTCAACCCGGGCGAGGACGTCACCCTGCAGGTCGACCTGCAGAACGACGGCAAGCTGGTGCCGGTCACCTTCCCGGCCGCCTACATCGGCCTGGAGAAGTACACCCGCAAGTACGCGGCGCTGGAGTTCTCGCTGGACCGCGCTTTCGACGGCAAGTGGAACCTGAACGCCTCGTACACCCTGTCGAAGTCGAAGGGCTCGGCGGAAGGCTATGTGAACTCGGTCATCAACCAGGAAGACGCGGGCGTATCGCAGGACTTCGACTTCCCATCGCTGACCCACGGTTCGGACGGCTACCTGTCGAACGACCGCCGCCATGTGCTGAAGGCCTACGGCAACTACATGCTGACCGAGCAGCTGCGCCTGGGCTTCAACGCCACCGTCGCTTCCGGCCGTCCGATCAGCTGCATCGGCTACGTGCCCTACGACGCGCCGGACTACGGCGACGCCGCCGGCTACTCGACCGCGTCCTCGTACTACTGCCTGAACGCGCAGGGCAAGAGCGAGCTGCACAACCGCGGCACCTTCGGCCGTACGCCGTGGAGCTCGTCGCTGGACATGTCGCTCGCCTACCTGCCTAAGTTCGGTACGCACAAGCTGACCCTGCAGGTCGACGTGTTCAATGTCTTCAACTCGCAGAAAGTGACCGAAGTCGACGAGATCCGCGACTACAGCCGCGTCACGACCAGCGCCGTGGAAGGCCGCCTGAACCTGAACTGGCGCCGTCCGACCTCGTACCAGTCGCCGCGCGGCGTGCGCTTCACGGCACGTTACGAGTTCTGATCCTCGGCGCCAGCCGAGTCGGGGGCCGCCTTCGGGCGGCCCTTCTTGCTTTTGGGGCGGCACGTTTTTCGCGCCTGCTCTAGACTACTTGCTACGGCTTAGCGCGGCCCCCGCAGCCAGGCCGAGCGCCAGGCTGGCATAGACCAGCGCCAGCGACGGCTTCGACAAGTGTTTTTCGTAGCCCGGCTGGAGGCGCTTTGGCGTCAGCTTGTAGTCGGCGAACGCGGCAAACGCCGAGGTGGCCGCGGACGCGGTCAGGATGCCCACCGGCGTCTTGCGGTCCAGGTAGCGGCCGGCAACCCGTTCGAACACGATCGACCAGAAGGTGGAACTGGCATGGTGAATCAGATAGCCGGGGACGGTATAGCGCAAGGAAAGCTCGCTCTTGCGGGTTGCCTTGTCGCCATGCACGTAATGGCTGATGGCGTTGGTCGGCGCCAGGGCGCTGCCGGTTTCCTTCTTGCCGACGATGGCCAGCGCTACCGTCGAGAGGATGCTGGAAGCCGCGCCGGATACCAGGCCGCGCTCGATTGTCGTTGTCCAGTTTTGCATGGATTCCTCGTGGAAAAGTAAAAGGGTGCATGAATGCGGGTATTGCTGACGGGCGCCAACGGCTTTATCGGACGACACCTGCTACAGGCATTGCTGGCCGACGGCCACCACGTCGTCTGCACGCTGCGCCGGCCCAGGACCAGTACCGAACCGCGCCTCGCCTGCATCCATTCCGACTTCGCCCAAGATACCGATAAATCCGTCTGGCTGGCGCGCTTGAAGGACGTCGATGCGGTGATCAACACGGGCGGCTATTACGCGAGTTGGTTGGCCAGACCTGGTCGATTGCGCTGTACGTGCCGGCTGGCGCCTGCCGGCTGCCCGTGGTGTGGCTGCCGATATCATCTTTTATCTTTGAGGAGAACTCCATGAAGGCCTACCAGATCCTTCCCGGCGCGAACATCGACGGGCTGCAGTGCATCGACTACCCCGACCGCAGCCCTGGCCACGGCGAAGTGCGCATCCGCGTGCACGCGGTGTCGCTCAACTACCGCGACCTGATGGTCGCCAGCGGCAACTACCTGGTCACCGTGGACGATCCCATCATCCCCTGCTCGGACGGCGCCGGCGAGGTGCTGGAAATCGGCCCCGGGGTCACGCGGGTGCAGGTCGGCGACCGGGTGGCGGGGGCCTTCTTTCCCTACTGGCAGGACGGCATGACCTCGCCGGAAAAGATCCGCCACGCGCTGGGCGGCGACATCGACGGCATGCTGGCCGAGGAAGTGGTGCTGCACGAGGACGCGCTGGCGAAGATCCCGGCGTCCCTCAGCTTCGTCGAGGCCTCCACCATGCCCTGCGCGGGCGTCACCGCCTGGAATGCGATCTTCGTATCCAGCCACCACGTCAAGCCGGGCGACACCGTGCTGCTGCTCGGCACCGGCGGCGTCTCTGTGCTGGGCATGCAGCTGGCCAGGGCGGCCGGGCTGCGCACCATCATCACCTCGTCGAGCGACGAGAAGCTGCAGCGCGCCCGCGAGCTCGGTGCGCACCACACCATCAACTACGGAAGCATTCCGGAATGGCACGAGGAAGTGCTGGCGGTGACCCATGGCCGGGGCGCGAACGTGGTGCTGGAAGTCGGCGGAAAGGGCACGGTCAACCGCTCGGTGTCGGCGGCCGCGATGGGCGGCACGGTGGCCATCATCGGCGGCGTCAGCGGCTTCGGCGGCGAAGTGAACCCGGCCTCGCTGCTGGCCACCGCCAAGCGCATGGTCGGTATCTATGTCGGCAGCCGCACCATGCTGGAAGACGTGATGCGCTTTGCCGATACGGTCTGCCTGAAGCCGGTGATCGACCGCGTGTTCCCGTTCGCCCAGGCCCGGGACGCCTACCGTTACATGGAATCAGGCTCGCATTTCGGCAAGGTCGTCATCGACGTCACCAGTTAGGCGATCAGCGCTTGGGCACCAGTTCGATCTCGTACACCTTGGGCCACAGCTTGCCGGTGACGAACAGGCGCTTGCCCTTGCTGTCCCAGGCGATGCCGTTCAGGACCGCGTCCGGGTCGGGGGTGCCGCGCTGGGCGCGCGGCAGCAGGCCCTCCAGGTTGATCACGCCTTTCACCGTGCCGGTGGCGGGATCGATGCGCAGGATCATGTCGGTGCCCCAGACGTTCGAGAACAGCTCGCCCTCGACCATCTCGAGTTCGTTCAGCTGGGCGATCGGATTGCCCTGGTGGGTCACCTGGATGCGGCGCACTTCCTTCATGGTCTTCGGTTCGAGGACGCGGATGAAGGAGCTGCCGTCGCTCATGTAAACCAATTTTGCGTCGCTGGCCAGGCCCCAGCCTTCGCCGACGTACTTGAAGGTCTGCTTCAGCTTGAAGGTCTTCATGTCGAACACGTAGCCGACCTGCGAGGTCCAGGTGAGGGCGACGATGTCGTTTCCGACCGCGGTCGACCCTTCGCCGAACACCTCGGGCGGCATGTCGGCCTTCTGCAGCACCTTGCCGCTCTTGACGTCCACCTTGCGCAGCGAAGACGTGCCGTTGCGGCCCGTGGTTTCGTACAGGTGGCCGTCGCGGAAGAACAGGCCCTGCGTGAACGCCTTCGGGTCGTGCGGGTAGGTATTCTTGACGACGAAGCCGTAGGTCGGGACGGCTGCCTGGGCTGCGCCGGCAAACGACGCCGCGAGGGCGAAAGTGACGAATGGTTTGAGCATGGTGCTGAGAACTGTAGCACAAGCGGTTTTGTAGGGTGGGCGGGTTTCCCGCCCACGCGTTCAAATCATGGTGATGTCGCCTGCGGGCTTATTCAACTGTTGGTTGAACGCGTGGGCAGGGGACCTGCCCACCCTACTAGAACAAGGATAAATTCGGCGACGGCTCCACGCTCTTCTTCACCGTCTGCGGCGCCGCCCAGGTCTTCATGCGCGCCGCCGGATAGTGGCGGAGAAAAGTGCGCGCTGTCTCCACGTCGCGGCAGGCCAGCCAGTCCTCGAGTTCATCCGGCGCGATCACCACCAGCGAACGCTTTTCGTCGTCCGGCTTGTGCATGCGCGACATCAGCGGGTGGTCGTCGGCATTGATCGTGATTTGCGTGAACGCGGACTCGACCCGGCCGTCGGCCTCGGTCCACTCGCGCCACAGGCCGGCCACCATGAAAGGACTGTCGTCCTCCATCCCGATCGCGTGGCGCAGCGCGCGGCCGCTTTCGTAGCAGGGCTCGTAGAACCAGGTCATCGGCACCGCGCACAGCTGCAGGCGGCGCCAGCTCGGTGCGAACGAGCGCCGCTCGCCCAGCGATTCGGCGCGCGCATTCATGGTGTCGAAGGGCTTGACGCCGGGCGGGATATGACGGCGCGGCACCATGCCGTAGCTGGCCAGGCAGGCTTGAGGCCTGCCATCCAGGCCACGGCGGATGATCGGCGCGCTGTAGTCCTTCCAGACTTCGTCGGGCCAGCGCCAGTCGGCCGGCAGTTCGCTGAAGGCGCCAAGGGTGCCGAACTGCTCGCGGGTGGGGGTATGGTAGTTGACGCACATGGTCCGTCCAGCATAGTGCAACTGTCAAAAATAGGCCAGCAGGCGGCCACACGCGATCACGGCGATCCACAGGCCGAGCGAGAGCAGGGCGTGCAGGATCGCCCGGGGCGGCGCGCGCTCCTTCCACACATCCGCCTGGCGGTAGGGCCCGGCATGGAAAGCGAGCGCATTCAGGCCGGCCACGGCGATCAGGCCGAGCTTGAGCAGGAACACGCGGTTGGCCAGCAGCGCCAGTGGATCGGTCACGAACAACAGCAGGCCCGTCGGAACGACCAGCAGCATGCTGCCGGCCGACCAGGGCAGCAGGTGGCGCGCCAGTGCCCGCACCGGCAACTGGCGGCCGAAGCCGAGCACGCGCAGGTCGAACATGACCACCGCGCCCACCAGCACGGCGAAACCGATGATGTGGAGCGTCTCGACGACCGGATACAGCCAGGCACCCTCGCGCAGGGCCTGCGCCAGGGGCAGGGACGCGGCGAACTGCGCCGCATCCTTTATTGGCATCAGCGCAGCTCCGTGGTCTTGTCCTTGATGGTGATGCGTTCGGCGCGCAGCTCGGCCCCATTGCTGCGATGTGGATAACCGACCACCGTGGCCTGGCCGCCCACCGCCAGGTTCGCCTTCGGCAGGCCGCGGTTTTCCATACGCCCCGGCGGCGCCAGCACCACCAGCCAGGTCTTGTCGGCCGTCTTCAGGCGCACGAAGCCGTGCGGCTGCATGTAACCCGACTCCGCGATGGTGCCGGACAGGGTCAGCGGCTTGTCGGCGTCGTATTCGCTCCAGCCGTGGTGGGCCGAAGCAGTGGTGGCCACCAGGGCGGCCAATAGGAACCAGCGTTTCATGACAATCTCCTGTCGAAGAAAAGGCAACTCATTGTATGCCCAAATCTTGTGCACGCAGCCGTCCGACGACTTCCAGCCTGTTCAATCCCGGCCGTGCGACCACGATCTCGCCCTGTGACACATATTCGTTGACCAGCGCGCGGATGTTGACGTCGTGCGTGACCAGCACCAGATTCGGCTTGTCCCTGTATGCGCCGACCCTGGCCAGCACGTCGACCACCTTGGCGCGTCCGGCCGCCTCGCTGTCCCTGAACATGGAATCGAGCATCGGCGCCTCCTGCACGCGGCCGAAGGCGAGGCGGGCGGTGTCGAGGCAGCGGCACCAGCGGCTCGACAGCACCGGGCCGAGCGGAATACCGCGCTCGCGGAAGGCGGCGCCGATCGCGCGCGCATCCCGTTTTCCCTGCGCGGACAGGTTGCGCTGGGTGCTGCATACGGCCAGCCGAAAGCCGGGCGGGTCGCCGATGCCGGGATCGGTGGCGGCATGGCGGATCAGCAGCACATGGCCGCCGCCCTGCAGGCGCTGCCACAGGCCGGCCTCGGGCGCCGCCAGGGGAGTACTGGCCGGCAGGGCGATCACTGCCAGGAAGCGTCGTCGCAGCATGCGTTTCTCCTCGGATCGGGCTGCGGGCATTATCCTGCGCGATGGCATGGACGAGCGCACGGCTGCGGGATAAGCTCGGCTGGAGCAAATCACCCCGATCTTCCGATGAGCATGCCGCACCAGCGCCGGGCCGAACCGGCCGACCTTCATGTGCTGTGGGACCTGCGCACCCGCGCGATCCGCGCAGGCTGCGCGGCCCATTATCCAAGCGACATCATCGACGCCTGGTGCGCCGCGCCGCCACCGACCAAGCTGCCGGCGCTGCTGGAAGCGGGCGGCGGGCTTGTCGAGGAAGAAGACGGGCAGGTGCTGGGATACGCCATCCTCAACCTGCATACCGGCGAACTGGATGCCGCCTTCGTCGACCCGGCGCACCAGAGACGAGGTATCGCCCGGCGCCTGCTGGCGATGCTCGATGCGATGGCGGTGCGGCAGGGCCTGCGGCGGCTGTTCCTGTGGTCGTCGCTCAATGCCGTGCCGGTCTACGAGCGCGCCGGCTACGTGGCGCTGCGCCGCGAGATCTACCCGCACCGCAGCGGCCTGCAGCTGGAGTCGGTGTATATGGAAAAGACCCTTTTCTAGCCTTCCATGCGGCTGGCATGGACCGGGGCGAAACCCGGCGCTACACTGGGCTGGATACCTGAGGAGACCAGATGCTGCGTCCTTACCTGCCCACCTTGCTGATGGCAGCCGGCCTGGCCCTGCCCGCCATGGCCACAGCCGCCGAACCGTGCAGCGACTATGCCGCCGCGCTGGAAGTCATGACCACGGCGGACCAGGCCCTGCGCAAGCGCGTCGACTTTCTCGCCCCTCAGAGCAAGGAGCAGCAGAAGCTGGCCGGTCACATCGTGCTGGTCGACCGGACCAACACGGAACGCTTGAAAGCCCTGATCGCGCGATGTGGCTGGCCATCGAAGGCCGCCCACGGCGAGCAGGCGCCCGGCCACGCATGGCTGCTGACCCAGCATGCGGATCACGACGTCGCGTTCCAAAATCAGGCGCTGGCACTGATCGAGGAGGCTGCTGCGGCAAGCGGCGAGGGTATCAACCGCCCCTTCGCCTACCTGTACGACCGCGTGGCGGTGGCGGAGAACCGCCCGCAGCGCTACGGAACCCAGCTGTCGACGAGCGGGAAGGACCACTGCGCCCTCGAATTCGCCCCCATGGACGACCGCGCGCAGGTGGAAGCGCGCCGCGCCCAGCTCAATCTGCCGCCACTGGACGACTACAAGCGGATGGTAATGGAGATGCAGCACTGCCCGGTTCCGCCGGCGCACGCCAGCGACCGCCACTATGCGGCGACGGCGGCCGGCAATGACGGCAGCAATCAGACGAAAGTGAAGGTCAGCTCTTCCGCCAGCCGCGACTTCGGCAAGCCGGCATTGAAGTCCGCGTCCGAGCGGTAGCCGAAGCTGGCCAGCACCACGCTGGCCAGGCCTTGCGCGTGCAGGCCGAATTCCTCGTCCAGGATTTTCTGGTCGAAGCCTTCCATCGGGGTGGCGTCGATGCCGAGCGAGGCCGCGCCCAGCAGGGCGGTGCCCAGCGCCAGATACACCTGCTTTTCCAGCCATTGCGGCATGTCGCGCGTGGTGTAGCGGTGCGTGCGCACATAGCCGCGCCGGCCGGCATCCTGGCCCGCGCGCGCGGCATCGTCGCGGAATCGCCCGTCGCGTGCTTCCTGCGCCAGCAGGCGCTCCAGGTGCGCGTCGTCCATGTCGATGCGCGAGCAGAACACGATCACGTGCGAGGCATCCAGGATCTTCGAGGCGTTATAGGAGTAACCGCCCTGCGCCGCCTTGGCCACGCGCGCCTTGCCTTCCGGCGTACTGGCGACGATGAAGTGCCAGGGCTGCGAATTCACCGACGAGGGGCTGTGGCGCAGCAGCTCGATCACCTGCTGCATGAGTTCGTCGGGGATGCGGCGTTCGCTGTCGTAGGCCTTGGTGGTGTGGCGCTTGCGGGCTGTTGCGAGAATATCCATCTAGTCTGTTTCCTTGTCTGACTTAAAAGTTTTCGAGCACGATCTTGCCGACCGCGCGGCCGCTCTCGATCAGGGCGTGGGCACGGCGCAGGTTCTCGGCCGAGATGATTCCGAAATGTTCCCCCAGCGTGGTGCGCAGGCTGCCGTCGTCGACCATCTGCGCGACGAGGTTCAGGAGCTTGTGCTGCTTGATCATGTCGTTCGTCTCGAACATCGAGCGCGTGAACATCAGCTCCCAGTGCAGCGAGATCGACTTGCGCTTGAGCGGCACGGCGTCCAGCACGGCCGGGTCGTCGATCAGCGCGAACTGGCCTTGCGGCGCCAGCACCTCGACGATGGCGGGGTAGTGCTTGTCGGTGTGGGTCAGGCTGATGACGATGTCCACCGCCGGAATGTTAATCGCTTCCAGCTCTTCGCGCAGGGAGCGGGTGTGGTCGATGACGTGGTGGGCGCCGAGTTCGCGCACCCAGTTGCGGGTTTCCTCGCGCGACGCGGTGCCGATCACGGTGAGTCCGGTGAGCTTGCGCGCCAGCTGCACCAGGATCGATCCCACCCCGCCGGCCGCGCCGATCACCAGCAGCGACTTTCCGGCGCCGCCCCCCTCGGCGATGCGGAGCCGGTCGAACAGCAGTTCCCATGCCGTGATCGAGGTCAGGGGCAGGGCGGCCGCCTGGGCGAAGTCGAGCGTGGCCGGCTTGCGGCCGACGATGCGCTCGTCCACCGCCTGGAACTGGCTGTTCGAGCCCGGGCGCAGCAGCGAACCGGCGTAGAACACTTCGTCGCCTTCCTTGAACAGCGTGACGCTGCTGCCGACCGCGCGCACGATGCCGCTCGCGTCCCAGCCCAGCACGCGCGGCTCAGTGACCGAGGCGCCAAGGCGGATCTTGGTGTCGACCGGATTGACCGAGACCGCGCGCACTTCCACCAGCAGGTCGTGCGGGCCGGCCAGCGGCATCGGCAATTCGATCTCGTGCAGCGACTGGGGGTCGCTGATCGGCAGGCCATGCTGGGTATACACTACTGCTTTCATGTTGAATCTCCGGTAAGTTTTCGATGCGATGACCATTCTATGTAGCGAAGCCGCGGGGAAAAACCCGGTGGGTGCGATTTCACTTTCACAGCTGGAGAGAAAATGATCAGGTTGGACGACCTGGCGCTGTTCGTCCGCAGTGCCGCCCTGGGGAGCTTTTCGAAGGCTGCGCGCGAGGTCAACCTGCTGCCCGGGCAGGCCAGCGCGGCGATCGGCCGCCTCGAGCGCGAGCTCGACCTGCGCCTGTTCGCGCGCTCGACCCGCAGCCTGCGCCTGACCGAGGAAGGCAAGCGCTACCTGCCGTTTGCGCAGGATGCGCTGCAGGCCCTGCGTGACGGGATCGACGGCATCCGCGGCGATACCGATATTCTCACCGGCACCCTGCAGATTGCGGCGCCCTCCGACTTCGGGCGCAACCTGCTGCTGCCGTGGATCTCGGAATTTCGCCGCGATCACCCCGGGCTCGACATCCAGCTGCTGGTGTCGGACCAGGTGGCGGACGTGTTCCGCGATCCGGTCGACATTGCCCTGCGCTACGGGCAGATCATTGATGCCAGCTACGTCGCCCTGCCGGTCGCGCCGGGCAACCGCCGGGTGCTGGTGGCCTCGCCCGGCTACATCGCCGCGCACGGGCGCCCGGCCACGCTCGACGACCTCGTCCACCACAACTGCCTGCAATACCGGCTGCGCGGCCGCGCCTACGACCGCTGGTCCTTCCCACTGCCTGCGGGCGCGCGGCTGGTGCAGGTGGCGGGGCGGCTGGTGAGCGACGATGCCGAAGTGGTGCGGCGCTGGGCGCTGGCCGGCGAAGGCATCGCCTATAAATCCTGGCTCGACGTCAGTGCCGACGTGGCGCAGGGACGGCTGGAAGTGCTGCTGCCGGACGTGCCCGGCGAGCCGACGCCGCTGAACCTGGTGTGCCCGCACCGGCGGCAGTTCTCGCCCGCGGTGAAGCTGCTGCATGCGCTGGTGGAGGAGCGTTGCCGCCCCTTGGCACGCGCGGTTTAAGCGGCCTGGTTCATTTCCGCCACCAGGGCGGCCACCAGTTCGCCCGCCGGCACGGCGCGCGCCTGGGCGAAGTTGGTCCCGCCCCAGTTGACGGAATAGTCCTGGCTGCCCTTGCCCGATGCGGCCGCATGCAGGGCCTTGGCGGCGTCGTAGGTGATGGGGTAATCGGGCAGCGGCGGATGGCCGTCTGCGCCGACCTCGAGGAACAGCCGGTTGACGATGCCGCGCGCCGGCCGCCCGGAGATCACGGCCGTGAGTGCGGTCTGCCCGCTCCCTTGCGCGATCAGTGCGCGGTGGTGCGGCGGCGCCGAGGATTCCGGGCAGGCGATGAAGGCGCTGCCCATCTGGACCGCGCTGGCGCCATGGTGGAGCGCGGTGCGGATGTGCGCACCGCTCATGATGCCGCCGGCGGCGACCAGCGGCAGCGATACTTTGCCATGCAGCTGCTGCAACAGCTCGAGGGCAGGCAGCGCCGCATCTGGCGCGGATGGATCGAACATGCCGCGGTGCCCGCCCGCCTCGATGCCCTGGGCGACGATCACGTCGATGCCGGCCGCCTCGATGCGCAGCGCTTCGTCGAGTGAGGTCGCGGTGGTGAACAGGACGATGCCGGCCGCCTTCAGCGCATCGATTTTCGCCTGCGGCGGCAGGCCGAAATGGAAGCTGACCACGGCAGGGCGCTCTTCCAGCAGCAGCGCGAACATCGCTTCGTCGGACAGGAAGCTGCGGTAGATCTCGCCCAGCCTGGTGGGCGGTGCCGCGCCGAAGCGTTCGAAGTGCGGACGCAGCCAATCGAGCCAGGCAGCTTCGCGCGCCGGGTCGGCCTGCGCCGGCGCATGGGTAAACACATTGACGTTGAACGGGCGGCCGGTTTTCTCGCGCACTGCCGCGATGGCGGCGCGCGCGCCCTCCACGGTGGAGGTGCCGACGGCGATCGAGCCAAGCCCGCCCGCTTCCGAGACGGCGGCGGCCAGGGCCGGGGTCGAGATGCCCGCCATCGGGGCCTGGATGATGGGATAGCGGATGTCCAGCAGCGACAGCAGGTCGTGGCTCATGGTGCGGCTCCGTGGTCAGGGTCGAAACACGAGTATAGCGAGCCTTCTCATGCTCCGTGCAGCAGCAGCCAGGCCAGCACCAGCATCAGCGAGCCCGTGAAGGCTTCGATCGCGCGCCATACCGACGGGCGGCCCAGCACGGAAGCGAAGCGCTGCGCGCCCAGGCCGAGTGCGGTAAACCACAGCACCGAGGCCGTCATCGCCCCCAGCGCGAACGAGGGACGCGCGTCGCCGGCCAGGCTGCTGCCGACCGCGCCGAGCAGCACCACGGTGTCGAGGTAGACGTGCGGGTTGAGCAGCGACAGCGCCAGTACGGTGGCCAGGGCCCGGCCCATGCTCAGGTTCCTTGCCTCTTGCGACACAGCGAGTGACGCGCCGCCCCGCAGGCTGCTCTTCCAGCAACGCCAGCCATACCAGACGAGGAAGGCGGCGCCGCCATAGCGCGCCACCGCCATCAGGGTGGGAGAAGCCTCCACCAGCGCGCCCAGGCCCGCGACGCCGAGCCCGATCAGCAGCACGTCGACCACGATGCAGGTGGCCACCGTCGCTGCGACGTGCCGGCCGCGCACGGCGGTGCGGATCACGTGCGCATTCTGGGCGCCGATGGCCATGATCAGGCTGGCGCCGAGCCCCAATCCCTGCAAGAAAACCTGTTGCGAAAACATGATGCGCCTCCAAGAAAGCGCCCATGTTTGCCTACGCGGCAGCTAAATTCAAATATATTCATCATTTCTAAACTTGGTTAAGCAAAACTGAATCTATGCAGATCGATCCTCGCCGCAGCGCGGCCTTCATTGCCGCCGTCGACACCGGAAGCCTGGAAGGCGCAGCCGCGCAGCTGTCGCTCAGTCCCTCGGCCGTTTCGCAGCGCATCTCGGCGCTGGAGCAGGATTTCGGCACGCCGCTGCTGGTGCGCAGCCGACCCTGCCGCCCGACCGGGCCGGGCACGCGCCTGCTGCAGTACCTGCGCCGCTCCACCCTGCTGGAAGCCGAATTCCTGGCGGAGATGGGCATGGACGAGGGCCTGGGCCGCATCGAGATCGCGGTGAACAACGACACCCTCGCCACCTGGCTGCTGCCGGTGCTGGCGCCGATCCTCGCCAAAGAGGGCTTGCTGGTCGAATTCGTGCTCGACAACCAGGGCCATACCTTCGCGCTCTTGGCGCAGGGCCGGGTCGTGGCCTGCGTGGCGGGCGAAGCGACGCCGATGCATGGCTGCACGGCCAGCCTGCTCGGCCGAATGCGCTACCGGATGGTCGCCTCCGAGGCGTTTGCGCAGGCGTGGTTCGCCGGCGGCTTCAACCGCGAGACCGCGCGCCGCGCCCCGGTGGTGGTGTTCGACCGCAAGGACTCGCTGCAGTCGGCCTTCTTGCTGAAGCACTTCGGCCTGCCGGAAGGGGCCTATCCGTTCCACTACGTGCCGGCCAGCGATCCGTACGTCGCGGCGATCGCGATCGGCATGGGCTACGGCATGCTGCCGATGGAGCAGTGCGGCGCGATGCTGGCGGATGGCAGGCTGGTGGACCTGGCGCCCGCGCTCTACGTGGACGTGCCGCTGTACTGGCACGCCTGGCGCGTCCAGCCGCCGCGGCTGGAACGCATGGGAACGGCGCTGGTGGAGGCGGCGCGCCAGGTATTGCTGCCTTGAGAGCGCGTCAGGAAGCGCGTACCAGTTTCAGGCCGGACCCGTTGCTGCGCCGGGCCGCTTTCGCTGGCCCCACCGGCCACAATTGCGCCACGCCCCACAGCAGTTCCGGCACCAGGAACAGCCACACCAGCGGCAGACCGCCCTGGGCCAGCGCCCACACCATCCAGGACGCGAACAGGAAGCGTCCGGCGCCGTCGTAGCGCCCGAGCGCCAGGCTCGGTTCCAGCAGGCGCCGCACGGACCACAGCAGGACCAGGCTGCCCATCAGGCAGGTGATCAGGATGTGGATCTGGGCGAAGTGCGCCAGCGGTGCGCCGCCCAGCCGGATGTTCAGCGCGGTGAGCTGCGGGTAGAGCAGCGAGAAGGTCCAGGGCGTGGCGAAGGGCCCGACGACGACGATGTCGAACAGCGCACTGGCGCGCGTGATGCGGAGATAGGTGGACAGCGTGACGGTCATGGCAAGCTCCTGCGTCTTGATTGGCGCATCCCCGATGCTGGCATGTCTGGCGCTCACGCTCCTTGCGATGGACGAAAAAAGGGGCGGGACGTGTGGACGTCCAGCCCCAAAGGATGGAGATCTTGCTACTCAGGTGCTACTCAGGTGCCGATCCTGCCCCCGTCGTTCTTGGTGATCACGATGGTCGCCGAGCGTGGGCGCTTACCGGCGCCGTAGCCGGCGTTCGACGGCCACTGGCTGGTGTATTTGCTCGGGTCGCCGATGTTGGCCGCCGCCGTGCTTTCACCCGGGTGCTGGATGTTCACGAACAGCGCCTTGCCGTCCGGGGTCTCGGCGATGCCGGTAATCTCAGAGCCGACCGGGCCGACCAGGAAGCGCTTGAGCGTGTCCGCGGTCGCGGCCGCGCCGACGTAGGTGTCGACGCTGAGGGTGGTGCCGTTGGCGCGCGGATGGTTCAGCGTGAGCTTCTTGCCATCGCCCACGCGGCCCGGCACGCCGGCCAGCATCATGTTGTTGGTGACGTCGGTGTAGGCGCCGTCGTCGGTCTGGATCCAGCAGATGCCGGTCGAGGCGCTGAACGCCAGGCCGTCCGGGCTCGAGAAGTCCTGGTCGGCGCTGAGGCCGGACAGGTTGACCTTGGCGGCATCCGCGCCGGATTCGGCGCCGAACAGGTAGACGTCCCAGGTGAAGCTGCTCGAGGTCGAACCCGCGCTGCCTTCCTTGACGCGGATGACGTGGCCGTTCGGGTTGCCCGCCTGCGCGGTGCTGCCCTTCATGTCGGTATAGACGCGCGGGTTGGCGGCGTCCGGCGCGGCCTGGCTCGCGCCGCTCGGCTCGACGCGGCGGTTGCTGTTGTTGGTCAGCGTGAAGTAGATTTCGCCGGTGCCAGGATGGACCGAGCACCATTCCGGACGGTCCATCTTGGTCGCGCCCACGGCGTCGCCCGCCAGGCGTGCGTTGACCAGCACGTCGGCCTGGTCGGCGAACTTGTAGGCGGCATAGGCGGCGATCGCCGGATTCGAGATCGACAACTCGATCCACTGGCCGGAACCGTCGGCATTGAATTTCGCGACGTACAGCTTGCCGCTGTCGAGGTACTTGTCGCCGATGGCGATGCGGTCCGTGGCCGTCGCGTCGGCGGCAGCCCAGACGGCGGTCGAGACGAACTTGTAGATGTACTCGTTGCGCGAGTCGTCGCCCATGTACACCGCCAGCGGCTGGCCGACAACCGGCTTGCCGAACACGGCGCTCTCGTGGGCGTAGCGGCCCAGCGCGGTGCGCTTCTTGATCGACCTGGTCTTGTCGTAGGCGTCCATCTCGACGATGTAGCCCATGCCGTTCATCTCGTTGCGGTAGTCGTCGCTGCCGTCGATCGAGGCGCCCTTTTTGCTGATGTTCCATCGTGCGTACTTATCATCGAGTCCGCCGGTTTCCCAGCCGTGGCGCGACGCGGCGCCCTGGTCGCGGCCATAGCGCTTGAGCGCGACCACGCTCTTGTCGCCGCGCGCGGCATCATCCGTTGCTGCGCGGGTGAAATAGCCGGCCCAGTTCTCTTCGCCCGACAGGTAGGTGTTCCACGGGGTCTTGCCGGTGCCGCAGTTGTTCAGGGTGCCGCGAATCTTCGTGCCGCCGGTCGAGTATTTGGTGACCACCAGGGCATTGCCGCGCACCGGGCCGGAGATCTCGATGTCGGTCTGCTGGTGCACGCGGCGGTTGAAGCTCGCGTCCTTCACATAGGCCCACTTGCCGCCGCTCAGGCGCACTTCGGCCACCGACAGGCCGTGCAGCGCCATCTCCTTGTCCACTTCCGCCGCCGGGCGCGGCAGCGACATGGTGCCGCCGTTCGGGTGCAGGAAGAATGCCGACAGCTTCTCGTCGATGGTGGCTTCGTGGTTCATCGCCAGCAGGCCGCGGTCGGTCGCCGTGGTGGATGCGGCGCCGGTGGCGGAGAGCGGGAAGAATTCCATGCCGTCGTGCTGGTCGCCGGCGCGGTTCTCGTGGTCGGTGTCGGTGCCGTCGTTCTTGAACGCCGGGGTGGCGGCGGTCAGCGGGTCGCCCATGGCGTACAGCACGCTGGCGGTGTAGCCGGCGGGGACGACTACCGTGTCGGCCAGGCTCTTCGAGACGGCCGTAAAGCCGAGCAGCTTTTCCGGCGCCGGCGGCGGGGTGGTGTTCACCGGCGGGGTCGGCAGGGTCGCGCCGTCGTTGTCGGAGCCGCCGCAGCCGCTCAGGCCGATGGCGCCCAGCAGGGCGGTGGCAGCCGATGCGGCGCCCCCGCGCAGCAGGCTGCGGCGGCTCAGGCGGGCTTCGAGGACGGTGCTGAAGTGTTCATTCGACGAAACGTTCGTATCGATGTCGTCATGGTCGACAGGGATGCGGGCGAGGTCGGTCGGCTTGTTCACGGATGGTCCTGTTAGTTGTGTGGAAAAGTCAGAGCATGGTAGGCAGCGAACATGACTCCCTTGTGACGTTTTCATAACAGTTGTGTGACAAACTGACGAATTTGGCGACGCGCAGAAAAGCATACAGATATACTGCCCGGACCTAACAAGGATTTCCCCATGCAGGACAGCAGCGACGCCATCCAGGCGTTCAACCCGGCCTCACTCGGCCAACAACTCTTCGAAGCCAGCCCCGATTGCATCAAATTGCTCGACTCGGATGGCCGCGTCGTCGCGCTGAACGGCAACGGCATGCGCATCCTGGAACTCGCCAGTATCGACACCGTGCTTGGCCAGCCCTGGCCCGCGCTATGGCCGGAAGAGAGCCGGGCCGCGATCGAGGCGGCGATGGCGACGGCGCGTACGGACGGCATCGCCCGCCTGCGCGCCCCCTGCCCGACCGCAGCCGGCACGCTCAAATGGTGGGACGTCACGGTCACCCGTGCCGGCGAGAAGGGCCTGCTGGCGGCCTCGCGCGACATCACCGACCAGGTCATGGCCGAGGCCGAGCGCGAACGCCTGATGCGCGAGCTGCGCACCGCCAACCAGCTGATGGAAGACGTGTTCCGCCAGGCCCCGGCCTTCATGTGCGTGTTCACCGGTCCCGATCACGTGTTCGAACTGGTCAACGAGCGCTACCTGCAGCTGGTCGGCGGCCGCTCCTCGATCGGCTTGCCCTTGCTGGAAGCGCTTCCCGAGATCGCCGGCCAGGGCTTCATCGAACTGCTGGACGGGGTATACCGCAGCGGCGAGCCGGTGTTCGGCACCGACGTGCCGGTGATGCTGCAGCGCCAGCCGGGAGCCCCGCTGGAGCGGCGCTTCGTCGACCAGGTCTACATGCCGCTGCGCGACCCCGACGGCCCGATCAAGGGAATCCTGGTGCACGGCATCGACGTCACCGACCGCAAGCTGGCGGAAATGGAACTGTACGAAAGCCGCGAACGCTTCCAGAAAATCGTCCGCCAGGCCGCCACCGGTGTGGTGCAGATGGACACCGAGGGCCGCATCACCCTGGTCAACCAGAAGTACTGCGAGATGGTGGCGCGCACCGAATCGGAACTGCTGGGCGCCAGCGTCCTCGACGTCACGGCCCCGGCATCGGTACCGGTCACCCTGGAGGCCGTGCAGCTGCTGCGCGCCGGCGAATCGGGCGTGGTGATCGACAAGGAGTACCTGCGCCCCGACGGCAGCATCCTGCCGGCCACCAGCAGCGTCAACGCGCTGCGCGGCCCGAACGGCGAGTTCCAGGGACTGGTGGCGATCGTGGTCGATACCACCGAAAGCCGGCGCGCGGCCGAGAAGCTGCGCGCCAGCGAGGAGCGCTACCGCACCCTGTTCGAGTCGGTCGACCAGGGCTTCTGCATCTTCGAGATGATCTTCGACGCGCAGGACCATCCAGTGGACTACCGCTTCCTGGAGATGAACCCCATGTTCGAGGTCCACACCGGACTGCGCGACGCGGTGGGCAAAACCGCCAGGGAGATGATCCCGACCCTCGACGACTTCTGGTTCGAGACCTACGGCCGGGTTGCCCGGACCGGCGAACCGGTGCGTTTCGAGAACGAGGCGCCGGCCATGGGCCGCTGGTTCGATGTCTATGCCAACCGCCTCGGCGGGCCGGCTAGCCGCCGGGTGGCGCTGCTGTTCAGCGACATCACGGCGCGCAAGCAGTCCGAGGCGACCCTGGTCAAGCTGGCCAGGGACCTGGCCGAAGCGGACCAGCGCAAGACCGAATTCCTGGCCACGCTGGCGCACGAGCTGCGTAATCCGCTGGCGCCGATCCGCAGCGGCCTGTCGGTCATGCGCCTGCAGGGCGACAACGCCGCCTCGGTGGGACGGGTGCGCGAGATGATGGAGCGCCAGGTCAGCCACATGGTGCACCTGATCGACGACCTGCTCGACATCGCCCGCATCAGCGGCGGCAAGCTGGAACTCAAGAAGGAGCACGCCGACCTGCGCAATGTGCTGTCGAACGCCGTCGAGACCAGCCTGCCGCTGATCGAGACCGGGAAGCACGCGCTGTCGGTGCAGATGCCCGAGCGCGCGGTGCCGGCCGAGGTCGACGTCACCCGCATCGCCCAGGTGGTGGCCAACCTGCTCAACAACGCGGCCAAGTACACTCCTCGCGGCGGGCGCATCGGCCTGTCGCTGCGCATCGACGGCGCCGAAGCCGTGATCGACGTATCGGACAACGGCGTCGGCATTCCGCAGGAAGCGCTGTCCACGGTGTTCGAGATGTTCAGCCAGGTCGGGCACCACCTGGAACGCGCACAGGGTGGGCTGGGCATCGGCCTGTCGCTGGTGCGCCGCCTGGTGGAAATGCATGGCGGGTCGGTGGTGGGCGCGAGCGCCGGAGCGAACGCCGGCAGCGTGTTCACCGTGCGCCTGCCGCTGGCCGCCGGCGCCCGCGATGCGCCCGCGCCGTCCGCCCCGGACGCCGCCGACGCGGCGCCAGGGGAAACGCGGATCCTGGTGGTGGACGACAACGTCGACGCGGCGACCACGCTGTCGATGATCCTGGAAGCCTGCGGCTACCTCACCCGGGTGGCGCACGGCGGCATGGAAGCATTGGCGGTCGCCCAGGCGTTCCGGCCGCAGGTGGCTTTCCTCGACATCGGCATGCCCGGCATGGACGGCTACGATACCGCGCGCGCGATACGCCGGATCGCGGGTCTGGAAGACATCACCCTGGTGGCGCTGACCGGCTGGGGCGCGGAGAGCGACCGCCGCAAGTCGAACGAGGCCGGCTTCGACCAGCACCTGACCAAACCGGTGCAGCTGGACGTGGTACAGGAGCTGCTGGCGAAGCTGGCAGCGTAAGCCTTCAAGCCTGGCGCTGGCCAAATGCGATGAAAGCCGCCCCCAGCAGCGCCAGCGCCACGCCGGCGTAGTCGCTCCACACCGGCTTGATGCCGTCCACTACCCACAGCCAGGCCAGCGCGGTGGCGATGTACACCGCGCCGTAGCTGGCATAGACACGGCCGCTGGCGGCCGGGTGCAGGGTCAGGAGCCAGACGAAGGCCGCCAGGCTGAGCGCCGCCGGCAGCAGCAGCCAGGCGGATCCCTTCCCGGTCAGCCACAGCAGCGGCAGGTAGCAGCCGAGCAGCTCGGCAATGGCGGTGACGAAGAACAGGCCGGCCATGCGGCTGAAGGGCAACAGGTCAAGGGACATTGAGGTCGCAATTCTTGTGGACAAGACGCCATCTTATCCCTGCGCCGCCGATTCCCGATCCGGCGTATCCTCGCCAGGACGGACATTTTCTGGCGGTGATACCTTGAGCGAGCAGACACTTTCAGCAATCAAGCTCGGCGCGCAGCAGCTGGCGGACGTGGTCACCCTGCCCACCCGGCAGCGCTACGCGCGCTTCGTGCAGCAGGTGGCGGAAACCAACGAGGTCTGGGGGCTGTACCGCGACGGCTGGGCGCTGGCCAAGACCGACGACGGCACCCTGGTATTCGCCATGTGGCCTGCCAGCGAATTCGCCGACCTGTGCGCGGAATACGAATGGGACGGTTACGAGCCGCACGCCTTTCCGCTGGACGAGCTGATGAGCGACCTGCTGCCCCAGCTGGAAGAAGACGGTGTCTTGCCCGGCATTTTCTACACGCCGGGCGACCGCGGGCTCACGCCCACCGCCGCCATGCTGCGGTTGGACCTGGAGCGGGAGCTGGGACGTCTTTCGTAGGGTGGGCGGGTCTCCCGCCCACGCGTTCAACCAGCTTCAAGATCATCTCATGCGACATTTCTACTGCTAACTATCACTAAAAATTTAGCTCATAGCGCACGTCGCGCCGGTCTTCGGTCTGCAATCCCTCGACCAGGTAGGCATCCCAGCCCAGCCGGCCCTCATCGCCCTCCAGGCGCACGTTGCGCACATCGGCCGCAAGCAGCACCAGCTCCACTTCGTATTCGAGCGACAGCCCGGTGAACATCGCCAGCATGCTGCGCACGGCGCGCGCGGCCGGGCCGCCCGGCAGGAAATCGTTGAAACCGGCCCGGTCCAGCGGCCCCACCACCAGCCGCAGGCGCAGGTCGCGCTGCCAGACGCGCGCGCCGGCGATGGCGCTTGCGCCGAGCACCGCCTTGTCGCTGCCGAGGATGGTCTGCTGCTCCGGCGGCACCGCGTACCAGCAGCCGACGAACTGCTCGGCATTGATGCGCTGGCCAAAATATTCCGACAGCACCCGCGCCAGCTGCACGCTCGATGCCGGCCGCTGGCGCATCGACCCGGCAAAGTAGGCGATCGACTCGTCCAGCACCGCGCCATCCTCGCTGCCGGCCAGGCGCCCCCGCAACGTGCCGTTGCCCAGGCCGGCCAGGCTCAGGAGCAGGGGCAGGAAGGCGTCGTGGCCGTCGAGCTGGTATTGCTGGGCCAGGCGGTACTTGCGCCAGGCTTCATAGAACAGCGCCAGCGTACGGTTCGAAAAGCTGTCCAGGAACGCACGTGCGCCTTCGGCTTCAGGCTCGCCTTTTTCCTGGTACTGGTGCTCGGCGATGCGTTCGGTGTAATGCAGGGGCAGCACGCCCTGGCCGCCCAGCAGGCCCATGAACGAGGGCGTCAGGCGCACCAGGCGCAGTGTGCCTTCGTCCAGCGCCGCGGCCAGCGCCGCCGGCTGCGTGGCGATGTCGCGCGGCTCGGCCTGCACCGCTTCGAGCTGGCTGGCCGGGAAGCCGAGCGAGACCGAGTTCTGGAAGCGCAGGTACCGGGTGACGAGCCCGCGCGCGGGCTTGCCGCGGCGGCGCAGCCACAACTCGAGCACGCGCACCGCCTGCACGTACTCGAAGCGGTAGGGCTCGCGGAACAGGCGCTCGATTACAGCAGGCTCGAATCGCCGCTGCGGGGCTGGCATGTCAATAAGTCTTCTCCGGTTTTGCTCGACGCGATCACCAGCTGGGTGAAGCTGTTGGCGTGCACGTACAGGGCCAGGAAACGCTCGACGACCTGGGCAAACGCATGGATGCCGCTACCCACGAAAGCTTCTTCGTCGATGCTCAGGCGTACCTCGACACCGCGCACCAGGCAGGTGAACGGATTCCCGGACAGCCACGCGGTAGTGGCACGCTGGGCGATCGCCCTGATGCCGCCGATCTGGCGCTGCGAGGACGCGGAACGCGGCAGGTCGTACAGCGACAGCATCTCGCGAAAGGCGTCGACGCCGCCATCGGCCAGCGACAGGTGGTTCAGCGCCAGGTGCGAGATCAGGCGCCAGTGGGCCCCGCGTCCGCTGGCAAAACGATACGAGGCAGTAGGCTTGCGCAGGAAGGAAATCATGCGCAAGCTCGAGCCGCCTTCGAGGGACAGGTCGCCGCCCGGCTGGCCATAACTCAGGGTGGATGGCAGGTCGCGGTTGGTGCAGGTGAGCTCGATGTTGAGGGTGTCGGTCTCCACTTCGGCCGGGTCGAAGTCGATGTCGACGATCGATACCTGGGTCTCGAAACCGGGGCTCTTCTCCGCCACGGCGGCATCGCGCCGCACCGCGTAGTAGTGGCCGGCGTCTTCCGGTGTTTGCGCGTGCTTCAGCGCATAGAAGGGCCGGAACTGCACCAGCGTCTCGCCCTGCGGCGTCTGGCGGACCAGGTTCAGGGATTCGATCGCGTAGATCTCGTAGGCGAAGGCGCGGCGTGCATCGGCCAGCACCGGATAGCTGCTACTGAGGTGCGTGACGCGGATCGGTTCGCCGCGCCGGTGGAACAGGTTGATCACCGGCGTACAGCCCAGCAGCACGTTGTTGGTGGACAGGGTGCCGAGCATGCGTGCCAGGTTCGAGTCGGCGCGCAGCCCGGACAGCGCCAGGTGCAGGGTCAGGGTGCGCGCACCACGGGGCGCATGGGCGGCCAGCGCGCGCAGGTCGATGTCGAAGAAGTTGAATTTCTCGGGGAAGCAGAAGTACTCGGTCAGCAGGCGGTAGGCGGCGTGCGAGCGGGCCGGGAAGTCGATCAGCGCTTCGTCTTCGTCGAAGCCGGCCGGCAGCACGGGGATCGCGGGAAGCTGGGTCCAGCGGCCGCTGTCGCCGGCCTCGACATACGCGGCGACGCTGCGCATGAAGAGGGCGTCGCGCAGGGCGGCGCAGAACGAGGGTTCGCCGTCGATGAAGACACGCAGCATTGGCAGGTCGAGCTGGGCGAGTTGGGTGATTGTGCCCTGCTCGCCGCTGCACGACAGCGTGAGGCTGATGCTGGACGAGGCCGTGCCCGGCATGCGCACCGCGTCGGGCGCGTCGATCACGGCGGAAAAGGCCGCGCGGCTGATTGCCAGCGGCGCCACCGTGACCGGGTAGACCGTGCGGAAGGTGCAGGCCCCGCCGCGCACGGCGCGCGTATTGAGCTGGGTGCCGCGCGCGATCACGCTGACACCCGGCTGCTTGGCCGCGCCGCCGAAGTCCATGCGCGCGATCGAGCACGAGGGAAAGGGACGCAGGTAGTGCGGATACAGCACCTCGAACAGCGCTTCGGTGAACTCGGGGTAGTCGTCGTCGAGACGCTTGGCAATGCGCGCGTTGAGCAGTGCGAAGGATTCGATCATGCGCTCGGTGTGCGGGTCTTCGCAGACCTCGCCGCTGATCAGGAGGCGTCCGGCGATGCGTGGATAGCGTTCGGCGAACTCGCGCAGGTCGCGGCGCAGGTAGCCAAGCTCGCTTTCGTAGTAGGGCAGCATCTGTTCCATCTCACACTCCCATCGGCGCCGCGCGCGCGGCCTTGCCGGCCTTGCTGATGCTGTACTGCAGGGTCGACGGCGTCAGGACGGCGTCGAAATTGACCGGCTCCTGCGACACGCTGGCCACCAGCACGGCCGTGATCGAGAAATTCAGGCGGTTCACCGACTCGCCCCCCATGTCCAGCCGGGCGCGCACCTTGCGCAGGCGCGGCTCGTGGCAGCCGATGGTCTGTTCGATGCTGGCGCAGATGGCGGCGCGGTCGCTCGGACTCGAGAGGCAGAGGTCGGCGAAATCGCCCAGGCCGTAGGTGACCATCGAGCGGCTGCACTCCGGGTAGTCCTTGAGCGAATCTTCTGGAATGCAGGAGCGCGTGTTGAGCAGGGCTTCGAGATCGCGCGCCACGGTGTCCTTCAGTTCTTCCATCGTCATCCGCTGCGCCATGCAGTTGCTGGCGCTTCTGCCGGCAGCATGGCCCGTCGTGCGGCCCGGCACACCCAGCAGCCGGTCGAACAAGCCTGGCGTGTATCCCTTCATCGAACTCTCCCTGTGCCCGGCCGTGTGGTTGGCAAAAAACGAAATTCGATGTTGCCATGCCACGCAGTGCCAACGTTTGATCAACTTCACATGGGCAACCCTTTCCGGTTGTTATGGTTTCTCGGGATAGGTTCCGCGAAATTTTAGAAAAACTTCAGCAAAGGCAGAACATGACCAGCAAAGTCCTTTGGGGCGAAGGCCTGTTATTGCGTCCACAACACTTCCAGCGGCAAGATCACTACCACGAGCAGTGTCTCCACAAGAGCATCAAGGCAGTGCACCCGTATGCCTGGGGTGTCGACAGCCTGCAGGTCGATCGCGAAGCGCTGGTCAACAGCATGCTGCGCTTGACGACGCTGACGGTGCGCTTCCAGGATGGCGAGCTGGTCGACGCGCCGGAAATCGACGCGCTGCCGGAATCCGTGGACCTGAGCCTGCTGCCGCCGTCGACGCAGGCCATCACCTATTACATCGCCTTGCCCGGCATGAAACCATTCACCGGCAACTTCACGCCGCCTGGGCAGGCCAGCAACACCGCGCGCTTCGTGCAGGCGAACCTGGAGGCCCCCGACCTGTACACGCAGGCCGCACCGGTGCAGCTGGCCTACCTGAAAAAGGCGGTGCGGCTGGTATCGGAAGCCGAGCCGCGCGACTCCTACATCCACTTCCCGCTGCTGCGGCTGCGGCGCGCCTCCACCGGCGGCTTCGAGATGGACGAGAGCTTCGTGCCGCCGACGTTGTCGGTGGGCGCGGCGCCGGTGCTGTTCCAGCAGCTGCGCCGCCTGCTGGATGCGCTGCAGGCCAAGACCGCCGCCCTGTACGGCCACCAGCGCGAGCCGAGCCGCAACGTGGTGGAGTTCCGCTCGGGCGACATGTCCTCGTTCTGGCTGCTGCACACCGCCAGTTCGGCCTATGCGACGCTGACCCACCACTTCAGCCATCCGAGCCTGCACCCGGAGCGCCTGTACGAGCGCTTGCTTGACGTCGCCGGCGGCCTGATGACGTTTTCGAAAAGCTGGCTTCTTTCCGACCTGCCGCCCTACCAGCACAACGATCCGGGGCCGGGCTTCGCCAAGCTGCACGCGATCATCCGCGAGCTGCTGGACACGGTGATCTCCTCAAAGTACTTCGCGATCGCGCTCAGCGAGGTGCGGCCGTCCTATCACCTCGGCGCGCTCGACTCGGACAAGATCGACGAGCGCACCACGTTCTATATCGCGGTGTCCGCCGCCATTCCCGCGGTGGAGCTGGTGGACGTGGTGCCGCTGCGCTTCAAGGTCGGTGCACCCGACGACGTCGAGAAATTCGTGCTGTCGGCGCTTCCTGGCGTGCGGCTGCAGTATGCGCCGCAGCTGCCGGCTGCAGTGCCGGTGCGCCCCGAGACCTGCTACTTCGTCCTTGAAGCCAAGGGACCGATGTACGAGCGCATGCTCAAGGCGCAGTCGATCTCGATCTACGTCCCGGCCGGCATGAAGGAACTGCGGCTGGAGCTGCTGGCCGTGGCCGCATGAAGCCCGACTTTGCAGGCGAATTTGCTGCACTTGGCGCCGCCCTGGGCGTGTTCGGTACGGGGCTGAGCCAGCATGCGCGGCTCATCACGCTGGCCACGGCCCAGGATAGCGGCCTGCCCGAATCGCTGGTCGCCGAAGGGTTTACTGGGGTAGAGGCCGTCAACGAACTGTTCGCCTTCGACGTCGATGCACTCAGCACCTCGACCGATCTCGACCTGGCGCTGTTTCTCGGCGAAGAACTCAGCATCGGCCTGCTGCAGCCGGACGGTACGCGGCGCATGTGGCACGGCCTGTGCACGGCGGCTGCGTGGCTGGGGGCGGATGGTGGCGCGGCGCGCTACCGCCTGCATCTGGAACCGGCGCTGTCCATGCTGGCGCTGCGGCGGGACAGCTACATCTTCCAGGACAAGAACGTCCGCGAGATCGTCTGTGAATTACTCGCGGATTATCCACAGGTCCGTTTTGACTTCGACATCACGCAGGAACTGCTGGCGCGCGCTATCTGCACGCAATACCGCGAAAGCGACCTGGCGTTCTTCACGCGCCTGCTGGCGTCGGAAGGACTGAATTGGCGCTTCGAGCACGCGCAGGCGGGAGATGCCGACGACAGCGGGCATGGACAGGCGAAGCACCGGCTGGTGGTGTTCGACAGCAGGGCCGTGGCGCCGTCCACGCCGGGCGGAGAAGTCATCCGCTTCCATGGCGTGCGCGCGACCGAGCTTGATGATGCGATCGACGGCTTCCGGGCGCGCCGCAGTGTGCAGGCGAATACCGTCACGATCAGCAGCTGGGACCCGGCGCAGCTGCTGGCGCCCGCCTACGAGCAGGCCAGCCACCTGGATGCGGGGGAGCTGCCGCCGCTGCATGTCTACGATGGCAGCGGTGAACGGATTGCGACCGAACGCAGTGCAGCCGATACGCACAGTGAGCTGATGCTGCAGGCGCTCGAACTGGAGAACAAAGTATTCGAGGGCAGCGGCGCGGTGCGCAGGCTGGCGGCCGGACATGCGTTTACCTTGACCCAGCACGAGCGTTATCCCGAAGGTGACAACGTCTTCAAGCTGCTGTCGGTGCGGCACGAGGGACGCAACAACTTCCAGACCGGGATCGCGGGAGCTGTTTTGTCCGGTGTCGAAGATGGCACGTATCGCAACGTGTTCTGCTGCGTACGCGAGGTCGTGCCACTGGTACCACGCTTGACGGCAGCGCCGCACCGGACCACGGCGCCGGGGCCGCAGTGCGCCCTGGTGGTCGGCCTGGCGGATGCCGTGTCGACCACTAACCGCGATCACCAGGTGCGGGTGCAATTCGCCTGGCAGCGCGGTGCACGTCCGAATGCGGGCGGCATGGCGCACAACACCGATGACCGAGGCTGCGCACCGGGCAATGAGACGTCCGGCACGTGGGTGCGCGTGGCTGAGGCGCTGGCGGGGCCGAACTGGGGGACGGTGTTCACGCCGCGCATCGGCACCGAGGTGCTGGTCGACTTCATCGAAGGTGATATCGACCGGCCAGTCATCGTGGCGCAGCTGTACAACGGAGCGGACCTGCCGCCGTTCCCGGCTGGCGTGGATTCGGGCGCCAACCATGCGGGGGTCCTGTCCGGCATCCACACCCGTAACTTCGACGGCAGCGGCTACAACCAGTGGCAGATCGACGACACGACCGGGCAGCTGCGCACGCGGCTGGCGACAAGTACCGGGGCGACCCAGCTCAATCTTGGGTACTTGATTCATCAGGAGCCGGGTACGTCGCAGCGCGGCGCTTATCGCGGCAGTGGTTTCGAGCTGCGCACCGATGCCTGGGCGGTGATCCGCGGTGGGGAAGGTGTGCTGCTGTCGACACGTGCGCGGCCTGCGCAGGGAGCCAGCGTCAGCTCGACGCAGATGGATGTGGCGGAGGCGGTGGCGCAGTTCAGGAGCGCTGCCGAATTGTCGGCCAGGCTCGGGGAAGCGGCGTCGCAGCAGCAGGCCTTGTTCAGCAAGGACGCATTGAAGGCGCAAGAAGCGTTCATCGAGCGGATCGATCCGGAGGCGAAAGGGAAGTACGAGGGCTCGGTGAATGGGCAGGCGGCACTCAAGGCGAAGCCGGGTTCGCGTGAGCTGGATTCGTCGCAGCCTGTGGAAAAGTTCGGGTCACCCATCGTGCTGATGGATTCGGCCGCCAGCATCAACTGGGCGACGCCGGCATCGACCGTGCTCTATGCAGGCAAGCACCTGCACTGGACCACGCAGTCGGATCTGCACATGACGGCGGGGCATACGTTTTCGTCCGTATCCGGCGAGGCGACCAGCTTGTTTACGCATTCAGGCGGCATCCAGGCGATCGCGGCGAATGGGCCGGTGTCACTGCAGGCGCATACCGATGGGCTGGAAATCCTGGCGGACAAGGAGATTACGGTGATTTCGGTGAACGACTGCATCGAGATCAAGGCGAAGGAAAAGATCGTGCTGCAGGCGGGGGAGTCGTCGATCACGCTGGAGGGTGGGGATATTACGTTTGCGTGTCCGGGGACGTTTTCGGTGAAGGGGGGGCAGCATGTGTTTGATAAAGGCGGTCGCCAGACTGCCAACCTGCAGAACTTGCCGGGCGAGCTAAGCGCAGAGGCAAGCAACTTCATCTCACTTAACTACCTCGACGCACAGGCTGGGGAAGGTATTCCGGAAGTGGAGTACGAAATCCATTTCGACAAGGGGCCAGTCCTGACAGGGACGCTGGACCACGATGGAAAAGCGCGTCATGAGAATGTCGACAACAAGCCGGTAAAAAAGGTCGTCTACAAGCCGCGAAAGCCGAAGGAAGAAAAGCCGCACGATCCCTTGCAGAAGCTGCTTGGGTGATTCTCATCGCCTGTCCTTGCTGGAGTGATGCATGTCCGAGATAAATCCGACGCAGATGCGCAACGCACTTGCATGGACAACGAATCAACAACCTACCGAAGAGGAAGTTAGTTCGAATCCATGGGAGTGGTTTTGGCAAGCGGTGCAGGGCGACTTCAATGACAACCGCTCGACTGGACAAATTGTCGTCGACGCAGCGATCTCGATGATCCCGCTTGTGGATCAGATCTGTGACGTACGTGACTTGATCGCAAATTGCAAAAAACTGCGGCAGGACGCATCCGATACCTGGGCTTGGGTGGCGCTTGCCTTGACATTGATTGGCCTTATTCCCTTCTTGGGATCTTTCGTCAAAGGCGTACTGAAAGTGTTCTTTGCTTTTGTACGTCGCGCGGGTGGAAACGCAGTTGCTACAGCCGTGGATGGGGCGCTGACGTGGGTTATAACGCTGCTGCGCAGGCAAGCGTTTCAAAAATATCTACGCAACCACAAAATCGATGAAGTGTTTAACTGGCTCGCGAAAGAACTAAAAACAGTAAGGTCGAAAGTAAATTCCGCAGAGCTGTTAAAGGCCTTTGATTCATCTATTGGCACGCTCCGTCAACTAGTTCTTAAAGTCGAAGATATCCCCGTGGTTGGAAAGCGTGCGAACCAAGCGCTTGAACAGGTTCTGTGGGTACGCTCTAAAGCAAACGAGGGGATAGCCAAGGTAAGCCTGACTATCGATGCGATATTCGACAAAATTATTTTGCGGATAGAAGGGGAAGCAGCCCTAAGCAGACGCGCGATCGTTAATCTGAAAAATATTCATTACCGTGGTGCGTTGCCGGAGGCAACTGCAGTAACCTTAATGCAGCGGCCAAATGCATGTCCAAATTGGCTCAACAACGACATGAATAAGCGTTGGCCAAGCGCCTACTATGAGGATTCTAAGCAACTTGTTGAAGATGCTGTCAAGGATGGCTGGCCACCGTTGACCGCCACGAATGTTGAATCATTTCACAAACTCGCCACTGCTGAAATCAAAGGGCCTGCACGGCTTATTCGAATTTTATCTCCAAATAGCCGTGCAATGAGCGACTGCTGGATCAGCGAGAAAGTATTCAACGACATACAGAATTCGCCTGACCCAAGGGCCGCTTGGCGAAAATATCTAGCCGTGTGGCCGGACTGGAACGTCAATGGGCAGTTTGTTGTCTACGATGTGAAGCCTGGAGAGACGTTAAAAGTATGGCGGGGTGAGGCCTCGAGCCAGACAAAACCAGGAGTTAGCGACAGGCATTTAGAAGGTGGGTGGGAACAGATAGTCTTTAAACTGGACAGGGCAGATTTACGCAATGACACCATGCGCTTCTATAAGAAAAGCGCAACCGCAAAAAACATCACGCGTGAATCGATCAGCCAAGCTGATTACTATAAGCTTACAGACCCTGAGAAGGCACAATATTTGGAAATTCGTGAAAAGATAAATCATCCTAATATTCGCGGTCCGTTTGAAACCGGCTGGGGATATACCGATTTTAACGGTGTGGGCCTGATGGACAAAATCGGCATTCCCGCTCTACCCGGCCAATTCACATCGTTGAATCGATAAATCAACAACCACTTCTGGAATTTATATGACCTCAACGATGACTTTAAGCTTATATCATAAAAAACAAGCTGCCTTGCTTTACCATTTCGCGTCTTTCGACTATTTGAAAGGACTCTACGAACGTGTACATCAACTTCAAGATTATGCCGACTCAGTATTAGATAAGAGTCGTATCGACGGCAGAGATCGGTTCCTACGTGATGAGCGTTGGGGGGATCGAGATACGAGCGAAAATTGGTCTAATAATGCTTGGTCATTTCTGGCAGACTTCGGCCTTTCTGTAACAAAAGATATGGCGAATAGACAATCGAACATTTTTAGCATTACTGGTGCGAACCAGTGTGCACGTGGAATGCAGGAGTTCTCGCTGCAATGGATGACATCTACGGAGCAAAAGAAATTTGATGAAATGCTTGAATCAACTGTGCTTTACGCAATGTACATTGATAAGACATTGAATACTTTTGATCGAGCTGGACGCTGGACTGATTTCGGACTTACCGTAACATGGATGAGCCACGCATCTCAATTCGCTAATTTTCCAAAACTTAAAATCCAGGAAAATATAATTGCTGAAACTGGAAAAGTACCACCAAAAACCGGCGTATATATCTCTACGGACCATCCTGACGGCTCACTTCAGTTCGCCTGGGACGGTAACGAAATTGGAAAGCTTCGGGAGTGTTCGATCTTCAATGATCTAGGTAAGCGAGCGTTGGCCACTGTCGGCAGATCGAAGCTATGGGTGGACGGAGATGCGATGCTTAAATTCGTTCAGAAGAACCCGGATGCGCCTGAACTACTCGGCGATTCCTATTTTGCCAAATCCCATACTCCAGTGCTAGCTCCCAGTTTAGTGGCACGAAACGCCTTCACCTCAGCACCTTCAAAGTGGTGTTACGTGGAGCTGGTAGAAGGGGAGTTTGAACAAATCGATACCGAGCCGGACCAGCCAGCTGCCCTCCAACGACGCTTTGAATCCGGCGAAATTTGCGACCTCAGTGGTTTTTATTTCACGCCGGCATTACCTGGCTCGCGTCGGCATTTCAAAGTTGGGGATTCATTCCCTGAATTGGGCTCAGCCTATGGGAAAACCATATGGCAGCGGGATGGCACTCAGGACTAAATAGCGTGTTATCGGAACTACCCAAAAAACAGCGCAGCTATAGGAGAAGAAATGGCTGGTCCACTGATCACTCTCGGCGACAAGACGTCCCACGGAGGCTCCGTCATCGAAGCCTCCCCTCACAGCGACACCGGCGGCAAAGGCATCGCCCGCATCGGCGACAAAACCGTCTGCCCAAAGCACGGCTCCAACCCGATCATCAGCGGTGACTCCACCCTGATCATCGACGGCAAACCAGCAGCGCGCCACGGCGACAAAACCGCATGCGGCGCCGTCCTGATCGCAGGACAGCAGGCCACCATCGACAAACTCTGAGCGACGAACATGACATCCACGACCGTGACTTCCACCACAGCGACACCACCCCGCCAGATCAGGGAATGGCTCACCATTGGCGCGATCGTCATCACCACTTTTATCGTCTGCTGGACGATCGTCATCGGTTATTGGCATATCACCGATCACCAACCGGGAACAGGCGACTTGGTACTGTCACTACTTATTTTGCCCCTGGGTATGCTGGCAGCCTTTTGGGGTAGCCACAAAGCGATAATCGCCCGTGCCGCATCCCTTCCCGCCAGTACCTCCAAGCCTGCCACGTCCACACCGCGAACAGAAACGGCCACAATTACACCGGTGCTGGCAATCGTAGGAACGGCGCTGCACTCACCGCACGGCACATCAGTCGAGGAACTCGCCAGCGCCATCGAGGACAACGCTGCGCGTGCCGACCTCGACGAGGAGCTAGTCGATGACAACGGCTTCCCGGTGATGACCGCACGCAGCGACGATGCGCTCAATGAAGCGCTGCAGGACGAGATCGCGCAATGGCTGTCCAGCCAGGGACTACAGCAGCGCTTCAGCGAAGAACAATGGCGCGCGCTGACACTGGCGACCGGTGTGGTGAGCGAACTCGCCAGTCAGGCGGCTGGCGAGCTCTTACCTGTCGAAGGACCGCCGCCAGTGCTGCAACTCCGGCTGCTGCTGCCGCATGACTGGACCGTGGAAGTCCGGCGTGCCGTCACGATGTGGCTCAAGCACACTGTCAGCCTGTATGGCTGGCCAGATGCCAGTATCGCGATACCAGACGCGATAGAACATGATGCTGCGACCCCCACCGCCACGCTTGCACAGCTGATGCCTCCAGCGTCGCCAAACAGCACCACGGTGGTGGCGCTCGTCCTTGCCTGCGCTTCCCTGATCGGCCAGGAAAGCGTCGACCAGTTGGCAGCGGGTGGGATGCTGTTTACCTCGTCGGCACAGGCGCGAGGCCAGATCCCGGGCGAGGGCGCTGCGGGGCTGCTCTTGACTGACCTGGGACAGGCGCAAGCCTCCGGTGCCGAGTTCACTTTATTAGGACTTGTCGACGAACGCCGCCGCGACAGTTCTGCCGACGATGCACGTCGGGTCGATTCCACGCTGCTGGTGGACATGGCAACGCAGCTCGGCAAGGCCAGCGCCATCGAGCTGTCGCAAATCGCGATGGTCGTTTCCGACACCGCGCACCGCGCCAACCGCGTGCTCGAACTGATGGGCCTGAGCGCGCCGACGCTGCCGCAGGTCGATGCAGCGGACGACATCGTTCGCATCGGTCTCGGCAGTGGAAGCTGCGGCGCCGTGCCCTACATGACGAGCCTTGCGCTGGCAAGGCACTACGCACTCGAGCGCGGCGCGCCGATCCTCTGCATCAGCAATGAAGACCCGGTGCTCCGCAGCGCAGCCCTGGTACGTCCCCCGGCATGAACCGCCGGGGAAGCACCTTGGGTCAGACGTTCAGCGAATTCACCACCAGCTTGCGCTTGCCATTCGGCGCCAGCGGAATATCGTTTTCTTCCTGCAGCGAGATGTCGAAGAAACCGCCCCAGCGGCGCTGCTGGGCGTCCAGCACGAAAGCGCGCTGTTCGTCGTTCAGGCTGCCGTGGCGCGGCACCACCGCCAGCGTAATCTCACCTGCCTTCTTTTGGCGCACCTGGTACAGGCGCACGAAATCCCAGGTCACCTCGTCGATGACGATCGACAGCCCCGGAATACGCTTGCCGCTGCGGTCGACCAGGTATTCGTGACCGCGGCCATCGATGCCCGCACAACGCCCCTCCGCATCGATCAGGCCGTAGTCGTTGGTCCGGTAGCGGATCAGCGGCATGACGTCGTTCCACAGCGAAGTGCCGACGATTTCCGGACGGTCGCCGTCCATGCGGTTTTCGTTCCAGCCATACAGCGGCTGGAACTGGTAGTCCGAGGTACCGTTGTCGTCCATCTGCAGGAAAGCCAGGTTGGTGCGCTCCGATAATCCGTAGTTCAGCGACACCGGCGAGCGGAACAGCCGGCGGATCGATGCGAGCTGGGCCGGCGTCGCCGGTTCGGACGCCAGCAGCACCGCCTTGACCTGCACGTCGAGCTCGCTGGCGTCGACCAGCTCGGCCAGCGCCGTCACGGAACTTGGGTAGCCATGCACGTATTCGGGCTGGAAGCGCTGGATGGCCTCGATGATGGCCGCCTTGTGCTGTCCGTGCACGTGATAGGGCGACAGCATCAGGCGATTGCCGACCACGCGCACAGGTTCTTCGTGCACCAGGCGGCGGGCATCGGCGCCGATGCGCAGGATGCGCGACTTGTCGAAGGAAAAGCCGAGCTTGCCCCATTCGTGCGTGAAAAAGGCTTTTTCGATGTCGGCCAGGCGCTTGGTGCGCCACAGGCCGATGCCTTGACCGGACGAGCCGCCGCTGGTCGCATACATCAGCTTTTCCGGATCGAGCCGGCGGTCGAGGAAGTCGCGCTGTTGCGACATCACTTCTTCTTTCGACAGGTAGGGGAAGGCGGCCAGCACCTCGTGCACGGGCTCGTTCTTTGCCTCCTCGACGCTCAGTTTGACCGTGCGGCCGTAATGCGGCACGTGTTCCAGTGCGTGGACCAGGATCGTGCGCAGACGCTGCCGGGCCTGCGCAGCAACGGCGGACCGGTCCTGCGACAGCATGTCCTGCACGCTGAAGAAGTCGGGGTGGTACAGCACCCGGCTCGGAATATAGCGGCGCCAGGCGTAATAGGGTTTGGCAAGCAGGTCGTGGATCGTCATGGCCTCACCCGTTCAGCACGCGCTTGAACTCGTCAGGCGACTTGTCGCCGAGGCCGAGCTTTTCCAGGGTCCGTGCTTCCGCCCCGAAATCGCGGTCCAGCAAGCCGCTGGCGATGACGGTCAGCGCGTCGGCAGTCGGCGTCGGCACGCCCATCAGGCGGCCGATGGAGGACAGCAGCGCCAGGCCCATCGGTACGTCTTCGGTGATGAAGCGCGTTTGCAGCGTTGCCGGACCCTTCGGCCCGCCCTCGCGCGCATAGCGGCGGAACACGGAGATCGAAGGCTGGGACAGGTCTTCTTCGTTGCGGAACTTGCATTCGTCAAAATAAGGCGAGGGCTTGCCGCCGGTGGCTGCGATGACCGCGTTCTTTTCGGCATCGAGCTTGTACAGCAGATTCAGCACCGAGGGCGTGAAAGCTTCGCGGTACATCCAGAATTCGCCTTCCGAATGTTCGATGCGGCTGGCCGACAGCAGGGTGCCGATGGTATGCACGATCAGGTTCGGATTGTGCATCGCGGACTCGACCACGTTGCTGCGCGTCGCGACATAGGTCGGGAACAAACGGGCGGCGCGTTCCAGCCCTTCGGCGGCGCGCTCGCGCGGCAGGAAGGCCAGGGCATTGCGCGTGTTGCGAAACAGTACATTGACGACGCCCGGCTCGACGATGCGCGCGTCATAGGGCAGGCTTTCACCTTCCGCCAGCAGGAAGCCTTCGTTTTGCTGGTAGGGCAGGAAGTAGCAGGAGCCCATATAGCCGGGCGCCAGCAGCACCAGCTGGTGCGCCTTCAGGTAGGGGCCGATCAGCGCGGCGATCTCGGCATGGCATTGGGTCTGGGTGGTGATGTAGATGACGTCCGGCGTGACCGCGAAGGCTTCCTCGACGTCGCGGGTGGCCAGTGCGATCGACGCGGTGCTGGTTTCGCCGCCTTTGGGATTGCTGATCAGCTTGATTGTGCGGGTCTCGCGCACGGTCTCGAAATTCTGGTCGTGCAGCGAGTGCGAGGTTTTCAGCAAGGCGACCCGGTGCCCATCCTGTGCCAGGATCGCGCCGAGCGCGCATCCTGCATTGCCTGCACCTACCATTAAGACATTCATGCGTCCTCCATTGGACCGGCCAGACGGCACGACGCGGCGAGCGTCAGTGCCAGGTTCCACCAGGAGGCGGCGGCCCGGCCATCGGGTTCATCAAAGGCGGCAACAGGGTGTTATTGAACGTCGCGCAAACGCTTTCCCGGGAGAAGTCACAGTGCCTCTCCACGTCACCGCAAGAATTGAAAATTATCAAACGAGCACTGCTTTTGGCTGCTCAGCGATGAAATTAAGATAAGTTTGTTCAATTGGGAAGTCAACCGAATTCCGGCTTCCGTGCGCCTGCAGGAAGCGTACAGATCTGGCAAAAATGCACGCACTTGCCTAAGGTTAAAAGTCTTTAGTGCAACTTCGCGGATGGCGATATCACCGCGATTCACTCTACAAGCGAGGCAGGCTCAACATTAAAAGCCGATCTCCCGTCAGCGCAACGCATTCAGTCGAGAGAACGGAAGAGATACACAGATTGTTACAATTTTGATCAGACAGGCAAGCGGATAGCGAAGGTCGCTCCCTGGCCGCGGCCTTGGCTGCTGGCGCTGAGTGTACCGCCATGCAATTCGACGATACGGCGCGCGATATACAGGCCCAGCCCCAGGCCGGTGGCGTTATCGTGCTGCTGCAGTTTGAACGCGCCGAATACGTGGGGCAATTCGTCCGCTTCGATACCCTGGCCGGAGTCGGTGATGTCGATCTCGACCATGCCGTCGAGGCGCCGGATCCCGATGCGGATGACGCCGTCGGGCGGGGTGAATTTCACGGCATTGATCAGCAGGTTCCAGACCACCTGCTGCAGGCGCTGTCCATCGGCCTCGAAACGGATGTGGTCGCCGTAGTCGCTCGGGGTGACCTGCATCCGGATCCGCTTGGCGTGGGCATGGGTTTCCACCGTCGAGATGGCGTCACGCAGGATCTGGCCCAGCACCGCGGGCGCACGCGTGATCGACATCTGCCCGGTGAGGGTGCGTGCCGCGTCGATCAGGTCGTCGACCATGCCGGCTTCCTGGCGCACGTGCACGCGCATCGCTTCGAGTCCGCTCACCGCGGCCGGGGGCAAATCGGGAATCGTGCGCAGCATCAGTTCGATGCGCATCGATAACGCCGACAGCGGCGTACGCATTTCGTGCGACACCGTGGCCAGGAACAGCTCACGCGAGCGATTGACCCGGGTCAGGTCGTCGATGGTTTCCCGCTGGCGGTCGAGCGTACTCGACAGCGTTCCAAGCAGGGCCGCGTAGGTACTCATGCGCTGGTCGGACACCGGCGCATCGAGGCGCGCCTCGTTCCACAGCAGGTGGCCGGGCAGACCGATCTGCTTGGCGATGCGCTCGCAGGCCAGCGGCGAGCTGAAGTCGGCAAAGCGCCAGCCGAACACCAGCACCCCGTAGACCTGACCACGCAGCAGCAAGGGCTGGGAACAGACGCGAAAACCCTCGAACTGTTCCGACGCAGCGCTGCCCTGATCACATACACGCTGCACCAGGCGTCGCTCGAGCCCGGTGCCCGGACCGTCCTCGGCCCACAGGCGCGAGCGCTCCGCCAGCAGCTTGGCCAGGCGCGAGCCGGCCAGGGGACCGATGCGGCGCACGCCCGCGGTGTCGTAGGCCGACGTGACGAGGCCGGTCGCCTCGGTGAACTGCCGTAGCGGCTTGTGCCAGTCGTCCCAGTCGACTGGCGGGTTGTTCGGCAGTTCTACCTTGATCACTGCTTGGGTTCAGCCGGAAGACGCGCCGAGTCGGGCAGCGGCTGGCCATTGGCCAGGGCTTCCTCGACTGCCGGGCTCTGGCGCGATGGCGAGCGCGACAGCAGGCCGTAGTAGGACGAGAACGGCAGCTGCGGCACGGCCGGGGTATCGCTGTTGCTTTCGTCCAGCAGCAATAGTCCGCCCACGCCGATCGTGTATTCGCGCGTCACCTGCCGGTTGCGGCTGCCGCGTACCTTCGGCACCGCCAGCGCCCGCCTGAGCACGGTGGAAATCTCCACGTAGTTGAGCAGGATGATGTTGTCGACCAGATGCGAGCCCTTGAGTTCCTCGCTGATCTGCGACACACCCAGCAGTTCCGGACTCTCGTAGTTGAACAGGGTCGTTGCCAGGCGGTTCTTGAAGAAACTCGCCAGCGCGTACAGGTAGTCGGCGACCTCATTGCGGCTGGTCATTTCATAGACGGCAATCGAGTCGAACACGACGCACTCGATCTGATGCTCTTCGACCAGCTTGACGATGCGATCGAAGTGCACGTCCAGTTCCAGTTCGAGCGGCGACTCGTAATGGACGAACAGCTTGCCCTCGTCGATCAGCGCTTGCAGGTCGAAGCCGAGCGACTTGGCATTGCGGATCAGCTGGCGCGGGTGCTCGTCCAGGCTCACCAACAGTCCCTTGCGCCCGGAGGCGATGGCATTGGTCAGGAACTGGACGCTCAACACGGTCTTGCCGGTACCGGAAATGCCGCTCACCAAGGTCACCGAGCCTTTGTAGATGCCGCCGTCCATCATCTTGTCGATGGCCGGCGAACCGGTCGACAGGCGCTCTTCCGAGGTCGGCTGCTCGGGCGAGGAGACCGGACGCGACTGGGCGCGGCGGTACACGTGCACGCCCACCTCCGGCTCGATGCGCATGGTGTGGCTGCCGCCGATAAAGTCCTGGCCGCGCGACTTGGTCACAGTCAGGCGGCGGGTGGCGCGCCGCCGCGACTCCTCGCGCGTGAGCGAGATGATGGTGTCGAAGACGAAGCGCTCGTGCGCCGTCACGCCGCTCATGCTGTCGTCGCGCTCGGCCGTGACCATGGTGGTCACGCCCAGGCGGGTCAGGCCCTCGATCAGCAGGTGGACATCTTCCCGGAAGGGAATGTCGTTGACTTCCGCAAACAGGCGCAGCGGGGTCAGGCCGTCGATCAGCAGGCGCTTGGCGCCCATCTCGATGAGCGACGCGGCGAAGGCGCCATCCTCGCTGCGGAACTCGCTGAGCAGGACGGCGGGGCTGGTCTGGATGATCTTGATCTTGCCCTGGTCGATCATGCCCTGCAGGTCCCAGTTGAAGCCGGCGGCGTCGCGCAGCAGCTTGGCGGGATCCAGTTCGAAGGACACGATGGCGCCTGGCTCGTCACATTCGAGGGCACCGTGGTAGATGAAGCCGAGCCCAAGCGTGGTCTTGCCCGAGCCGGGCGGCCCTTCCACGATCAGGTTGTTATTGCGGGGAATCCCGCCGTGCAGTACCTCGTCGAGTCCGGCGATGCCGGTTTTCACTAGCGCGTTCATGGTCCTGCCCTTGTCATAGTTATGCAGCTTAACATGCGGAAGCACAACGCTCCCGACACGGTGCTATCCAGGCAGGCGCGACGACGTGCCCGGTACCTGTAGCGTAGATGCTTTGTTGGCAAATTCCAGTCAACCCGCCAGAAGCCGCGTCAAGCGCGGCGCCTGGTGTTGTCAATTTTAAAACATGTTAGGCATGAAACTATTTGGTTTCTGTACGCTCGAGAACATGTCATCAACAAAAACGACCCGGTCGCGTCGTCAATGGCGATGATAGTGGCCAAATAAATGTGAGGGCGTTTTCGCACTAATCTGCACGAGATCAAACTACTTGCAAAAAAATGTAGGGACATCGTTTTGTGCTTGTTCTCTGGCCAGTTCAGGTGCATTGTTTTTGCGACGGGAACAGGTAATGACAATCGCATCGGTTCCCACCTGCCTCGTGTTGCCACCACCATGCGTGCCGACCCTGCTACGACAGCGGAAAACCTGCTGAGGAATCCTGACGTGCTGCGCACCTTGCATTTTCTCGACCATCCTCCCTCGTTCATGTTTTTTACGGGCAAAGGGGGCGTAGGAAAAACCTCGCTAGCCTGCGCCCATGCCGTGCTGCTGGCGGACCAGGGCCGGCGCGTCTTGTTGGTCAGTACCGATCCGGCCTCCAACATAGGTCAGGTGTTCGATATCCTGATCGGCAACCGGGTGACGCCCATCCCCGCGGTTCCCGGTCTCAGTGCCATGGAGATCGATCCTCAGGCTGCCGTCCAGTTGTATCGCGACAGAATCGTCGGACCAGTGCGCCACGTCCTGCCAGATGCGGTCGTCAAATCCATGGAGGAACAACTCTCGGGTGCCTGCACCACCGAGATCGCCGCGTTCGACGAATTTACCGCCTTGCTCACCGACGACCAGCTGCGCCAGGACTACGACCATATCGTGTTCGATACGGCGCCCACCGGGCACACCATTCGCTTGTTGCAATTGCCCGGTGCATGGGATGCATTTTTGCAGCATGGCCAGGGCGATGCCTCCTGCCTGGGGCCGCTCGCCGGACTCGACAAGCAGCGCGACCGCTATCACGCGGCCGTAAGCGCGCTGACCGATGCGACGCGCAGTCGCTTGATCCTGGTGGCGCTGGCTCAAGACACGACCCTGCGCGAAGCAGCCCGCACGCACGATGAGCTGGCCGCCCTCGGCCTGACACAACAATACCTCGTCATTAACGGCGTGATGCCCGAGAGCGAAGCCGCATCCGACCCGCTGGCAGCAGCCATCGTGCAACGCGAGCAGAAGGCCTTGGCGGCGCTGCCCGCGGGACTGCGGGCGCTTCCGCAAGACCGGATTCCGCTCATGCCGTTCAACCTGGTCGGCCTGGACGCCTTGCGCCGGCTGCTGCGGGCCGATCACTGCATCGAGTCGTCGGCGCTGGCGCCGATGTCCACCATCGCCATGCCAGCACTATCGGTGCTGGTAGATGAGCTTGCCGAGAACGGGCATGGTCTGATTATGTTGATGGGAAAGGGTGGCGTGGGCAAGACAACCATTGCCGCTGCCATCGCGGTGGCGCTGGCCGAGCGAGGCCATCCAGTTCTTCTAACCACGTCCGATCCTGCCGCTCACCTGGCCGAAACGCTCAGCGGCTCGCTGGCGCAACTGAGCGTCAGCCGCATCGACCCACGGGTGGAGACGGAGCGATATCGAAGAGAAATCATGGAGGCCAGGGGCAAGAAACTCGATGCGGGCGGGCGGGCACTGCTGGCCGAGGATCTGCGCTCGCCCTGCACCGAGGAGATTGCCGTTTTTCAGGCCTTCTCGCGTGCGATACGGGAGGCCAGCCGGAAGTTCGTGGTGATGGACACGGCCCCCACCGGCCATACCCTGTTGCTGCTGGACGCAACCGGCGCATATCACAGGGAGGTGAAGCGCCAGATGACGGGTACTCAAGTCCACTTCACCACGCCCATGATGCAGCTACAGGATCCGGCGCAAACCAAGGTGCTCATCGTGACCCTTGCCGAGACCACGCCGGTGCTGGAGGCCGCCGGCTTGCAGGCAGACCTGCGCCGCGCAGGTATTGAACCGTGGGCATGGATTATCAACAACAGCTTGAGCGCAGCGAGTCTACGCTCGCCACTATTGCGCCAGCGCGCCCTCAACGAGCATGCCCACATCACGGCGGTGGCCACGCAGCATGCGCGCCGCTATGCGGTGGTGCCCTTGCTGGCCGAAGAGCCGGTGGGCATCGCCAGGTTGGAGCAATTAACCCGGCCCACTATGCGGCCCGAGCACGCCACCCTGGCGGAACAAGGTACGCGTACCTGATGCGCGCGCCGGCGTGCCACACACCCATGTATTCGGTATCAAAACGATCCAAGGAGATATGTCATGAATCCTAGAGAAGTCGTCATCTGTCATCCCGTTCGTACCGCCATCGGTACCTACGGCGGCAGTCTGAAAGAAGTTCCCGCGCCCGAGCTGGGTGCGACGGCCATCCGCGCCGTCCTGGCGCGCGCGGGACTGCCCACAGACAAGGTCCAGGCGCTGGTGATGGGCAACGTGATCCAGGCCGGCGTCAAGATGAACCCGGCGCGCCAGGCCGGCATTGCCGCCGGCCTGCCGGTCGAGGTGCCGGCGTTGACCGTCAACCGCGTCTGCGGTTCCGGCGCGCAAGGCGTGGTGAGCGCGGCACTGGAAGTCTGGGCCGGCATGATCGATTGCGCCATCGCCGGCGGAATGGAAAACATGGACCGGGCGCCCTATCTGCTGGCACAGGGCCGGTGGGGGGCACGCATGGGCGATGTCACCCTATTCGACAGCATGCTGTATGACGGCTTGAACGATGCTTTCTCGGGACAGCATTCCGGCTGGCATACGGAAGACCTGGTGCGGAAGGCGAACCTGTCGCGCGAGGACCAGGATCGGTGGGCGCTGCGCTCGCAGCAGCGCTTTGCCGCCGCGCAGGAGGCCGGCCGTTTTGTGGACGAGATTGCCGCAGTCGAGGTGCCAGGCCGCAAAGGCCCCATCCTGTTCGACAAGGATGAGCACAACCGGCCCGATACCACGGCCGAGTCGCTCGCCAAGCTCAAGCCGGCGTTCCGTAAGGATGGCAGCATTACCGCCGGCAGTGCGCCCGGACTGAACTCCGGGGCTGCCGCGATGATCGTCGCCGAGCGGCAGTGGGCCGAACGCATGCGTGTGACGCCGCTGGCGCGGCTGGTTTCGTACGGCATTGGCGCGGTGGAGCCGGGCATGTTCGGACTGGGTCCGGTTCCGGCCGTGCGTCAAGCCTTGCAGCGTGCCGACTGGCGCATCGACCAGGTCGACCGGGTCGAGATCAACGAGGCCTTCGCTGCCATCACCCTGGCCTGCTTGCGTGAACTGGGCTTTCCAGAGGAGCGCGTCAACGTCGAGGGCGGCGCCATCGCGCACGGTCACCCGATCGGAGCCAGCGGCGCCGTGCTCACTACCCGCTTGCTGCACTCGATGCGGCGAGACGGGCTGAAACGTGGCGTGGTGACCTTATGCATCGGCGGCGGTCAGGGTATCGCTCTCGCGCTGGAGATGCTGGCCTGACGGCGCCGGTTGGTGCGTCACGCAATCGGGCGGGCTCTCCGCCTGAACTGTCGGCACGATCGACCTTGGGCCCGGATGTCGTTCAGCCCCCTCGCCGGGGGGGCCGATGCGGCTTTACTCCACCGTCACCGATTTCGCCAAATTACGCGGCTTGTCCACATCCGTCCCCCGCGCCAGCGCCGTGTGATACGCCAGCAGCTGCAGTGCCGCGACGTGCAAAATCGGCGACAGGTCGCCATAGTGCTCCGGCAGGCGGATCACGTGCACGCCGTCACCCGAGGTGATGCGCGAGTCGACGTCGGCAAACACGAAGAGCTGGCCGCCACGCGCACGCACTTCCTGCATGTTCGACTTCAGCTTTTCCAGCAGCGCATCGTTCGGGGCGATCGTGACCACCGGCATCTCTTCGGTCACCAGCGCCAGCGGGCCATGCTTCAGTTCGCCCGCCGGATAGGCTTCCGCGTGGATGTACGAGATCTCTTTCAATTTGAGCGCACCTTCGAGGGCGATCGGGTAGTGCATGCCGCGACCGAGGAACAGCGCGTTTTCCTTGCGCGCGAATTCCTCGGCCCAGGCGATGATCTGCGGCTCCAGCGCCAGCACCGAGGACAGCGCGACCGGCAGGTGGCGCATCATCTTCAGGTGGTTCGCTTCTTCTTCGTCGGTCAGGCGGCCGTTGACTTGCGCCAAGGTCAGGGTCAGCAGGAACAGCGCGGCCAGCTGGGTGGTGAAGGCCTTGGTCGAAGCCACTCCCACTTCGACGCCGGCGCGGGTGATATAGGCCAGCTTGCACTCGCGCACCATGGCGCTGGTGGACACATTGCAGATGGTCAGCGTGTGCGGCATGCCGAGGCTGCGCGCATGCTTCAGCGCGGCCAGGGTGTCGGCGGTCTCGCCGCTCTGCGAGATGGTGACCACCAGGGTCTGCGGATGCGGCACGCTGTCGCGGTAACGGTATTCGCTGGCGATCTCGACGTTGACGGGGACCTTGGCGATGGATTCGATCCAGTACTTCGCGGTCAGGCCGGCGTAATAGCTGGTGCCGCAGGCCAGGATCAGCACGCGGTCGATTTCCTTGAACACGCCATAGGCGCCGTCGCCGAACAGTTCCGGCATGATGCCGGTCACACCCTCCAGGGTGTCGCCGATGACGCGCGGCTGCTCGAAGATTTCCTTCTGCATGTAGTGGCGGTAAGGGCCCAGCTCGGCCGCGCCGGTGTGGGCGTGCACGGTCTTCACTTCACGCTCGACCGAACGTCCTTCGCTGTCGACGATCCAGTAGCGCGCCAGCTGCAGGTCGACCACGTCGCCTTCTTCCAGGTAGATGATCTGGTTGGTGGTGCCGGCCAGCGCCATGGCGTCCGAGGCGACGAAGTTCTCGCTCTCGCCCACGCCGACGATCAGCGGCGAACCCTGGCGGGCGGCGACCACGCGGTGCGGTTCTTCGCGCGAGAACACGGCGATGGCGTAGGCGCCGTGCAGGCGCTTGACCGCCTGCTGGACGGTGTCGAACAGGTCGCCGCTGTACATGTGGTCGACCAGGTGGGCGATGACTTCGGTATCGGTCTGGCTGGTGAATTCGTAGCCCAGGCCTTTCAGCTCGGCGCGCAGCTCGTCGTGGTTCTCGATGATGCCGTTGTGGACAAGTGCGATGCGGGCATTGTCTTCACTTGGCGAGAAGTGCGGGTGGGCGTTGTGCGAAGCCGGTGCGCCGTGGGTGGCCCAGCGGGTGTGGGCAATGCCGGTGAAGCCGTCCAGGTGGGCGTCGCGCACCTGGTCTTCGAGCTCGGCCACGCGCGAGGTGCTGCGTGCACGGGTCAGCTTGCCGTCCAGGTGGACCGCGACGCCGCAGGAGTCGTAGCCACGGTATTCAAGGCGCTTCAAGCCCTCGATCAGGACTGGAGTGATGTTGCGCTTGGCGACTGCACCGACGATACCGCACATGTTTGACCTCGTTTAATGATTTGCAATTAAACCTATCCTAGAGCAACTCAAATGAAATAAGCTTTCAGAATTCACGTATATTTGACAGATTATTTCATACGTCCATAGCGATGAAATATTCTTTCATTCACAGCCAAATTCTTACTTTTTATTTCACTCGATGTCACATCAACCACTTCTTGACGAGCTAGATCGTCGCATCCTCAATGCATTGCAGGCTGATGCATCGCATACGAATGCCGAATTGGCTGAACTTGTACATGTCTCGCCGCCGACCTGCTTGCGCCGGGTGAAACAGCTCACCGACGCCGGCGTCATCGAACGCCAGGTGGCCATCGTCGACCCGGGCAAGGTCGGGGCCCGTCTGAGCGCCATCGTCGAGATCACGCTCGACGTGCAGGCGGCCGAGCGCATGGACGAGTTCGAAGCCCTGGTGGCGGCCGAGACCGCGGTCCTGCAGTGCTACCGCGTCAGCCCGGGCCCGGACTTCGTGCTGATCGTGCAGGTGGCGGACATGCCGGCCTACCACGCCCTGGCGCACCGCCTGTTCACCGCCCACGCCAATGTACGCAACGTGAAAGCCTATTTTTCCACCCACCGTGCCAAGTTCGACACGCGTATCACGGTGTGAGCGCTTGTGGATAAGTTTGTGGATGAGCACTGCGGCAAGCACAGGATAAGCCTGTGATTACCCTGTGCTTTTCCTGTGACTAGCCTGTAGATACCCGGTGGACTACTTCTTGGTTTTCACCGGACGCGACCAACCTTCCACGGTCAACTGCTTCGGCCGCGAGATGGTCAGCTTGCCGGCCGGCGCGTTCTTGGTGAGGGTCGTGCCCGCGCCCAGGGTCGCACCCTTGCCCACGGTCACCGGCGCCACCAGCTGGCTGTCGCTGCCGATGAAGGCGTCGTCCTCGATCACCGTGCGGAATTTATTCGCGCCGTCGTAGTTGCAGGTGATGGTCCCGGCGCCGATGTTCACGCGCGAACCGACGGTGGCGTCGCCCACATAGGCCAGGTGGTTGGCCTTGCTGTGCGCGGCAACCTGGCTGTTCTTGATCTCGACGAAGTTACCCACATGGACGTCTTCGCCCAGCTCGGTACCCGGGCGCAGGCGCGCGTAGGGGCCGATCTGCGACTTGTCGCCGACCACGGCATCCTCGATGTGGCAGAAGGGCTTGATGTTGGCCCCGGCGCCGATGCGTGCATTCACCAGCACGCAGTGCGGTCCGACCGTGACGCCATCAAGCAGTTCGACCCGGCCTTCGAACACGCAGCCGACGTCGATCACGACATCGCGTCCGCAGACCAGCTCGCCGCGCACGTCGATACGGGCAGGATCCATCAGGGTCACGCCTTTTTCCAGCAGGGCATTGGCGATGTTCAGCTGGTGACGGCGCTCGAGCTCGGCGAGTTGCACCTTGCTGTTGACGCCGGCCACTTCCCATTCGGCCGACGGGTGGGCCGACACCACCGGCACGCCGTCCGCGACGGCCTGGGCCACGATATCGGTCAGGTAGTACTCGCCCTGGGCATTGTTGTTGGACAGCGATTCCAGCCAGCGCTTGAGGTGGGCAGTCGGAATGCACATGATGCCGCTGTTGATCTCGCGGATCGCACGTTCGGCTTCGGTCGCGTCTTTTTCTTCGACGATGCGCACGATGCTGCCGTTCTCGCGCACGATGCGGCCCAGGCCGAAGGGATTTTCCTGCTCGACCGTCAGGATGGCGAGCTTGTCCTTGCCGGCGGCCTCGACCAGGCGGCCGAGCGAGGCGGCGCTGGTGAGCGGCACGTCGCCGTACAGCACCAGGGTCGGCACGCTGTCATCCAGCTGCGGCACCGCCTGCATCACCGCGTGGCCGGTACCGAGCTGCGGCTGCTGCAGCGCGGTCTCGATCGTCACCCCGGTTTCGGCGCTCAGCGTGGCAAGCATCTCGGGCACCGCTGCGCCTCCATGCCCGTAAATCACGCATAATTTACTCAACGACAAGCTGCGGGCGGTATCGATGACGTGCCGCAACAGCGGTTTCCCCGCCAATGGATGCAAGACTTTCGGCAGCGCGGACTGCATGCGCTTTCCCATGCCGGCGGCGAGGATGACAACGTTCATAAAGCTGTCCTAAAAAGTTGATAATATGAAAAATTCTAGCATGCCACACCAGTTATTCCAGCGCACCGTTGCGCTGTGCCTGATCGCGCTGTTCGCGCTCGTCGCCGGCTGCAGCTCGGTACGCTTTACATATAACCAGGGCGACACCTTACTGTATTGGTGGTTGGATTCCTATGCCGACCTGGAAGGCGACCAGGCCGACCTCGCCAAACGCGACATCGACAAGCTGTTCCAGTGGCACCGCCAGACCCAGCTGCGCGACTACGCTGCCCTGCTGGGCAACATGCAGCGCCAGCTCGCCGGCAATCCGACCCAGGCCGACCTGATCGGCGTCTACAAGGAAATCCGCGTCCGTGGCGAACGCCTGGCGGCCCACGCCGTGCCGGAGATGACGACCCTTGCACTGTCCATCAAACCGGACCAGATCGCCGATATCGAGAGCAAATTCAATTCAAAAAATGCAGAATATCGCCGGAAATTTATAGACGGCAGCGTCGAAAAGCGCAAGCGTGCCCGCTTCAAGAAGGCGATGGACCAGCTCGAGCTGTGGTTCGGTAATTTCAACAGCGAGCAGGAGGAGACCCTGCGCAAGAACATGGACGCCAGGCCGCTCGACAACGAGGTCTGGCTGGAAGAACGCATGTGGCGCCAGCGCCGCATCCTGACCCTGCTGCGCAAGTTCCAGCAAGAGAAACCGAACCGCGAGCAGGCCGCGGCCCAGATCAAGGCGATGCAGCGCGACCTCTTCAGCCGCATTGAATCGCCCGAGCGCAAGGCCTTCTACGACACCGGCGTCGACCAGACCACCAGGTTCATCCTGACCGCGATCCGCATTGCCACCCCGGCGCAGAAGAAGCACGCGCAGGAGCGCATGCAGGGCTGGATCAACGATTTCCAGGCCCTGGCGGCGGGTAAATAGCCAGGCTGACGCAGGGCGGGCAGGGCGGCGCAATGCTATAGTGCCGCCCATGCAAAAGAAGTCCACTCACTCCAAACCCCACGGGTCCCCGCGCATGGCGCCGCGCCAGGTGCGCATCATCGGCGGCGCCTGGAAACGCGCGCTGCTGCCGGTCCTCGACGCCGAAGGCCTGCGCCCGACGCCGGACCGCGTGCGCGAGACCGTGTTCAACTGGATCCGGCACCAGCTCGGCGGCGACCTGGATGGCGCCAGCTTCCTCGACCTGTTTGCCGGCTCGGGCGCGCTCGGCTTCGAGGCGGCCAGCCGCGGCGCGGCATCGGTGACGATGGTGGACAACCATGGCCCGGCGGCACGCCAGCTCGAGGCCAACCGCGACAGGCTCAAAGCCACCAACGTCAAGGTGCTGCGCACCGATGCGCTGGCGCTGGTGAAAGACCTCGCCGCGCGCGGCCAGCGCTTCGACGTGATCTTCCTCGATCCGCCCTACCAGCTGGGCTTGCTCACCCAGATCCTGCCGCTGTGCCCGGCCATCCTGAACGAAGGCGGCCTCGTGTATGCGGAGACCGGCGAAACGCTGCCGCTGGAAGAGGGCGAGGTGCCCGACTGGCTGGCCGGCTGGGATGCCATCCGCGCAGACAAGGCCGGCATGGTCTATTACTACCTGCTGAAGTTGAACAGCCAGGCCGGCTGACGACAAAAACTGCACAAGGATTGGGCAAAGACCGCCCCAGCCTGGGGCAAGTGCCAGATTTTCAGGCATAATGCGCGTTCTGACAGCGTGGATTTTTCCAAGGGAGCCGCAATGGTTGTAGCCGTATATCCAGGTACTTTCGATCCGCTCACGCGTGGCCACGAAGACTTAGTGCGCCGTGCCTCGGGCCTGTTCGACCGCCTGGTGGTCGGCGTGGCCGACAGCAAGAACAAGAAGCCCTTCTTCTCGCTCGAAGAGCGCCTGGAAATCGCCAATGAAGTGCTCGGCCATTATCCGAACGTGCAGGTGGAAAGCTTTTCCGGCCTGCTGAAGGATTTCGTGCGCAAGCACGATGCCCGCGTGATCGTGCGCGGCCTGCGCGCCGTGTCCGACTTCGAATACGAGTTCCAGATGGCGGGCATGAACCGCTACCTGCTTCCCGATGTCGAGACCCTGTTCCTGACCCCATCCGACCAATACCAGTTCATCTCCGGTACCATCGTGCGCGAGATCGCGATGCTGGGCGGCGACGTCTCGAAATTCGTCTTCCCATCGGTGGACCGCTGGCTGCAAACCAAGATCGCATCGATGAAAGCCGCACCGGCGGCCTGAAGCAAGGAACGAGTACCACCATGGCACTGATGATTACCGACGATTGCATCAACTGCGACGTCTGCGAGCCCGAATGCCCGAACGACGCCATTTCGATGGGCGCCGAGTTCTACCAGATTGAACCGAGCAAGTGCACCGAGTGCGTCGGCCATTTCGACGAACCGACCTGCGCGGTGCTGTGCCCGGTCGCGTGCATTCCGCTGAACCCTGAGTGGCGCGAAACGCCTGAACAACTACAGGCGAAATACGAACGCCTCACCGCCGCCAAGGCGGACGCCTGATCCCAAAGCCGGCTCATCTGCCGGCTTTTTCTTTCCCTCCTCGATTTTTGTAGCTCCGCCACGTGGCGGGTGTACACGCTCGCCTGAATTTTCTCCTTTATTACAGACTCGGCCAAAGGCACAACTGCGACCGCATTCGTCGACTACGCACCTGCCTGCATGCCCGTTAAAACAGGGGCAGGGCTGTCCGCGCCCGAGATGCAACCAATACTCGATTTCCAGCGGCGATACAATGTGAATTGTATGGAACCGTAGCTATTACGCATCAATATGCTCTGTTCATAACAACAATTGCACGCAACGATATGCTCATAGCATGTTTTCCTGCAACGATTCCGGCAAACTCAACAACAACGCCATCATTCAGCTTATCCTCTCAATTTACCGCTATCTTCCATAAAATCACTGTCTATTCTTGAATTGCCATCTTTCTCCCGATCGCAGCATGTCGACTTTTCGTGAACTTTGTTAAATCAACCGAACGCGAAAACCCCGGTGACGAAGAGTCACCAAGTTGCTGCGCCAACCTGTGGCGCCAGAGGCAGAATCAGAAACGGATGAGGCCGGAAGACGGACGAAAAAAAACGCGGCGTCCGTATCGGAGGCCGCGTTCAAATGGAGAAAGAAGGGATCAGGCGCGCTTTGCCAGATTCGCCTTTGGCGGACGCGGACGCAGGGTCAGCACGGCTGCGCGGCCAATACCGACAAGCAGCGGACGGAAAAACATGGCGACGCCGCCCAGCAGCGCAAGGCCGGTGGCGGCACGAAAGACCTGGCCGACAGGAACGGCTGCAACGGCGGTCTGGAGTAGGGTCAAGGAAGCGGACATGAGGCGGATATAAGGTGCAAATTGTTCAGTTGCGGACAATATAGTGCGATGCAACATATAAATCTAATTCTGTTCACTGATGAGGCTTATGCATTCTGTGAATACTTGAGGTACACTGGAAGTACTTCCTGTATTGCCATCAATAAGTTCCCATGAGCTTCCTGACGCTTGACCTCAACCTGCTGCGCGTTTTCGACGCAGTCATGACCGAGCAAAACCTGACCCGCGCCGCCGGGCACCTTGCGATGACCCAGCCGGCGGTCTCGAACGCCATCAAGCGCCTGCGCGAAAGCCTCGGGGATGAACTCCTGATCCGCACCGCCTACGGCGTCAAGCCGACGCCGCGCGCCGAAGCCCTGTGGCCGGCCGTGCGCCAGGCCCTGGCCGCGCTGGAAGCGGCCGTGATGCCGGAAACCTTCGACGTATCCAAGGCGCAGGCGACCTTCCGGATGGCGATGGCCGACGCCACCGCCGCCCTGTGGCTGCCTTCACTGATGCGGTCGATCGAGCGCGAAGCGCCGGGCGTGAACATCCGCATGGTGCCCCTGACCACGCGCGAACCGCGGCCGATGCTGCTGCGCGGCGATATCGACCTGGCGGTCGGCTTCTTCCCGGGCGTGGCGGCCCAGCTGTCCTATGAAACCGGCTCGCCGATTCGCCACGAGCGCCTGTACTCCGGCGTGTATGTGTGCGTGATGCGCAAGGATCACCCGCTGGCCAAGGAAAAGCTCGACCTCGACACCTACTGCAAGGCGAATCACCTCCTGGTGAGCTTTTCCGGCCGCGCGCACGGCCTGGTGGACGAAGCGCTGGCCCAGATCGGGCGCGAACGCCGCATCCTGCTGACGGTGAACCAGTTCTTTACGGCGGGGCGGGTCGTGGCGAATTCGGACCTGATCACGGTGCTGCCGAAGCACCTGATGGTCTCGACCGGCATGACCGATGCGCTGGTGTGGCGCGAACTGCCCTTCCAGCTGCCGGCCGTGCACCTCGACATGCTCTGGCACGAACGCGACGGCCGCAGCCCAGCGCACCGCTGGCTGCGCAACAACCTGGAAGGCATGGCGGAAAGCGCGTCGCCGAAAACTGGCGCCAGAAAAGTCGTTTGAAGGTAGGGTGGGCAGGGGTGTATGGCACAGGGACATAGGTAACAGTTGTCTAGGGACATAGGTAACACCTTTTATGATCGTCGCACGACCGTTAAAGGAGCGTGCGATGCCTTGGAAGGAGTGTTCCCGGATGGC